>JAGWYN010000004.1 GCA_018969295.1 Chloroflexota bacterium | reverse complement strand
GCGTGGGAAGCCTACGTTTGGTGGTCTCTTCAGGCTTGTCCGATACTTACGAAAAATTCAGCCTGATGTTGTCCAGACGTGGCTTTACCATGCTGACCTGCTAGGCCTTATAGGAGCCAGCATAGCGCAGACAAGACCCGTTGTTTGGAACATTCGTTCGGCCGACATGGACATGCGTCAATACCCTCGTCTTTCGTCAGTCGTGGTAAAGTTGTGTGCTTTGTTGTCAGCGGCTCCAGCCGCTGTAGTGGTCAATTCAGCGACCGGACGTACATTTCATGCCCAGATCGGCTATCAACCCCGACGTTGGGCTCAGATACCTAACGGGATCGACACACAAAAATTTAAGCCTGATCCTTCTGCTCGAATCACAGTCAGGCAGGAATTATGTATAACGGATGATGCGTTCCTAATCGGGTTGATTGCACGGTGGGATCCGATGAAAGATCATGCTACATTTATACGTGCTGCAGGACAACTGGCAACCCAGTTGGAGAATGTCTACTTCGTGTTGGCAGGCCAGGATGTGACGCAAGATAATAGAGAGCTTAGAAAGCTGATAGCCCAGACCAATCTTGCTGGAAAAATTTTTTTGCTTGGGAAGAGAACAGATATCCCGCGCATTCTTGCAAGTCTGGACTTGCTCACTTCTTCATCGGTGAGCGAAGGTTTTCCGAATGTTGTCGTTGAAGCGATGGCGTGTAGCATTCCTTGTGTCGTAACAAATGTCGGAGATTCGGCGGAGATCGTAGCAGAATCAGGGTGGGTAGTGCCAATACGAGATCCGGATGCTCTGGTTTCAGCCTGGCAGAGGGTGTCTGCATTGGACGATTTACAGCGCCAGCAGCTTGGTCATCTTGCTCGACAGCGAGCGACAGAGCTATTTTCACTTCGCAAAATGATAGAGGCGTATGAGGCTTTTTATCTTGAAATGGCAAAGTTTGGTGCAGAGAAACCGAACTGCGTGGCAGACGTGCCCTGAAGGATCTGCGAATGGTGCCGCCATCCGCCACAAAAAATTTTCCAAGTAAAAAAGGTGATTATGTGCGGATTGACAGGCTTTTGGAGCAACCGTATGTGGACGTTGGCCGATATGCATGCCCAGCTCGCACATATGACAGATACGATAGTGCATCGCGGGCCAGACGATTCGGGGAGATGGGCAAACCCTCAAGAGGGTATTGGCTTCGGCTTTCGGCGCCTTTCAATTATCGATCTGTCCCCGGCTGGCCATCAGCCTATGCGCTCTGCCGACAATCGGTATGTGATCGTCTTTAACGGCGAAATCTACAATTATCAACAGCTGCGTGGAGAGCTTGAACAGAAAGGTCACTCTTTTCGTGGAGGATCCGACACCGAGGTTATCCTGGCTGCAGTGGCTACCTGGGGTTGGGAGCGAACGATATCGGTATTGATCGGTATGTTTGCAATTGTCCTATACGACAGCCACAATCGGCAGCTTTTCTTGGCCAGAGATCGAGTGGGTGAAAAGCCTCTCTATTATGGCTGGCAGGGAGGGAGTTTTCTTTTTGGGTCTGAGCTGAAGCCAATGCGCTCCCACCAGGACTGGCAAGGTGTTGTGGATCGCAATGCCCTCTCTCTTTACCTACGTTACAACTATGTGCCAGGTCCTCATTCGATCTATGCAGGCATCTACAAGTTGCCGCCGGGCACCTATGCTCGCCTGACCTGGACACAAATCCAGGCACATGCCTCCCCTGACCTGGTAACCTACTGGTCTGCAGCTGAGGTAGCCAGCCAAGGACTTACAACCCCCTTTGTCGGCAGCGAGCAAGATGCCCTTGATGAACTGGATCGGCTTCTGCGCAAGTCAGTGCGCCAGCAGATGGTCGCAGACGTCCCGTTAGGTGCTTTTCTCTCCGGGGGGATCGACTCCTCAACCATTGTTGCCCTCATGCAAGCACAGAGCGAACGGCCTATCAAAACTTTTACAATTGGTTTTGAAGTTGCTGAATACGATGAAGCCCGACATGCTCGCGCTGTGGCGGAATACCTCGGTACCGACCACACCGAGCTGTACGTCACTCCCAGCAAGGCTATTGATGTGATCCCCCAATTACCAGCACTCTACGACGAACCTTTTGCCGACTCCTCACAGATTCCCACTTACCTGGTCTCTGCACTGGCACGAAAGCACGTGACGGTAAGCCTTTCGGGCGATGGAGGAGATGAATTATTCGGTGGTTACAATCGCTATCTGATTGGGCAAACCCTCTGGCAACAGCTTCAGCAAGTCCCGCAACCTGTGCGGGCTTTCATTGCACGTCAGTTGACTGCCGTCTCGCCGCAAGCATGGACTCACTGGACGCGGCTGGCGGCTCGCTTCCTGCCACTTCTCAACAATGCCGGCGACAAAATCCACAAAATAGCTGATATTTTAACCGTCGACACATCGACCCAACTATACCTTCGCCTGATCTCGCACTGGCAGCATCCTGAACAGCTTGTGGTGGGCAGCCAAGAAGTATCTTCCACGCTTCCTGCGTCTTTGCCAGAGCTGAAAACAGCCAATTTTGTGCAACATATGATGTATTGTGATCTGATTACCTATCTTCCGGATGACATACTGGTCAAAGTAGATCGGGCCGCTATGGGTGTCAGCCTGGAATCACGCGTGCCTATGTTGGACCCAAGCGTGGTTGCCTTCGCCTGGTCGCTGCCCATGTCTGTCAAGTTGCGCAATGGCAAAGGCAAATGGATTCTGCGCAACCTGCTCTACCGCTACGTGCCAGCGAATCTGGTAGAACGGCCCAAGATGGGTTTTGGGGTTCCTTTAGACAGATGGCTGCGTGGTCCATTACACGATTGGGCAAGTGATCTCCTGAATGTCAACAAGCTGCAGCAGCAGGGTTTTTTGCAGTCTGAACCCATCCAAGCCAAATGGCAGGAACATTTGGCAGGGACTCGCAACTGGTCTTATCTGCTCTGGGATGTGTTAATGTTTCAGGCATGGCTGGAAACTGTCCAGTAATTTATGAACATCAAAAAACAAAGGCCGATCCAATGAGAAAACAATTACTTCTCACAGGCGCAGCAGGTTTTATTGGCAGTCATGTGGCAGAGCTGCTTCTATCACGCGGGGATAGCGTCATCGGGGTTGACAATCTCAATGACTATTATGACCCTGCACGCAAGCAACAAAACTTGAACGAAATAACCCAACGTGAACTTGCGCCTGGACAATTTACCTTTCGTCAAGGCGATATTCGCGATATACCGTTCCTAAACGCACTTTTTGCTGAATACCAGATAGATGGAATCATCAACCTGGCAGCCATGGCGGGTGTACGTGTCTCTATCGAAGATCCACATCTTTACTTCGATGTAAACTTGGTGGGAACATTAAATCTGTTGAATGTAGCACGGGATCACCGTGTATCAACCTTTGTGCAAGCATCGACCTCCTCGGTCTACGGGGATACCGAACAAATTCCTTTTGTCGAAACCGACCTGTGTGACCGCCCGCTTGCTCCCTATCCTGCCAGCAAACGTGCTGCCGAAATGATCGGTTTTACCTACCACCATCTCTATAAAATCAATTTTACTGCCCTGCGTTTTTTTACTGTCTACGGCCCACGGGGGCGCCCTGATATGATGGCTTACAAAGTGTTGAACAACATCTTCTTCGGGGAGCCGGTCCCCATCTTTAATGCAGGACAGATGTACCGTGACTGGACGTTTGTGACTGACATTGCTGCGGGAATTGTGGCAGCCGCTGATCAGCCGTTAGGATTTGAAGTCATCAATCTGGGCCGGGGAGAACCTGTGTTGCTGGCAGATTTTGTACGCCTGATCGAAAATCTTACCGGTCGACCTGCGAATTTGGTCCCATCCCCCATGATGGATGCAGATATTCCTTACACCTACGCCAATATTGAAAAAGCGAAGCGCCTTCTCGGCTACACTCCGAATGTGTCAGTTGGGGAAGGTGTCACGCGTTTTTGGGAATGGTACCAGCTGACAGTCCTCAAAGCATAAATTTTTTGAGGATGATGGATCAAACATCTGACATTTCGTTTTTATTGCAGGATCCTCACTCCATGAGTGTGCAGCAAGTTTACGGAGGAATCTGACCAATGATCCAACTTAAAAAAGCAATTCCGTGGTGGGCCAAAATTGGTGGGAAAATTACCCTTTCTCACATCCATTTTCCTTATAAACTCTGGCGTCGGCTTGGTATCTTTCAACACGGTTTTATGCTGGATCCGCTCTATGCCCAACGAGTCTTCCTGCGTCACTACGAGCGAGTACGTACATATCTTCCAGCCGACTACACGCTTCTGGAACTCGGGCCTGGGGATTCGCTGGCTACGGCATTGATGGGGGCCGCTCACGGGGCAAAATGTATTTGGCTGGTCGATGCCGGCGCATTTGCTGAACAAGATGTTGCAAAGTATGCAGATCTTCAAGCGCAGTTGGGGATGCCTTGGGTCAACCAACACTATGCCGACATACAGGCCATGCTGCAAGACACCAACGCTTCCTACTGGACCGAAGGGTTGCGCAGCCTGCAGAAAATTCCAGCAGCAACAGTCGATTTTGTCTTTTCTCAGGCGGTGCTGGAGCACGTCCTGCTCTCCGAATTTGAGTCTACCATGGCCGAACTGTTTCGTATCCAACCCCCTGGCGGTATAGCCAGCCATCGTATCGATCTGCAGGATCACCTGGAGCACAGCCTTCACTCGTTGCGTTTTTCCGAAAAACGTTGGGAATCCGCATTGTATATTCGTTCAGGGTTTTATACGAATCGTCTGCGGGCCAGTCAGATCGTGAACATCGTGTCTAAAGTTGGCTACGAGATACTCGACCAACAAAATGACACATGGGACAAGCTGCCTATCGATCGATCCGTTTTGGCTGCTCCCTTTGCTTCTATGCCCGATAAAGAACTGCTGATTCGCGGCATGGATCTCGTTGTGCGCAAGCCGCAATGAACGGGTTGAAAGTGCTCCTGGTGGTCAATGCCGAGTGGTACTTCTGGTCTCACCGGCTGGCACTTGCCCAGGCCCTGCAGGCAGTCGGGGCTGATGTGACCGTGGCTGCTGCCGTGGAACGCGGCTACGACAAAGCTATTCGGTCGGTGGGTCTGCGTTTTGTGCCGCTTAGCCTGCGACGGCGCTCCACCTCGCTGCGTATGGAATCGGCCAGCCTGCTCGAATTGCAACATCTTTACCGACAGATAGCGCCGGATCTGGTGCATCACTTTACCATAAAGCCGGTGATTTATGGTTCGTTTGCTGCGCGTATGGCGCAGATACACCATGTCGTCAACACCATTCCTGGCCTTGGCTCTACCTTCCGCACCAATACCTGGAAACAACGGCTGGTGCGCAGCGGAGTCTCTGCTGCCTACCGTCTGGCGCTGGCGGGTGATCATGTGCGTGTCATTTTTCAGAATCCCCAGGATCGAGACTATTTCGTAGAGCATAGGCTGGTAGTCGAAAATCGGAGTACCGTCATCCGCGGCTCTGGCGTTGACCTTACGACCTTTCACCCGGCACCGGAATCCAGTGACCTACCCGTTGTCCTGCTGGCATCGCGTCTGCTGTGGGACAAGGGAGTACAGGAGTTTGTCGATGCAGCACACTTGGTATACCAGACAAGGGTGCCTTGTCGTTTTGTACTGGTGGGCATTCCCGACGACGAAAATCCCAATTCAGTACCAGAAACTGTTCTGCGCCGCTGGCATGCAGAGGGCGTCGTGGAGTGGTGGGGGTTACGTAACGACATGCCCACTGTGCTGCAACAGGCGACAGTGGTTACACTGCCCAGCTATTACCCGGAAGGCGTGCCCAAAATTCTCCTGGAAGCCGCCGCAACGCAGCGAGCTATTGTTACAACCGACACGCCCGGCTGTCGAGAGGTGGTGCAGCATGGCCGAACAGGGCTGCTGGTCCCACCGCGCAGCGCCAAAGCATTGGCTGCAGCCATCCTGACACTCCTGGAGGATGCAGCGTTGCGCCATCAACTGGCTGCAGCAGCACGCGTGTGTGTCGAGGAGCAATTTGAAGAGAAGTTGGTGATCGGTCAGACGCTGGCTGTCTATCATGCTTTGCTGCAGAGCCACTGAGTCGGTGAGGAAATCTTATGCTGAAAATTCTTGTCACTGGTGCCACAGGTGCGCTGGGGCCAACTGTTGTGCAAGCGATGCACAATGCCAACCTGACTTTGTGTGTTCTGGCAATTGACGCCCCGAAATCGGGACTGTTGCCCCCCACAGTAGAAATACACTTGGGCGACATCGTCCATGTAAAGGATGTGCAGGCAGCGATGTGCGGCGTCGATGCCGTCGTTCACATGGCTGCGCTGCTGCACATTGTCAACCCGCCAACAACTCTGCGCCCGCAATATGAACGCATCAACGTCGAGGGCACACGGACTGTCGTCGATGCCGCACTCAAGGCAGGTGTTCAGCGTCTGGTCTTCTTCAGCACCATCGCTGTCTACGGGTATGGTCAGGGACGCCTGCTCACGGAAGAGAGTATCCCCCACCCTGATACTTTCTATGCTGAAACCAAACTGGCCGCCGAACGGATCGTGTTGGCTGCCCGACGTGTCGACGGTCAGCCGCTGGGCGTCGTGTTGCGCCTGGGCGCTGTGTACGGGGCGCGCATCAAGGGCAACTACCAACGCCTGGTCCATGCGCTGGCGCGCAAGCATTTTTTCCCAATTGGCAAAGGAGAAAATCGCCGTACGTTGGTTTACGACAAAGATGTTGCCCGCGCCGTGCTCCTGGCCGTGCAGCATCCAGCTGCCGCTGGCCGAGTCTACAACGTCACCGATGGAGAGATGCACACCGTCAGCGAAATCAATCAGGCGATCTGCGCTGCGCTTGGCCGCACCCCCCCTGGATTGTGTGTGCCGGTTGCTCCGGTGCGAGCAGCCGCAGGGCTGGTGGAAGATGTCGCACGTCTGTTGCGCCGTCAATCTTCCATCGGACGGGCAACCATCGACAAATATACGGAGGACGTTGCCGTCGACGGGAAACGCATCCAGACTGAACTGGGGTTTCAACCCGCCTACGACTTGGCCACAGGGTGGGTGGATGCGGTTCAGGAGATGCGGCGGCAGGGCGCGCTATGAGCGGGTTGCTGTGGTTGTTCGGACTTTTTGCTGTTGCGTCCGTTGTCGCCTACGTTGGCGTCGCCTACATGCGGCGGTGGGCAGCGCAACGTATGCTGGACATTCCCAACGAACGCAGCTCGCACACACAGCCTACCCCGCGCGGGGGCGGGCTGCTGATCGTGCTGGTCACGCTGGCTGGATTGTGGCTGGCTACGCCGTTTATGGCCATCAGTCTGCTGAGGCCTGCCTTGGCTGCGTTCAGTCTCGGTGCCGCCCTGATCGCCTGGATCAGTTGGTGCGACGACCGGCGTCCGCTGCCCAGTCGGGTCCGTTTCGGCGCCCACGCCATTGGCGCACTGGCGATGATCATCCTTGTCGGTTCCTGGCAGACAGTTGCATTGCCGCTGCTGCCCACAGTTACGTTTGGCTGGCTGGGCGTTCCGCTCACGTTTTTCTGGCTCGTCGGTCTCACCAATGCTTACAATTTTATGGATGGTATCGATGGCCTGGCTGGTGGACAGGCTGTTGTGGCTGGGCTGGGCTGGCTGATGCTGGGACAGCTTGTCGGGCTGCCGCTAGTCAGTCTGTTGGGTGTGTTTGTGGCCGGCAGCAGCCTGGGTTTTCTGGGGCACAACTGGCCGCCCGCCCGCATCTTCATGGGGGATGTCGGCAGCGCCTTTCTGGGCTTCACGCTGGCGACGCTGGCTGTGCTCGGCGGGCTGGCTGACGCTCGGCTGCCTTTCGCCGGTGTCCTGTTGCTCTGGCCCTTTGTCTTCGACACGATCTTCACGATCCTCCGGCGTCTGCGCCGCGGGGAAAACATCTTTGCTGCGCACCGTTCACACCTCTATCAGCGTCTTGTCATTGCCGGCTGGCGTCACCGTACCGTGACCCTGCTTTATCTGGGGCTGGCACTGCTGGGCGCCGGGCTGGCGCTGGCATGGCTTTTCAAACTGCCAGGCAGTGCGCTGGCAGCCTCGCTTCTGCCACCACTCTGCGCTCTGCTGCTCTGGTGGGGCGTCGTGCGCGTCGAGCGGCACACCGCTGCAGCCTGAATCATCTGGACGATGTTACTTGTTCCCTCTGACTGCAAAATTGCTTTGCACAACCGCCTGATTTCTATTCCTCCACACAGTCTGGAGTATACTATTCATAGTCCTTTTTGATGTATATAAGTCATCCGTGCAGGAAGGATGGCCGCTGAGTGATACGATGAAAACCAACCCGAAGAAGAGCATCTCCTTGCCTGCAGCGCAACCGGCGTTGATTGGCCTGCGTGTGCGCTACATGATGGCCGTTGATTTGCTACTGATCTGGCTCAGCATCGTGCTGGCCTTTATGATTCGCTACGAGGCGCTCTTTTTCGTTTGGCCCTACCTTACGGCAGGCTGGCTCTATTTTTTGCTTGCACCGCTGGTGCGACTGCCGCTCTACTTCTCCTTCAACCTCTACAACCGCCTGTGGCGCTACGCCAGCATGGGCGAAATGAAGATGATCGTGCTGGCTGGCTTGCTTAGCAGCGCCTTGCTCTATGCGTTCAATTTTGGGCTGGCGCGTGGGGTGGGCCTGTCCTACATGAAATCTGGATCCGTCTGGCTGGTGGAGGGTATCCTCAGTCTGACGTTTTTGGCGGGCAGTCGCTTTGTGCTGCGGATGCTGCAGGAACGCTACCGACCGCACGAACTCGCACAGATGCGCGCCTTTGTGCAGAATCCGAGCCGAATGCTGATTGTCGGTGCCGGCGACTCCGGCGCAGTCATGCTGCGCGAGGTGCAGAACAATCGTCTTCTGAAATTGCAGGTCGTTGGTTTTGTCGACGATGACCCCAACAAAAGGCGCCTCAGCGTCAACGGTGTCCCGGTGTTGGGGGACCGACAGGCAATCCCAGATCTGATCAAACGCCATCGAATCGATCATATCGTCATCGCCATGCCGACTGCGCCGGGCAGCGACCTTCGCGAGATCGTGCGCATCTGTGAGCAGGCAGGTGTCAAACCGCGCACAGTGCCGGGCCTCTATGAATTGCTTGACGGCAGCGTCCACATCTCACAGGTGCGCGAGATCAGCATCGAAGACCTGCTGCGCCGTGAACCCATCCAAACCGATGTTGCAGCCGTGACCGAACTGTTGGCCGGCAAGCGCGTACTCGTCACCGGTGGCGGTGGCTCGATCGGTGGCGAACTGTGCCGCCAGATCCTACGAGCCCGTCCAGCAGAGCTGCTGCTGCTTGGCCACGGTGAGAATTCGATCTTCGAGATGCACAACGAGCTGATGCTCGAGAATCAACGCCTTTTGGGGGGCAGCGTCCAGCTGACACCGCTCATTGCGGACATCCGCTTTGCGGATCGCATCGCTGCGCTTTTTCAATTCTACAAGCCGCAAGTCGTCTTCCACGCCGCCGCGCACAAACATGTGCCGCTCATGGAGATGAACCCGGCTGAGGCAATCACCAACAATGTGCTGGGCACACGCAATGTTGTGGCTGCAGGGCGTGCAGCCGGCGTCGAACGCTTCGTCATGATTTCCACTGACAAAGCCGTCAACCCAACCAGCGTGATGGGTGCCTCCAAGCGTGCAGCCGAGTTGATTGTCTACAATGCTGCGCTGCAGAGTGGACTGCCTTATATGGCGGTGCGCTTTGGCAACGTACTGGGCAGCCGCGGCAGTGTGGTGCTCACCTTCCGCAAACAGATCGCAGCTGGCGGCCCGGTGACAGTGACGCACCCTGAAATGCGCCGCTATTTTATGACCATTCCCGAAGCAGTACAGCTGGTGCTGCAGGCAGGTGTGCTCGGTCAGGGAGGTGAAGTTTTCCTGCTTGACATGGGCGAACCGGTCAAAATTGTCGACATGGCGGCTGACCTGATTCGGCTGTCTGGCCTCAAGGTAGGTCGTGATATCGAAATCGTGTTCACGGGCCTGCGCCCCGGCGAGAAGCTCTACGAAGAGTTGTTTTTGCAGGGCGAGGAGTATACGCGCACACGCCACGATAAAGTCTTTATTGCCAGCAATACCAACCTGCTGACACCTGGTCGCTTGGACGAAGCACTGGCCGCGCTTGATCGCGCGGCTGGGCTCAACGATCGAGACGCCATTATCCGTACGTTGCAGAACCTGGTCCCCGAATACTGCCCGCCGGCGGCAGAACTTGCGCGCGCCAGTGGCGTATCGCTGTACAAACCGACGCCGGCCATTCACCCTGCGCCGGGCTCGGTAGGATAGCTAAGTTGCTGTGGATCCGCCGTCTGCTCTGGTTTGAACTGTTTTACCTTCTTGCCTGGATGCCCCTGATCCTTTTTCCTGCGCGGCTGCTGCCGGTACTGTGGCAGCCGGCTCTGGTGCTTGCCCTCTTTGCTTTTTGGCCCCTGCGCTGGCTGTATTGGCGTCTCGCCAATGGACGTTGGATAGTTCCGCTGCAGACGCCGATCTCGCTGGCCATGTTGCTGCTTTTGCTCTGGCTGCCCGTCAACATCTGGGCAGCGGTCGATGCTGCGCGCGCCTGGGAAAGTGCCGGCTATCTCCTGCTTGGTGTGACACTGTTTGTGGCGTTGATCAGCTGGCCACCCATGCTACGCCATCCGCAGCGGCTGGCCTGGCTGTTGATTGCGTTTGCCAGCGTGCTGGCACTGGTTGGCCCCCTCCTTCTGACTACAGAGAGTGTTCTGCCCAGCCCTTTGGTTGCACTCCAACGTGTGGCTGCACCTTTCGTCTCCCGCCTGGGGGAGACGATCAATCCCAATATTCTCGCCGGTGCGCCGGTGGTGCTGCTGCCCCTGGCTGCTGCTTTGGGGCTGCCACCGCCTAGGTCTAGAGGGACGAGGAGTGCATCGCCGCACAGGCTGGTGCGGTTGGCTCTGTGGGGGGCAGCTGGGCTTATGTTTGTTGTGATCCTGCTGACAGGCAGCCGCGGTGCTGTCTTGGCTGCAGCCGTATCGCTGCCCTTGGTGCTCTGCCTGCGCTGGCCGCGGCTCCTGTGGGGCATTGCGCTGCTGGGTGTGCTGGCCGGCCTTTGGGTTTGGGGACGTGGCGATATGGGAGGAGTGCTGGATCGGCTGAGCAGCGGCGGCGAGATCGGCGGACTCGATGAACGCGTGGAGATTTGGTCGCGTGCGCTCTATGCCATTCAGGACTTCAGCTTCACCGGTGTGGGCCTTGGGGCTTTCAACCAGGTCATTCCGCTGCTCTATCCCTATTTCTTGATTGCGCCGTCGGTGGATATTCCCCATGCCCACAACCTGGTGCTCCAGGTAGCGGTCGATCTGGGCATGCCGGGACTGATTGCGTGGCTGGCGATCTTGATGATTGCGATCACTCAGTCGATTGCTGTGCTGCGGCGTGGCCCCTCTTCCCTGTGGGCACTGGGTGCTGGTGTCTTGGGGGCTCTGGTGGCGATGCTCGTCCATGGCCAGCTTGATGCCACACTGTGGGGCACCAAGCTGGCCTTTCTGCCCTGGCTGTTGTTTGCGCTGGCGGTACTGGCAGAAGCTCACGCGACGGCGGCAGCTACCACAGAATTGAGTGGCGGAGTGTGATTCGAGCGGTGTAATCCTGCCGATATACTGGCCAATTGAAAAGGTGCCGATTCTGACCAGCGATCCACAAAGTGTGCGCTATGCCGTGACCGTGATCTGGGAAGGAGCCTATGCATGATGGCGCGCATCTATCTGTTGCTCATCACCGCGACCCACTCGACCGCATGTTGGTGGCGCAAAGCCAGATCGAGAAGATGCCAATCGTGACCGGTGATGGCCTGATTGCACGCTACGATGTGACGGTAATCTGGTGAGAAACCTACCCGTCATGAAACGCATCTGTCTTTCCTCGCCCCACTTGTCTGGTCGGGAGTAGGCCGACGTCGTGGACGCCTTCCTCATCAACTGGATTGTGCCGCTTTTTCCCCACGTTGATGCCTTCGAGCAGGAGTTTGCCGCTGCGGTCGGCAGCCGCCATGCCGTGGGGCGTCGGGCGCGTCGAGGCGGCGGC
This sequence comes from Chloroflexota bacterium, assembly GCA_018969295.1. GTDB lineage: Bacteria > Chloroflexota > Anaerolineae > Caldilineales > Caldilineaceae > Caldilinea. Next base: position 159,244 of record JAGWYN010000004.1, on the reverse strand, counting down.
GCGCAGATCCTCTGCGTATTCTGCGGATCAATCCTGAATTTTTCGATCTGCAGATTGCGCAGAGAGAATGGCTCTGTTGGAAAGAAAACCCGGTTGGACAAGCGGTGATGATTGCGTTTCGTGAGATAACCGATCGAAACTATAAGCAAGGTGCTGACGGGGAGCATCGAGCAACGCTTGTTCGATTTGATTATCGCCCTTCCGGCTCTACTCCTTCTTGCGCCTATCATGGCGATCATAGCGCTGCTTGTGCGTCTGAAACTTGGTGCACCAGTCTTCTTCCGTCAGTCGCGCCCTGGTCTGCACGGCAAACCCTTTCGCATGATCAAATTCCGCACCATGACGACGCGCGTGACGACCAGGGCAATCTGCTGCTCGACACCGACCGACTGACCCGCTTTGGCAGGTTTCTGCGCGCTGCCAGCCTGGACGGACTGCCCGAACTGTGGAACGTCGTCGTGGGCGATATGAGCCTGGTGGGGCCGCGCCCGCTGCTCATGCAGTATCTGGATCGCTACACGCCCGAGCAGGCGCGACGACACGAAGTGCGTCCCGGCGTCACCGGCTGGGCGCAGGTCAACGGGCGCAACGCGATTTCGTGGGAACAGAAATTTGCCTACGATGTCTGGTACGTAGACAACCTCTCCTTCTGGCTCGACCTCAAAATCCTGGGGCTGACCGTGCGCAAGGGCATCAGCCGGACCGGGCAGGCGACGATGGGGGAATTTCGTGGGCGTCCCGATCAGAGATATAATCTTGATCAGTGAGTTGGGAGTCGAGGCTGCAGGAGGCAATCATTCAAATGGACACAGTGATCCAGCCAACAGCCAGCGAGGTCGAGGGCGTCACAGTTCGCTTTCCCCAGGCGCTGCTGGTAGCTTCCAGAGAAGATGCACCACAGTTCCAACAGAGAGTCATGATCCAAACCCTGGGCTCGCTCTACGAACAGGGCAAGATATCATCAGGGCTGGGAGCGCAGGTGCTGGGCTGCAATCGATGGGAGTTCTACCGGCTGCTCTCCGAACATGGCTTCTCCGTTCTGGACTATGCGGAAGATGAACAAGCTGGCGAAGCCGAGAGCAGCCGTGAATTGGCAGCGCGTCTCCTCAAACCATGAACGTTGTTGTCAACGCAACACCTTTGATCGCCCTGGCGCTGGTTGGTCAACTTTCGTTGCTGCGAGAGATGTTTGATGCGGTGATTGTTCCTCGCGCCGTCTACGAGGAGGTGGTCATCGATGGCTATGGTCAGCCTGGATCGGCAGAGTTGGCTCAGGCAAGCTGGATACAGGTCGTGTCGCCGGCAAGAGCGGTCACACTTGAACCGATGCTATTGGGGTTGGATTCAGGCGAGTTGTCGGTGTTATTGTTGGCGCAAGAAATTCAGCCCGGTTGGGTGATCATCGATGAACGGCTGGCGCGGCGGGTTGCGCAGGCGATGGGACTGCCCGTGAAAGGTACGCTTGGCATCCTGCTGGCGGCGGTGTGGGCTGGATTGCTCACACGTCAGACGGCGCTTGATGCCCTGGAACAGTTGCTGAGTGCGGGTATTCGCATTAGCCCGCGGTGGCAGCATTGGTTTCGGACTGAAGTCGACAAAGCGTATTAGCATGGGCGAGGAAGTCGTCATCGCCAAAGCAGGAAAACCGGTCGCCCGCCTGGTGCCCTTTGCGCCGGTGCCATGACCACGCGTTGTTGGCAGTGCACAGGGGCAGATTTGGATCGCCCCGGATTTCGATGCGCCCCTTCCAGAAGAGATACTCGAAGCCTTTGAATCATGAAAGCGCTGTTGGATACTCACACGTTCATTCTCGCCCCGCTCATCACCGCGACCCATTCGACCGTATGTTGGTGGCGCAAAGCCAGATCGAGAAGATACCAATCGTGACCGGTGATGGACTGATTGCACGCTACGATGTGACAGTAAAATCTGGTGAGAAACCCACTGCCATGGAAACGCAGCTATCTTTCCTCGCCCCACTTGTCCGGTCGGGAGTAGGCCGACGTCGCGGACGCCTTCCTCATCAACTGGATTGTGCCGCTTTTTCCCCACGTTGATGCCTTCAGGCGGGAGTTTGCCGCTGCGGTCGGCAGCCGCCATGCCGTGGGGCGTCGGGCGTGTCGAGGCAGCGGCGCGCCCGCTCCTGCCCTGACTGATTGTCGTTTTCTGGCCCGATAAGCAGACAACACCGAAGCCCGCCCAACCTGAAACTCGAAATAGGCCGGGGTTGGCAACCCTGCCTCGGGCATTCTGCTTGACCGGACATCGTCGAGCGGGGTAGAATGGGCACTGTAGGAGGTGGATATGTGAATCATTGTGGAAGGCGGAAGCGAGGCCATACATGAGCGCCGATGCCAGGAGGTGAGCAATGGGAAACGTTGGGTTGCTGAAACAGACGCAGCAGTTTTGGGATTTGATTGTGCCTGGCAACCAAGATGTAGATGCAAAGGTGCGCCATCTAATCGAAGCTGAGCATCTGCGCAAATTGGCGCAATATCGGCGTATCGATTTGGCCATGACGCATCAGTACGGCATGGATTTTGAGGAGTTTATAGGCCGCCGCATTCCACGCCAGGAGAATTACAGTTGGGAAGTGGAACAAGATGCGATGGCCTGGGAGAGTGCGATCGGCGGTATCGTCACCATGGAACGCCAACTGCGAGAACTGCGCGGCTTGAATGGCTGATGAATTGCACGAGTCCGCCACGAGGCCGAAGAGGCTGCGGACCGTATGTCGAAGTGATCCGGCGCGTGCGGCGGGGTTAGCATCTCGTCATCGCCAACTGGTGTCATCGCGCTGTGACGCTGCTCGATCTGGGCCTGGCCGTGCTGTGGACGGGCTGCCAGGCGTAGGACGCCGCTGGAGATTGACTTGCCGGACAGGGGACAATATAATCCCATGCAAGGGAAGATCAAGGAGGCACAGGCGATGAAGTTTCAGATCGAAGTTGAACAAGAGGTTGACGGCCGGTGGATTGCCGAAATCATGGACATTCCCGGCGTGATGGTCTATGGAGAGAACAAAGCCCGCGCGATAGCCAAAGCAAAAGCGCTGGCTTTGCGCGTTCTGGCGGACTGGGTGGAAGATGAAGATCAGCCTGAGCGGATCGACAGTGTGACATTTGCCTACGCATGAGTAACTGGTCGTCGGTCAAGGCAAAAGACCTGCTGTGCGCTTTGCACCAAATTGGATGGGAGACAAAACGGCAGCGCGGTTCACACCGAATTCTATCGCGGCCGGGATGGCCTGACTATGTATTTGCGTTTCACGATCAGGAAGAAATCGGGCCACGCATGTTGGCTCGCGTTGCCAAACGGACAGGGCTGCACCCCGAAGACCTGTAAGCATCTGGTTGTAACGTCACCCACCTTGACGCAAAGGCGCGGAGACGCAAAGAATTGCCCTTCAAACCGTTTTTGTCTTTCCTCTGCGCACCTCTGCGTCGAGCGCACCCCTTGCAGACAGACTCTGGGGCTGGCGCTGGCCGTGCTGTGGACGGGCTGCTCGGCGTCGCGCTGGCGCGGGTGGACGGGCTGCTGCTGGGGTGGGGCGTCGGTTCTCTGCGTTTTCTGCGCCAGCTGCGGATCAATTTGCGTTGAAACGTCTGTGCCAACGTGTAGATTTTTGCTTCCGGTCCAATTTGCACGTTGCTGAGTGCTGAGAGGCGAAGGGCTTCCCGCTGGCAAAGTGGTAAAGGACAGAGGAGGGTTTCATCCTGTCGAAATTTATCCCGATTCTTCTTACAAAAAAGCAGCGCCCTGAGCCCAGGCGCTGCTTTTTTGTTGGCTGAGGATGACCACCCGACGCGGCAGCTGCTTGCGTGGGCAACTAACTGCTGCCCGCTGCCCACCGCCTCCCTATCGGGGTTTTGCCCAGGTAATTGGCCAAAAACACGCCGAACACTGCCCCCATCAACCCTACCATTGCAGCCAGTACGACAACCAGGCCCAGGCTGATGCTTTGTTCTGGCAGCAGAGAGGGCAGCGCCGGGGATGCAAAACGAACCTCGCTGGGCAACGCTGTATTGGCCAGTTGTAGTTCCAGTGCCTTGTTTTTCAACGCATCCAGCGATTTCAACGCCAGGTCACGGTCGCTCTCCAGCTGTTTGCGCTGGCTGCTCACGGTTTCCAACTGGGCCTCCAGCGCCTTGACCTCCGCTTCCAGCTCTTCCACAGGCGCTGTCAACGGTGCCGTCACCATGCTGGCCAGCAGACTTTTGTCGTCTGCCAGCGCCAGCAGCTGTTGAAGCTGCACGTCGATGACGCTGGTGGTCAGGCTGTTCTCGCTGGCCTGATCCAGCAGGTTTTGCCAGGGAACTGCAGCCATACCGTCCATCAGCCTCCCCTCGCTGGCCCGCTGCAGCAGTTCCTTCCAGGGCGATTCCGCCATGCTGGTCGTCAGCGTGATCCCGCCAGTCTGGGCCAGCAGGGTCTGCCAGGGAATCCCAGCCATCTCTGCCATCAGCCTGCCCTCCTGTGCCCGCCGCAGCAGTTCCGGCCAGGGGGATTCGTCGATGCTGGCGACCAGAGTACCCTCTCGGGCTCGCTTCAGCAGCTCCTGCAGCAATTCTTTGGATGCGCTGTTCAACAGACTGCTTTCACTGGCCCGTTGCAGCAGTTCTTGAATTGGCAGCGCAACCAATGTCTCCATCATGTTGTTGTCTTGTGCCAGCTGCAGAAGGTCGGGCTGGCCCGTCTCTTTGAGCAGACCCATGTCGAACAACATACGCCCTTGTTCCTGCAACGCCGTCAGAAGTGCTGCATCGCTTTCTGGGTCCGAGGCGATCAGAGCAAAGCCATCCTGGCCAATCAAGTCTTGAGTCTGGGCAGCGATCGACGTATCCAGCTCGGTCAAACGCCCTTGCAATATCCCCACCAGGGTCTGCAGTTCTGCTTGCTGGGCGGCTGTGCTGCCGCTCAGGGCTGCGAGATCGTCCAGACGCAGCTGCAGCGGGGCTGCTGTAGGAACGCCTGCAGTGTTATAGGCCTGGCTTTTGAGCAGCAGAATCGCCAGAGCGTTGCTGGCTGCAGCAGTCTGAGTGGGCTCAGTGACCTGTGCCAGCAGCGACCTGGCATCGTCGAGCAGGCGAACCACACGCTGGCGTGTGGTATAGCTCTGCTGAAGGCGTGCGAGCTGGTCGCCGAACTGGGCGGCGATCAGCTCGCGACGAGCCGTGATCGACTCTTCTGTCCACTGCAGTTCGCTGCGCGCTGCCAGCTCCTGGTCGAGCGAGATGTTGAGCACTTTCTGCGCCGCTGCCAGCTCTTGTTGCAGCGCTGTGTTGACTAGGGTACGGGTCGAATCCAGCTCAAGGTCGAGTGCAGTCTGCAAAACCGTCTGGGTCGACTCCAACTCCTGCCGCAGGGCCGTGTTGTAGACGGTCTCGGCGGCTGTGACCTCCTGCTGGAGCGCCGCATCGAAGACCGTCTTGACTGCGTTGAGTTCCTGTTCGAACACCGCAGTTTTCGCCGTGAGTTCCTGTTCTAGGGCCGTGTTGTAGACGGTCTCGGCAGAGCGCAGCTCCTGTTCCAGGGCCGCACTGAATACTTTCTTGGTGGCAGCAACTTCCTGCTCGAACGCAGCCGTCTTGGCTTCGATCTCTTGCTTGAGGAGCGCGTCAGCCACCTGTTTCACGGCGGCAATCTGCTGCTCGATGTAAGCCTGCATCACCTGCAGCTGGTTTTGCTGCAGGCTGTCGATCAGATTGGTTTTTTCGGTAATTCGCCGTTCCAAACTGCTGACCCCGTTGGCCGACAGAAAGGTTTCAAGTTTGGTCTGGGCGCTGTCGTAGGCAACCTGCGCCTGGGCCAGTTCATTTTGCACCGATTCGATCAGCTGCACCGGCACATCGCCGTACAGCCGGTTGGCATACTCGACATATACCTTTGCCCATGTGGTCGCCAGCTCTGCTGCCTTTTCGGGTTCGCCAGCACGGGCAGTAATCTGGATCAGATCTCCCTCGGTTCGGCTGCCTGGCGCCGTGACTGCCGCAGCATCGATCTGTTTGAGCAACTGGGTAGGGACCCGCTCTTTTTCGTCGAACGCATCGCTGAGCCCTTTGGCCACCACTTCTGCAACCGCGTTGCTCGCCACCAGCCCCACCAACGCCACCCGCCGGGTGCTGGCCGGATTTTCTGCGTCCAGCGTCGTCCGGAAATTCTCATCAAACTGGATGTCTCGGCTGGTGCGGGCAATGGCAAGGGTTGCTGTGGCCGAGTAGACTGGAGGAGTGACCGCACGCTGGATCAACACAACCCCCGCAGCAACCAGCGTGACCAGCACCATGATCGCCAGGATCTCCCAACGCCAGGCGATCAGCACGTCAAGGTACTGGCGCAGGTCGATCTCGTCGTCCATATTCGGCTGTGCTGGCGCCATCTGATCGGATTCTTGCATAGAATGATTTCCTTGCTTTTGGATCTGTTTACTCGTCGCCGTTGCCTGGCTGTGCACTTTGTTCCACCTGCATCTGGGGCTCTGTACGGCATGCAGAGCATCATTCTACGCCCGTTGGCCAGAGCAGGCAAAAAACAACGGGTTTTGGGGATTGCGGCGCTGTAAATCGACATGAATCCGTTCAGCCACCCGGTTTGACATCGATAAAAAGATCGAGTAAGATATGTTACGCTAGAATGTAAGTCCGACAGCGAGTAAATCACGGCCGCTTGACTTCACGTCTGGGCGGCCTTTTGTTTTTCCGTTGGAAATGGCCACATTTTGTAGCGTTGTTCAATGTTGTTGTTTGTACCAGGAAGAGGAGTTTCCAACATGTCCGCTCGCGAAAAAGGCACCGTTAAATGGTTCAACGATCAGAAAGGCTACGGCTTTATCACGCCAGATTCCGGTCGTAAGGACGTCTTCGTCCATCAGACTGCCATCATGACAGCGGGGTTCCGCACGCTGGCTGAAGGCGATAAGGTCGAATTCTCGATTGTGCAGGGGGACAAGGGCCCGGCCGCTGCCAACGTCCAGAAGATCTGATCGGCTGCTGTGTCATACGGCGGGTGCTGCCCAGAGTTTTTGGGCGGCACCCGCCGTTTTTTTGTGGCGATCGAGCCCAAATTCAAGTACAATGAAGAGAACAGGTCTGTTGGGCTTCTCTGATTCTGGAGGGGGAGTGCCCCCCTGATTTCTGCGGCACTTCCCCAAACCGGCGAGGTGTGCGATGATGCCCGTAACCAAAGTGCTGGAAATCGAAGTGGATCTGCTGCGCCGGCGGGTCGTCGAACTCGAACAGGTGCTGGCCCAGGTGGACACCGCCGCCAGTGGCCTGCGTCTCGCTGAACGCACCAAGGAACTCTCTGCCCTCTACCACGAGTCCTATCTGGCCGACCGGCTACACGCTGAATTCGAGGACTATTTTGTGGAACTGGTCGCGCTGCTGCCGCTCGCCTGGCAGCACACGACCGATGCCTGTGCCCGCATCCTGGTCGCCGGCCGCTCCTACACAATCCCCAATTTCCAAGAGTCCCCCTGGCAACAATCAGACACGATCATGGCCCAAGGAAAAGCAGTCGGCCAGGTGACGGTCGGCTATCTGAGCTACCACCCCGACGCCGACGTAGGACCTTTTCTGCACGAAGAACGCAGCCTGCTCAGCGAGATCGCCCGACGAATCGGCCACTATCTCGAACGCTCTCAGACCGAACGCTCCCAACGGTTCCTCGCAGCGATTGTGGAATCTTCCGACAACGCGATCGTCAGCGTCACCCTGGATGGCCTGATCCAGACCTGGAATGCCAGCGCGACCCGCATCTACGGCTACCAGAGCCGGGAGGTGGCCGGCAAGTCGTTGGCCCAAGTTTTGCCCCCTCGCCAGTACGACGAGATCTTGCATCGGATTCACCGGCTGCGCGAGGGCTACGGCACGGAACAATTCGAGTGCACCCTGGTGCGCCGCGATGGGCTCGAACTCCAGATTTTGATCGGGCTCTCCCCCATCCTGGATTTCCAGGATCGCATTGTGGGGGCTGTGCTCACGGCACACGATGTCTCCACCTACCGAATGATCGAAGCTACCCTGCGCGAGAGCGACGAGCGGCTGCGCAGTACCTTCGACCAGGTGGCTGTCGGATTGGCCCACCTCAGCCTGGAGGGACGCTATGTGCGCGTCAACCAGCGGCTTTGTGCGATCCTGGGGTTCACGCCCTCTGAACTGCTGTCGATGTCGACCCGCCAGCTGACCCACCCGGACGATCTGGCAGCCGAAGAAGCGTTGATGCAGGCCATGCTGGCCGGCGAATGCAGCACCTACAGCCTCGAAAAACGCACTCTGCGCAAGGATGGCTCGCTGGTCTGGGTCAACCGCACGGTCTCGCTGGTGCGCGACCTGGCAGGCCACCCCAAATATTTCGTCGGCGTGATCGAGGACATTTCACAGCGCAAACAGGCCGAACAGGCCCGCCTCGAAAGCGAACTCCGCTACCACGACCTTTTTGAAAACTCGCCGATCTCGCTGTGGGAACAAGATTTTTCAGGAGTCAAAGCGGCCCTGACCCGCTTGCACCAACAGGGGATCTCCGACCTGCGTGCCTTTTTTGAACAAAATCCCGCCGCAGTAGCCGCCTGTCTGGCCCAGGTCAAGCTGCTGGCCTTCAACCGGGCCAGCCTCACGCTGTACGGCGCTGACTCACGCGATGCGCTGCTCAGCAGCCTGGACCGCCTCATCCCCCCCGAAGGCTATCCATTTTTTATCGACGAACTGGTCTGGATCGACGAAGGGCGAACCGCTTTTTCCTGGCAAGGGGTCAACTCCCGGCTGTCCGGCGAACGGATGCGCGTGCGGTTGAACTGGTCGGTGGCCCCTGGCCACGAGCAGGCGCTCGACCGGGTGCTGGTCTCGATCGAAGAAGTGACTGGCAACTAGAAGTCCCCCTTCTTGGCTCTGCAGTAGCTTCTCCTGCCGACCTCTCGGGACAACCACAGAGATGGTATACTACCGACAATCTGTTTTTACAACCCGCATCCGATCCACTGCTCAGGAGGCGTTATGTCGCAAGGCCCGTATGTTCTTGGCATCGATTTTGGCACAGAAAGTGTGCGGACAGGCATCTTTGACCTGGCTGGACGCCCAGTGACCTTTGCGTCCGAACCCTACCCGCTCTATCATCCCTACGCTGGCTGGGCCGAACAGCATCCCGACGACTGGTGGCGGGCCTTGGTGGCAGCAACCCGACGGGCCCTGGCCCAAAGCGGTGTGCCCGGCGAGGCGATCGTCGGGGTGGGTGCCGACTGTACCAGCTGTACCGTGGTGCTGATGGATGAGTCGTTCACCCCGCTGCGCCCGGCAATTATCTGGATGGACGTGCGCGCAGCCGACCAGGCCAGCCGCATCGCACAGGTCGACGACCCCGCGCGCAAGTACAACGGCTACGGCAATGTCTCCGCCGAGTGGATGCCGTGCAAAGCGCTGTGGGTCAAGGAAAACGAGCCGACCCTCTGGGCACGCACCCGCTATGCCGGCGAATTTATCGACTGGCTGACCTACCGGTTGACCGGCGAATGGGTGGGCAGCATCAACAATACCAGCATCCGCTGGTACTATGACCGCAGCGCCGGCGGCTGGCCAGCAGGGTTCTACACCAAAATCGGGCTTGAAGATCTTCTGGATCGCTTCCCGTCACAAATTTTGGACCTGGGCCAGGTCGCTGGCCGGCTGCGCGACGATGTCGCCGCCGAGTTGGGGCTGCCCCCAGGTATCCCGGTGGCCGAAGGAGGGGCAGATGCGCTGGTGGCCATGGTCGGCCTGAACGTGGTGAAACCCGGCAAGCTGGCCTTTATCACCGGTTCGTCACACCTGATGCTGGGGCAGAGCGCCGCCGCATTTCATGCCAAAGGCATCTTTGGCACCTACACCGACGCCGTGCTGCCCGGCCAGCACACGGTGGAGGGAGGACAGGTGTCGACAGGATCGGTCGTCAAGTGGTTTCGCGACAATTTCTGCGGCAAAGAGGCGGCGCTGGCAGCCGAACGGGGGGTGGATACCTACACCGTGCTCAACGAACTGGCTGCACACGTGCCGGTCGGCGCAGACGGGTTGATCGTGCTGGAGTACTGGCAGGGCAACCGCACCCCCTATGTCGACCCCGAAGCCCGCGGGATCATGCGCGGCTTCTCGCTGCGCCACACCACCGGCCATGTCTTCCGCGCCATCTTGGAGGGCATCTGCTACGGCACAGAACATATCCTGCGCACCTTCCGGGCCAATGGGTTTGCCGTGGAGGAAATGGTGGCTGCCGGCGGGCCTACCCGGAGCCGGCTCTGGATGCAGATGCACGCAGATGTGAGCAATGTGCCGATCACCCTGACCGAGGTCGCCGACGCACCGGCGCTGGGCTCTGCAATCCTGGCCGCAGTCGGAGCCGGTCTCTACCCAGACCTCAGCAGCGCAGCCGGCCAGATGGTGCGCGTGCGCGAACGCATCGAGCCGGATCCGGAAGCCCATGCCGCCTATCGGTTCTATGTCGACCAGTATATCGCAACCTACGGCCGTGTACAGGATCTGATCCAGGCCACCACACGCCACGTAGCCCGCCAATAGAGGAGAGAATGCCCATGATCCACCTGAGCCCATCGATCCTGGCGGCGGACACCACCCATCTGGCAGCAGCTGTGCAGGCAGCCGAGCGGGGCGGCGCCAATTCGCTGCACATCGACATCATGGACGGCCACTACGTGGCCAACTACGCGTTCAGCCCCAAAACACTCTCCGATCTGCGCCGGGTCACCGCACTGCCGCTGCACGCCCATCTGGAAGTTGAGAACCCGGATGCCGTGCTGCCACTCTTTGCCGCCGCGCAGATGATCATTGTGCAGGAGGATACCACGCCGGATCTGGCGGCTACCCTGGCCACGATCCGGCAGCTGGGCTGTGCTGCCGGGGTGGCTGTCAACCGCAGCCGACTGCTGGAGCCGTTGCTGCCCCATCTGGCAGAGATCGACCTGCTGCTGGTGATGGCGGTGGAACCGGGCTTCGGCGGCCAGCTCTTCGACGCCAGCTGCCTGGGCAAGGTGCGCTGGCTGCACCAGCGGCGGGCAGCGGGCGATCTAAACTTTGCGATCGGGGTGGATGGGGGGATCCAGCCAGCCACCCTGACCGAGGCCGTGGCGGCTGGCGCCGATTTTTTTGCGGTCGGCAGCGCTGCGTTCGCCGGGGATCCGGCAGCAGCCGTGCGCGCGCTGCGTGCAGCCGCTGGCTGAATCAGCGCGCCACGTGGCGCGTGTCTACCAGCAGCCGGGCTGCACGACGTACCCCCCCCCAGTCGTAGGCGTCGTGATCCGTGGCAACCACGACACAGTCGGCCCGAACAAGGGCTCCCTCCAGATCCGAAACCCCTACCTTCTCCATGCCCTCGTGCTGGAACGCCGGCACATGGGGGTCGTGGTAGTCCACCCTGGCCCCTTTCGCTTCCAGCAGGTGGAGAATATCCAGCGACGGCGACTCGCGCAGGTCGCTTACATTTTTTTTGTAGGCAACCCCCAGCACCAGAATCTGGCTCCCCTTGACTGCCTTCCCTGCGTCGTTGAGCGCATCTTGCACCTTCTGCACCCAGTAGCGCGGCATCCCCGTGTTGATTTCGCTGGCCAGCTCGATGAAACGCGCCGTATAGGCCAGGGTACGCATCTTCCAGGAAAGATAGAGCGGGTCGATCGGGATGCAGTGGCCGCCCAGCCCCGGGCCCGGCGTAAATTTCATAAACCCGAAAGGCTTGGTGGCCGCTGCCTCCAGGATCTCCCAGGCATCCAACCCCAGTTTGTCACACATCAGCAGCAGCTCGTTGGCAAGCCCGATATTCACCGAGCGAAACGTGTTCTCAAACAGCTTCGTCATTTCAGCTGCCTCTGGCGAGGAGACGGGCACCAGGGTCTCGATCGCGGCGGAGTAATAGGCGCTGGCCACCTGAAAACAGGCTGGCGTCACTCCCCCCAACACCTTGGGGGTGTTGCGGGTCGTCCAGTCGACCCGGCCGGGGTCGACCCGTTCGGGCGAGAACGCCAGAAAAAACGCTTCGCCCACGCGCCAGCCCTGGTGATTTTCTGCCAGTTTGGTCAGCAGCAGGTCACGGGTCGTGCCAGGGTAGGTCGTGGATTCCAGAACAACCGTCATCCCAGCATGCAGATAGCGGGCAATCTGCTCCACTGCACTGGCAATGTAGGAGACATCAGGGTCGCCGGTCTTGCTCAGCGGCGTCGGCACACAGATCGAGACCGCGTCGCAGGTGGCCAGCACGCTGAAGTCGGTTGTCGCTGCCAGACGCCGCTCTGGGGTCTGACAGGCTGCCAGCGCAGTCGAAGGCACATCTTCGATATAAGACTCGCCGCGCTCGATCCGCTCGACCTTGCGTTCGTCCAGGTCGATCCCGGTCACCCGATAGCCGGCCTGAGCGAACGAGACCGCCAGCGGCAGCCCGACGTAGCCCAGGCCAATGACAGCAACATGGGCGTTGCGCCGCGAAAAACGTTCGATCGCTTCAGATTGATAACTCATCGTGGCCCCCGCTGCGGTTGACGTTGTGGCATTCTGGCTAGAACGTACAGATCTACGATCATACCCGGGACTTCGTCTGGCGCAAATCGAAGAACCTCGCAGAATCGTCTTCGTGGATGGCATCCTGCTGCGATCCGGTGTAAAATGAAATTCCTGCTCACAGGGCGCTTCGCGAGCGCCGAGACTTTGTGGCGAGCTGGATTTTTGTCAAGTGAAAACCATCTGAGCAATGGCGGGCCATGACAACCGAACAGGAGGAGACAACAATGGCAAAACGTCTGAACCGGCGTGTCTGGTGCTGGGCAATCTATGGTCTGTTGGCCGCTGTGCTGTTGACAGCGATTCCAGCGGCACCGGTCGCTGCTGCGCCCAAATCCCAGGCCGGCGGCTTTCTGGTGTTTGGGGGGACGGTGGTCAACGCCAACCGGCTGAATGTGCGCTCGGCCCCCGCAGTCAACGCCGTTGCGCTTGGCAAGCTGAATGCGGGCGAACGGGTGTCCATCGTCGGGCGCAGCAGCAGCTGGTACCTGATTCGCTACGCCGGCGCGCCTTCTGGGCTGGGCTGGGTCAACGCCGGCTACATACAGATCGACGGCCAGCCAGCCCCGTTGGCGGTTCAGCCCCCCCCGGCACCGGTCGCCCGGCCAGTGGCCGCCCCGGCTGCCCCAGCAGCTGCCCCGGCCCCGGCTGATCCGCCACCTCTGCCGTCGATCTGGGTCGATCCTCCCACCCTGATCGATTTTTACAACGGCGTCTTTCGCTGGCAGTGGCCCAGCGACCCAAGCCGGCTGGCGGGCATCGACTGGTACACCGATCTGCTGTTGTTTTTCAAGGGGGAACCTGTGCCCTATCGGACATTTGTGGCCGAGCCGGCCACTGTGAAGCAGGATGGCTCGTACTACAGCTGGAGCGCAGACCCTTTCCGTGTGCAATGTGGCACTGAAGTCGTGGCCCGCATCGCAGTGCGGTCGGGTGGAACATTTGCGGGCTGGGTTTCCGGCGCCAGCACGCCGCTGGATGTTGGCCCGGCCTGCAGCGCCCCTGTGGCGGTCGGAGGGGGCGACGACAACGGCGGCGGGGGCAGTGATGGTGGCGGTGGCGGCGGTGGTGGCGGCGGTGGTGGCGGTGGCGGCGGTTCGTGCCCATATCCGCCTGAACTGCTGGACGCTGCCGTCTGCAGCCGGCCCGATATCGCTGCCGTCTGCCCCTGTCGGTAGTTTGGGGCCAATCGGACACGAGCTTGCGCGTTCTCATCACCGGGATCGCCGGTTTTGCCGGCAGCTTTCTGGCTGAACTGCTGGTCGCTGACCCGGCGCTCCAAGTTCACGGTGTGGTGCACCGCCATGACCGCCGCATCGCCCACCTGGCCGGAAAGCTGACCCTGCACCGCGGGGACCTGCGCAACGCGGTGTGGGTGGGCGAAGTCGTCGAACAGGTGCGGCCCGACTGCGCCCTGCACCTGGCCGCGTGGAGCGATGTCGGCGGCAGCTGGCAGCAGCCGTGGACAACCTACGAACTGAACATTCAATGCCAGCTCAATCTGCTGGAGGCGCTGCGCCGCTGGCAGCCCGGCTGCCGCACGCTGGTGGTCTCTTCCAACGAGATCTATGGGCTGGTCGAGGCCGCCGATCTGCCGATCGACGAAGAGACCCCGCTGCGCCCCAACTCCCCTTATGGGGTCAGCAAGATCACCCAGGACATGATGGCCTTGCAGTACTACAACAGCTGTCGTCTGCCCACTGTGCGGGCCCGCAGCTTCAACCACCTGGGGCCAGGACAGGCGGACGAATTTGCTGCCAGCGCCTTTGCCCGGCAAATCGCCGAGATCGAACTGGGGCTGCGCGAGCCGATCCTAAAGGTCGGCAACCTTGGCGCCGAGCGCGATTTTACCGACGTGCGCGACGTCGTGCGGGCCTACTGGCTGCTCGCCCAGCATGGGGAGGCCGGCGCATGTTACAACGTCGGATCGGGCCGCCCGCGCGCGATCCGCTGGCTGCTCGATACGCTGTTGTCCCTGACCACAACGACCATCCAGGTCGAACTCGACCCGGCGCGGCTGCGGCCCAGCGATGTGCCGCGCTCCTGCTGTGACAACCGCCGTCTTGTCCAGGCCACCGGCTGGCACCCTCAGATCGAGATAGAAGCTGCGCTGCGGGATCTGCTCGACAGCTGGCGCCGCCAGGTGCGCCGGGCGTGAAACGGGCAGTTTGCAGACAAATTGTCAGAAAGGAACCGTTATTTTTATGCCCACAGCCCTGATTACAGGGGTGACCGGCCAGGATGGAAGCTACCTGGCTGAGTTTTTGCTCGAAAAAGGGTACACTGTGGTCGGAATGGTGCGGCGCACCAGCACGATCAATTTTGACCGCATCCGCGAAATTCAGGACCGCATTGAGATCGTGCAGGGAGACCTGCTCGACCAGATGAGCCTGATCGGCCTGCTCCACGACTACCGCCCGGATGAGGTCTATAACCTGGCGGCGCAAAGCTTCGTGCCCACCAGCTTCACCCAGCCAGTGCTGACCGGCGAGTTCACCGCCCTGGGGGTCACGCGTATGTTGGAGGCCATCCGCATCGTCGACCCCTCCATCCGCTTCTACCAGGCTTCCAGCAGCGAAATGTTCGGCAAGGTGGTGGAGGTCCCCCAGCGCGAGTCGACCCCCTTTTACCCGCGCAGCCCGTACGGCGTGGCCAAGGTCTACGGCCACTGGATCACGGTCAACTATCGGGAGAGCTACAACATCTTCGGCTGTTCGGGCATCCTTTTCAATCACGAAAGCCCGCGTCGCGGGCTGGAGTTCGTCACACACAAGATCACCCATACGGCCGCACGCATCAAGCTGGGGCTCGCCAAAGAGCTGAGGCTCGGCAACCTGGAGGCACAGCGCGACTGGGGCTTTGCGGGCGATTATGTGCGGGCCATGTGGCTCATGCTGCAGCAGGAACAACCCGACGACTATGTCGTCGCTACGGGCGAGACCCACACTGTCCAGCAGTTTGTCGAGGAGACGTTCGGCTACCTCGACCTGGACTGGCAGCGCTATGTGGTGCAGGACCCCCGTTACTACCGGCCCGCCGAGGTAGACCTGCTGGTCGGCGACCCTGCCAAGGCAGGGCGGCGGCTGGGCTGGGAACCCGCGGTTGACTTTCGCCAACTTGTCCGTATAATGGTCGACGCAGATCTTGAGCAGTTGAACAAAGGACAGCATACCCCCAACACCCCTTTGATCTAGTTTCCGGGAGAATGACCAGATGGCCTCCTCGTTCCAGAGCCCGCAGCCAGATGTTTCTGCCCCGGTCAGCAGCGGACCGACAGGGGACAAAGCGTCTGCCCACAAACGCCTGTCGATCGGCCTGTCTGCGCGCCGGCCGACAGCCCCTGCCAGTGTGCTGCGCCCGCCCAATGCCAGAGTGAGCCTGTCGACCTGGTGGCTGGTGGTCTGCCTGATTCTGTTGTTGCTGGCGGTGACAACCCTGGTCGGTGCCAGCCTTTTGCAGCCAGACCTGACCCTGGGGGATGTGGTCGGGCGCCCCAGCCTGGCTGGGGGGGAGGCCCTTTGGGCAGACACCTTTGACCAGGACCGCGGGCTGTGGCCCCCTTTGGTCGGGCCCGGTGTAGCAGAGGCACAGGTGCTGCCAGCCGAAGGGAGCTATCGGCTCGACGTCTGGCCTGGGTTTCTGGCTTGGAGCCGGTTTGCTTTGGAAGGCCAACCAACCGTGGCCTTGGCGGCGGTGGCCACCATCGACGCCCAGACCCCTGATGCCGCGGTGGCGTTGGTCGGGCGCTTCAGCGACGAGCGCAATTTTTACCTCTTTACCTTGGACGGTGAGGGCCGATTTGGCGCTGTACGCTATGTGCAGGGCCAGGCCACTCTGTTGCGGACCCCAACCCAGCTGCCCAACTTGTCCAAGGCCGGTCAGCCTAACCGATTGGTACTGGAGGATGCCGGCGGTCTGCTGCGTTTCAGCGCCAACGACATCTTGCTGGACGAGATCGAGGTGGAGCCGGTCCAGGCCGGCCGCATCGGCGCCGGCGCACTGGCCACTGGCAGCGACTTTGGTGCCGTTCTCTTTGATTCGCTGCGCGTCTATGTTCCATGAACGGGCTCTCTGCACTGAAGCCTTGCTTGCAGCGCTCCGCAGCCGATCGAGCTGTTGGCAGAAGCCACTGCGCGGAAGATGCGCAGTGGAAGGGGGGGTAACATCGCAACCGTGCGGCGGGCTGGTGTAGCCCCAACCTTGCAGATAGAACAGGCGCTCTGGGCACAGGGGGTGCGCTGGGTGGCGGGTCTCGACGAAGCCGGGCGGGGTGCACTGGCCGGCCCGGTGGTGGCGGCCGCTGTGGTCGTCCGACAGGCGACCTGCGATGTGTGGGGCGCGGTGCGAGACAGCAAACTGCTGAGCCCCGCCCAGCGCAGTGTGCTGGCCGCAGCAGTCAAAACCGAGGCGGCAGCGTGGGGGATTGGGGTGGTGGATGCGGCTGTGATCGATGCCATCGGGATCGCTGCTGCCACCCGACAGGCTATGCAGCAGGCGCTGGCCGTGCTGACTTGTCGCCCTGACCACCTGTTGATCGACTGGGTACACCTGCCCCAGGTGGCCACCCCCCAGACCGTACAGCCCAAAGCAGACCGCACGATGGTCTCGGTCGCAGCAGCGTCAATTCTGGCCAAGGTGCATCGAGACCAGCTGATGGATCGCTACGACCTGGACTATGCCGGGTATGGGTTTGCAGCGCACAAAGGCTACGGGGTGGCAGCCCACCTGGCTGCGCTGCAGGCCTCCGGCCCCTGCCCGATCCACCGCTTCACCTTTGCTCCGCTCGCCCGCCGCCCAGTACAACTGGAGCTCTGCTCCCATGGCTGAGTTCGTCCCCCGCCGGACAGCCCCGCGCCGCCAGCTGGGGGATTGGGGGGAACAACTGGCGCGCCATACCTTGCAGGCTGCAGGACTTGTCATCGTCGAGCACAACTGGCGCTGCGCAGCCGGTGAAATCGATATTGTGGCCCAGGAACCGGAGCCTGATTACGGCCAAGGCGGCGCAGTGGTGCCCTGGCTGGTGCTGGTCGAAGTACGCACCCGGCGTGGCTTCGCTTACGGCTCAGCGCTGCAGTCGATCACCCCGCGCAAGGCAGCCAAAATGCGCCAGGTGGCCCGCCACTACGTGCGAGCTTGCGGCTGGACCGGCCCCTGGCGGCTGGACGTGGTCGGGGTACAGGTGGACAGACAAGGACAGCTGCAGTCGGTCGAGCACATCCGCCACGCGGTGAGCGATGCCTAGGCCTCCCCTGATCGTCTTGCTGGGTCCGACGGGCGTAGGGAAGACGGAGCTGAGCCTGGCACTTGGGCAGCGCTGCCAAGGAGAGGTGGTCGGCGCCGACAGCCGACAGATCTACCGTGGGATGGACATCGGCACAGCCAAAGCGACCCCGGCAGAACGGGCTCTGATTCCCCACCACCTGCTCGACCTGCGCGACCCAGACCAGGTTCTGACAGTCGCCGAATACCAGCAGCTGGCCTACGCTGCGATCGACGCCATCCATGCTCGCGGCCACACCCCGCTGCTGGTGGGGGGGACGGGGCTCTATATTCGTGCTGTCGTTGCAGGGCTGCGGATCCCTGCGGTTGCCCCGAACCCGGAGCTGCGAGCGGTGCTGGAAGAACGGTTGGCCCGTGAAGGGATTGCAGCGCTCTTTGCGCAGCTGGCAGCCAGCGACCCTGCCACTGCGGCGCAGATCGACGCCCGCAACCCGCGCCGGGTGCTGCGAGCGCTGGAAATCCTGCTCTCTACGGGCCGCTCTAAGGTCGAATTGGAGGGCAGCGAACCGCCTCCTTATCGGATTCTGCAGGTCGGGCTGACCCGTGAACGGGCGGCGCTCTACCAGCGGATCGACCGTCGGGTCGACGCCATGCTGGCCAACGGACTGGTCGCAGAGACGGAGCGTCTGCTGGCTGCGGGCTACACCCGTCGGCTGCCGGCAATGACCAGCCTGGGCTACCGCGAGTGTGGCGACTACCTGGCAGGCCAGTGTGACCTGGAGACGGCCGCCGCTCGTATCAAAACCGAAACCCACCGCTATGTCCGCCATCAGATGACCTGGCTGCGCAAGCTGAAGGAGATCCTCTGGTTTGACCTCGACACCACCCCCCACACAGAAATTCTTGCTCTGCTCTGTCGTTGGCTGGAGGCGCCCTGAACCCTGTAGGGACGTTGCACAGTGGCACCTTGTCGGGGTAGAATAGAGGTTAGAAAAGCATGCAGCCAGGGTCTGGCTGCAGGACCAGGAGGCAGCAGGTGAGCGTTTCAGTCAACCACGCGCCGACCAGAACTCTGGCGCCCCCCTTGCTTGCCGTTGCACAGGAGCCGGCAGGGGACGATGAACAGCAGACCCCAGCCAACGGGGAGACCTTGCAGACGGGCCCAGAAGAACCGGAGACCCCGTCTTCGGAACTCTGGCAGGCGCTTGAGCGGCTCCGGCCGCTGCCGACCGCCGACGGGCAGGATCTGATCCGTCTGGAGCCATCGCCTGAAGAATGTCGGGCGATCGAGGCGTTGTGGAACAACCTGCCAGAGAGCTTTCGGGCGGAAAGTCGCGAGTTGATTTTGCGCGCGTATATGCTGGCCAGCTATGCACACCACGCCATACAGCGCGACAGCGGCGAACCCTACATCACCCATCCGATCGCGGTAACCGAGATTCTGGCTGAGCTGCACATGGATCCCGAAGCGCTGGCGGCCGGGCTTCTGCACGACGTAGCCGAGGACAGCGACTACAGCATCGACTATCTCCGCACCCACTTCGGCTCTACGATCGCCCGGCTGGTGGACGGGGTCACCAAGCTCAAAAAAATTCAAGAAAAAAAGAGCAAAACCGACGCGCCAGTCAGCAACCAGAAGGCAGAATCGCTGCGCAAGATGATGCTGGCCAGCATCGAGGATCTGCGCGTGTTGATCATCAAGCTGGCCGACCGTCTGCACAACATGCGGACGCTCGCTGGCCAGAAAGAATACAAACGACGCCGGACTGCCCGGGAGACCCTCGACTATTATGCCCCGATCGCCAACCGTCTGGGCATCTGGCGCATCAAGTCTGAACTGGAGGATCTCAGCTTCCGCTATCTTAACCCGGGCAGCTACCGCGAGATCAAAAATGCAGTCCAACAGAAAGAAGACGACCGCGACAAACTGGTCATCCGCATCAAAGCCGACCTGGAACGAGCGCTGAGCGAGGCGGGTCTGCATGCCCAAATTTACGGGCGCCCCAAGCACATCTATTCGATCTTCCGCAAGATGGAGCGCAAAGGGGTAGGCTTTGAGCAGATCTACGATGTGCACGGGTTTCGCATCATCGTCGACAGCGTCGCCCAGTGCTACGCTGCGCTGGGGGTGGTCCACACCATGTGGCACCCGATCCCAGGGGAGTTCGACGATTATATCGCCAACCCCAAGGACAACATGTACCGCAGCCTGCACACGGCGGTACGGATCAAAAAAGATGGGCGCCCGGTTGAAATTCAGATCCGCACCGGCGAGATGCATGACATGGCCGAGCTGGGCATTGCTGCGCACTGGCAGTACAAAGAGCAGACCCGCCACAGCGAGGATGTGCAGAAAAAAATTGCCTATTTGCGCAAGTTGATGTCAGAACCCCTCTCGATGAGCGACTCCGACGAGTTTGTCGACGGCATGAAGACCGATGTCTTCAGCGACCGGGTCCTGGTCTTTACGCCCAACGCCGACATTGTCGAGCTGCCGGCAGGCTCGACCCCGATCGATTTTGCCTACAACATTCATACCGAACTGGGCCACCGCTGTCGAGGTGCCAATGTCAACGGCAAGCTGGTTCCGCTAGATTACAAGCTGCAGAACGGGGACCAGGTGTCGATCATCGCGGCCTCGCGCGGGGGGCCGAGCCGGGACTGGCTCAACCCGGATCTGGAGTTTGTCGCCACCCAGCGTGCACGCAGCAAGATTCGAACCTGGCTGCGCCGTCAGAACCGTGACGAAAATATCCTGCGCGGGCGCCAGGCGCTCGACAAGGAGCTGCACCGGCTTTCGGCGGATCTCAGCTTCGAGGCGGTCAGTCGGCTCTTCCGCTACGAGCTGCTGGACGATTTTCTGGCTGCGATCGGGTACGGCGACATCAACTCACAGCACATTGCCGCCCGCATCATCGAATATGAGCGCCGCGAACAGGAACGGCTGGCCTCGTTCGATGTCTTTTCGTTCCAACCTGGACAGAATGCCGCCGATGTGGCCGGCTTCGATGGCCTGCGCGTGCAGGGGGTCGAGGGGCTGTTGACCAACCTGGGCAAATGCTGCCATCCAGTGCCTGGGGACCCGATCGTGGGCTATGTCACCAAAGGACGGGGGGTGACCATTCATACCCAGAAATGCCCCAACATCAACCGGCTGCTCGGCAACGAGCACAGCCGCATCATCGAGGTCAGCTGGACCACCTTGCAGGAAAAAACCTACCCGGTCAAAATCCACATCAGTGCTTACGACCGCTCCGGCCTGGTGCGCGATATCGCCGCGCTCGTTGCCGACGAACATGTTAACATGCGCAACATCGAGGCGGTCACCGGCCAGAAGGACAACCTGGCCGTGATCGCAGCGACACTCGAAATTCAGGATGTGACCCAGCTGACCCGGATCCTGACCAAGATCGAGCATCTCCCCAACATCAAAGAGGTCTACCGTCGCATCAGCTGATCCCGGGTTTGGGGCAGAACGAGTAGCCCTTGCCGCGCACAGTGAGGATGTACTGCGGGTTGGAGGGGTCGTTCTCGATCTGTTCGCGCAACCAGCGGATATGGACATCCAGCGTGCGGGTATCTTCCAAAAAGGTGGTTTCCCAGATGGTCTCCATGATCTCGCGACGGGAGATAACTTCACCGCGACGGCTCATCAACATTTGCAGCAGCGCCGACTGTTTGGGGGTGATGTGGTGCTGGCCGCGCGGGGTGTTGACCGTGCGGTTTTGTGTGTCGAGGCTGACTTCGCCGGCCCGCAGAAGCTCGCCCGTGGTAGCCCGCCGCAGGATCGCACGGATGGCCGCCTGCAGGGCGGGGGCGCTCATCGGGTATGCAAGCGTCTGGGCAAAGGGGATCGCACTCCCTTCGACAGCGGTGTGGGTCACTGCGACCAGGGCGGCGGCGGGCCAGCGTGCCAGCATCTGCGCACAAAAATTCAGCCGCTGCCGCATCTGTCCAAACTCGACGACGGCGATCTGGGGGGCCCGGTCTCGGCTCGCCAAAAACGCAGCTTTCTGGCTGGTGACCAGCGTCCAGCAGAGGGGCGGCAGCTCTGTGCCGGAGAGCCCCGCTTGCACGGCGGAGAGCGCCTCTTGCAGCGCCTGCTGTTCCTGCGCAGACAGCCAGCCGTGGGCCATATAGAGAACATGGGCCGGGTAGTTTCTTGTCATCCAAAAATTCACCTTCGGCCGTCCCCGCTACATCGCTTCCAATTCGTCGATCAGGGCGCTGATCACATCGAACCCACCTTGCCAGAAGGCTTCGTCGGCAATGTCCACACCGGCCTCCCGCAAGATCTGCTCTGGGTGTGCCGAACCGCCGTAGGCCAGCAGTTTGAGATAGCCGGGTTTGAAGGCCTCCCCCTCCTGCTGATAGCGACGATAGAGCGCCAGCACGAGCAGCTGGCCAAAACTGTAGGCGTAGCAGTAGAATGGGGTGTGATAGATATGGGGGATGCTGACCCACTCGTGCTGGAATTCTTCGCCGATCTCGACGCTGTCGCCAAATTGCTCGCGCAGGTTGGCCATATAGAGCTCGTTCAGCTGGTCACTCGAGGCATTCTCCAGGATGGCCTGGTGTGCTGCCTGCTCGAAGAGGACAAAAAAGGCCTGTCGACCGACGGTCGCGTAGATGTCGTCGACGGCGGCGGCCAGCAGATCCCGGCGAACCAGCGGGTCACTTTCCTCGGCCAACAGCCGCTCGGTCAACAGCATTTCAGAAAAGACCGAAGCGGTCTCGGCCAGCGGCAGCGTCGAATGCTGGGTCAGGATCGAGTGGTGCTCGGCAAGCATGCTGTGCAGCGCATGGCCCAGCTCGTGGGCCAGCGTCGCTACGTCGCGCACCTTGCCCGTGTAGTTCATCAACACATACGGCGTCAAATCGGGGCGCACGGTATAGCAGAAGGCGCCTCCTCGCTTGCCTTTGCGCACCTCGCTGTCGATATGACGGTCGTCGAAGACCCGTTGGACCTGCCTGGCTACCACCGGGTCAAAACGCCGAAAGGTATCCAGCACCAGTGTGGCGGCGTCCGTAAAATCAAGCGTGCGGTCGGAGGAGGCCAGCGGCGCGTAGATGTCGGAGCGGCGCAGTTTTTTCAGCCCCAGCCACTGGGCCTTGAGCCGGAAATAGCGCTGAAAGACCGTCGCGTTGCGGCGTGCTACGTCGAGCAGCGCAGCTACCGCAGCGTCTGGCACATCGTTGGTGACGTTGCGCACCGCCAGCGGCGTCGCATAGCCGCGCAGCTCCACCTGCTCGTTGTGCCAGTCCCGCACACGGTTGTTGTAGATCTGGGCCAGAATTTTGGATTCGGCGCCGTAGACCCGGTAAAGTTCCCGATAGGCGGCCGCGCGCAGCGCCGGATTCGGCGACCGCACATAGCCCATCAGCGCATCCCGGGTCAACGTCTGCTCGACCCCGTCGACGGTGAGCTTGAACTCGAGCCGGCTGGTCAGCATCGTGTAGATCGTCATCAACCCCTCGATCCCGTCCGCATCCTTGAGGTTGATGATCTGTTCAGACCTTTCGTCGAGCATGAAGGGGCGGGTGCGGCGCAGATCCTCCAGAAAAAAGGCATAGTCAGGGTCGGCTGCTGGGTCTGGCAGCAGGCCGGCTGCGGCCACATCGTCGAGCCCCTTCCACCAGAGCTCAAAGAAGAGCAGGCGGTTCTGGACCGCAGTCAGCACCTGCTGCATGCGGTTTTGAAAGGTTACCGCTGCGGTCGACTGGGTGTCGGCGGAAAACCAAAGCCCGCCATAGGCACCCAACGTCGCCGTCCGGCGTGCGATCGACTCGTAGCGCTGCACTGCGGCGCGCAGGTCCGCCGCAGTGACCGTCTGGCTCTCCAGCCGCCCGCGCAGCCCGGCAAAAGCGCCAACCTCTTCCTCCAGATCGGCCAGCTGGCGGGCGATTTCGGCCTCGTCTGGCTCGGCCAGCAGCCGAGACAGGTCCCAGCCGGAAAGTGGGTAGGAGGGCACAGGGATGTCCATGGATTGTTCCTTCAATTTGCCATCTTGCGCAGCACAGTCTGCAGAATGCCGCCATTTTTGTAGTAGTTGACTTCCACCGGGGTGTCGATCCGGCTGTCGACTGTAAACTCGGTCACCCGGCCGTCGACTGCGGTGGCCCGCACCGTATACTCCTGGCCGGGCACCATCTCCTCGCCCAGGCCGAGGAGATCGTAGCGCTCGAAGCCCGTCAGCCCCAGACTCCTGGCGCTGGCGCCAGCTTTGAACTGCAGCGGCAGCACGCCCATCCCCACCAGGTTGCTGCGGTGGATCCGTTCGAAGCTTTCGGCGATCACGGCGCGCACCCCCTGCAGCTGGACGCCCTTGGCCGCCCAGTCGCGGCTGGAGCCGGTGCCGTACTCCTTGCCCGCCAGCACGACCAGCGGGGTGCCGTCGGCAAGGTAGCGGGCCGCAGCGTCCCAGATCGCCAGCTTTTCCATCGTCGGAAGATAGTAGGTGTCGCCCCCTTCCTCGCCGTCCAGCATCTGGTTTTTGATGCGGATATTGGCGAAGGTGCCGCGCATCATCACCTCGTGGTTGCCACGCCGCGAACCGTAGCTGTTCCACTCCTCGCGCGGCACCCCATGCTCGGTCAGATAGCGGGCGGCGGGACTGTTGCGCGCGATGTTGCCGGCCGGGCTGATGTGGTCGGTGGTCGTGCTGTCTGGCATGACCGCCAGCACGCGCGCGCCGACGATCGGCCGCACCGGCGGCACATCTCGGTCGATCGTGAAGAAAGGCGGTTCCTGGATGTAGGTGCTCGTCTCCTGCCAGTCGAAGAGCTCGCCGCCGCTCACCGCCACAGCATTGAACGCCGGGTTGCCGTCGAAGACATTGGCATATTGTTCGCGAAACATCTCTGGACGGAGGGCTCGGTGGAGGGTCTGCTGGATCTCTTCCTGGCTTGGCCAGAGTTCGCTCAGATAGACCGGGTTGCCGTTGGGGTCGTAGCCGAGCGCTTCGCTGGCCAGGTCGATGTGAACTGTGCCGGCGATGGCATAGGCCACGACCAGCGGCGGCGAGGCCAGAAAATTGGCCCGCACATCCGGGCTGACCCGACCTTCAAAATTGCGGTTGCCCGAAAGCACCGCAGCAGCCACCAGATCCCCCTGCTTGATCGCCTGGCTGATCGGCTCGGGCAGCGGGCCGCTGTTGCCGATACAGGTCGTGCAGCCGTAGCCGACGGTGTGAAAGTTGAGCGCCTCCAGGTAGGGGGTCAGCCCGGCCGCGTCGAGGTAGCGGGTGACCACCTGTGAACCAGGGGCCATGCTGGACTTGACCCACGGTTTGACATCCAGCCCGCGCTCGACCGCCTTCTTGGCCAGCAGCCCGGCCCCGACCATGACGCTGGGGTTGCTGGTGTTGGTGCAGGAGGTGATCGCTGCGATCACCACGTCGCCATGTTTGAGCGCAAACTCGCGGCCGGCAAAATGCACCGGAACCTGTCTCTCCAACTCGCGTTCTTCCAGCGCATACCCGCGCGGGCCAATCGGTGCGGTCAGCGCCGCACGCCAGCTCTGCTTCATCTTGTCCAGGTCGATGCGGTCCTGGGGACGTTTGGGGCCTGCCAGCGCCGGTTTGACTGTGCCCATGTCGAGCTCGAGAAAATCGGAAAACTCCGGGTCAGGCGTCTCCGCCGTGTGGAAGAGCCCCTGCTCCTTGCAGTAGCGGGCCACCCGTTCGACCAGCTCCGGGCTGCGTCCGGTGCTGGCCAGGTACCGCAGCGTCTCTTCGTCGACCGGAAAGAAGCCGGTCGTGGCCCCATATTCGGGGGCCATGTTGGCGATCGTGGCGCGGTCGGCCAGGCTCAGCCGGCTCATGCCCGGCCCATAGAACTCGACAAATTTGTCGACAACCCCCTTCTTGCGCAGCAGCTCGGTGACACGCAGCACCAGATCGGTCGCGGTCGTTCCCTCCGGCAGCGCGCCGGTCAGCTTGAAGCCGACCACCTCGGGCATCAACATGTAGATCGGCTGGCCGAGCATGACAGCTTCGGCCTCGATGCCGCCTACGCCCCAGCCGAGCACCCCCAGCCCGTTGATCATCGTCGTGTGGCTGTCGGTGCCCACCAGCGAATCCGGGTAGGCCACCCCCCCTTCGGCGTGGGTGAGCACCACGCTGGCCAGGTATTCAAGATTGACCTGATGGACGATGCCGGTGGCGGGGGGGACGACACGGAAGTTGTCGAAGGCCTCCTGGCCCCACTTCAAAAATTCGTACCGTTCACGGTTGCGCTCGAATTCAAGTTGGGCGTTGTAGTCGAACGCCAGCACGCTGCCAAACTGGTCGACCTGCACCGAGTGGTCGACGACCAGGTCGACCGGCACCAGCGGGTTGACCTTCTTGGGGTCCCCCCCCATGCGGGCCATGGCACTGCGCAGCGCAGCCAGATCGACGACACTGGGAACACCAGTGAAGTCCTGCAGGATCACACGAGCCGGTTTGAAGGGAATCTCCACCTTGCCAGCAGTCGCAGGGCCCCAGCTCGCGATCGTTTCGACCGCCTCTGGGGTGATCTCGAAGCCGTCTGCCTGACGCAGCGCAGCTTCGAGCAAAATACGGATCGAAAACGGCAGCCGACGGATCGAAAAGCCCCGCCGCTCCAGGGCAGCAAGACGATACAGGACGGCCTGGCCGCTGCCTGTCTCAAAAGTATCTCTGGCACCAAAATAATCCTGCGTAGCCATCAGCAGCCCCTTTCTTTCACCGCTCCAATGTCGGCTGCGGCGTCCCGCCAGCGACACCGATTCACAACCGACCCAGAGGATTGTAAATTTTTTCTAATCATATCACAAGAGTGACAGGGAATGCCTAACTGGGGGGGAGTGTGCGGGCAGCCCAGCCTCTGCACAGCTAGGAACCTTGCCGGGATGCCTCTCTGCTCAGCGCTGTGGCGTGCCGGGGGGACGCCCGTCTGCTGCCAGCACAGGCTGCAAGGCAGCAATGGCACACTCCACCATGCGGTCGTCGGGCTCACGCGTGGTCAGCTTCTGCAGCCACAAGCCCGGTGTGATGAGCATGCGCATGAGCGGGTTGCGGTCATGCGCCGCACTGAAGCGGATGATTTCATAGGCGATGGCTGCCACCACCGGCACCAGCGCCAGCCGAGTCACAAAGCGCAACAGCAACGCCAGCCAGCCCGGCTCGACCCCCGAAAAGGTCAGCGGGGCAAACAACAAAATGCTGATCACAAGGACATAGAGCAGAAAGCTCGTGCCGCACCGGGTGTGCTGCACGCTGAACTTTTGCACTTCGGCGACGGTCAGCGGCGCGTTGGCTTCGTAGGCGTTGATGGTCTTGTGTTCGGCGCCGTGGTAGCCAAAAACCCGCCGGATGTCGTTGAACTGGCCGATCGCCCAAAGATAGAGGACAAAGACAAGCAGCCGGATCGCCCCCTCAAAGAAGGCGTCCACCAGCGGGTCGTCGTTGACATAGGTGGCCAGCAGACGGGCGGCAAAGGTTGGCAGCAGAAAAAAGAGCCCGATCGCAAAAGAAAGGCTGACCGCTATCGTGCTCCAGGCCACAGGGCCGGTGAATTCGATCGGCTTTCCCTCCTCCTCGCGCGCAGCCACCTCCCCACTCCAGAAGAGAGCCCGAATGCCCAACCCGAGCGCATCCCACAACATCCCCAGCCCACGCACGAATGGCCACTGTCCCCAGCTGCTGGTGTAGATCTTGGCGGTCAGCGTTTCTTCGTGCAGTTCGATCTGCCCCTGCGGGTTGCGCACGGCCACTGCCATGCTTTTGCGCCCCCGCATCATGACCCCTTCGATGACGGCTTGTCCGCCGTAGTATTGTTTTGCCATAGCCGCTATTGTACCACAGCAGAGCGCAGGCAGGGCAAGGCCGTGAAAACCCTGAGGCGGGCTTTACCCAGGCGGCTCCTGGTCGCTCATCACCACCAGGAGCTCTCCGTCTATCTCGACCTGGTCCCCAGGGCGCAGCTGGCGGCCCCGGCGGGTCTCCACCTGGCCGTTGACCCGCACCTCCCCCCCTTGAATTCGCTGCTTGGCCTGGCCGCCGCTCCCCACAACCCGAGCCAACTTGAGAAATTGTTCAAGTTTGATGGTCTCTTCCATTCAGGCCGCCTTGTGCCGAAATGTTCGCACACTCCACCCGGTAAAGAACCACGCCGCCCCGACAAGGAGCGCCAGACAGACCCAGAGCGGGATCGCGCTGCGGCCCAACAATGCTGCCCGCATCCCCTCGACCGCATAGGTGGTTGGGTTGCACAGGGCAACCCCCCGCATCCAGGCCGGAAGGGTCTCCAGCGGATAGAGCGCCGAGCTCAGAAAGAGCAGGGGGATGTTGACCAAAAAGAGCACCACATGATAACCGCCGATCGATTGGCTGCGCAGTGCCATGGCATTGGCGAAACCGACTCCAGCGACGACGTAGGCAGAGAGCACCAGCAGGGCAGTGGCCACCCCGAGCGGCGACGTCTGCAGGCGGGCGCCAAAGAGCATGGCGGCCAGCACCATCAGCAGAGACTGCACCAGCGTCTTGACCAGCCCGCTGCCGGTGGCCGCCAGCAGAATGCTCACACGCGGGATCGGGGCCACCATGTATTCCTTCAACAGGCCCTTGATCTTCTCCTCCAGAATCGTCATGCCAGCGTTGATCGCACCGCTGAGCGCCGTAAACGCAACGATGCCCGGCAAGAGAAAAGAAGGATAGGTCAGGCCATCGATCGCATCGGACATGACCAGCCGCTCCATTCCCAGACCGAAGGTGGCTGCCAACAACAGGGGCGCTGCCAGCGTGCCCCCCACTTCCTGGCCGTTCCGGACAAATTTGTGCATGTGTTTGGTAAAAATCACCCAACTGCCCCGCCACAGCTCTCTGGCCGGCGAGGCCGCCGGGAGCGCCGTCTCACTTCCCTGGTACATCGCATCTCCTGTTCTTTTCAGCCAGCAGACCGCCACAGCGAATGGCAGCCGTTGCTGTCCACAATCCCCCGCTGCATAGTCTACGCCAGAGAAGCGCAACCGTTCAACTTGACAACAGACTGGAGAAAAGCCTCCCCAATCGGACCCCCCAATCTGATTTGCATGGAGGATGGGTGTACAATAAAATGAAAGACTGTGAGGTAAGGCGTGCTGGAACAAGGCAAAGGAAGAGACCAGATGAATCCGTCGACGAATCG
This sequence comes from Chloroflexota bacterium, assembly GCA_018969295.1. Taxonomy (GTDB): domain Bacteria; phylum Chloroflexota; class Anaerolineae; order Caldilineales; family Caldilineaceae; genus Caldilinea. The sequence continues at coordinate 130,349 of JAGWYN010000004.1, read as the reverse complement.
TATCTCTGGCCTGTTGCAGGGGGGAGTGGTTGCACTCACTGCCTTGACCGCAGCAATCCATCTCTGGCTGAGCCTCGGATTTCTGGATTCGGGCGGTCTGATCTTTGTGCTCAACGGCCTGGGCTATCTGGCCCTGCTTTTTCTCTTCTCCGCTCCGCTTGCGTCTCTGACCCCCTACCGCGCCGCTGTACGCTGGGCGCTGATCGCCTACACCGCAGTCACCGTGATCGCCTGGCTGTTGATCGGGACGCGCTCGCCGCTGGCATATGTCGACAAAGTGGCTGAGGTTGTCCTGATTGTCCTGCTCTGGCTCGATGGCCAGCAACGGTGACCAGACCCCATCTGTATTTTTCCTCCGCACACCAGAATGGACATCCGCATGACGACAACTGCTGTTCCGCCCCGTGCCGAAATTCCGGTCGAGTTCACCTGGGATCTGGCCAGCATCTTCCCGACCTCGGCCAGTTGGGAAGCCAGCCTGGCCGAGGTGAACACGCGCCTTGCAGAGACCCGACGCTTTCAGGGGCGCCTTGGTGAGGACGCAGAGCAGCTGGCCGACTGGCTCGAATATTGGCAGACGCTCCTCAAGGAGATGCAGCGGGTGGTGATGTACGCTGCGCTTGACTACAGCACCGACACCCACAATCAGGCAGCGGCGGCGCGCAGGGCACAGGCGACAACCCTGGCTGCCACCGTGCAGGCTGCCACCGCCTTTGCCGAGCCCGAGCTGATGGCGATCGGGCTGGACAAGCTGCGTCTCTGGCAGCAAAACCACCCCCGCCTGGCACGCTATGGCCACTATCTGGACAACCTGGAGCGGCTTTCCCCACATGTGCGTTCGGCGGAGGTGGAAGAGTTGCTCGGCCAGATCGAAGACCCCTTCGAGACCGCTGCAAATACCCACGGGATCCTGACGAACAGCGAGCTGACCTTTGCCATGGCCCACAACGAGGAGGGCAGCGAGCGCTATGAGGTCACGCACGGCACGCTGGGCGCGCTGTTGACCCACGCCGACCGCACTGTGCGACGGACGGCGTGGGAGAGCTACGCCGACGCCCACATCGCCGTCCACAACACGCTGGCCAACGCGCTGGCGACTGGGGTCAAACAAGATGTCTTTCTGGCCCGGGCACGCCGCTACAGCTCCTCGCTGGAGGCAGCGCTCACCCCGCCTAACATCCCGGCAGCCGTCTTTCACAACCTGATCGCAACATTTCGCCGCAACCTGCCGACCTGGCACCGCTACTGGCGGCTGCGACGCCGGGTGCTGGGGGTCGATACGCTGCGCGAATATGACATCAAGGCCCCTCTGGTCGCAGAGCCGCTCCCGGTTCCCTACAGACAGGCGGTCGACTGGATCTGTGCGGGGATGGCGCCGCTGGGCGAAGAATATGTGAACGTGCTGCGCCGCGGCGCGCTCTCCGAACGCTGGATCGACCTCTACCCGAACAAGGGAAAACAGCTGGGTGCCTTCTCCTACGGCGGGCCGGGCACACATCCTTTCATCATGATGAGCTACACCGACGACCTTTTCAGCATGAGCACGTTGGCGCACGAGCTGGGCCATTCGCTGCATTCCTTCTACAGCTGGCGTACCCAGCCTGTCATCTACGCCCGCTACACCCTGTTTGCGGCCGAGGTCGCCTCCAATTTCAACCAGGCCATGGTGCGCGACTATCTTTTACGTACCCAACCCGAACGGGCCTTTCAGATCGGACTGATCGAAGAGGCCATGAGCAACTTCCACCGCTATTTTTTCCTCATGCCGACGCTGGCTCGCTTTGAACTCGAACTGCACGAACGCGCCGAGCAGGGAGAAGCGTTGACCGCCGCCGTGCTCAACGACTTGATGGCCGATCTTTTTGCAGAAGGCTATGGCACCGAGCTGGTGACGGACCGGGCTCGCACAGGCAATACCTGGGCACAGTTCTCCACCCATCTTTATGCCAATTTTTATGTGTACCAGTATGCCACGGGGATTGCCGGCGCCCATGCGTTGGCCCGGGGAGTGCTCTCTGGGGAGCCAGGGGCGGTGGATCGCTATCTGGAGTTTCTGCGGGCAGGCGGTTCCCGCTACCCACTCGACGCGCTGCGGCAGGCGGGGGTGGACCTGTGCTCGCCGGAGCCGCTCGACACTGCGTTTGCCGTGCTGGCAGGCTATGTCGAGCGGCTGGAACAGCTGCTGCTCTGACCGGCTTCAGAATTGGGGCAGGTGGGGGAAGCCCCCACCTGCCCCGCAGTGCGCTCTCTGCCGCAGCTCAACGCACCTGCACCTTGATCTGCTTGGGCTTGATCGCCTCTACCTTGGGCACCCGCAGGGTCAGCAGGCCATTGTTGTAGTCTGCTGCGATGCTGTCGGCGTCGACCGGCACCTGGAAGGTGATTCGGCGCTCGAAACGGCCATGAAAGAGTTCGCTCCGGATCAGACGGGCCTCTTCTGGCAGCGGCGCAAATCTACCGCGAATCGTCAGCGCTTCTCCTTCGAAGACAATCTCGACATTTTCTGAGCTGACGCCAGGAAGATAGGCGTGGACCACGAACGCATCGTCTGTGGCGTAGACATCGACCGGAAGGTGGAGGGTGGGCTGTTCAGGAGCCCCGGCATGGCCGCCGTTGCGGGCATAGTCGTACGTTGCCTGTCGGTTGAGTCTGTCGGCCATCACCATGAAGTCACGAACCATCTGCTGGTAGGCATTGCTGCGCATTGTGTTTCTCCTGTTGTGCGTAAGGGTCTGTGTGACCCAGCGGTTTGTCTTTGATGCTTTTTACTATAGCGAAGTTGCGTTAGAAGAACGCATGCGCGCTGTTATGAAACAGTTTGTAAATTGTCAGAAAAGTGTATGCGCGGGTCGGAAGGTCCGGTCTCGCTGCCCCCGCCGTGAAGTAGACCGAGTGCCCAGGCAGATACTGGGGATGGGGGGGCGTGTGGTAGACTACAGAGGAGTGAATTGGCGTGGATGCCAGGCCGGCAAGCAACCGAATGCAAGATCGAAGGACAAGCGACTATGGTCAAAGTGCTGATCAGCTATGACATGCAGCAGGGGAAAGAGCAGGAATGTCAGGAATACCTGGTCAACAAAGTGGCCCCAGCGCTGGCGCGGCTGGGTTTTCAGTTCTCAGAAGTCTGGTACACGGTCTGGGGCAGTTCTCCCGAAATTTTGGGGGGCGGCGAGGTCGAGAGCCTCGACAAGGCGCGCACCATTTTTCAGTCGAAAACCTGGGAGACGCTGGCCGAGGGATTGGGGGCGTTGACAGACAACTTCAAGCTGCGCATCGTCCAGCCCCATCCGGAGTGACGCCTGCCGTGGCTGCTGCCCCTCCCTCCCCTTCCAGGCCGATTGCCCTGGTCGTTTTTTTGGAGAATGTCGGCCATATCAGCGGTCTGACGTTGCCGGGCTGGCTGATGGCCGTCATCGACTGGAGCACAGAGGAATATGCCAAGCTGTTGTTGCGTCTGTACGGGGCTTACCGCTGCTACGACCGAGTGATTGTTCTGGAGGATGCAGCGGCGACCGGGCCTCGTCTGGTGGAGAGCCTGCTGCAGGCCAGCCAAAGCCACACCGTCGACCTGCTGCTGCTGGCCCATGGCCAGAAAGGTGTGATCGTCGGCCATCGCGGCCAGGAGCGGGTGGGGCCCGAAACATTCAGCCTGCTTCAGCAGATTCACAGCCAGTCGCCTGCACGGCTTGCCCTGCGGGTGGTCTACGGGCTCAACTGCTATGGTCTTTCTCTAGCCGGGCAATGGCTCGCCCTGGGCGCCCAGAGCGTCAACGGGGCGGTTGGGGTCAACTGGTTTCCCGAGCCCAGCCTTTCGGTCTTTCTGCGCTGCTGGCTGCGTGGAGCACCCTTCAGCGTCGCTGTCGCCCGCAGCTACGCGGCCGCCAGCCGCTGCGGGCGCCTCCTCTCGCGTTCGCAGCGGCTTGAGCCCCCCTGGATCCGCAGCAGCCAGCAAGTAGTGGTTGGGGTCAGGGACGTCACCGTGCACACCCGACTCCCAGAAGCAGCAGGGCAGGAGACCTAGCGAATGGCCCGCTGGTAGGTCAGGTAGTAGGCGACATGGATGCCATGGAACCGCTTGGTGAGATCGCCCAGACCTGCGCCGCGCAGCACATCGCTGGGGAGCCCTTCGACCTTGACGTTGTAGGCGTACCCGGCAGCATACATCTGATAGTTGAAGCCAAAATCGGGGGCAGGTTTGTCTTCCAGGGCCGCTGTGTGGCTGCCATCTCCCCAGAAGACAGTCACCGGCTGGTTTTGCACCCGTTTGCCGTTTTCGTCCATGACATCGACATAGATATGGTGTTTGCCGCCAGCCTGTTGTTCGTCTTCCCAACGCACCTCCACCAGCCGCCAGTAGGGTTGGCCGGGTTGCACCTGGGCATCTTCGATAGTCACCCCGAGCCCCTGGAGGCGGCTGTCGAGCTGGCGCGGGGCGGCAGCGGCCACGACCGCTTCTGGGGTCGGCGTCGGCTCTTCAGGGGGGGGCACCTGGGCAACAGCAGGCTCGGCCTGGATAGAGGTCTGGGCAAAGGTCTGGACAATGACCGGTGCGGGGGTCGGAGAGGGCTCGGGCGTCTGGGTGGGGGTCGGCGGTGAAGTGGGGGTCGGCGGGGGGGTCGCAGTCGGGAAAGGGGTGTAGGTGGGGGTCGGTGGCACCTGGGCGTCGGCCAGCCGGAGCCGTTCGGCTTCGTCGGCCGCCGCCTCGGCGATCTGGACGCTGCCGCTGGCATAGACCGAGTCGAGCGCGTTGTCCAGCGTAGCAGCGACCGCACGGCTGGCAGCGCCGATGCTGTTGAGAATGGTCGCTGCAGTAAACGGCAGAGTCAGGCAGAGCAGGATCAGCAGCAGGAGCAGCAGCAGCATGAAGCGGAGCCGGGCACCCGGGGAGAGGGATCCATACCAGTCGCTCAAGCTCTGTCGGCGCCGGCGTGGTGGGGGGTCAGCCTCTGGCAGCGCTGCAGCTTGATGGCGCCGCCGAGCAGGTGCCATCTCTGCAGCGCGTGCAGGTTGTCCGGGGCCCCCAGCCGCCACCGCTGGCACTTCGGCCATCCGCTGGCTGATAATGCGTGTCAGGCTGATGGCAATTGCTGGATAGCGGTTCATCAACAGATCCAGATCCTGCTTGCCCAGTGTCCACAGGTCGACCTCTGTGTCGGCGCTGACGGTCGTGTTGTGGGGCTGCTCGGTGATCAGCGCCCGCTCCCCGAGCGTTTCGCCAGGGCCCACCAGGTAGGCGCCGCCGTTGAGCAGCTGGACACGCACAGTGCCTTTTTCGACCAGGTAGAGCGTGTCAGCGGGTGTGCTGGTCCGGTAGATAATTTCGCCTGCCCGGTAGCGCATCGGGCGCAGCAAAGGGGCGATCTGTTTCAAGTCGGCCGGGTTGAGGTCGGCCAGCAGCACAAACTGGCGCAGCGAGAGTTCTTCTTGTGGACGGCTGGCGCTGGCCAGGCGGGTGGCGACTCCCTGGCTGAGTGCTTTGCCAACAGCAGGATTCTGGACCGCCACTTCGTCCAGCTGAGCTTTGGGGAGCACCCACAGATTGGTGTTGCGCGTGGCGGTGGCATCTTCGCCCCGGATCTGGCCGGCGAACAGGCTCAGCTCGCCGAAAAAGCCATTGGCCCCGATCCGGCCGGTCTCTTCGACGATGCCGACCGCATTTTCAGCAGTCAGCTCGATTTCGCCGCTCTCGACCAGGTAAAAGGCGTCGCCGAGCTCCCCAATCCGGTAGACCCGCTCGCCGGCCGGCACATGCTGGAGCACCATCCGCTGTGCAAGCCCCTGAAGGGCTGCCTGTGGCAGCTGTGCAAAGATCGGCATCTGCGCCAGACGGAAAGCCGCCTGTGCCTGGTCTGTGCGGCTCAGCCGGGCGCTGACATTGCGTCCCAGGCTGCGGCGCAGGCCGGGCTGGCGGGAGGCGATCGACTGGAAATCCTCTACCGAGAGCGCCCAGAGCAGGGTCTCTTCGCGGGCGGTGGCTGTGGCCGTCTGGGCCTTGTTGGTCAACAAGGCCAGGGCACCCAGCAGCTGGCCTGCGCCAGCCTCCTGGCGCTCGCCGTCTGCGCTGTCGGGCCGGATTTCGATCCGGCCGCTTTCGACCAGAAAGAGCCCCCCGGCTGTGTCTCCGGCCCGGTAGAGCAGCTGTCCTGTCCCAACTTTGCGTGGCTCGAGCTGGTCGGCGATGGCTTGCAGGGTATGGCGGGGCAGCCCATTCAACTCAGCGCTCTTGCCCAGCTGCTGGACAAGATAGTTCTGCATCTGGGCAATCAGACTGCCAAAATTTTGGCTCAGCTTCAGGCCGACTGCCGGATACTGGACGATGATGGCGCGCAGATCTGCGTCTGTCAGCTTCCAGTACTCCAGCGCAGAGACCGCATGGGCGCTGACATCATAAGGAAGTGCGCGGTAGAGGCTGTCTTCGCCCAGCACGCTGCCTGGCCCCAGGGTTGCCAGAGTGCTGCCTCCTGCTGTGAAAAGGCGCACAAACCCATTGCCGACCAGATAGAGGCCGTCGGCGTTGTCCCCGGCCTGAAACAGGACGGTGCCTGTCGCAGCGTTGTTCTGCACAAAACGATCGCTCAACAGTTTCTGGTCGCTGGGGGTAAGGCCGGCAAACAGCGGCGCAAACTGGATGAATTCTTCTTTCAACGGCTTTGTCTCCTGATCTCGCTTGGAACCCAAGCCAAGCGTTCTTGCGCGCGATTATCGCACGCAACTGGCTGCCCGCCAAAGCAGGGTCAGTAGTTGCGCTGAAAGACGACGGTCCAACTGAAATGGCCTGAGCACGGCGGCGGCTGATTGGTTGGATTGGCCCAGAAATTGCAGGCAGCTTCGTCGCTGCAATACTGGCCGGCCATGAACTGCTCGAAAGGGATCTCGCGCGGGTCTGTGGTCAACCCATAGGCGGTCTCAGCGGTCGCCTCACGGCCGTCGTTGTCCCGGGCCACAGTCACATACTGGCCCCCGCCCAGCACAAACTCGACCTTGCCGTCCCCTTTTCCCTGGGACCCGGTGACCAGAATTTCTTTGGCGCCCAGCAGGGCCTGGACAGCCACCCCGTTGAGCGGGCTTCCCGCCGCATCGCGCACATAGACGTGCAGCTCGCGCCGTTCGCCGCAGATCACCGTCGGCCCATCCTTCTGCCCGCCGTTTTCAAAGACATCCCACAGCCGTTTTTCGACCAGCTGAAAATGTGGCCCTGCAGCGCCCTGAGGGGCTGCTTCGGCAGGGGCGGCAGGCTCGGCGGCAGGCTCGGCGGCAGGCTCGGCGGCAGGCTCGGCGGCCGCCACCGGTGCAGGGGGCGGCGGCAGAGTGGGGAGAACGGCGGCGACAGAGACGCTGTCGGCTGCGCCGGAAACGGCCAGCAGCTGGGCGAAGACCCAGCCGCTGCTGCCGTCGGCCAGCTGCACCTGCCACCAGTCGCCCGCAGGTGTCTTTCCAATCAGGTCGACGACCGCGTCGGGGGGCAGCGAGAGCAGAAAATCGAAGGCTGTGTCTGGGCCGCTGCGCACGTTGGCTGGGCCCGTTGCCCGGCCCTGGGGCAGGGTGGGCGGCGGGGTCGGCGTCGGCAGCAGGCTCTCGGTGGCTGGCGCAGGCAGGGGCGGAGCAGCGGTCGGGGAGGGAAACACCTTTGCTGCGGGCTCTGTCGGCTCTGTGGTTGGTTCTGTTGTCGGCACCGTTGTTGGCACCGTTGTTGGCTCGGCTGTTGGCAGGGGGGGGGATGCGGCCGGCTCCTGGGGCTCGATCTGCGTCTGCTGGCTGTTGAGTGCATCAGCCAGCAGCGCCAGAGCTGACGCTGACGGGTCAGCGTCAGCAGCCAGGGTTTCCGTCTGCAACATCAGCCACTGGCGGGGATTGGCAACGTCCAGGTTGTTCAGTGCAGCCTGGGCTTTGTCCAGATCGAGATCCTCAGCGTACTCCTGTGCGATCTGGAGCGCCACTGCAGCCCGTTCTGCTTCTGTGTCCGCAGACGATCCACAGGCTGCCAACAGAACCGTGCAGAGGGAGACAGCCAGAACCCAGAAGACAAAAGAAATTCTGCTGTGGCAGCAAACATGGGGGAAGGGAGAGAGGCCACAGGACGGGGTCGCACAAGCACAGCGTACTCTAAGCATTCTGACCAATCCAGATGTCGATGCGCGCCCTCCCCAGCCATTCTTCAGAGCCATCGCCCGATCCATCTACACTTCTGCCGACAGATCAGCCCAGACAGATCAGCCCAGACAGATCAGCCCATCCGCTCTAGTGTTGGACTTTTTCCTGGCGGGATACCGATGCGAGTGCAATGGGTCGGAAAAATTTGCTGCCTGCATTGGCCAGGACTTTGTCTCACCGGTTGCCAGCAGGCCAGAATCTCTGCTATACTGGAAGAGAGTCAGGCCTGTCCGGCAAGGGTTTGGTGCCGAAGGTGGGAGTCGAACCCACACGGGTTTCCCCACACGATTTTGAGTCGTGCGCGTCTGCCGGTTCCGCCACTTCGGCACAAATACGAACTCTGGTAGTATACTTGGTGGCGTTGAAATCGTCAAACTTGGAAGGCTTCTACGCAGGATGCAAGGATTGGAGACAGGGCAAAGCGAGCGGGCACGGCTGGGTGTCGCCCCGTCGTTCGACGAATCGCAGACGTTGGAGAGGGCGGCGGCTGGCGACCTGGCAGCATTCAACCAGCTGGTGCTCCTCTACCAAAATCTGGCCTACAGCGTAGCCTATCGAACGCTGCTGGACGAGGCAGCGGCGGCCGACGTCGTTCAGGAAAGTTTCCTCAAGGTCTATCGCGCCTTTTCCACATTTCAAGGCGGCAGCTTCAAAAGCTGGCTCACCCGGATCGTCGCCAACAGCTGTTACGACTGGCTGCGTGCCCGGAAACGTCATCCCACCGCCAATCTGGATGACCTGATCGAAAACGATGAGTATGCCCCGTATTTTGAGGATGGAAGTGGCGACCCCCAGGCACAGGTCGAGCAGGCTGAGCTGCGCGACCTGCTCGAGCGTGCCCTTGCTGCATTGCCTGCCGACCAACGGCTGGCGATCACACTCTGCGACGTGCACGGCTATTCGTACGAAGAGATCGCCGAAATCGCCGACATCCCCATCGGCACGGTCAAGTCGCGCATCAACCGGGCGCGCAGCCGGGTGCGCGCGTTTTTGCTGCGTTTCCCGGAACTATTGCCGGCAACTTTCCGTCCTTACTGACAAGAGAAGGCGAGCACCGCTGACCAGGGCAGCGACGACCTGAAGTTTGAGAAACCATGCCGACATCACGTTTTCCAGAGATTTCTGACGAACTGCTCTCCGCCTATATCGACCACGCTGTTTCAGAAGCGGAAAGGCGTCTGGTCGAAGAAGCTGTGCAGCAGGATGTAAGGGTTGCCTGGCGTCTGGGCACCTTGACTGAAACGGTGCAGCTGCTGCGGTCGCTGCCTCTGTTGACTGCCCCCCGCAGTTTTGTGCTGACCCCAGAGCAGACCAGCCAGCCTGTGCGGCCCGCTGCGACAACCGAAGATGCTTCCTCCCACCAGCCCCTTCCCCGTTGGAAGAGCTGGCTGGAAGGGTGGCGGCGGTTCTGGCAGGGGGGCAGTCCGCTCTGGCGCGGCGCGCTGGCTGGCAGCATGGCCCTGTGGCTGTTGACATTGGTTGTGCCTGCCTTTGGGTTCCCTGCCCGCTCCCTGCACGTCGCCTCCCTCCCTGCCGGTGAACTGGCAGCACCCTCTGACCCCGCACAGAGGACACTGGCTGCAGAGTCTGAAGCAATGCTGGCACCGCAGGCGCTGGATCCTGCCCCGGATCTGGGCAGGGCCGCAGCCAAGAGCGCGCCGCTTGTGGCGGAGCTTCCCCCTGCCCTCCTGCTGGATGGGGAAGCGCAGCCCTTCCCGGGCTGGCTGGCTGGGGTGCAGGGAGGGTTGGCCGGGGCTGTCCTGCTTTCTGCCCTCGGCTGGTGGCGCAGCCGCCGCTCAGCGTAGCCACAACCGGAAGCCTATGCCAGAATTGCCTGAAGTCGAAACCTATGTCCGCGAACTGGCCCCGCTGTTGGGGGGACGCCAGGTCACCCAGGTGCAGCTCCTCTGGCCCGGTGTAATCGCAGCCCCAGCTGCCAGCACCTTTGCTGCGCAGCTGGTCGGCCAGCGTTTTGTCCACTTCAGCCGCCGCGGCAAATACATGCTGCTGGGCCTGGCCAGCAGCTGGACCCTGGTCGTTCATCTGCGCATGACCGGCCGGCTGCTGCTTCAGAACGGCTCCCCGCCTTCCCACACCCACCTGATCCTGCAGCTGGAGAATGGCCAGCAACTTTTTTACCAGGATGCACGCAAATTCGGACGCCTGTGGCTGGTGGCAGACCCGGCACCGGTGTTGGCAAAACTCGGCCCAGAGCCCTTTGACCCGCTCTTCACCCCCCAGGCCCTGGCGGCGACGCTGGCAGGACGGCAGGCCAGCATCAAGGCGTTGCTGCTCGACCAACGCCTTGTGGCCGGGGTGGGCAATATCTACGCCGATGAGGCCCTCTTTCGGGCCGCCATCCATCCAGCCCGGGCCGGGGGAACGCTGCTGCCTGCTGAGGTGGATCTGCTGCACAGTGCGATCCTGCAGGTGTTGAACGAGGGAATTGCCAGCGCTGGGAGCAGCCTGGGCACGAGCGGGTTGCAAAATTATAGCCGCCCAGGAGGGGCCCCGGGCGGCTTCCAAGAACAGTTCAATGTCTTCCGTCGCACCGGGGCTCCCTGCCGACATTGCGACACGCCGATCCAACGGCTGCTGCTGGCCCAGCGCAGCACACATTTTTGTCCTCGCTGCCAGCGCTGAGCGCCGGAGTGCAGACTCAGCCGGGCCGACGCAGGTCGTTCAGCCGACGGCGCAACCTCTCTTCCTGTTCGGCAGCGGCCCGCCGGCCTTCGTCCAACGCATGGTCCAGACGGGAGCGGTAGTTGGCGTCGTACTGAGTGCCAGGTGCTGGCCCCAACAGATAGGCGAGCAGCAGAGCCACCCCCACCCCCAACAGTGCCCCCACCCACAGATACCTTTTTTGACCCATTCTGCTGCTGCTTCCTTTCTTGTGTGCGGAGTGTTCCCCAAGACTCGTCGACACGTTCCCCAGCACTGTCCTGCCAGCGCTTGCCTGCCCCGCCACCACCGGAATTCTGCCACAACTTGATCCGCCCTGCGACCCAGCCGCAAAAAGCGTTCAGTTCACCCGTCGGGCGCTGCTTTCCACCACCTGGATCTCCTGCGGCGGGGCGGTGGGCAGATCCGCCTCTGGCAGCAGCAGAGCGAAAGCGACGTACAAAAGCGCAGCCCCCCCAAACGTCCCGAGCGTCAGCGCGATCCACAACAGGCGCAGCAGGTTGGGGTCGACCCCAATCTGTTCGCCGAGGCCGCCGCAGACGCCGGAGAGCATGCGGCGGTCTCGGCTGCGCCGCACAGGCAGGAACGCCTGCAGCCGGTGCAGCCAGCCGTCGCCCCCATGGCGCACCTGCTGCGCCATGCCGGCGATCTTTGACTCCAGGTCGCGTCGGCCGTTGGCACGCAAAAGCAGATAGCCTGCTCCGATCAGCACAGCCGGCCAGAAGACCACAGCCACCAATGCCCACAGCGCCCCCCACAGCCCGGGCAGGATGCCCAGATTGGCCAGCAGCCAGAGCGCTCCCCCCCCCATCAGCAGGCCAGCAGTCCAGGTCACCCCCCGCTGGCTCAGTGTGAGGACCGGCGGATGCAGTTGCCCGCTGCGGTGGGTCCCGACCGGCAAAAAAAGGGCCAGCAGCAGGTAAACCAGCACGCCGCCGCCCCCGGAAAAAAGCGTCCCTCCTGCCCAGAACACTCGCACCAACACGGGGTTCCACCCCAGAAACTCAGCCACACCGCCGCAGACACCGCCGATCAGTTTGTCGGTCGAGTGGCGGTAGAGCATCCGCCGCCTCCCCGCCTCCGCTTCCACCGTTTGCCCCGGGGCAGAGTTCAGTTCATCCACTTGCTGTTCGTTCATCGCTCACCTGCTTCCTTGCTTGTGCTTGCTTCCCAGGGGAATCTTCAGACCCTGGCTGCCACATGACTCGTCCAACAGTACGCAGCTCGAACTCAAAAGTTGCAAAAAAACGGCCTGCTGGCGGTGGGAGACAGTGGTAGCACAAGGAAACTGTCGGTGTAGTTGCAGAACGTACGTTGCGCCAAGGCGTTTTGGCGCGATAATGAAGACATGAATCCAATTCGGTTGGGGTTCGCAGTCCATGCGCTGGGAGAACCGCTGCGTTCGCACGACAGCCGGCGTTGGCAGCATTCGCCCCATTTGAGTGTCAGCCTGGCCTATCTGCGTGACCTCTTTGCCTACCTCGGACGCCAACAGATCGACTTTTATCGGTTGGCCGGCCAGCTGGCCCCGTATCTGACCCATCCAACACTGCCAGCGTTCCACCAGCAGCTGGACGAATGTGCGGAAGATCTGGCCGCAACCGGGGACCTGGTGCGCCACTACGGGCTGCGGGTCACCCTGCACCCAGGCTACTATGTGCAGCTCAACACGCCCGACCCCGCACGGGCGGAGCGTTCCGCCGCCGAACTGAAAGCAGCCACCTCGCTGCTCGACCGGATGGGGCTGGACGCCGACGCGGTCGTCGTGGTCCACGTCGGGGGGCCTTCTGTGGACCCCGCCCGCTCCTGCGAACGGTTTGTCAGACAGTTTCTGGCGCTGCCAGCGGCGGTGCGACAGCGGTTGGTGCTCGAACACGACGACCGATGCCATTCGCTCGAAGAGACTTTGTGGATTCATCGCCGCACGGGCGTCCCGGTCGTGCTCGATACCCTGCATCTGGCTTGTCTCAACCCAGCAGGGCGTACGCTGGAGGACGCGCTCCACACAGCGTTGGCCACCTGGCCGGGCAACCAGCGCCCCAAGATCCATTTCAGCAGCCCCCGCACCGCGCTGCGCACCGTCCACAGCAGGCAGCAGCTGCAACTCCAGCCCCCCCTGCCCAACCAACACAGCGATTTTCTCGACCCCTTTGCCTTCCTTGAACTGCTCCGGCTGGTGCAGCGCTGCCAGCCCAGACCTTTTGACATCATGCTCGAAGCCAAAGCCAAAGATTTGGCTCTGCTGCGGCTGCGCGAGCAGGTCACCCAATTCGCCCCAGCGCTGCGATCGCTCATCCGGTAGACCGCGCTCTTCCCTCCTTGGCCAGCGGAGACCGCCTCATGACGCCGACAACAGACCGCGCTGATGGGCTCGGTAGATCGCCTCCAGCCGGTTGTGCGATTGTAACTTGGCGTAGAGAGAGCGCAGATGCTTGTCGAGCGTATGCACGGAGATCTGCAGCGTCTGGGCAATTTCTTTCCGGCTGAGGTTGCCCGCCAACAATTGGAGCACAGCTGCCTCCCGCTCGGTCAGAGGTAGAGGGGCATCGCCGAGGGGGGGAGCCGGCTCGGCGGCGGGCTGTGGCAGAGCAGGAGCTCCGGTCCGGCGGCGCTGCAGGACCGCTGCCGCCAGCTGGCCGTCAGGCTGGCGGCTCAATACAGCCAGCAGCGGGTCCAGGGCCGGGTCGTCGACCAGAAACGGACGAAAAAGCTGATTCGGACAGCCAATCAGCAGCGCTGCCCGCAGGCTCTGCTGGGCTGCCCGCCAGTTGCCCTTGGCAGCAAAAAAACGAGCGCGCAGCACCTGCAGCCGAACCACCCAGACCTGGGCATGGTTCGCCTGGCAGCGTTCCAGCATGGTCCCCAGCCATGCATTGCCAGCGGCCAGCCAGCTCGGCTCGCGCAGCGCCAGCAGACCCTCAGCCCAGACAACACCCGGCAGGATCTCATTGGGGTGGGCAGGACAGCCAGAAAAATGCTGCAGCCAGGGGCGCGCGCGCGCCAGGTCGTTTTGGTGGAGGGCAAGCTGGGCATCCAGCAGTGCTGCATTGCTCAGTGCGTGGGGCGATTGGGTCCGGTTGGCGTAGCGGCGGAAGGTTTCGGCTGCCCGCTCGGCTTCTGCCAGCGCCCCGCGTGCCAGCAGCAGTTCGATCAGCATCGAGACAGCTGCCACCAAGGTGGTGTGGTAGGTGGTGTGGCTGTGTTGCAGAACCTCCCAGCAATGTTGGAGGGCAGTGTCGTCCTGCGCGGCCATAAAATAGTGTGCGCAGGCCACCATAAAATGGGCGCTGCTCAGATCGAAGCGCTGCGGATGGCGTTGGGCCAGCTGCAGATACATGTCCGCGCTCAGCGCCAGCTCGGTGACTTTTCCTTCGTACAACAGCACCATGCAGCGGGCACGCAGCAGCCGGAGCTGGACGCTGGGTGGGTGCGTTTCCCCGACAAGGGTCTGGTCGAGCAGCTGCAAGGCCTCCGCTGCCGCCCCAGCGTGCTGTTGGTAACGCGCCAGCAGATAGTGGGCCATGCCCTCCAGAAAGGGGCGCAGCGGCGCAGCCTCACGCCGGGCCTGCTGGATGCGCTGGATTGCCTGCAGGGGCGGGTCTGCGGCGATCATCGGAGCCAGCGACAGCAGCACAGACTCGGCCTTCAGCTGCTGTCTCAGGTGCGCTGCCAGTGTTCGGTTTTCGAGCAGCGTGTTCACCTGGGCAACGGTGGCCTGCAAGAGTTCAGCTTGCCATCGGAACAGGTACAGCCAGCCGCGCGCCAGCAACAAGGCCGGGCTCTGCTCGACCCCTCCCGCAGGCAGCAGGCTCAGCACACGCTCCAGCGTGTCCCATTGAGCCTGTTCCTGCCACGTATGGATGTGGAATTCGGTCAGGCTGGCAGCGACCAGCAGGTTGTGTCCAGCCAGGCAACATTCGATCGCCCGTTCAAAATTGCCTGCCTTGACGTACCAGTGCGCACAGCGAAGGTAGAGGGCATCGAGCTCGCTGCGGGGCACAGCCTCGCGCAGCCGATCCTGCAATACGGCTTTGAACAGATCGTGGTAGCGGTAGCTGCCGGGGATTTCGTCGAATGGCAGCACAAACAAATTGTGCTGCAAGACATAGTTGAACTGCGCGTAGGCCTGCTCGGCATCGACCGCAGGCCTCAGGGCAACGGCACAGAGCTCCGGGTGCAGGTAGGGAAGCAGAGAGCTGTACAACAGAAAGGATTGAATTGCCGTCGGGTGGCTGGCCAGCACCTCGACGATGAAATACTCGAAAATTTGGGGCTGTGGCGGCAGATCTGGGCGCTGCAGATACTGGGCAATTTCGTCGGCTGTCCGCAGCGAAAAAGCCAGCAGACGCAAGCCTGCCCCCCAGCCCTCCAGATGAGCGGTGAGCCGCTCGGCCAGCCCTGGCGGCACCGGCTCGGGCATGTACGTCTCCAGCACACTCTGCACCTCGGCAGCGCTCAGCTGCAGGTCAGCCAGACGCAGCTCGACCAGACGGGATTGGCTGCGCAGACGGGCTACCGAAAAAGGCGGGTCGCAGCGCGAGATCCAGACCAGCGACAGCGCAGGGGGGGCGTGGCGCACCAATGTCTCCAGCCAGCCGAGGGTCGCTGTCTGTTCCACCTTGTGGCAGTCGTCCAAGACCAGCACCAGCCCTGTGGGCAGCGCTGCGAGATCCTGCGCCAGTTGAATGGCCAGCTGTTCGATCGGCGAGAGGGGGGCCCCCTCCAGCATCTGGCAGGTCTGGCCGCAGCTACCTGGAAAACCAGCCTGTACTGCAGAGACCACCTGGGCCAAAAAGGAAGAGGGGGGGGCGTCGAGGCTGTCGACAGTGTACCAGACAGCCCCCCTCTCCTTCCAGTCGGGTTGGCGTCTGGCCAGCCAGGTGGCGACCGCACTGGTTTTGCCGTAGCCGCCAGGAGCGACGACCAAGGTCAGCGGGCACTGTACCCCCTGGTCCAGGCGCGCCCACAGCGCTGGACGCTCGATCAGATCGGCAGGAAGGATGGGGGAGCGAAGCCCGGGGGCAACTGCTCGGTAGAGAGCGGTCATCGCGGCATCTTTGTCCTGTGGCGCACTTCAGCCCGTTTCGAAAGATGCAGCCGGCGGCCCCCGACAACGAGGCCGGGCCCGCAAAAGGGTGTCTCCTGTTCCCTATAGACGGGCTGTGCTGTGATGCAGACCCCGAACGTGGCGTTACTCAGAAGGATGTTCACGGTACGCCAACATCACGGCAGCCATGTTTTGCACCAGTTGGGCGCTTACTTCGCTGGGCAGCCAGGTCAGTGCCAGCCCGACCAGAAGCAGGCGCGCGCCTTTGGGCGCTTCAAAATTTTCGTCCGTATACAGCATTACCGCCGGAGCGTCAGCTGCCAGACTTGCAGGCCCGCGGCGCAGGGCAATCGACGCCCCTGTCGAAACATCTGGAGAACGTTCCAGCGGCACCACCGCCGGCAAGCCATCAGGCAGCTCGATCGGCTCTGTTGGCAAGCCTGCCACCAGGGCTGACAGCCCTTCTGCCACCTGGAGATCGATGATCGGGGAAGCAGCTTCCCCTCCCACCCCGAAAAAGGGCATTCTGCTGCCGATCGTCACCTTGCCCCCAGCGTTGATCAGCTCGCTGAGCAAGCGCAGCGACTCTCCTTGGATCCCACTCTGGGCGTAGGCTGCGTCACTCCAGATGACCCAGCTGTGGCGTGTCAGTTCCTCCACGCTGGGCAGGCCATCTGTGCGGGTCGCCCACACTTCTGCCGTGTACCCTGCGGTCGCCAGCAGTTCTGCGTAAAGTGCTGCCTCGCTGATTTCCTCAGCGCTGGCGTTGAGGTTGTCGTCGACCACCAAAATCGGTGCAGCGGCGCTCGCTTCGGGGGGAGCAGCCAGCGCTGCATTCGTCGGGGCGGGCGTCGGGGCGGGCGTCGGGGCAGGGGGCTGCGCAGATGTTGTAGAATCTACCGGGCAGACTGCCAGCTCATCTTGTACCAGACAGTTCGAGAAATCCTGATCGAGCAGCCGCTGCAGCCCGGTTTGCAGGGAGACTTCGCTGGCTGCGAGGAGCGCGAGGAGGCGGCGACCGCCGGTCTCGCTGCGCTGCAGAAAAAGCAGCGTTTCGCTGGCGAGCAGCTGGATGCCATCTTGTTGCACCAGATAGAGGGCGGGTTCTGGCGGGGCTGCTGGAGCAAATTCTGGCGGGGCTGCGGGTTCTGTCGGGGGAGGCTCGGTCTCCGACAGGGGCGCATGCGTGGCTGGCTGGCCCACAGCCACTCTGCCCGCCTGGCTGGCGCTGAACCGAGGCGGGTCGGTGGTCGCCGGAAGCGGTTTGGCCGGGAACGCCGCTGGCGTGGGGGGCAGTGGGGGCGGCGCAGCGCGCTGCGGCGTCGCTGTCGGCGGAGAGGGTGTGTCGCCAGGAAGGGGGGCAGGCCCCTGCTGCAGCACAAAACCTGCATCGGCGAGCAGTGAGCTTCTCTTGTCGATCTCTTGATAGCGGGCGACGACGAGCAGATCGGCGTTGGGGGCTGACAGGCTGTCTGTCAGCCAGCGCGTTATGCCCAGATGCAGCGTACGGCCAGAACGTTCGAGGAGCAGCTGGAGCGCCGCAGCCTGGCGGATCGACGGAGCCCCGGCTGCCTCGTCGCTGACGACGACCAACGCGACCTGCGGCCCCAGAAATTCTGGAAAATCGACAATCGTCTGGCTGCGTTGGCCGCCTGCCAAAAAGGCAGCGACGAAGTCCAGCATGCGCCGGTTGTCATGGCGCGCCACATAGGGGTCGGTCAAAACATCAAAATCGCTGAGCGCCAGCACGCGGCCGGCTGTGCGGCTGCCCGGCCGGCCGCCAATCGCCACCGTTGTGAAGGCATTTTGGCCGGTGCGCAGGCTGCTCAAGGTGCTGGGGGCGCTGCGCACCTGGGGGAGGACTGCCCCTTCGATGCTGCGCCCGCCGTAAAACCCGATCCGGCTGCCCGCCAGCTCTGCTGCCTGGTCCAGGTAGCTGCCCTGGAAAAAATGGGTGTAGTTGGCATCGTTGTCGGCGACATCGTAGAGGTAATCTTCTTGGAAGACGATGTCAAAGGGCAGCGCCAGGCTGTTGGTGTCGCGCGCGGCGTCGCTTTCGACGTCCGGGTCGCTGATCAGCAGCAGACGCCCCCCATCGATCAGAAAACGTTCGACGACCTGGATCTCCTGGCGGTTGTACAGAAAGAAGGGGCTGACCACGACCAGCGCGCTGGCGTCGGCCAGAATCTTGTGCAGCTCCGCTGACTGGTCTGGGAACGCAGCGAAAGAGGGCACGCTGTCCAGGGGAACTGTGGGCAGCCAAAAACGAAGGCCGATCCCCCGGGCTGCCAGGCTGCCGGCCAGCGCGTGGAACCGATCGCGCTCGAGATCCGAGTAGTGGGCCAGGTCGACGACCACAGGGCCTGGCCGGGCTGTCGCAGGTTCCACCGGCTGGTCCGCCAGCGCGGCAGCTGTGACCGTCGGCACCGGAGTGGCAGCCAGGGCGGCAGTGGCGATGGCTGGGGGCGTGTAGGCTGGGCCTGGCTCGGGCTGCAAAGATCGCAGGCTGGTTGGGCCAAAGAGTAGCAGCAGCCCAGCAGCCCAGATCAGCAACCAGCGTCTGCTTTGTCGCATTGGTTCCTCATGGCGAGTCCTCATGGATGGGGGGGGGCAAGGGCACTGCCGGGCTGCTGGAGAGTTCCAGAAGGCCGGCCTCTCCCCTGCCGCGTGCTTTGCGCAGGGAAAGCAGGTTGACGGGCCACGCCTGCTCTGGAAAGGGAACCCGCGTGTCCAACATCAGGATGGTGCCCGGCGGCGCCTCTGCCAGCAGCGCCTGAGCGCTGTCTGTCGGGCTCTCTGTGATCGGCTCCTGGCCCAGATACGCTGGCAGGTCGACCACCTGGTAGCTCTCCAGCCCTGCCAGCTCGGCTGCGGCTTCTACACCTTCGGCACGGCTGCCATGGCCGTCGATCAGCCCCAGGGCCAGCGCTTCGCTGCCCAGATAGAGGCGCGCCTCGGCCAGTTCAGCGGCGCTGATCTGGAGGGGTACGAGCTCGGCCTGCGCCCGTTGGGCGACCACATTGTTCAAAAAGGCATTGCGGGCCAGGTCGAGCTGGTGGATCTGTTCAAACCGGCTGCCGCCGTCCAGCTTGTAGGGGCCGCTGCTCAGCTCTTCCGGGGCCAAAGTCGGGTCGCTCGGACGCTTGCCCCGTGTGCCGATGTTGCCGATGTGGCTGCTGGGCGGCGCATAGATCCGGTTTCCAGCGACTGCCAGATAGTAGCCGCCGCTGGCGGCTAGTTCGTCGATCACCACTACCAGCGGCTTGTGCTGGCGAAAATTGAGCAGCGTATAAAACAGAAGCTCACTGCTGGAGGCCCCCCCCCCGGGGCTGGCGATCTCCAACACCAGGGCGGCGACCGCAGGGTCCAGACGCGCAGCTTCGACCAGCTCGACCGCCTGGCGAGCTGTCGTGCCATCGATCGTTGCCGCAAAGCGCAGCACCCCGACAGCGGGCCCGCCTCTCTGCGTGTCGGCCAGCGCCAGCCCGCCGAGCAGACAGCCCACCAGCAACACGGCGGCCAGCGCCACCTCCCAGGCTGCGGCCCCCGCTTCGGGGCGGGCTGGTGTCCAGGAGGGCTCTCTTGTGCTCTTCAGTTCGCTCATCCTATCCTGCTCCGCCCGTTTGCAGCGTCTCTTTGCTTTGTGCTTTCAGCCAGACCGAGCTGGCTGAAAGCAGAAGGGTCACCCGCTCAACTGGCCAGAAAAGCGTCGACCGCATCCTTGGCGATCCGGTACTGGCTGCCGATCTTTTTCGCCTTGAGATCGCCGGCGGCGATGGCGGCCTCCACATCGGCGGGCGTCACTTTGAGATAGGCGGCAGCCTCTTCCAGCGTCAGAATCGCCGCCACCGCCGCAGGGGCTGCCGACGGCGCAGCTGCGGGCGGCGCCGAACTTTGCATCGCCTGCGAGATCATGCCCGCCATTCCAGCCCCCAGGCCAATTCCAGCCCCCAACCCCACCCCTTCTGCGGTGCCGCTGCCCGCTGGGTTGTTGGCCGCATCGCCCATGGCACGCGCCGCTTTGTACTTGAGGTAGGAGTCCAGATTGCCGATGGCTCCCATGCTGGCCCGCTCGTCGATCGCCTTGGCCGTCTCGTCGGTCGGGGTGATCGAGACGACCATCAACTGTTTGAGGTGGATGCCCATCGCAGCGAACGCAGCAGTGGCCTTGGCTTTGACCGCTGCCCCCAGTTCGTCCATCAGACGGGGCAGGTCGAAGAGGCTGGTCATGTTTTCGCCCAACACATCGGTCAAGGTGCTGACGATGGTGTTGCGCAGATAATCTTCGATCTGGCTGGTCCGAAACAGCCCCTGCGTGCCGACAATCTGGTCGACAAACCGTTTGGGTTCGGCGATCTGGATCGTGTACTGGCCAAAGCCGCGCACCCGAGCAAACCCCAACTCGCTGTCGCGCAGGCTGATCGGCTGCGGGGTCCCCCACTTCAGATCGGTGAACTCGCGCAGGTTGACGAAAAAAACCTCAGCGGTAAAGACATCGTTGCCCCCCGTGAAAAAACTCATCACACTGCTGATCAGCGGCAGATTGGCGGTCGTGATCGTGTGGCGTCCGGGGCCAAACGTGTCGAGCGATTTGCCGTCTCGGTAGAAAATCGCGTTCTGGCTCTCCCGCACAATCACCTGGCTGCCCAGGCGAAAATCCCCGGAACCAACCTCTGGCACACGCGACACCAGATCATTGGCGCCCTGGTCAGGGACTTCGACGACATCGATAATTCTTGGCATTGCAGCTGCTCCCTTTCTTTTCTACAGAAGAGTTTACAAAAACCTGGCAACGCTTCCACCCCTGCGTATGCAGGACGGCGCAGCCAATCCAAGGCCCCCGGGCAACTTTGCAGCTTCCTGGGCAGCACGCTCAGCGGGCGGCGCCAGGATCCTCCGATGGCAAATAAGTGGGGTCGTCCAACAGAGTGGGGACCTCGATCGCCTGCCCCCGTTTGCCGAAGAGGCTGTTGAGGTGGGTGACCGTCCGGTTGAACTCTTCCAGCGCGGCGTTGAAGTCTGCACGCTGCTGGACGGCCGCAGCCAGCGCTTCGACGCGGGCGTGCAAGGCGCCAGCTTCTCGGGCCAGCGCCTGGTCGAAGCGCACCAGCGCGTCCAGCTGTGCCTCTTTGACGCGCACCGGGTCAAAGAGGCCGGCGTAGCCGTAGCTCGCTGTCTTGATGCGGTCTGCCAGCGTCTGCAGCGCCACCGCCGCTTCGTCCACCTCGTCCATCAGCGCCAGCCCGCCTGCCTTGAGCAGGTTGTTTTGAACAGCGACCAAGGCTGCCCGGCTCTGGTCGAGCGAAGCGGCGATCGCCTCGCGCACCCGCTTGTCTGCATCCCGCCGCAGTTCCTTGTCGACATACCCCCGAATCCCCGGCAGCCCTTTGAGCAGCCGCTCCACCCCTCCCATCTGGTTCTTGGCAGATTCCACAAAATTTTCGGTCATTGCAAGCTCCTTCTCTGGCTTTTACGCTCTGGCTTTTACGCGATCTGGATCGCAGCTGGACCTGTACCTAAACGAACAGGGAGCCACTCAGGGGGCTGTCTGTGCAGCTGCCCGTCTGGTCAAAAAGACTTGGCTGCCACAGTAGGGGCAGGCGATCAGCCCTTTGCCGGCAAATTGCAGCTCTCCCCCGCAGTTGGGGCACCGGTGGTCGCTGGTGAGTTTCTGGCTTTCCACACTGTAGAGCAGCCCCTTTTCCCAGTTGATGGCGCCGCTGAAGAGCTGTTTGCCCACCAAGCTTTGAATCATACGCTCGATCTCCTCGCGGGGCAACTGCAGGTCGACGATCAGTTCGTGGATCGTCACCTGGCCACGGGCCAGCACCGCGTTGAGAATCTGTTTTTCTTTGGCCACCTGGGCATATTCGCGCTGTTCTTGCCCGCCCCGGCGGAAGAGATAGGCGCCGGCACCCAAGAGCGGGCCCATGACCAGCAAGGCCAGGAGCAACCCCAAAACGGCCCCTGCGCTGGTCGTCTCGTTGCCCGCCAGCGCGGCCAACACCCAGAAACTGAAGACCAGCAGCAGGGCTGCGCTGACCCCCATCAACACCAAGCCAACTGTCTTGCCACTCCCGATCATTGTGACCTGCTTTCTCTCTGTCGGGTTTTTTTCGGGGGTCAGCCGAAGCCCCCCCCGCCGCCCCCTCCGCCGCCTCCTCCTCCCCCGCCCCCGCCGCTCCAGCCCCCCCCGCCGCTGCTGCTGCTGGGCCGGCTGGTCAACGTGCTGCTGGTGCTGCTGAGCAGGGCTCCCAGCCCGGCACTCATGCTGGCCAGCCCACCGCCCATCCCGCGCGAAGCTTCGCCCAGCCCCCCCCCAAGGGTGCCCCCTCTTTCGTCGTTCCCCCCTTCACCCCCCCCGGGCAGGCCACCGCCAAAGTAGCGCCGACGATAGGGGCCGTAGAGATCGGGCGAGGGAATATACCAGCCGGGAGCCGGGGCGCTGGCCCCTTCAAATTTACGGATGTACTCCTTGTCTACGCCAAACGCGATCGCGTAGGGCAGCCAGCGGTCCCAGAGGGCTTTCTGCGCTTCCAGGTCGGCGTAGCGATCGATGTTGCGCAGATATTCCTTGAAGCCTTTCCAGCGCGCAGCGGCGACCGCCCCCATCTCTGTCTTGCGCGGCATGGCGCGCGAGGCAACGAGGATGGCCACCGCCACCACAAAGAGGCCGATCCCCGGGCAGATCGCAGCGGGTGTCAGCTCGAACAGCCAGGTGCTCAACCCAAACGCCACCAGCAGCGCCAGCAGCATGGCCGCGCCGCCGATCACCCCGAACAAGGTGCGGACTGAATCCGGCGCAGTAGGATAGTAGCCACGAGAGACCATCTCAGCATACATGGCCTGTTTGATGCCGGGCAGATCCCGGTAGAAATGGTTTTTGAGCTGGGAGAGCTTTTTTTCCTCCCCCGCACCGAAAAGGGCGGCCAGCAGCTGCCCTTCGAAGCCCGCCAGCCGCTCCTCCCTGCCCTCGCGCCGATAGACAAAGTCAGTGCCGGTGCGGAAAAAACCAGCCTCGTGCACCTCGGTGATGCTCAGCACCTTGCGCCGGGCCAGGTCGACCAACGTGGCGATGACATCTTGCATGTCGGCGCTGTCGTCGAGCAGGAGCCCGGCCAGCCCAGGGGCGAGCTCGTCCGGCGGTTCGGGCAGATAGTCGGCGACCCGTTCGACCGGTTTGTCGCGGCCGAAGCGATACCACATCAGATAGACCAGCACCGGGCCGCCCAGCAGCAGGGCCAACCCCAAAAGCCCGAAGGCCACGGTCGCCACCGGCCCCCAGCGTTCTCGAAAAGCCTCTTCCGCCTCCACCTGGGCCGCCTCCGCGTCGGCCGCCGCCTGCCAGGAAGGCGCACTGCCCGCAACGACCCCTGCTGTGAACTGCACGCGCACCTCCAGCTCCTCGCCCGCAGAGAGGCTTCGCTGGCTTTCAAAGAGGGCGGTCCGGTTGCTGTCCAGCAGACGGGCGAGCACCTCGTCGCCCGCCTCCGCTGTGCCGAGGTAGGCCCCCCACTGCTCGATCGTGGCCGGGCTGGGCACCACCACCCGCACGCGCGAGGCGGCCACCGGGAACTGCCGGTCGGCAAAGATCGCTTTCCACCAGAGCTGGTCACCGCCAGCATAGTAGCGCAGGCCGTCGTGCACCCGATAACGCAATGTGTAGCTCTGGGGCTGGTCGGTCTCCGGAAAATACCAGCGAATCGTGTAGCTGCTGCCGACGTCGTCGACCACAAAGGTGTAGGGCAACCTGCCACCCTCCGCCTGGGTGTAGCGGTTTCCGGCCGCGTCGACCACCGACCACTCCGAAAGAGAGGCCAGATGCCGCTTGGGAATGTCGCGGTAGCCGAAGGTAAAGGTTCCATCCAAAAATCGGATCGACTGGTGCTCCGCTACGTCGAAGGTGCCATCCAGGTTGATCTGCAGATCGACATCGAACCGTTCCCAGACCAGGCTCTTCTCGGCGGCGCTGACGGGCAACGCTGCCGCCCCGGCCAGGCTGCCGACCAGGATCGCCGCCAACCACAACCCGAACCAACGGGACAAGATACGCATGGCAATTCCTACCATTCTTGGGCGAAACAAACTTCTTTCCTTACATCACATCATACCACGAAAAAGGCCGATCGCGCGGGCCAGTTTTGGGAAACGTCAGGGCTCTTCTGGGGCCAACGCCGTGTCGAGCTGTTCGTCTTCAGCCCGCTCCAAAGGGGGCAACTCCTGCAGCCGGGTCAACCCAAAATGGTGCATAAACAGCTCGGTGACCCCGTAGCGCACCGGGCGGCCCGGCGCGTCGAGCCGGTCAAACTCCTCGAGCAGGCCGCGCTGCAGCAGCGAACGCAGCAGGCCGGAACAGTCCACGCCCCGCACTGCCTCGATCTGGGCGCGTGTCACTGGCTGACGATAGGCCACGATCGCCAGCGTCTCCAGCGCCGGGCTGCTCAGCCGGGCACTCGCCTCCAGCATAAGGAAGCCTTCGATCAGGGGCGCTGCAGCCGGCACGGTCACAAGCTGAAAACGCCCGTTGCGTTCTGCCAGCCTCAGCCCACGTCCGGCAGCTTGATACCCCGCCTCGAGGCCGCGCAGTGCTGCCTCGACCTGCTCGACCGCAACGTGAACTGCCCGCGCCAGCTGGGCAGCCTCGACCGGCGCGTCGGCGACAAAGAGCAGGCTCTCCAACGCACTTTGCAACGACAGTGCATCCTGCCCCTCCGCACCGGGTGCCCCACCGGCAGCAACCTCTGCCCGCAGCAGCGGCCCGCTGTGCTCTGGCTTCTGGGGGGCTGCCACTGCGCTGGGCGGAGGCGGACGTCTGTTCTGGGGTGTCATGGCAGCCGTCGGGGCGTCTTCGGTCTTGGTCTCGGGCCTTGGGGGAAGAGGAGGCGGACAGAAGAGGGTTGCCTTCTCGGCAGAACTGGAGAGGTCGGCAGGGCCGCTCATGGGCTCCACTCGGGGGTAAAAGGGGCACAGCGAATGTGTACGTCCAGTTTGCCCAGACGCAGCCCCATATCCTGCTCGACCACGGTGCGGGTCACATCGACCACCTCGTCGGTTTTGAGGGGCACATCGATGTGGGGGGCTGCCTCGATTTCCAGCCGGATGTCGACGGTGCTGCCGCGCGGCCGCACGATGGGCACCACGGTGATCACCTCGGCCAGCTGGTCCAGGTGCCATTGCAGGCGCCGTGCCACGCTGAGAATATCCAGCTCGGCCGCACCTCCTTCTGGGGTATGGACACGGACCCCGCGCCGGCGCAGGCTGCTTCCTTCCAAAAAAAGCAAGCCCCCCAGCACCAGCAGTCCCCCGATTCCAAAGGCAGCCTGGCCAATCACAAAATAGACCGGGGTCTCTCTCTGAACGGCAGCCAGCCACGCTGCCAGGCTGGCCAGCGTGGTCTGAAGCCAATTCAGGGCCGATAAGGGGGCGACCGCTGCGCCCAGACTGGCCAGCAGCAGGCCTGTCCAGAGCAAAACCGCTACGATACGATTGAAGATGTTCATCCCACTCACCGTGCCTGTGTCGTGACTCTGCCGTGACTGTGATTATAGCGCACTTTTCTGGCCAGCATACATCCGAGGCTGGCCAGCGCCAGAAGCAGCCCTCCTCCCAGGGCAGCCAAAACGACCCCCAGCTGCCAGCCGGTAGGCAGGAAGGTGAAGATCACCGTGTGCTCCCCAGCCGGCACCACGACCCCACGAAACTGGACGTTGGTGGCTTTTATCTGGGCTGGGAAGCCATCGACGGTCGCCGACCAGCCCGGATAAAAGCTGTCGCTCAGCACCAACAACGCCGGTGCAGCGCTCTGGGTTCGAATCTGCACCCGTTCGGGCTGGTAGGCGAGGAGTTCTGCCTGGTCGGTCGGCCCGGCCGGCTGGGCCCCGTCGAGGGTGCCTTCGACGGGGGTGAGGGTTCCTGCCGAGGAGCGCACGGCCTCGATGGCCGTCTCGAGATCGGTGACCGCAACCGGCTGGCGGGCCAGAAACGCGCGGGGCAGCAGATCCAAATTGCGGTAAATTTTGACGTCGCCGCTGTGTTCCAGTTGAAAGCGGCCGCGGTCGCTCGGCAGCAGTGCGGCAAACATCCGGGTCCGTGCATCGTAGAGGGTGACCGCCTGGACGGTCAGGGTGACCGGCGCATCGACCGCTCGGATGCGCAGTGAGGCCACCTCGCGGGCGCTGGCCAGCGGCAGCCGGGCCCGGTACTCCTGTCGGCCCCCTTCCAAATCGCGGTAGGCGACGGTCACGCCGCTGCGGGTGGCCAAGGGGCTGTCGAGGGCAGCATCGGCAAAATGGGCCCCGAGCCCTCCCCCTGCAGTCAGTGGGAGGCGCTCGACTGCACCGGAGCGGTCTGTCACTTCCAGCCAGGCCACCGTCTGTGCTACCTCAGCCCACGCGGCGCTGTCGCCCGTGACGGCGCCGATCAGGTCGATGTGTGTCGCCTCGAAGACAGAGGGCACCTCGACCTCCAGGGGGGCGTCCGGGGAGGCCAGCGCAGCCCCGATCCTGCGGTCGTAGAAGACATCTTCGAACCAGAGATCGCCGACCTTGTCGGTCACCACATAGGCGACGTTGAGCATGGCCAACAGGCTGCTGGGCGGCACCTGGTCGATCTGTTCGCGCAGGCGGCCATCTGGCACCAGCCGGTCAGGCGGCACCAACAGTTCTGCCAGCCGGAGGTAGCGCTGCAGCGGCAGCAGGCCGCCGTCGAAACCATCTACGGCTGGAATCTGCCAGAAGAGGGGCAGGTTGGGGACGAGCAGTTCCTGCACTTTCTGTGCGATCACCAGCTCCTGGAAGGCCCGGGCGTCGAGCGGGTCGGGGGACGCTTCGACCAACTGCTGGCGGTAATCGGCCAGATCGCCAGGGTCGTAGGTGATCTTGCTCATGCCAAGAAAGCGGGCGGCTGCCCCGGGAAATTCCCGGTCAGGGCTGGTCAGGAGATGGGCTGGCGCGCTGCGCACCTCGAAGACAGCCTGCGGCGCGGTCGGATGGCTGTAGGGGAGGCTGCGCGCAGCAAACCACAATTCGACCGCTGCCAGCCCGATCAGCCCGGCCAGGAGCGGCAGCCGACGCATTGGCAGCGCGGCCAGCCCGGTGCCCCCGAGCAGTGCCATGCCGAGGGTGTAGAGCATCATCCACCGCGCTGGTGCCCGGAACAGGTCAAAACCGGGCACCAGCTGGTAGAGCAAAAAATAGAGGGGATTCCAGCGGCCCAAAGCCAACAGAAACCCCAGCGTCGCCAACAGCAGCCCTGCCTGCCGGGCGGCTCCTTTTCCGCGCCACGCCCCCAGCAGCGCTGCCCCCAGCCCGGTCAGCCCCAGATAGGCCACATATTCGCTGTAGCCGGGGGTGTCGAAGACTGCGCCCAGATCGGCCAGCCCGTAGCTGGGCAGCAGTGTCCAGCCCAGCGCCAGGGGCTGCAGGCTGAAACTGGTGGCCTCTCCATAACTCAGCCCGCCGCTGCGCAGCCCCAGCGCGCTCAATTCCAGGGACGGCAGCAGCTGTGGGGCGGCGATCAGCAGCGCCAGCCCCAGCCCAATGCTGTAAACAGCCAGCGCGGGCAACGGTTCAATCCAGCAACGGCGTTTTTTGCCTGCTGCCCGGCAGGATCCCGGCCAGATCAGCCAGAGGGCCAGGCCGCAGAGGTTGACAAAGAGGGTCTGGGTGTGGCCCGCCAGCACCATCAGCGCCACCGCCAGAGCGTACAGGGCGCTGGCACGCAGCAGCACAGACCACTCCGCTGCTCGCCAGCCCAGGCGGGCGGGCAGGCGAGCCTTTGCCCAGGCCAACACCCACAGCGCCCAGGGCAGCCAGGCGGTGGCGTTGAGCTGGTTGATGTGGGCGACCAGCCCGCCGACAAAGCCGCTGCCGGCCAGAAGCAGGCCAGCCAACAGGGCAGGCAGCCACCCATAGCTCCAGAAACGCAGCAACCCATAGCCTCCCAGCCCCAGCAGCCAGGTGTGCAGCGCAGCGCTCCAGTAGATCTGGTCGGTCACCGGCAGACCCCAGCCGCCGGCTGCAAAGAGCGGCCAGTGCAGAGGGTAAAGCACGGCGGCCTGTGGGTTGGCCAGCAGAGGCCCCCCCAGAAACAAATAGGGATTCCAGAAGGGCAGTTCGCCGGCGCGCAGCTGCGCGCCGGTGTAGGACCAGTAGGGATAGAAATAGAGCTGGATGTCGCCGCCCGCCAGCACCCGATCGGTGAAGAGCAGCTGGCTGTAGAGCAACAGGACAAACCCAGCCAGCAGCCCGGCAGCGGCGCCATGCTGCCAGCGCAGGGGCCCTGTCTCCTTCCCTGTCTCCTTCCCTGTCTCCCTGTTCATGGGCTCCCCCGGACCGGGGAACTGGCCGGCTCGACGTTGCCCCGGGCGAGCAGCGCCCAGCCCATCGGCAGATCTGGGGGCCAGGCGCACAGACGCCAGGGCTGCGGAGGGGAGGCTTTTTCGTCGATCGCATAGAGGGTGAAGCGCCCGGCGCGCAGCAGGGGGAGGGCTTGCAGCCGGCGCTGCGCCAGCTGGACAGCCAGGTCTCGATCCGGGGACCAGTCGGCTTCCACCAGGTAGCGTGGGCGGTGGGGGCTTTTGGCTGCATTGTCCGCCAGATGCACGGTGCTGGGGTACCAGCGCAGCTCCAGCGTGCCGGCTTGGACCGGCGCAAACAGGTAGAAGTTGAAATGCCAGCCCAGGGTGCGGTGGTAGAGCACTGGCCGGCCGGCGGTGCGCTCTGCCAGCCAGCCAGAGATCTCTTCGATGCCTGTGAAGGCACCGCGATCCCCACCCAGCGCCAGCTGGCCCAGGGCTGCCCGGCTGGCCGGCATGGTCAGGAAGCCCAGCCAGAGCGCCAGGAATGTGGCGGGCAGCGCGGCCGTGGACAGCCGTCCTTCGGGGGCCAGCGCCCACACAGCCCCAAAGGCCCCCAACAGCGCCACTGCCGGGGCCAGCGGCAGCAGATACCGGTCCCAGATCTGTGCGGTGGAGAGCAGGTGCAGCGCCAGAAACCCGAGCCCCCACAGCGCCAGCGTCCAGGCCGGTTGGCTCGCCGGAGCCGTACTCCGCACGCCTCTCCCGGCCTCTCTCCCGGCCTTCAGCCTTCCCCGCTGGAGAGCCCGCCAGCCCACTGCCCCCAGCAGCAGCCCCCACGGCCAGGGAGGGCCAAGCGCTGTTGCGCTCAAGTTTGCCCAGGAGAGGAGCCGTGGCAGCCAGCTCTCGGGCGCGGCCAGCCCCAGCCCGCTCGCGTGGCGTGCGCCCAGATCCCACGGCGACGGCGCCACTGCCCAGCGCAGGCTGTCCCAGCAGACGATCGGAGCCACGACCAGGAGCAGCCCAGCCAGCAGGGCAGCCAGCGCTGAGAGGGTGCGGGGCCTGTTCTCGGCGGGCCAGAAGAGAGCGGCCGCGACCCAGGGGGCGAACAACAGCCCCTGCTGCTTGGTCATCAGAGCACTCCCCAGCCAGATCCCCGCCCACAGCCAGCGCCGGCTGGCAGCCAGGCAGAGCGCCAGCAGCCCAGCCAGCACCATCAGGGGGTCGGTAAATACAGTCGGCGAAAAACTGATGGCCAGGGGGTTGAGCGCCAGCAGAAGCGCTGCCAGGAGGGCGGCCCGCTCCCCCCACCAGCGGCGCGCCAGGGCGGCGCACACGGCGATCGACAGAACGCTGACAGCGACGTTGGGGAGCCGTGCGGTCACGGCAGTGGCCCCCAGCCCTTCCAAGACCCACCCCAACAGCCAGAGATAGAGGGGCGGTTTATCAGGCCAGACCTGCAGAAAGAGGGGGTCGACCTGACGGCTGTAGAGCGCCCAGTAGCTGTAGATCGCTTCGTCCGGGTGGAGGGAAAACCGATCCAGCAGGGGAAGCCGCAGCGCAAAGCCCACCCACAAAATCCCGGCCAGCAGCCACGTCCTCGGCATGGCACGAGCAGCCCGCATGGCTCAGTCGACGAAACGATATTTCACCAGCGTGCGCAGCGCAGCGATGCCGTCGCGCCAGGTAATCTTCTTCCCCTCGTGAAAATCACGGCCGTTGTAGCTGATCGGCACTTCGTAGATGGTGTAGCCACGTTTGAGGATTTTGGCGGTCAGCTCCGGCTCGATCTCGAAACGCCGGCTGCGCAGGGGCATCCCGTCGATCACGGTGCGGCGAAAACATTTGTAACAGGTCTCCATGTCCGAAAGCGAGGTGCCGTAGAAGAGATTGGTGGCCACGGTCAACAGCTGGTTGCCCAGGGTGTGGCTCAGGCGCATCGCCGCGCGCGGCCCCCCCAAAAAACGACTCCCATAGACCACCGCAGCCCGCCCTTCCAGGATCGGTTCGACCAGTCTGACAAAATCAGAGGGGTCGTATTCCAGGTCAGCATCCTGGATGACCAAAAGATCCCCGGTGGCGTGGCTGAACCCTGTGCGCAGCGCAGCCCCTTTGCCGCTGTTGGCTGCATGAAACAGGATGGTGAGCTCGGGGATCGCCTGCCGCTGCCAGTTCGCCAGCAGTTCGCGCGTCCCATCGGTCGAACCGTCGTCGACCAGAATAATCTCGCGCTCAAGCACGATGGGTCCTTGCACTTTGGGGTTGCTGCCGGTTGGGTCGACAGTCAGGTCCACCGTGCGCACCAGCCGGACGATTTCTTCCAGCGTTGCCCGCTCGTTGTAGACAGGCATCACGATCGACAGTTTCATAGAGGATCGCCGCTCATTGACTACTGCTCGCTGGCCTGATGGGCCAGAATAATGGCCTCGGCCACTGCGCGCATCGGCTTGCGGTTGTTCATGCTCATCTTTTGGATTTTGCGGAAGGCGTCGGTTTCGTTGAGCCCCTGGGTGTCCATCAAGATTCCTTTGGCCCGATCGACCGCTTTGCGGGTTTCCAGCGCGTCCTGCAGGCTGTTGACTTCGCGCTCCATGGTGCGGAACTCGCTGAACCGCGCCAGGGCTACCTCGATCGACGGGGTCAGGTCGCTCTCCCGGAAGGGTTTGACCAGATAGCCAGCCACACCAGCCTGGCGGGCACGCTGCACCAGATCCTGCTGGCTGTATGCGCTGAGCAGCAGCACAGGAGCCACGCGTTCTTCGGTCAGCAGACGGGCGGCTTCGATCCCATCCATGTCTGGCATCTTGATATCCATAATGACAATGTCGGGGCGCAACTCGCGCGCAAGGTGGACGGCGCTGCGGCCGTCGCCCACTTCGCCTACGACCAGGTAGCCCAAGTTGGTCAGCATTTCCCGCAAATCCATGCGGATCAGCGACTCGTCGTCGGCGATAATCACTCGTGTGCGTTCCACCTACAACCGCTACCTTTCTGGCGATCCTGTCTTGCGCTCCTGTCTTGCGCTTCAGGTCGTTCACATCTGCGCTGCTGGCAGAAGCCGATCCGATGCGATCGAACTTTCTTATTGTACTTTTACCGCATAAGGCATCTTCTTGGCAAACCGTTCTAAACGTTACGGCGCATCCAGCCGACCAGTTACCCGCTGCGGCTGTTGCGTTTGGGGAGGGTCACCCGGGCAGAGGTGCCGGCAGGGGCTGACTGCTCCTCTGCCCGGATCGACTCCAGCTGCAACGAGCCTTTCAAGTCGTCGGTCACCAGCGTCTGTACGATCTGCAGCCCCAACGTCTGCCCGATCTGGGCTGGGTCAAAGTTGGTGGGCAGCCCTGCGCCATCGTCGACGACCTCGATCTGGACGGCGTCGCCCAGGTCTTCCAGCAGAATCCGGATCGTCCCCTGGGCACGGTCTTTGAGGCCATGCTCCACTGCGTTGAGCAGCAGCTCGTTGACCACCATTGCCAGCGGGGTCGCCTGGCTGGCGGGCAGCCGCACCGAAGGCCCCTGCACCTGGATGAGAATTTCTTGATCCGGGCGCGCCGAGACTTGGGTGACCTGATTGGCGATCCGCTGGCATACATCGCGCACGTTGATGGGCCGGTGTTCGTCCTGGCTCAAGAATTCGTGGATGACCGACATGCTGAGCACCCGGTTGACCGCGTCGGTCAGATGTTGGCGGGCCTCCTCGTTTTGGGTTCGCCTTGCCTGGATGCGCAGGATGGCTGCGATGTTCTGCAGGTTGTTTTTGACGCGGTGGTGGACCTCCTGGATGATGGCAGATTTGACGTTGAGTTCGCGTTCTTTTTGCACAGCTTCGGTGGCGTTGTGGAGCAGCACGAGGACGGCTTCCACCCCATGCTCCCCCCTCGGCGTAAAGGGGGTCCAGGGCAAAGCCAGCCAGTAGTTCCGCCAGCGGATGGCCGGCATGCGCAGCGGAATCGCCGAGCGCACCCAAGTTCGGCCTTCTTGGCTTTCGACTCGCTCGGCCTGGCAGAGCTGGCTGGCAAAGACCCGTTCGACAAGCTGCACGTCGTAGGGTTCGAGCGACGCCAGCGGCTGGCCGTGCGTCTTGGGCAGGATGCCGATGCTGCGAAAGAGGTTGGCGGCGATCCCACTCATGTAGACGACGGTGCGGGTGGCGTCGACCATGTAGATGCCGTCGTAGAGGGAGAAAGTGCCCAGGGCCGCGGCGCTGGCCAGTTCTCCCCGCACACACATCTCCTGCAGCCAGACCACAGCCTGACGGAAGTAGTGGCTGCGTCGGCGCTGGCGTTCGTGGGCGATCATGTTGGTCTCGACCAGCAACGCGCCGAGCACCCGGCCATCCTGGCTGTGGATCGGGAAGACATCTTGGATCACCGGGGCACCGTCGCTCAAGACCTCGCGCCGCCGCCGCCCACCGCTGCCGCTGCTCAACGATTGAAACAACAACGGCTGCTCCGCAGCATTCAAAATTCGTCCGGTCGCATCTTTGCGGTACAAAGAGGAGATTGAGCTGGGCAGCGCGTGCACGGCAACCAGCGCCTGTTGTCGTGCAAAGGGGGTACAGAGCAACACGTCGGCCCGGCTGACATCTGCCGTGATCGACAGACCAGCCTCTACCTTGCGGAGAAGCTCCAGATCGGCGGGCCCAAACCCAGGCAATTGGCTGACTCGACTGTCCATCGTCGGTTACGCACAGACACAGCGTATCACTGCGGTTTCTGTTTTCTCCAACCCTTCACCCAAAAAAACTCCCACAGCATTGGACTGCGGGAGCTTTTCGGATCTCGCCTGCACTGTCTTTGAACAGCTGCAGAATTCGGCAGTCGGGGCGAGAGGATTTGAACCTCCGACCTCTTGAACCCCATTCAAGTGCGCTACCAATCTGCGCTACGCCCCGTTGCATTTAGAGTATAGCACGGACACCCAGAGCAACCAAATTGCTGCTCCAGCGAAGGGACAATTCAGAGAGCCAGGTTGCCTGTACGCCACAGCCCGTTGGAGAGCGTTTCGACGGCTTGATGGTGTGCCCGCTCTGTGGTATAGTTTCGTGGGCCACTCAGGGGTGTTTGCAGCCTGTTCCCAGATCGGAACGAAACCATCCGGTCCATGCTGCGGCAAGCCCTGCTGAGCCAGCGATCTATCCACCCACAATCGATACGGAGGAAGAGTATGAGTTGGAGCAAATTGCCTTCACGCACCCAGCGGACAGCCCTGCTGCTGCTTGTGTTGGTGGCGGCCCTGTTGTTGCAGGCCTGTGCCCCGGCCGCTACGGCCCCAGACGACGGGCAGGAAGCCGCCGTGCCGGCCGGCCCGGTCGTCAACACCTTGGGCAAGGAACTGCCTGCGGATGCGGCCCCGTTGGATCAGCAGGTGCTGGTCTATCCGTACAATGGCTGGCGCACCTTTACCACCATCGATTTCTTCCAGGCGGTCTACGAGCGAGCAGATTCGCTGACCGACCTGCTCTCCGATGCGCTGGTGCGGCTTGACAAAGATTTTCAGGTCAACCCTGGGGCAGCCACCGAATGGTCGGTCGATGAAAGCGGGCTGGTCTGGACCTTCAAGCTGGACCCCAATCTGATGTGGAACGACGGCACGCCGGTCACCGCCGACGACTATGTCGCCACCTTCCGCTACGGCGCCGACCCCGAACATGCCTGGGATTTTTCCTGGTATTACCAGGGGGTGATCCGCAACTGGACCCAGGCGGTAGCCGGCGAAGTGCCGGTCGAGGAGATCGGTGTGCGGGCTGTAGACGCCCAGACGCTGGAGTTCACCACCGAGGCCCCGGCTCCGTTCCTTCCGGCAATGCTGGTCTACTCGGCCACCTTCCAAAAGGCTGCGCTGGAGGCCCACGGCGGTCTTTACAACTCCAATCCTGAAACTTCGGTTTCGGCCGGCCCGTACCAACTTGTCGAGTGGACCAAAGACCAGCGGCTGGTCTATGCGATCAACCCGGACTACAAAGGCACCAATGTCCCGTACATCGAACGAATTGTCGTGGTCAACATCGGCCAGCCTTCGCAGCTGATGCCGGCCTACGAAGCCAATGAGATCGACTTTGTCAACGGCGGCGGCACCCTTTCGCCGGCGGACCTCGAGATTATCGGCGCAGACCCGGACCTGAACGCACAATATCACCCCCACTACGGCGATTTCCGCACCTACTACTTTGCCTTCGACACCTCCCAGCCCCCCTTCGACAACCTGTTGGTGCGCCAGGCCTTTGCCCACGTGCTCGACCGCGAGACGATCCTGGCCAATGTCGTCAAGCGCCAGGGGATGGCCGCCTATTCGTTCTTGATGCCTGGCTTCCCAGCCGCCAATTCTTCTGCTCACCAGGAGACCTACGCGTTCAACGTAGAAGGAGCACAGCAACTGCTGGCCGAAGCAGGGTACCCCAACGGCGAAGGGTTCCCCAAGCTGACGCTCAAGCTGCGCGCCGAAGGGCCCACCCCGCTGGCGGTCGCCCAGGCCTACGCCGCTGCGCTCAAAGAGTCGCTGGGGATCGAGGTCGAAGTGAACAACATGGACTTCAAGGCCTTCATGGACGAACTCAACGCCAAACCGACCGGCGTCCAGTTTACCCTGATCTCCTACGGCATGGACTACCTCGACCCGAGCAACATGCTCGGCGTCTTCCTCTCCGGCGGGCGCCACCCGTGGAGCAATGCCGAGTATGACAGCCTGGTGCGCGATGCGTCGAGCTTCACCGGTGACCCGGCCGAGCGCGTCCAGATGTTCCAGGAGGCCGAGACGATCCTGGTCAACGACGCCGCCTTTGTCTTCGCCTACCACCAGACCCCCGGCGATCTGATCAAGCCCTATCTCAAGGGGCCGGCGTTGGAACCGGATGCCAACGGCGTCGCCGCCTGGCACTGGCCTGGTTTTTCCAGCTTCAGCAACCTGCTTTCAGGGGTCTACATCTCCAACGAGGTCAGCAATTACCGGCAGGCACCGGACTAACCCTGCTATCCGCCTCTTTTGCGCTGTGCGCCGCCGCACCCGGCGGCGCACAGCAGTCAGGTCAAAGATCGAATGGCTCGCTATCTGTTTGGCCGGCTGGCCGGCATCGTGATCGTCTTTTGGATTGTCAGCGTGGTGATTTTTCTGCTCATGCATGCGATCCCTGGCGGCCCCTACAACGAAGACAAAGTGCCGTTGACCGCCGAAGCCAAGGCCAACTATCTGCGCAAGTACGGGCTTGACCGGCCGCTGGTCGAGCAGTATCTGCTCTACATGGGCAACGTGTTGCGTGGAGACTTTGGGGTGCCTTTTCAAAGCCCGACCGAGAGTGTGGCCGGGCTGATCGCCCGCACCTGGCCGGTCAGCGCTTCTCTGGGGCTGGCAGCCCTGCTCGTCGCCCTGCCCGCTGGGTTGCTGCTGGGGATCCTGGCGGCAGCCCGCCAGAACAGTTGGGTCGACTATCTTGCTTCTGCCACGGCGACGCTGGGGCTGACTGTCCCCAATTTTGTTGTCGCCGTCTGGCTCGTGCTGCTCCTGGCGGTCCAGCTCAAATGGCTGCCAACCGGGGGCTGGGGAGAGTGGTACCACTACATCATGCCTGTGACTGCGCTGGCCCTGGCCCCGCTGGCGCTCACCGCACGCTACACCCGCACCAGCATTTTGGAGGTCGTGCGCTCGGACTACGTGCGCACTGCCCGCTCCAAGGGGCTGTCGGACCGCCAGATTCTGCTGCGCCACACGCTGCGCAACGCCATGATTCCCCTGCTGACCATCCTGGCCCCGCAGATCCCCAATCTGATCACCGGCACCATTTTTATTGAAAGCATCTTCCGGGTGCCGGGGCTGGGCAAGTTTTTTGTGTCGAGCATTCTGGGGCGCGACTACCCAATGATCATGGCGCTGCTGCTGCTGGTCGCTGTGCTCTGGTCGCTGGTCTATCTGATCACGGACCTCCTTTACACCCTGGTGGACCCCCGAGTGCGGTTGGAAGGGAAAAAATCATGAACCATCCCCCTCCTGTAGCCGCCCAACGTACACTGCTCGGCGACGCTGCCCGCCGTTTTGCCCGCAACCGGCTGGCCCTGGTCGGGCTGGCGATGGTGACGATTCTGCTGACGATGGCAGTTGGGGCCGATCAGATTGCACCCTATGCCTACGACGCCGCCGACCCAGCCCGGGCGCTGCAGTTCCCCAGCGGCCAACATTGGATGGGCACCGACGAGGTGGGCCGCGACGTCTACTCGCGCATCGTGCACGGCACACGCATCTCCCTCTCTGTTGGGTTGGGGGTCATGGTGCTGGCGCTGCTCATCGGCGTGCCGCTCGGTCTGTTGGCGGGTCTTTCTGGCGGGCCTGTCGACTATGCAATTATGCGGCTGGTCGAGGTCTTTACAGCGGTGCCAGCCCTGATGCTGGCTTTGTTGTTGATCTCTGTCTTCGGCGGCGGCCTGGCCAATGTCATCCTGGCCCTGGGAGGGGTCGCCTGGCTCGATTCCTGCCGGCTGCTGCGCGCACAGCTGCTTTCGCTGCGCGAGCGCGATTTTGTGCTGGCCGCACGCACGGTCGGTGCCTCTGGCGCACGCATCGCACTCCGTCACCTTCTGCCCAACAGCATTGCCCCCCTCATCGTCGCCGTCACCATCGGCATCCCTGTGGCGATCTTTGCTGAGGCAGGCCTCTCTTTCCTGGGCCTGGGCATCAACGACCCCATCCCTAGCTGGGGAAAGATGGTCGGCAATGCCCTTTCCTATATGCGTGTCTACTGGCACCTCGGGGTCTTTCCTACCCTCGCCATCGCCGTGACCATGTTGGGCTTCACCTTTCTGGGCGACGGGCTGCGCGACGCTTTCGACACTGCCATGAACCGCTGACCCTCTTATGCCCCTGACCCTGCGTCTCCTCAACGGCGATTACATGCGCCGCTACGATGTCGAGCATCTGCTGCGCTATCTGTACGCCATGCAGTGCGTCGAGGTGATCGGGATGAGCAACATCGGCAAATCGGCGCTGCTGCGCCTGCTCGCTCAACCCGATGTCTGGGTACGCGAGCTGGGCGAAGCCGGCCTGGAATTCTTGCCCATCTATGTCGACTGCAACCGGATTCTGGACTTGACCGAGCAGGGATTCTGCGAACTGGTGTTGCGCTGCCTCCAGGAAGCCAGTCCGAATCTGGCTGAGCGGCCCGAACTCGCCGAAGCGTATGCCACGCTGATCGCACCTTCCAGTGACTTCCAGATCCCGCTCAGCTTCAGTCGCGGGTTGACCGCAGCCCTGGAAGCCAGCCCTCGCCGGCTGGTGCTGATCTTCGACGAGTTCGACGACCCCTTCCGCATGATCGGCGCCCGGGTCTTCCTCAACCTCCGCGCGCTGCAAGATCGCCACAACACACAAATTGTCTATCTGACCGCCAGCGGGCGCCCCTTGACCGCCCTCAACCAGGATCTGCGCCACGGAGAATTTGCCGAGCTCTTCAGCCACCGCAGTTGGTACCTGGCCCCGCTCACCCGCTCGGACACCGAACAGCAGATTCGTCGCTACATGACCGCCTACGAGGCGGAGTTCCTTCAGGCGGATCTGGACTTTGTCTATCAGTGGAGTGGGGGGCACCCACGCATGGTGGAAGGCATCTGCCGTCTGCTGCATGCTGCGCTGGAGGGGGCCCGGCCGCTGCCAGTAGCGCCGCTCGATCGCTGGCAGTTCCACCACCGGACTGCCGCCCAGCTGCTCGCCGACGACTATTTGCAGCAGGAATGCGCCAAAATCTGGAATGACTGCAGCGCAGCCGAACAAATGGAGCTGAGTGCGCTGCCGGTCGCCGACCACCAGCCCGAACTGGCCGTGATCGAGACGCTGTTGCGCCGCCATCTGCTCAACCGGGTAGAAGGGCGACTGCAATTTTTTGGCCGTCTGCTGGCCGAGTATGTGCACCAACAAAACAGCCCCCTGGCCCCAGAAGCTGCGGCTTTGCGGCTGGACAGTGCCAGCGGCCAGGTGATCGTCAACGGCACCCCCGCCGAACCTTTGACTGCACTCGAGTACAAGCTGATCCAGCTCCTCTACCAAAACTGCAACAAAATTATCGACAAGTACCAGATCGTGACCCACGTATGGGGGGAGAGCTACATCGATGAGGTCGACGATGCCCGCATTGAAAAGCTGATCAGCCGCCTGCGCCAGAAGATCGAGCCCGACCCGGCCAGCCCGCGTTTTCTGACCACGGTGCGCGGGCGTGGCTACCGATTTACCGCCTAGCAGATTGACATTTCTGTGAAATGCTTAATTTTCGACCAATCGGCTAAGGCAAGCTATCCTTTCAGGTACTTTTCATCTTCAAATGCTTGCAATCGTGTCTGGCAAAACTTCCCAATCGCGCCCCTCAACGCCGCAGCCAATGTCCTGTCTTGCGCCGTCGGTTGCGCAATCTGCACAATCAGAAACTCGGAGATTCACGACGAACCGTCAACTTGATTGCCAGACGCCAACCACGCAGCCATTCGGTTCGTCACATGTTGTAAGCGATCGGGGAAATTCTGCCCAGACGGGCATTGATTGAGATGATATTCACGCTGGCCAACCGCGCCAGGCGGATCACAGAGCGAACCTTCAAACCTGTTGCAGCATAGTCAGCCTCGGACGGATCGATGAGTTCATCAAATTCTGGAACGGCCTGATGCGTGCGCGAGGATATCAACGCAAGCAACACGTCTGCATAACGACCAGGGACAATTGCAACAACCAGGGCAGGACGCAGCTTCCCGATCTGCAAATCAGTTTGGGGAAAACGAATGAGAACGACGTCTCCAGGACTCATGGTTGATAGATTTCTTCGGCTTCATCTAGGGCGTATGTGACCTCATCATCTTCGCGAAAGAGTTGTTCAAGCCCGAAATATTCCCACTGACCATGACTCCATTCCGCGTAGTTGGCAGAAATCTGCTTTCTTGCCATGACAAAGAGCGTAAAATCTGCGATTTGCGCTACGACATCGTCGGGCAACTTGTCGAGTTGTCTGTACAACTGCTCACGCAGGGTCATCGTCGCCATCCTGCTCTTCTCCTTACACTCTGCGATGCCAGCCGCCCCACAGTCGAGGAGGCCAGTAACAGCGCATTCTACTTCGGAATATCTGTTCAAACAAACTCGGAATTGATCCGCAGATTGCGCAGAGAATGGACGCGCCGCCATCTCGATGCGCCCAACGCCCCACCGCAGGAGCGCAGCGGTCAGCACACCGCCCGGCAGCGCCAACCTCAGAGAGAGCAGCGTCACGGCGTGGTGACGCCAGCCGGCGATGACGAGACGCTGGTAGCGGTGCACCGCTCGACTCCGTCCGGTCAAGCAGAATGCCCAGGGGGCCAGAACAGGTTACAAAACTGATTCGCTCTAAATCTTTAAGGTTTTTGATGCAAAATTGACTTGACAATTCCTGGAAATGCTTAATTTTCGACCAATGGGCTTAGCAGATTGTCCCCCTGGTCCCCTGAAATTTGGCTGTAGCGCGCTTTGCCCGCTATACTAAACGAAAGATCGCAGGCGCATTGTCTGAGCACTGTTTTCGGAAAAGCCTGTTTTTCTGGAGATCTGTACCCAACCCGGTGTGTACCTGAGGGGACCGAACAATGGCAGACGCAACAGAAACGACCCTGTCCGGCGCAGCAGAGCTGCCGCCCCCCCAACATGAAATCGTCTTTGGCGGCGAAACCCGCAACATGGCCATGGGGATCAGCATGGTGGCCGGCGGGCTGGCCGCCTTTGTGGCTGGGCTGACCCATACCTTTTTTGCCGAGGCCATGGCCTGGACTTTTGTCGCCTGGGGCGTGCTTTTCCTCTACGGCGATCTGCTGCTCTCCACCCGCCGTTTCATTGTCGCCGACACCGAACTCAAAATTCAGATCCCTTTGCGCCCCTGGGGTGGACGCAAACGCTGGGCCTGGACCCATATCTACCGCATGGATGTCGTGGTTGACCGCCGCAACACCCACCACAGCGACTGCCAAATTCAGATCTACCACCAGCTGCCCGGCGAGATCACCATCGAGCGCGAGGATCGCGATTTTGACCCGGAGCTGGCAGCCCTCATCATCGAACGTGCCCGTCTCAAACCGGACAGCCAAGCCGCCCGTCTGGACCTCAACAGCCTGCCCTTTGGCAAGTCCGCTCTGTTTACCTGGAAGCGCTGAGCTGGCGCCAAACGAGGGCACTGCCCGACCAGAGCGTTTCCGGGCACCCAATGCCCGGAAACGCAGAAACCGCTTCACGCAAAACAGAGCGTGTTACGCAAACCCACCCGTAGACTCCTGCTTGACCAGCCCCTGATATTCTGGTTTGCGCTCGATGTAGCTTTTGACAAAAGGACAGAGAGGCTCGACAGTCAGCTGCTGCTCCCGGGCGTAGTCGAGCCCGCTCCTGACCAACGCGCCGGCAATCCCCCGTCCTTCCAAAGCAGCCGGTACCCAGGTTGCAGTGAACAAAATCTCTTTGCCGGAACGCTGGTAGGTCAGCTCAGCGCGGTGACCCTCTTGGCGCACTTCAAAGCGGCTTTCGGCTTCGTTGTGGAATACGTGGACGTTGTCGCTCAATTTTTTCCCTTTCTTGCGGAGCGAAGGAGGGACAAGCCCTCTGTCGCGATCAGGTCGACCCCCAGAGTGCGCTGTTGCACTCTGGGGGTCGGTCGATGGCTGGAGCCGTTCACGGTGCCAGGGTTTTGTTCCACCACTGGTGGACGTTCCAGTAAAAACTCCAGGGGCCCGGGTCAAGGTTGGCCCACCGGTTGTTGTAGCCGGTGTCCCCGACGCCCCCGGAGATAAAGACATAGGGGACGTCGTCGTGGATGATCTGCTGGATCTTCTGGTAGTAGGGTGCACGTGTGGCTGGGTCACAGCCCGCCACCGCGACACCTGCCTGCAGCAGCTCGTCAAGCTCTGGGTTCTGGTAGCTGACAAAGTTGAAACCGCTGCCCGGCGTGTCGAAGTCGGTGCGCCAGAAGACATCGTCGTTGGGGTCGGACCCCAGCCCTGTCCAGCCGATGATCACCATGTCGTAGGTCTGGCCCAACAGCTGTTCGACCACGGTGCCGAAATCGATCGTCTGCAGATCGATCTGGATGCCGGTCTGGCCCAACTGGTCTTGCACCAGGGCACCGAGATCTTCGCGCACTTTGTTGCCGGCGTTGGTGATCAAGGTGAGCGAAAGTTTTACGCCCTCTTTCTCACGCACGCCATCGCCGTCGCTGTCCACCCAGCCAGCCTCTTCGAGCAGCTGTTGAGATCGCTCGAGGTCGTAGGTGTAGGGTTGGATCGAAGGATCATGGGCCCATTCGACCGCCGGCAACACGTTGGATGCGATCTGGTAGCCGCGGCCCAGATAGACGCTGTCGATGATGGTTTTGTAGTCGAGGGCATGGGCAATTGCCTTGCGCACGTTGAGGTCGCCGAGAATGGGATGCGGTTCCTGGACGATCAGGTTGCCCTCTTCGTCTTTGCCCGGCAGAGGGTTGGCAGGGTTGGCCAGGTTGAGGCCGATGTAATCGTAGCCATCGTCCTGGAAGCTGTAGACATTGATGTCGGGGTTGCCCTCGACGCTAGTCAGCTGGGCGGGTTCCAGACCGGTGACGTCGATTTCGCCGCTGAGCAGTTGGGCGAGGCGGGCTCCCGAGTCAGGCACGACCCGGTAGATCATGCCGTCCATGTACGGTGCACCTTCCCAGTAGCGCTCGTTGCGGGTCAGGATCGTGTTGTCGTCGCGCGTCCAGCTCTGGAAGACAAAGGGGCCGGCACTCACCTGGGGGGCTTCGTTGTAGGAATTGGTCATGACATCGCTGAAGTCGGAGGCAAAAAGATGGCTGGGCAGCCATCCCAGCCCCAGATCGCCGAGCCCGTCACACTTGACCTGTTTGAAGGTAATCTGCAGGGTGAGCGGGTCGAGCACCTCGATGCTTTCGATCTGCTCGATGGCGCTCTTGCGTGGGCTCTCGACCAGGTCGCTGGCGATGGCATCGTAGGTGAACTTGAAGTCGGCTGCATCCACCGGGTCGCCGTCGCTCCAGGTCACGCCGTCTCGCAGAAAAAAGGTCCAGACCAGGCCGTCTTCGGAGACTTCCCAGCGTTCGGACATGCTGCCCTCCGGCACAAACTCGCCCGTGAAGGGATCCCCGCCGATCAGACCCGGCACCAGCATACTGTGGACGGCGCTGCTGGACGCATCCGAGGAAAGGATCGGGTTGAGGATGGAGGCGTCTGCACTGCTGGAGCGTGACCAGGCCCCGCCAGCGACGGGCTCGCCTGTACTCTCTTCTGCTGTGCCTTCGGCGGCTGTGCTGGCAGCCTCTGACCCGACAGCGGGTGCCAGCGGCACCGGCTGCACACAGCCGGCAACCAGGGTTGCCAGCAACACCAACAACATTCCAAGCGAATACCCTCTTCGTAGCATGATTGGCTCCTTCCAAGCTTCTGATTTCTGCGGCGACACAAACTTTGTCACTTTTTGTTTTTGAGCATCGGGTCGAGCGCGTCGCGCAGCCCATCCCCGATCAGGTAAAACGACAACACGGTGAGGGTGATCAGCACACCGGGCCCGAACAGCAGGTGCAGCCCCATGAACCCCTTGGTGGCTGGGTCACGCAAAAAGACGAACTCGTTGGCGCGGTAGAGCATGTTGCCCCAGGTGGCTGTGGGCGGCTGGACGCCCAGCCCCAAAAAGCTGAGCACGGACTCTGCCGAGATCAAGGCGCCGATGCCGACTGTGGTACTCACGACGATGATCGGCAGGCTGTTGGGGATGACATGGCGCAGCATGACCCGTATATTGCTGGCACCCAGCGCGCGTGCGGCGGTTGTATATTCGAGCGAGCGGACCTTGAGGACGTTGCCGCGCATCAACCGTGCGGTGCCAAACCAACCGAGAAAACCGAGGAAGAGGGTCAGCGTGGCCGGCGTCGGCCGAAAGATCGCGCTGACGATGATCAGCAGGTAGATATCCGGGATCGTCGTCAGGGTCGTGATGAGCCACATCACAATGTCGTCGACCCACCCGCCAAAATAGCCGGCGAGCGCGCCCACCATGACCCCAAGCACCACCGACAGGGCCGCAGCCACCAGCGCAATGCTCAGGCTGACCCGCGCCCCGTAGAGCAGCCTTGCCAGCTGGTCGCGGCCCAGCTGGTCTGTCCCCAGCCAGTGGGGCACGCCCTCCGAGCGATAGAGCAAGGTCGGCGCAGTTTTTGTGTCGACCCCCAACAGCCATTGCAGATAGGGGATCAGATAAGGCTGCTGAAAATGATTGGCTGGGTGGGTCTGGTTGGGGTCAACCCCCAACACGGCGGTGATGGGGCCTGCAGCGGCGGCCAGCAGCCCGACCGCCAGCAAAAACGCCAGTGCAGCCAAGGTCAGCGGGTCCCGACGCAGGCGGGCCAATGCCATGTCCAGGTAGCTCTGCGGTTTGTTCGTCAACACCAGCGTGTGGGACACAGCCAGCGGCGGTACAGTTGTTTGCTCCAGAGCCATACGATCCTGCCGCTTACTCAAAACGCACGCGCGGGTCGACCGCAGCATAAAAGAGGTCGGACAACAAGTAGCCAGCCACCGTCAAGAGAGCAAAAAACATCCCGGTGCCGAGCACGACGGGGTAGTCCTGCTGAAACGCCGCGTTGACGGTCAGCCTGCCCATGCCCGGCCAGGCAAAGAGGGTCTCGACCACGACGGCTCCCCCAAGCACGCCGACCACGGCAGGGCCCATCACAGTCATCAGCGGGATCAGCGCGTTGCGCAGCCCATGTACAAACCAGACCTGGCTTGATACCAGCCCCTTGGCCTGGGCCGTGCGAATGTAGTCCGCGTGCAAAACTTCCAACATTTCGGTGCGCATGATGCGGCTGAAGCCTGCAATCCCCCCGAACGACAATACCAGCGCAGGCAGCAGCAGGTGGCGAATCCGGTCGCCCAGGTCGAACTCTTGTGCCAGCGACACAGTCTGCCGCCCTCCGGTCGGCAACCAGCCCAGATAGACCGCAAAGAACAGGATGAGCAGCAGGGCCATCCAGAAGATGGGGATCGCCTGAAAGATCACGGCGAAAAAACGCACCACATTGTCGAACACCGACCCGCGGTGGACCGCACTCAGGACCCCAAGCGGCACCCCGATGGCCAGTGAAAGGAGCAGGCTGGCGACGCCCAGCTCCAGGGTGGCCGCCATCCGTTCGACCACGCGCGCCCAGACCGGTTGTTTGGTGTCCAGGCTGGTTCCCAAATCGCCCCGCAAAATGCCGCCCCCACGGTCGCAGAGGGTCAGCTGCAGCCCCTCCCAGTAGCTGCAGCGCACCTGCGGGGTCGTGAGCGCTGCAACCTGATCTCCTGGGCGCACCGACCATCCTGTCATCCAGGCCAGGTACTGCACAAAAAAGGGCTGGTCCAGCCCCAATTGTTGGCGCAGAACCTGGCGAGCCTGCTCGGTCATCCGCACATCGCCGAAGGTGCGGAGCGTGACCGGGTCGCCGGGCGCCGCGCTGATCAACAGAAAGCTCAGAATGCTGACCCCGAGCAGGGTTGGGATCGCCTGCAGCAGGCGCCGAACGATGTAGCGGCCCATGGCTAAACGAGGTGGCAGGCGACCCAGTGGTCAGGTCGCTTTTCGGTGAAGGCCGGTTCGACCTTGCCGCACACCTCCTGCGCGATCGGGCAGCGCGGATGGAAACGGCAGCCAGAGGGCGGGTTCAACGGGGAGGGCACCTCGCCTTTGAGCACGATCCGCTCGCGCCGACGGCGCGGGTCTGGCACGGGGATGGCCGA
This sequence comes from Chloroflexota bacterium, assembly GCA_018969295.1. Taxonomy (GTDB): domain Bacteria; phylum Chloroflexota; class Anaerolineae; order Caldilineales; family Caldilineaceae; genus Caldilinea. The sequence continues at coordinate 85,426 of JAGWYN010000004.1, read as the reverse complement.
CATCAGGGCCCGTGTGTAGGGGTGCAGCGGTTCGATGAAAAGCGATTCGCGCGGCGCCATCTCGACCAGTTTGCCCAGATACATCACCCCGACCCGGTCGCTGATATGTTCGACCACGCTGAGGTCGTGGGCGACAAACAGGTAGGAAAACCCGTACTCGCGCTGCAGGTCTTTGAGCAGGTTGAGAATTTGTGACTGGATGGAGACGTCGAGCGCCGAGACCGGTTCGTCGCAGACGATAAAGCGGGGGTTGAGCGCCAGGGCGCGCGCGATGCCGATCCGTTGGCGTTGTCCGCCCGAAAATTCATGGGGGTAGCGGTGGGCATGGTAGGGGTTGAGCCCGACCTTGGCCAACATCTCCTGCACCGCTGCGTTGCGCTCGCTGCGATTTTTGACCCCGTGGATGAGCAGGCTTTCTGCGATGATGTCGCCGACCGGCATGCGTGGATCCAACGACGAGTAGGGGTCCTGGAAGACGATCTGCATGTGGCGGCGCAGCGCCTTGAGCTCCTGGCTGCGCAGGCGAAAGACCTCCTGCCCGTCAAAGAAGACCGAACCGCCTTGGGTTGGGATCAGCCGCAGGATCGAACGCGAGACGGTCGTCTTGCCGCACCCCGACTCGCCGACCAGGCCAAAGGTCTCCCCTTCCCGTACGGTGAAGCTGACGTCGTCGACTGCCTTGACCCAGGCAGAGACGCGCTGGAAGACCCCGGAACGCACCGGGAAATAGGTCTTGAGATTCTGGACAACCAGAAGGTCCTTGTGTGCTGTAGAAACTGTGGGCGCCATACGTAGTCCTGGTAGCTTCAGCTGGAAACAGCCAGCCCTGTCAACACTTCATCGCCGCCAAATCGCCAGGTAGCTTTGCCGATCCCTGCCCACTGCTCGGCTGTCTCCGGGGTGCGCATGAAGCAGCGCGTCCAGTGGCCCGCTTTGGTTTCGAGCAGCGCTGGCTGGCGCTGGGTACAGAGCGGCTGCGCATAGGGGCAGCGCGGGGCAAACTTGCAGCCGGGCGGCAGGTCGATCAGATTGGGGACCGAGCCAGGGATCACAGCCAGATGCTGCTGCACGACCCCCAACACGGGGATGGCTGCCAGCAGTCCTTCCGCGTACGGGTGCAGCGGATCGTCGAACAGCGCCACCACGTCGGCATATTCGACGATCTGGCCTGCGTACATCACGGCGACCTTGTCGCACATTTCAGCGATCACCCCCATGTCGTGGGTGATCAACAAAATCGACGTGCCTGTTTCGCTGCGCAGGTTGCGCATCAAATCCAAAATCTGGGCCTGGATCGTGACATCCAGCGCAGTGGTGGGTTCGTCGGCGATCAGCAGCTTGGGGCGGGTGGCCAGCGCCATGGCAATCATCACACGCTGGGCCTGCCCGCCCGAAATCTCGTGCGGGTAGGCGTTGGCCCTTCGGGCCGGGTCTGGGATTCCAACGGTGCGCAGCATTTCCACCGCCTGGCGGTGGGCCTCCTCTTTGCTGATCCGAGCATGGGTCAGGATGGCCTCGGCGATCTGGTCGCCGATGCGGAAGACCGGGTTGAGACAGCTGGTGGGCTGCTGGAAGATCATGGAGATCTCGTTGCCTCGAATTTCGAGCAGCCGTTTCTCCCCCAGCTGGGTCAGATCTTCGTTGCCAAACAGGATCTGCCCTTCGACAATTTTGCCCGAAGCGGGCAGCAGGCGCATGATGGAGAGCGAAGTGACACTTTTGCCGCTGCCCGACTCGCCGACCAGCCCCATCACTTCGCCGGGCGCAATCGCAAAGTCGACGCCGTTGATCGCCTGGACCACGCCGTCTTCGGTGTAGAAATAGGTTTTCAACCCCTTAATTTCAAGCAGGGGGCCGGTTGCGCTCTGCAGGCCATTCTTGTTTGCCATACACTCTGTTGCACCTTCACGTTGTGAACCGTCTGGAAAGTTTTTTGCTCCTGACAGCGTGCGCTTGTGGACCCAGCCGCTGCCTCACCGTTTCAGGCGCGGGTCCAGGGCATCGCGCAGGCCATCGCCGATGAAGTTGAATGCAATGGTGACCAGACAGAGTGGGATCCCAGGGATCAGCGGCAGCCACGGGTGCTGAAACATATAGCTCTGGGCTGTCGAGAGCATGTTTCCCCAGGAGGGGGTCGGTTCCTGTACCCCGACCCCGAGAAAACTGAGGGTCGCTTCGGCGATCACGATGCCGGCCAGCCCTAGACTGGCGTTGACCAGGATCGGCGCCAGCCCGTTGGGGATGATGTGGCGGAAGATGATGCGTGTGTTGGAAGCGCCTACTGCACGCAGCGCTTCCACAAAATCCTGGTTGCGCAACGTCAGCGCCATGCCGCGCATCAGCCGGGCTGCCCCTGTCCACCCCAGCAAAATGAGGATGGCCATCAGCACAACCACTTTATTGGCCTCTTGGATGGGGGCTGCCAGCATCCAGGAGACAAAGTCGGTGGCAACGGCCGGCAGCGGCAGCTGCGCCTCAGTCTTGATCAAAATGGAAGCGGTGATCAGCAGAATCGGCAGCGTCGGGATGGAGAGCAGGAACTCGACCAGCCGGGAGATGACGGTGTCGAACCAGCCCCCCATAAAACCGGCGACAGCCCCCAACACGACCCCGAACAATTCAGAGACGACCACCACGATGAAGGCAATCGACAACGAGACCCGTGCGCCGTACAGCAGGCGGGTAAAGAGGTCTCGGCCCAGATGGTCGACCCCCAGCGGATGCATCTCTCCCTGACTGCTCATGGTGCCTGGCGGGCCCGGCCGGGTAGCGACCGCAATGTCGACCGCGTCGCGTGGGAAAGGGGCCACCAACGGCGCCAGCAGCGCAGCCACAAAAAGCACCACAATCACCGCCACGCTGGCCACCGCCAGCCGATGGCGCAAAAAGCGACGCAAAACAATCTGAAACTGGCTCTCTTCTTTGCCTTCGCGCGGAAGTTTGCGCAGGGTCAACGACTCGGCAGAGACACTCATCGACGCTCCTCCAAACTACGAGTACCGGATGCGGGGGTCGACGATCGAATAGAGGATGTCGCCCAACAGGGTCGCTGCCACCGTCAGAATCGTCGTCACATAGATAAACGCCAACGCCACGTTGTAGTCAGAGCGGCTGAGCGCATCAAAATAAAGCCGCCCCATCCCTGGCCAGGCAAAGACAGTCTCCGTCACGATCGCACCCGCAAAAAAAAGAGGGATCTGCAGCACAATGATGGTGATGAACGGAATCAACGCGTTGCGCAGCGCATGCTTGTTGATCACCACCCGCTCGATCAGGCCTTTGGCGCGCGCGGTGCGCACATAGTCCTGGCGCAGCACCTCCAGCATCGACGAGCGCAAAAAACGACTCCACGAGGCGACACTGACGATCGTCAACACCCCCACCGGCATCAACAGATGCAAAAAGCGATCCAAGGCTGAACCCGGGTCCACCCGATTCAGCCAGTTTGCCACATCGTAGGGGCGCACGGCCTCGCGCAGCCCAGGGGGCAAGGTCGGCCACCAGGGCCAGAGCTCCTGGAGACGCCCGCCCAGGATCGTAAATCCCAGAATAAAAAGCAGCGCAAAGAAAAAGGTCGGCATCGACGAACCAACAAAGGCGGTCGTCGTGAAAACATAGTCAAATTTGGAGTATTGATGGACAGCACTGTAAATGCCCAACGGCACAGCAATGGCCAGCGACAGCACGAGCGAAATCACTTGCAGCTCCACCGTGGCCCACAGCCGGCTGGTCAACAGATCCCATACCGGCCGGCCCGCCTGGACGACGGTCGACTGCCCAAAGTCGCCAAACAAAATTCCTCGACTGCTTTTGATCGGGGGATGAATCTTCGGCATCTCGCTCAAGTAGACGTAATTGAAGCAGCCCCCCCCTTGTTCTGGGGTTGCCTCCATGTAGCAGCCCACCGGCACATTGGCAAACCACTCCTGGCCGTCGATCACCAGCGGCCCCTGCGGCCAGCCCACCAGCCAACGGGTATACCGGATCGGCCAGTAGAGATCCAGCTCATATTGGGCCCGGATGCGCGCCAGTTCCTCCGGCGAGATGCGGCGCTGCTGTTGCTGCAGGCCAGTCAACGGCCCGCCCGGCGCAATGTTGAAAAGAAAAAACATGAAGATCGAGACGCCAAAGACGACGATCAACATTTGCACGAGGCGGCGAATCAGATAAGCGGTCATGGCAGGAGATTCCGTCGTAAAAACGAGTCACTTCTATGCAAACGGGCGGGTTCGCAGCGTGCTGGCCCGCCCGTTTGTACCTAGAAAGGAGCCCTCCATTTTGTGCAGGAGAGCCACAGATCCAGACTACTTGGTGAACATGTTGATGTCGATGTGTTCCCAGGTCGCGCTGGCCGAAATTTCGTAGTCGACCGCGCCGGTGCTCGCCGCCGCATCGATCACCGTCTGCACCTCGGCGCCAGCGCCCAGGGTCGAGTCATCCAGGTAGTCGACATCGCCGTTGAGCAGCTGCGCCACTGCCTGGTTGGTATCGGCCACGAAGACAAAGATCACATTCGGGGTCGCCACTTCGCCCGCATAGTACGGGTTGGCTTCCAGAACGAGGCTCTGTCCCTTGTTCCATTCCTTGACGAAGTAGGGGCCGAAGGAGAGCGGGCGTTCGGCGATCTCGGGCAGCGTGACCCATTCTTCAGCCGGGACATCGGCCAGGACACGACCGTCCGAAAGGACCTGCTGGCTCGGGTACAGGTTGAACGGATAGAGGAAGTAGGTCGGGCCCTGGAAGCCAGGCAGGTAGCTGACCGTCATCTCCAGCGCGCTGTCGCTGAAGGAGATTTTGCTCATAATGTCGCCTTCCACCTCTGGGTTGCCGATGGACTGGCAGCCCGAGAGCGAGGTCGCACCCGAGAGCGGGTCGCAGTCGATCTGCGCGCCCAGCTCCATGTCGGCGACGGTTCCTTCAGTGCCATCGCTCCAGGTGAAGGGGAGGAGCTTGTAGGTGGCAGTCAGTTTGTTCATCGAAACGGTGCTGGTGCCGTCGTAGACGACCGGGTTGCCCTCAGCGTCAACGACCTCGACACCCTCTTCCAGGGTGACTGCCTGCCCACCGATGTCGTAGACCTGGTCGCCAGCGGTCACCTCGACCACTTCGTTGGTTGCCAGCCCAGATTCCAGGGTGGAGAGGCCATCCTGCAGCACAGGCTGGAAGTCGTAGTTGTACTGCGACGTGATCACACCCTTGGCAGCGCGGTCGACCAGACGCTGGGCAGCCATGCTGGAAACCAGCGCCCACATGCTGTCCGGCTCCTGGGTCATGCCGACCACGATGGTGTCGCCGCCGTCAGCCAGAGCCCATTCCTGAATATTGGTGGTGGCGTACTCGGTGGCATCTGGGATGACGCCGGTCAGGTTTGTGCTCCAGGCTTCTGCCTCGGCGCGCTGGAAGACCGGGATCGAGACGACATCCTTGGCAAATTCCTGCTGGACGATGTCGTAGTTGGCGATGCGTTCTTCGCGCACCAGGGTGTTGTTGGCGGCTACGATGGCGCGGCTGGCCGTCTCGTTGCACCAGCCCATGTAGTTCTGGCCTTCCCAGTTGTTGGAAGGCAGCGGGATCTGGTCGCAGGCATAGAGCGTCTGGCCAGCCGGGTCTGCCTGACCCACCCAGGCAAAAGCGCCTAGCTCAAAATCACGGCGGGCCAGCCCGGTGGTGTCGCCGAACCACCAGGAGGCCGGCGCATAGGTCGGGATGATCTGGATGCCGCAGTCGGCCAGATTCTGGATCATGACCGCAGACCAGGTCTGGCGGAACTGAGCGCTGGTCGTGGCAAATTTCAGCACCAGCAGTTCACCGTCTGCATTGGCGCGCACCGGGCCATCCCCGGCTGCCCAGCCCGCTTCTTCCAGCAGTGCCTTGCCCGCTTCCGGGTCGTACTGGGGCAGATCGCTGTAGGGCCCGTTGTAGGCCCAGTGGGTCTGTGGCAGGAAGCTGTCCATGCGCAGCGCAGCGCCGTCTTCGACATACGGGTAGACGGAGGCGATCAGCGCATCGCGGTCGATACAGTAGGCAAGGGCCTGGCGAACACGCAGGTCGCTCAGGATCGGATGGGGTGTCGTGTACTCTTCGACCTCAGCCGACGAGGCTTCTCCTCCTGCTGCCGGCAGGGCACCCGGCGCCGCAGGCACACAGGCAGTGGCGAACAGGGCCAGCATCACCAAAAGCGTCCACAGGAAAATTTTTTTTGTCTGCATAGTGTCTCCTTCTGACAAAGTGCACCATTAGGGTATTGTACTCCTGTTTGTCCCTGACACTCAGCTGTGTCAGGGACAAACAGGGCATTCACACGAACTCACGCCCGCTGCACGCCCTCTTCGTACAGAAAACAGGCAGCGAAATGGCCGCTTCCATATTCCTTGAAGGGCGGCTCTTGCTGGTGGCAGATGTCCATCACCTTGGGGCAGCGGGTTGAAAAATGGCAGCCTTTGGGGGGATTGGCCGGGCTGGGCACATCGCCTTCCAAAATGATCCGTTTGCGCTGGCTCTCGATGGCCGGGTCTGGGATCGGCACAGCAGAAAGCAGTGCCTGCGTGTACGGGTGCATCGGCTTGTCATAGAGCTCGTCGCGTTCGGCGACTTCGACAATCTTGCCCAGATACATCACGGCGATTCGGTCTGAAATATGGCGCACCACCGACAGGTCGTGGGCGATGAAGAGATAGGTCAGGCCAAATTCTTCTTGCAGATCTTCCAACAGGTTGATGATCTGCGCTTGAATCGAGACATCCAACGCCGAAATCGGCTCGTCGCAGACGATGAAGGCCGGGTTGACAGCCAGCGCCCGTGCGATTCCAATCCGCTGCCGTTGGCCGCCGGAAAATTCATGGGGGTAGCGGTTGATGAAATAGGGGTTGAGGCCGACAATTTTGAGCAGTTCCTGCACACGCCCCTGCCGCTCTTTCTGAGAACTGCCGATCCCATGCACCTCCAGCGGCTCGCCGATGATGCTGCCCACTGTCATGCGCGGGTTGAGGGAGGCGTACGGGTCCTGAAAAATCATCTGCATGCGCCGGCGTGTTTTGCGCAGCACTTCCCCCTTGACCTGGGTCAGATCCTGCCCCTCAAAGACCACTTCGCCGGCGGTCGGGCGGTACAGCTGAAGAATGGCCCGCCCGGTCGTCGACTTGCCGCAGCCAGATTCACCGACCAGACCCAGGGTCTCCCCCCGGTAGAGGGTGAAGTCGATCCCATCTACCGCTTTGATGGCACCGACCTGCCGCTGAAAGACGATTCCTTTGGTGATCGGAAAGTGCATCTGCAGATTCTTGACGTTCAGCAGCACGTTGCTGGCTGCTTGCCCGCTTGCCTGCCCGTTTGCTGCGCTCATGCTGCTGCCCTCTCTTTTGCCACATTCTGCACGGCGATGCTCGAAATATCGACCCAGCAAGCTGCCTTGTGGCCGGGTGTCACTTCCTTCAACGTGGGATTGGCCTGCCAGCAACCCTCTTCGACAAAGCTGCAGCGCGGGGCAAAGGGACAGTGGGTGGGGGGCTCCAGCAGGTCGGGGGGCAAACCGTCGATCGGAATCAGCCGTTTTTGGCGTCCCAGATCCAGCCGCGGGATCGAGCGCAACAGCCCCAGCGTATACGGGTGGCGGGGGTTGGCGTAGATGTCGTTGACGTTGCCCTCTTCGACGATAAAGCCGGAGTACATCACCAGAACCCGGTCTGCCATCCCGGCGACCACACCAAGGTCATGGGTGATCCAGATGATCGCCATCCCCAGCTCGTTTTGCAGACGGCGCACCAGGTCGACGATTTGCGCCTGGATGGTGACATCGAGGGCTGTGGTCGGTTCGTCGGCGATCAAAAGCTGCGGGTCACAGCTCAGCCCCATTGCAATCATCACCCGTTGGCGCATCCCCCCCGAAAATTGGTGTGGATAGTCGTCCAGCCGTGCGGATGCACCGGGGATGCCCACCATCTCCAACAGCTGGACAGCGCGCTGGCGTGCCTGCTCTTTGTTCATGTGCAGGTGCAGTTCGATCGCTTCGGTGATCTGTCTCCCGATCGTCAGTACCGGGTTGAGCGATGTCATCGGGTCTTGGAAGATCATTGCAATCCGGTTGCCGCGAATCGCACGCAGCTGCTCTTCTTTGACTTTGAGCAGATCGACCCCGTCAAAAAGCACTTCACCGTCGACAATTTTGCCAGGAGGTTGGGGGATCAGGCGGATGAGCGACATCACACCGACACTTTTACCGGAACCAGATTCGCCCACGATCGCAACGGTTTCACCGCTGTTGACATGATAGCTGATCCCATTCACGGCATGAACCACACCGTCTTGGGTGAAAAACTGGGTTTTCAGGTTTTTCACCTCGAGCAATTTCGGCATCTCGGCGATCTCCATCCCTGCTGAATTGGCTGTAAGTCGTCTGTAAAGCGTAGATCAGTCGTCTATGTTGGATAGTTTCCAATTCATCACAGCGTAACAAAAATCCCCCCTGTTGTCAAACGGCTCGTGCAGCAGGGGCCAGGCAGTCCCCAGGGGGGCTGAAGCAATCGCCTGTGGGGGCACCCAGGCGCCCCCACAGGCGCGTTCAGATCGGCCGAGCGGTGCTGACGGAGTGTGCCAACACCTCGGCGGCGGTCACCTCACGGCCCAGCTTCTCCGCAAGGTAGATGCCTTCTGAAATCAGCATCGTGTTGAGCGCACAGGCCGCCGAGGGGATCAGCTCCACCCGGCCTTGCAGCGCGGCGATCCAATGTTGCTGCGGGCCATCGTAGATGTCGCCCTGCTCGGCTACGTGGTGGAGCCGCCAGTCGAAGCCGTCCAAATTGGCGGTGGCGTTGAAATCCAGGTGGCCCAGGCTGAAGTGGTAGCTGAAGGGGTGCAGCTTGACTCCTCCCTGGCTGCCCAGGATCAGGCTGCTCCCCAGCCCATCGACCTGTGCCGCCCATGCCTCCACGATGTCCAGGGTCATGCCATCGGCAAAATGGACAAGCCCCACCCCCAGCTCTTCGACGTTGTAGCCGCTGGCGGCACGCCGACGTTCGTCCATCTCGATCTCCTGGTAGGTGCGGCCACAGATGCGGGTCACCTCGGGGTTGCCGACCAGCCACAGCGCGGTCGCGATGTGGTAAACCCCCATGTCGTAGAGCGCCCCGCCGGCCGAATGCTCTTTTTGAACAAAGGTCGGGCTGCCGTAGCCGTCGACAAACGGGCGCCCGCGCCGGCGATGGCCGACCGAACGGACATGATAGAGTTTGCCGAGGTGGCCAGCGTCGATCAGCGCTTTGGCTGCCTTGGTCTCGTTGGCGAACAGGGTGACAAACTGGATCGCCAATTTTCGTCCTGTCTCCTGCGCTGCTTCCCACATGGCGACCGCATCGACATAGGCCCCAGCCATTGGTTTTTCACAGAAGACATCTTTGCCTGCCTCCAGCGCCGCCACAGTCGCTGTCCGGTGGTAGTTGTTGTGCAGACAGACATCGACTGCCTGGATGTCGTCGCGCGCCAGAAGCTCTCTGGCGCTGGTGTAGACATGGGCGACCCCATACTGGGCCGCCACCCGATGGGCCTCCGCCTCATGAATGTCGGCGATCGCCACGACCTCGACATTCGACATCCCCGCATAGGTTTCGACATGCCGTTTGCCGATCTGGCCGACCCCGATAACTCCAACGCGGATTCGTTCTGTGTTGCTCATTGGATCCCTCTTTTCTGAATACTTTTTGAAAGGTTGGTGGGGGTCAACGTCCGTCCGGTGCATCGTTCAGAACGCGCCGGAGCAGTTCGATCGACCGGCGGGCCGCACCGATTTCATCGCCGTCGTACGGGGTGCTCTCCACCCCCCACGCCCCTGAATATCCGGCTCCTTGCAGCAGGCCGATCAGCCGGGGCAGATCCCACTCCGGCTCGTTGCCTTCGGCGTCGAACGAAAAGGTTTTGAAGTGGGTGAGGCGGGCGTAGCGCGCGCAGTCGTGCCAGCCCTGCTCGTGCGTCCCTGCGGGCCAGTTGGAGGAGTCGAAGAGCAGCCCCAGCCCGGAGACTGCATCCAGCAGCTGCCGAATGGCGTCCGGGTGGTTGGTGGGCCCCCAGTGGTTTTCGACGACGATCTCGATGCCCAACGGCCGGGCGCGATCGACGATCTCACGGTAGCCGTCGACAACGATCGCGAAGATCTCTGCCAGCCGCTCTTCACGGCCCCCGGCATCGATGCGCAGCTGCTCGGCCCCCAGCTCCTGGGCGATCTCCAGCCAGCGGAAACGCCGCTTCCGGTTCTGTTCGATCCCCTCCAGGGTCGGCTCAAAGATGTGCGCGCCATCTACGGCGATGCAACCCATCGGCAGCCCACTGTCGGCGACAGCTCCCTTGACCTCAGCCAGGTATCCAGGGTCGTCGTAGGCTCTTTGCAGGTGATGATTCCAGGGGTCGAGCTGGGTGTAGCCTGTCTCCTGGCAAAAACGAAAATAGCCGAACAGATCCATCTGGCCTGCATCTACCGTCCGGTGCAGGCTGTAGGAACAGAGACTGTAGCGCATAGACTCTCCTTGTTGTGTGGCGGTTGTAAGGCGAGAAGACTTTGTCTGTGTTTTTGCAACAATTCCCAATGAAAAACGGTTGTGACCGCAAAAGCTGAGGCGGTCGCAGATCGCAGGGCCGATGAAAAACGAAGAGAGCGTTCACCGGTGGAAGGGCTCAAGAAAGCGGCCGTCGATCACAGCCCAGCCCTCGCCAGGCTGCTGCCAGGCCACGGTCAGGTGGTCTTTGTCGCCAGCCTGTTTGTACAATACTTCAATGTAATAGCGCTGGCCGGCTTCGAGCGCCACCGGGCCAGAACGCTGTTCGACAAACTGCTCGTAGACGCCTGCCGGCGTGGGGGCAGGTGTGTAGGCCACAACCCTCTTGTGGGCCGGGTCTGCGTCCAGACCGAGGAACAAGGCACCCTGGTCGTCGGCGGCAATGGCAAAACGGTAGTCACCGCTCTGGGGTGGCACGAGATAGCCACGGATCCGAACCCCGTAGTGGGTGCCCCCCCCGCGCGGCAGCTCCAGGGCAGAGAGGGCAAACAGGCTGGCCGGCTCGCTGCGGTACTGTGGCGTGCGCGTGAAGGTCTCCAGATCGTCGCCGTCGACACCGTCCCAGCGCTCTGCCTGGAGCGCTGCCCGGGACGGCGTCGATTCGAGCCCCGGGCCAGCAGCCGCCCCCGCCTTCTTGTCTTCGATCGCCAAGGGCGGCAAGGCTTCTGCCGGTTCACCCGCTCCGTCCGCTGCTTCTGCACCCTCTGTATAGCGTGCGGTCAGCAGCTGATCGTTGTCGCCGACGGTGATTTCATGCACGGCGTCGCCGCCGTCGGACCAGCTGGAAAAGCGCAGCCCCCCGGCTGCACGGAGCGGTGCCTCGACAAGGCGTCGCGCATGAACGTAGGTTTTGACCTGGAAGGGGGTCGAATAGCGGCTGCCGTTGTAGGTGAGCGGCAGCCCGGCCGGCACAGCCGCAAAGGTGTAGGTCACCTCGACCGGTTTGACGTCGACACAGCGCTCGCTGGAAAGCCCCTGGCTGTCCGTGGCGGTCAGACAGAGCTCGAGAAACGTATCGTCCCCATGGTCTGCCAGGACAAAGTTGCCTTCTGTGCCGATGGCCTGGAGCGCATCGTAGTGCACATGCTCGTTGTGATGCAAAATTCCGGACCAGACCAGCTGGCTGCCGGCCAGCTCTCCATCGTCCGGGTCGACAGCGCGCCCGCGAAAGACGACGGTCTCGCCGATGCGAAACCGGGCACCCTCTTCAGGCGCCAGGATTTCGGCGACCGGCAGCTCGCTGCCCACAGCAACCGCCACGGTCGCTGCGGCGGAAAGCCCGGCTGCATCGGTTACGGTCAACCGAGGCCGGTACAGGCCATCTTCGAGGTAGGTATGGGTGGGATTGGCCTGGCGGCTGCTTGTGCCATCTCCGAACTCCCAGAGGTACTCGAGGATGCCGGCTTCGGGGTCGCTGCTGCGCTCACTCGAAAACGTCACCGTCAGCGGCGCTGCCCCACCGGCCGGCACCGCGCTGGCATCAGCGCGGGGGGGCTGGTTGTCCCCCCCCACGTAGCGAACACGCCAGATGCCTCCCAAAATAATGGAGAGCACATAGAGCGCGTCTGGGGTCGCTTTGATCTGGACGATGCCAGGCATGTTGGTCGCAAATTCATGGTCGAGCGCCTGCCCTTGGCTGTCAAAGGTCAAAAAATGGGTGACCCCCCCGTTGTAGTCGTGGTAGAAATAGGCGCCCCGATAGCGCGCAGGAAAAGAGCGCCCCAGATAGAGGTCGCCGCCGATCGCCGCCCCCCGCTGTGGCTGGAGGGTATGGCGGTAGGCATGGGCAGCCTGCGTCACCTCGACGGCTCCGCTGTGCAGCGCGTCGCAGTCCGCATAGGTGGCAGCTTCCTCTGGCCCTTCGTAGCAAGGCCAGCCAAAGTTGGCACCAGCCCCACCGATGTTGATTTCCTCCCACGTTTCGTTGCCGACGTCGCCCACGATCACACGGCCGTTGCGCGGGTCGACGGTGAAACGGAAGGGGTTGCGCAACCCCAAGGCAAACACTTTGGATCGGTTGCTCTCGGGGTTGCCGTCGTAAAAAGGATTGGCGGGCAGCCCTGCCCCTGTGTCGGCGTCGACCCGCAGAAGTTTGCCGTTGAGGCTGTCGATGTCCAGCGCCCGGGCATTGCCCCGGCTGTTGACGATCCCGTCCCCGACAGAGACATAAAGCGCGCCCTCAGGGCCGAAGGCCAACATGTCGATCGTGTGTGCACTCCCTTCGGTGGCGATGCAATCGGTCACCGGCCCTCCCTCTGGTGTGCGACAGGAAAAAGGTTCGGCGTCGCCCTGGTCAGGATTGCCCACATAGGCAGCTGTGCTGCGAGTGCCCACCAGGACCCGCCCGCTGCCCGGCACCGCTACGTTGAGGTCGGCGCTGTCCGCGGTCAGCCGCAGCACGCGCGAGACGCGCGCGCCCCCCGGGGAGCGTTCCTTGATCTCGGGCGGGTCATAGACAAAGGCCAGATAGAGATAGGGGCGCTGCGGCCAGGCGGGGTCGACGGCAACCCCCATCAACCCGCGGTCGGCGGCGTCGTTGACTTCGGTGCTGAGGTCGACAAAGGGGGTCGCCAGCAGCTGTCCATCGTCGACGACACGGATCCGTCCAGCTTTCTCGGTGACAAAGAGGCGGCCGTCGGGGGCCAACGCAAAGCTGGTGGGCAGCGTCAGCCCGACAACCACTTCTTCCTGGACAAAGCCTGCGGGCAGAGCAAAGCCGCCCTGGGCCGCAGCAGGTCGTGCCGCCGGCAAGGTGCTGGCCAGCAACAGCACCCACAGCATCGTCCATCTGACCGGTACACTGCGCATCGGGAAACCTCCTGCTCTCTCAATCTGGGTGGGGCAGCTGGCGGGCATCCGGCTCGACCACAAAACGCTCGTAAGGGTTCTGGCACGGGTTGCCCCAGAGCGCCCACAGCTCTCGGCTGGCGGGCGCCATGATGCAGGCCCCCGAACTTTCGACGTCGTAGCCGGGCTGTACATGGGCACAAACTGACAACCCATCCCCTGCATGCAGCCGGGTCAACGACATCAATGTGTCGACCGTGATCTGGCCGCTGCGTTCTGCCAGAAAGTGGCTGGCCTGCTCCTGGCGTGCCAGCGTGCTGGCCTGGGAAACCGCTTTGCGCGGCCGTTCGACGTCGCCCATGGCGGCGATCAGGCAGTGGTTGGTGTGCACAGAGAGCTCGTCGACCGGCGTCACCGCAAACCGCGTGGCCATGTGTTCGATGTTGTAGCCGCGCAGGGTGCCATCTGGCTCGGGGCCCAACAGCAGATAGTTGTGGGCTCCTGACAGATGAGCTTTTTGCAGGATGGCCAGCGCGGCACCGACCGTGCGCTGGGCCAACAGGTGACGGATGACATAGACCCAGTGCACGCCAGGCCGCCCCTGGGCACCCAGCAGGTTGTTGATGCCGACGGCCACGCCATGCTCGTTCATGCCGATCATGCCCACACAACCAGTGATGGTAAAGGTCATCAGCGCCGGCCCCTGTTCGGGCCGGACGTCGAGCATCAGCACATAGGGGGTGGCGCTGGCATGCATGTCCCAGGTCTGTCCCAGATAGCCCAGCCCGGTGGCTGTTGCCGGGGCGGTCACGAGGAAGGCAGTGCAGTCGAAGACATCGCCGGGCAAGGTGCCAACCCGGTGCGGACCAGGCCGCATCGGGTTGGCAAGAATATCCACAAAATCGGTGAAGCCATTCATGATCACCAGTTCGTTGACCCCAATGCCGGTGGCATCTGCCATCCCCTGCATTTCTTCCATCAGCTCGGGGGAGAACTCGGCATGATGGGCCAGACAGGCACGGCCAACGGCCAGCACCTCTTCCAGGCTGGCCTGTTGCCCGCCGATCCAGAAGGGATCGCAGCAGAGGCGCAGCCGTTCTTCAGTCAACTCGCCGATGGCCTGGGCGCAGGCCTGGCCATGGCTGTACCCCAACGCATAGGGGCTGCCAGAAACAGTCAGGACTCGGATCGCATGCATCTTTTCCCCCACACTCTTTTGCTCTGTCGCACAAGCCAGCCGGTCTGCCCACTCACAGGGCTGCCAGCGCCAGCACCTCGGCGCGGGTCGGAATGCCGAGCCGCGCCCCGTGGCGGGTGCAGCAGAGGGCACCCGCAGCGCTGGCAAAGCGCAGCAGCTCTTCCCAGCCAAGACCTTGGGCCAGACCGGCAGCAAGCGCGCCGTGAAAGGTGTCCCCGGCACCGGTCGTGTCGACAGCGTCGACCGTATAGGCGGGCAGGGCACCGCGTTCGTCCCCACGCTGCCAGATCAGCCCCCGCTCGCCGAGCGTGACCACTACCGCCGGCGCCAGCCTGGCCAGCTGTGTCAGCCCTGCCTCCGGCGTCGCTGCACCGGTGAACTCCAGCGCAAATCGCTCCGAGGCGGCGACCAGCGTGCAGCGCTCTACAAGCTCCTGGTTGCCCTGGTTGACCGTGTCGGCATCCAGCACCGTGGGAATTCCCTGCGCATGGGCCCACGTCACCACAGCGAGTGCCAGCGTCGCCTGGTGGCCGTCCAGGAGCACTGCACGCGGGCGTACCCCGCCAAAAGGCACGGCGTCGGGCGCCAGCTCCCTGACAGCCTCGCGATGGTTGACAATCGACCGGCTTCCGTCCGGCTTGACAAAAATGGCCGAGATCGGGGTTGCCCCCGGCCCGCGCACCACCAGCTGGCTCTCCACACCGGCGGCCTGCAGTTCGGCCAGATGCTGATCCCCGTAGATATCGCTGCCCAGATAGCTGACCAACGCCGTTTTGGCCCCCATCTGCGCTGCTGCGATCGCAGCATTGGCGGCAGTGCCCCCGCCGCAGCTGAAAAAAGCGCCAGCCTTCACCTTTTCGTCCGGGCCAGGATGGCGGTCGACCGCAAAGACCAGATCGTAGCAGGCAAATCCGACACAAAGGACGTCGATGGCGTCCAGCTGTACCTTCTGCATTCAGTCTCCTTCCAAAAACAGATCGATCCGGAGACGGGGAATCGCTGCCTGCATGGCAGCCCGCCCCGCCGCCAGCAGCTCGTCGGCAGCATAAATGTCGACCAGGTTGATATGGGCCACAGCCGGGGCGACCACCAGGTCGGCGTCCTGCTGTTCGACCTGGGTGGCGCGCGCCAGCAAAAAAAGTGCTGTCATCGCAATCTCTGCCAGGTTCACCGGCTCGGTCGCCCGCTGGGCTGGGTTGGCATCGGCCGGGGGGATCAGATCGACGGCGATGACATAGTCTGCCCCCAACTCACGGGCGACGCTGACCGGCAGGTTGTTGACGACCACCCCGTCGCCTAGCAGACGGCCGTTGCGCCGATACGGGGTGAAGATGCCCGGCACCGCACAGCTGGCCCGGATGGCCGGCGCCAACAGCCCGCGATTCATCGCCACCATCTCCCCAGTTGTCAAATCGGTGCCCACCGCTGCAAAAGGAAGATTGAGCTGCTCGATCGAGACGCGCTCGCCGACCAACGCGTCGATCCACGGGATCATTTTGTCCATGTCGAGCAGGCCTGCCGGCAGACTCCTGGAAAAATCGCGCAGGTTGGGCAGGGCCACCTTGAGGCTGACCAGGTCAGACCAGGAGACCGTCGAGACCAAAGACTGGAGCCGCAGCGCTGAGAGCCCGGCCGCATACAACCCCCCCACGAGCGCGCCGACGCTGGTGCCGGCAATCACATCCGGATAGATGCCGTGCTCCTCCAGCACCAGCAAGGCCCCAATGTGGGCGATCCCGCGCGCCGCACCGCCGCCCAACACCAGCCCCACCTTCTGCGGCCGCGGGGCCTGGTCCCAGACCCGATGGCCGCGCACCTGCAGCTCTTTCCGCGGCTCCACGTTCCCTCCTCAGGGGTTCAGCCGATAGCGCAGCACAGATACCCCGGCAAAGCTCTGTTGCTCGATCAGCACGCCAGATTCCTGCAGCCACCGCTGCATCAACTGCCGACTGTCCCACATTGGGGCCTCGCTCAGCAGCACCCAGATCTCGTCGGCGCCAGCTGTCAGCGACCCCATGTACTGTTGTACCTCGGGCCATGCTACCTCCTCCGCGTGGCCCCAGTTGGTGTAGGGCCCCCCTCCCCACCGGCCCAGCCGCAGGTCGCTGCCCGCAAATGGGTCAGGCTCGAACTGGCTGGTGTAGTAGCGGTAGGCCCACTCCTGATGCGGGATCTGCAAAATCAAGAGCTCGTCCAGCGCCCGCTGTTGATAGACAGCCTGCATGGCCCCGCGCAGGTCGTACTTGATCACCTGCGTCTTCTGCTGCCAGCCCAGCCAGCCCCAAAGCCCCACCACGTAGATCAGCAGCGCCGCAACCACTGGAAGCGCCAGCCGCCCGCTGTGGGCGGCCAGCACCTGCACCCCCGCAGCGATGCAAAGCAGCATCGCCGGGCCGATCCAGAGAATGTAGCGTTCGGTAAAGACCGGCTGACGCAGGCTGATCAGATAGATCAGCGCCACCGGCAGCAGCAGCCAGGTGAGCAGCAGCGCCATGCGTCGCCGCGGCGAGATCGGTGCCGTGAACTCGCTGCGGCGATCGCCGACAACGGTGCTGCCAAACAGCATACCGGCGCCCAAAAGAAAATAAATTGGCGCCAGCCAGAGCAGCGGGGTTGCTGTGATGAACCCGCGTACATGGCTCAGCGCCAGCGCGCGCAGGATGGTTGCCAGCGGCGTAAAATTGAAACCGGAGAGCTTGTCGGGGGAGGTCAGCATCACCCAGTGCCACCAGACCATCGGGACATAGGGGAGCGTGAGCCCGGCCAGCGCCAGCCCATAGCCGCGCCAGCGAAGGCGTGCTGTCGGCCAGGCGATGACAAACCAGACGAGATGGAGCGGTATCAGCAATACCATCAGCAGGTGCACGTACAGCGCCAGGCTGACGACGGCCCAGTATCCCAGCCAGGTCCGCCAGCCCCCCTGTTGGATGCCACGCAGCCACAGCCAGTGCGCACCCAACGCCAGGAGCGTGACCGTGGCATACATTTTGCCTTCCTGCGCATACCAGAGCTGGTAGGGGTTGAGCACAAACAGCAGCGCAGCTACCCCGGCGACGCTGCCCCAGGCTGGGGAACCCCGCTGCACCGTTGAGGAGACTGGCGGCAGCAGTTGGCGGCCGAGCTGCCAGAGCAGCAGAACACTCAGAAGCCCTGCACCTGCCGAAGGCAGACGCAGGGCAAACTCGCTGGTGCCGGCCACGGCAAACCAAGGACGCAGCCCCAAAAAATAGAGAGGCCCATTCTGCGCTGCCTGTACAAACATCGCCAATGTCTCTGCCAATGGACGTACAGCAAAATAGATCGCGTCGACCTCGTCCCGCCAGAGACTCTGAAAATCAAGGCGGGCTGTCCGCCAAAAAAAAGCCAGCAAAACCGCCGCCAACAACAAAAAACGCGAGTGGCCGCGTTTCATGGCAACGAAGAGGGCCATTCGCTCTCCTCTTCAGAAGAAACTGGCCGGCCACTTGCCTGCAACAGCGAGGAGTGCCCGTCAGCCTGCTCGGTCAGATGGTAAGAGGTGCGGTCAGCCCGGAAAATACTGAAACCCGCCAGCATTCCCGTCAGCATCAGGAACAATACAGCCCCAGCCAGCACTGCCAGCACTGCCAGCGCTGCCACAGCACCCCCTGCAATCGACCGAAAGATTGCCAGGCCATCCACTGGCGCCGGCGCGAGGGAGGTGAGCGGTCGCTGGACCGCTGCGGTCGGCGTTTCCGTAGGCACAGGCACCACACCGGCGGCTGGCTCGACAGTCTGTGGGGTCGCCACTGCAACGGTCGGTGTGACACTCTGCGGGGGTGCCCCCTCTGGGATCGGTGTGGCGGTCTGGGCTGGGACGTCGACCGGGGGCTGGCCGTAGAAAATCGCAGCGGTGGCGGTCTGGGCCGGGACGTCGACCGGGGGCTGGCCGTAGAAGATCGCAGCGGTGGCGGTCTGGGCCGGGACGTCGACCGGGGGCTGGCCGTAGAAGATCGCAGCGGTGGCGGTCTGGGCTGGCGGATCGTAGTAAGGCTGGCCATAGAGTGCGGCTGCTGTAGCGGTCTGGGCATCCAACACAGGCAGCCCCAGGGGCGACTGAAAAGGATTGGGGGTTCCGCCGACAGCTCCGCCGGGTCCTGTCTGCGAGGAAGCGCTGTTTGGAAACCCACCCGGCGTTGTGACGACAAAAAAAGTTGGCGACGGGGTGGGCGTCGGCATCAGGGTCCAGGTCGGTACAGGGGTCCAGGTCGGCGGCACTGGAATGGGGGTCCAGGTGGGTACAGGGGTCCAGGTCGGCTGCGGGGTGCTGGTTGTGGTGGGGGTAGGGGGTTGGGGGGTCACGATCTTCAGCACGGTGAAGCTGTTGCGGTCCTGAGCATTGTTTTCGACACGAAACCCCCGCTCCGGGTGGCTGGAGACCACTCGGCTGCTGGTCTGGAATGTGCCTCCGGAGGGGTAGGTCACCGGGCCCAGGATGGTGGGCAGGCCCCGGCTGGCCAGATACTGGTTGGTGATGACCAGACGTTCGCCGCCGACGATGGTCGCGTCGCGGAGGGTGACACTGCGTCCGGTCGCACTCTCTGAAAGCTCGTGCTGAGAGAGTGGGACCAATCCTGCTGCGCTCCTGTTTTCGATGATCACACAGTAATAGCCCGAGTAGCCGGTGCCCCGCTGCTCGGTGCGGTCGTTGTCGCAGCGGTCGGGGCGGTCGGCGATGTTGCGCCGGATGTATAGAACTGGCTGGAGGCCGGTTACGGTGGCGCTCCCTTCATTGGCAGCCTGCAGACCGTTTGTGGCTGTGGAGAGCACTGTCGCACGCGCGGTGAAGCTGGCGACATCGACCCGCTGGCGCAGCTGTCCGCTCCAGGGGGCCAGGCCGGTGTTGACAGATTGGACCGTGGTCGAACCCTGCGGACCGATCGTCACAGTCAAGGGCTGGTCGACGATCCGCAGCGCAGGGATGTTGACCAGATGCTGGGTCAACGTGACAGGCCCCTGGTTGGTGATCTGGAGACAGAAGTAGGCCAGCGGGTACTCTCCCGACAGCACATAGTTCAGATTGGCGGTTGTCGTCTGACTGCACAGCCCTTCTGTACCGCCGACTGTCAGCACCACGCTGATCTGGGCAGCGACAATCTGGAGAGTGGTGGGGGGCGATTCGACCCGGCGGAGCATGCCGCCCTCTTCGACCGTCCAGCGCGCCACGCTGACGGTGGTCTGGGTGGCAGTGGCGGAGCGGATCAGGCCGTTGGTTGTGGTGGGCAGCAGGGTCATCCCGGGGGAGAGTGTCTGCCCTGGCTGCCAGCCCACCACAGTCGTCTCCTGGTCGTCGAACAGCGTTTGCAGCACCACGGGTTCGTTGCTGTGGTTGGTGATAGCATAACAGATATAGTAGGGGGCACCTGCCCCTACAACCAGGGTGGTCGCGTTGTTGGCCACGGCTTTCTGGCAGAGCTGGGTGGGGTCGCCGTCGGCATAGGCCAGGGCTTTGACCAGGATCAGCGAGGCTGGCTGTGCTGCGACGGGTGCACCGCCAGCGTCGAGCAGCCCACCTGCCAGCCACAGGAGCGCTGCCAGCAGGAAAGCTGCTGCCGTGCCAGCAGCCAGCCGGACAAAGAAGCGATTCATGGCAGGCGCGTCGTTACATCCCCTGCATCCAACTGATGCAAATGGCCGGCCTCATCGACCAGCACCAGCGCCCCGTCCATCGTGACATCCAGAGCGACTCCCTGCAGCGTGCGGTCGCTCTGGTGCAAGAGCACGCTTACCGGCTGTCCGAGGGTCAGCAGCAGGCTGCGCCATTCATGATAGAGATCGTGGGCCGGCTCGGCCAGTCTGCTCAGCTCGTCCCAGGCCCGGCAGAGTGCCACCAGCAGGTCGGTGCGGTCGAGCTGCCGCCCGGCAGCGAGACGCAGGCTGGTTGGCTGTGGGAGCTGTGGGGGCACGCTGGGCAGATCAGCCTGCTCTTGGTTGACATTGATTCCGAACCCGACGATGGCGTATTTGATCTGTCCGTTCACATAGACGGTCTCGATCAAGACGCCGCCACATTTGCGGGCATGGGCCAGATCTTCGCCGAGCATGAGGTCGTTGGGCCACTTCAGCCCTAGATCGTCGGTGAGCCCCGGCACCAGCGCGGCGATCGCCCGCGCAGCGGCCACGCCGGCGATCATGGGCAGCTGTTCAGGGTTTTCAGGCAGCTGCCCCGGCTTCAAGATCAAACTGGCCAGCAGCGCCTGGCCAGGAGGCGCTTCCCACCGTCGTTGCAGACGGCCCAGCCCTGCTTGCTGCTCTTCTGCCAGCACCACCGTCCCCGAACGAACCGCAGGGTCTTCAGCCAGCTGTTGGGCGACCACCATCGTGCTGGAGACCCTGGTCTGGTAGACCAGTGTATGGCCGATGGCTGCACCTTGTAGTGCGGCGGTCGCCCGTTTCAGATCAAACATGGGGTCAGACGAAAATGCAGTGCTCATAAACTTCTCTGCCAGCCTTCTGCTTGTCTATCTTCGGTCGAGCAGTTCACTTGGGTTTACCTGCGACAGGGATCATGAGGAACAGATTACATGACGAACGGCACAGCGTCAAACCGTGGTGATCTTTGCCATTCAAGTTGCTTTGTCTGCATCCCAGCTCTCATGTAAAATGGAGCCATGGTAGACAAGGCCTCCCCATCCGATGAGATAGAGGAAGGATTGGACGATGCAGGCCCTTCGCTGCCGGTAATTCTGATCAGTGCAGCAGCTGGGATTGCAGGCGGCGTTATCGGTCTCTACCTGACCTACACGGTGTTGGGCTGGGAACTGGCTGCCAGTGTTTTTGTTGCCGTGTTGTGTGCCAGCCTGGCACTGGGCATTGTCGGGGCCAGCCTGAGTGCACTGGCAGGGACCCGGGCGGCGGCGGCCAACATTGCGATGAGCTGCGGGCTGATCGTCGTGTCGCTGGCTTTTCTGAGCCTTTGCACGTTGAGCGGCGCGCTGGTGGCCACGTTGATCGTTTTCTTTGGGGGATAACGTCTGTATCTGAAGGCAGGGAACGAGTGAACGAAGTGTCCGATCCAAGAATTCAAGAGTTACGCGAACGAAAAGCGGCTGCCCATCTCGGCGGTGGGGCAGACAAGGTCGCCCGCCAGCATGCGCGCGGGCGCATGACCGCGCGCGAGCGTCTGCAGCTTCTGCTTGACAAGGGCACCTTCCGCGAGGTCGACGTCTTTGTCACCCACAACTCCAGCGAGTTTGGGCTGGGCGAACAAAAAATCCCGGGTGACGGCGTCGTGACCGGCTACGGTACGATCCAAGGACGTCTGGTTTATGTCTATTCGCAGGATTTTACGGTCTTTGGGGGCAGTGTCAGCCGAGCGCACGCCGACAAGATCTGCAAGATCATGGATATGGCGATGAAAAATGGTGCTCCGCTGATCGGGCTCAACGACTCTGGGGGGGCCCGCATCCAGGAGGGGGTGCACAGCCTGGCAGGCTACGCCGAAATTTTTTATCGCAACGTGCGTTCCTCCGGGGTCATCCCCCAGATCAGTGTGATTCTGGGGCCTTGCGCTGGAGGTGCTGTCTACAGCCCGGCCATCACCGATTTTGTGATCATGGTCAAAGAGACCAGCCACATGTTCGTGACCGGGCCCGACGTGATCAAGGCGGTCACCCATGAGGATGTCACCTTCGAAGAGCTGGGGGGGGCCTCGGTCCACGCCAGCAAATCGGGGGTCGCCCATTTTGCGGCCGAAAATGAAGAGGATGCCCTCTTTCTGGCCCAGCATCTGGTCGGCTATCTGCCCAACAACAACTTGCAGGACCCGCCGCTGCAGCCTGCGACCGACGACCCGCTGCGCCAGGCGCCCGAACTCGACACGATCATCCCCGACAACCCCAACAAGCCCTACGACATGAAGGAGGTCATCCGCCATGTCGTCGACGATGGGCAGCTGCTCGAGGTCCACGAACATTGGGCGCGCAACATTCTGGTCGGTTTTGCCCGCCTGGGAGGGCGTCCGGTCGGGATCGTCGCCCAACAGCCGACTGTGCTGGCAGGGGTGTTGGATGTCGAGGCCAGCCAGAAAAGCGCCCGGTTCGTGCGTTTCTGTGATGCCTTCAATGTGCCCCTGGTTGTCTTCGAAGATGTGCCTGGCTTCATGCCAGGGCTCAACCAAGAGCACGGTGGCATCATTCGCCAGGGGGCCAAGCTGCTGTATGCCTTTTGTGAAGCGACCGTGCCCAAGCTGACCGTGATTGTGCGCAAAGCCTACGGTGGCGCCTACTGTGTCATGAACCCGCGGCACATTGGCGCCGATCTGGTGCTGGCCTGGCCCAGCGCCGAAATTGCCGTGATGGGGCCAGAAGGCGCTGTCAACGTAATTTTTCGTCGCGAGATCCAAGATGCCGAAGACGCGAGTGCCCGCAAAGCCGAGCTTGTCCAAGAATATCGTCAGCGGTTCGCCAACCCCTATGTGGCAGCGGCTGCTGGCTTTATCGACAATGTGATCGAGCCCCGTGAAACGCGCCCCCATCTGATCAACGCGCTGGAAATGTTGCGCAACAAACGCGACAGCCTGCCGCCCAAAAAACATGGCAACATCCCGCTGTGAGACAGGATGCACCCAGCTGCAAAAATGGCAGGAAGTCCTATGGCATTGCCTGAGATCGAATTTGAACTGACCGCCGACCAGTACGCACAGATGGGGTATCCAGGGATTCGTCAAGGGGAACCGCTCAGCGTGATTCTGGACGCAGGTCTTTTGCTGCCTGACCTGGCAGCGGAGTCTTGGTTCAGCGTGCAGCCTGACCCGCTGCCCAGTCGGTTTGTACGGTTCGGCCCGGCACTCTATGCCTTTGCAGGGCAGATCGTTCAGGCAGAGATTCTTCAGGCAGAGGGGAGCCAAAGCGCGGTGTTGCAGGTGCATTGCGGCGTCGTCCAGCTGCGGGTGACCTGCGCTCCGCTGCCCGATGGCCGCCTGCCCTACGGCACCTGGGAGACCCGGTACCTGACCGGGGTCGGTCGTGTGCAGGGGCTGGTAGAGGATGCCTTCAAAACGGCGGTCGGCTCCCCGACCCAGGTCACTGTCTGGCATCTGCGCCGGCTTGTGCTGTCACCGGGGGACCCCTTGTTTGGTCAGTGGCATGAGAGCGCTACACTGCTGCCGTTGCCGCTCCATTCTGACCGGGTCGTGGTGGTGGCGCGCGTCCATCGAGAGCGCCTGTGAATGAGAGGAAAAAAATCGAACCATGTTCAAAAAAGTGCTCGTAGCCAACCGTGGCGAGATCGCTGTTCGCGTTCTGCGTGCCTGCGAAGAACGGGGCATTGCCACGGTCGCTGTTTTCTCTGAAGCAGACCGCACGGCGCTGCATGTGCGCTATGCCGACGAAGCCTATCTGCTCGGCCCAGCGCCCAGCCGGGAAAGTTACCTGCGCATCGACAAGATCATCGACGTCGCGCGCAAAGCGGGGGCCGACGCCATCCATCCAGGCTATGGATTTTTGTCAGAACGAGCCGAATTTGCGGCAGCCTGTCGGGATGCCGGGATCACCTTCATTGGCCCTGGCCCAGAAGCCATCGAGGCGATGGGCGACAAAATCACGGCGCGGGAGACGGTGCGCAAGCGTGGGGTGCCGCTTGTCCCTGGCACCGACAAGGGGCTGCACGACGAAGATCTGGTCGCCGCAGCACAAGCGATCGGCTTTCCGCTGATGATCAAAGCGGCGGCCGGCGGCGGCGGCAAAGGAATGCGTGCCGTCCAGGAGATCGGCGCCTTGTCCAGCGCCATCGGCGCAGCCCGCCGCGAGGCCATGGCTGCCTTCGGCAGCGATGCAGTCTACCTGGAGAAGCTGATCGCCAACGCCCGCCACATCGAGATACAGATTCTTGCAGACAGCCACGGCAACACCATCAGCCTCGGCGAACGGGAGTGCAGCATCCAGCGCCGCCACCAAAAGTTGATCGAAGAGGCCCCAAGTGTGGCCATCAGCGAGGCCATGCGCGCCGAGATGGGCCAGGTTGCAGTGGCGGCAGCCGAATCGGTCGGCTATGTCAACGCCGGAACGATCGAGTTCCTCTTCGACGCCAAAGACAACAAATACTATTTTCTGGAGATGAACACCCGCCTGCAGGTCGAACACCCGGTCACTGAGCTGGTGACCGGCATCGACATCGTCAAGGAGCAGATTTCGATCGCCGCCGGCCGGCGCATGCGCTACCGCCAGGAAGATCTGGCCCCCAAAGGCTGGGCCATTGAATGCCGCATCACAGCCGAAGACCCCTTCAACAACTTCATCCCCAGCAGCGGGACGATCACCTATCTCAAAGAGCCTACCGGCCCAGGAGTGCGGGTCGAAAGCAGCCTCTACGAAGGCTGCGAGGTCAGCCTCTACTACGACCCGATGCTGGCCAAGCTGATCGTCCACGGCGAAAACCGCGCCGAGGCCATCCTGCGCATGCGTCGTGCCCTCAACGAGTATCGGATCGCCGGGGTCAAGACCTCGATCCCCTTCCACCAGGAGATGATGGACAGCACCGAGTTTATCTGGGGAACCTTCGACACCGGTTTTCTGGGGCGGCGACGCATCGGTGCCCGTCAGCCGATCCCGACCCAACACGAGCGGCTGGCCGCAGTTGTCGCCGCCCTGATCGAGCATGAAAAGGATCGCCAGGCTGCCACCCATATCGGACAAAACAACCGCCCCGACGCGGCTGTCGACCACTGGAAGCTGGCTGGACGTCTGCGCGCACAAAGGGGGCAATGGTGAAATACTACGCACGAATCGGCAACCACGAACACGAAGTGGAAATTGCAGACGACCGCGTCCTGCTCGACGGTGAGCCCATCGAGGTTGACCTCGTCCGCAGCGGCCTGCCCGAACTCTACAGCGTGCTCTTCGGCGGCAACAGTTATGAGATGCTCGTCACAGCCGACCGCTTCAACTATACGGTGACGCTCCGCAGCGAGCAGTTTCAGGTGCAGATCCAGGACGAACGAAGCCGCCGACTGAACCAGGCGCGCAAGATGCCCGCCCTGCCCGCCGGCGAGCTGGCGATCACCGCTCCGATCCCTGGCCTGGTGGTCAAAACCCTGATCTCGGCCGGTGAACCTGTCGAGGAAGGACAGCCGCTCGTGATTTTGGAGGCGATGAAGATGGAAAACGAAATTCGTTCGGCGCGCTCCGGTGTCGCCAAAACAATCCTGGTCACACCGGGCCAGCGCGTCGAACAAAATGCTGTGCTGATCGTGTTGGAATAAACATGGCTGCACAAGACAATGCCGATCCATCTGAACCAAGAGCCCGCTCCATGAACAGCGGCGACCCAATCCTGGCGGAAGACAAGCTGTTGGCTTTCGCACACTGTCTGACCTTTCGTGACTACTGCCAGTGGCTCGGCAGTGAACGCAATCTTCTGCTGGCCAGACGCTATACAGAAAGCCGGCGGACCCCAGCCGCGCAGGCTGCGGTGAACAGCTACAGCGAATCGCTGGCCGTGCTGGCCGTGCTCACCGACGACGACCCCGACACCGTCGCCGTGCTGCCCGTCCTTGCCCGCCTGTTCGACGCTTCCCCGCGCCTGCAGCTGCGTATCCTGTCCGATAGTTTGGATCTGGCCCCGCTGGCAACCTTGTGGCCCGAACTCGATGTCGCCGCTGCACTCGAAGAGTGGGACCTGCCGCAGTTTTTGATCTTCGACGATGAATGGGAGCTGCAGGCGCAGTGGGGGCCACGCCCCCGACAGGCCGAACAGCATCTGTCTGCATGGCTCCAACGGTACCCACACTACGAGACGCTGGCCGACGACGAAAGCCCGGCTGCCCAGGCACAGTTTGCTGACCTGACCGTCAAGCTTACCCAGGAGATGCGCTCCTGGTACAACAGCACGCTGGCCGCAGCCTGCCAACAGGAAGTTTGTGAGCTGCTGGCAACCCTGCTGCCCGCAGAGGAGAGCGCAGACACGGAGGTGGCCAGTGGAGGGTAAGATGCAGAATCCCATCGGGGTGCGCTGCATGGCCTGCTGCCTGGCCTGCTGCCTGCTGCTGCTTCTCCTGCTGGCGGGCTGTGGCCAGGAATACCAGCTGCGCGGCACCCGCTACGACCCGATCCTCCCTGCCCCCCCCCTGGTCGGCACCAACCTGGACAATACCCCGTTTGTGCTGAGCGAACTGCCAGAAGCGGCCAAGGTCGTCTCTTTCGGCTACACCTTCTGCCCGGATGTCTGCCCGTTGACCCTCTCCAATCTGAAGGGAGTCTACGACGCGCTAAACGAACAAGATCGTGGCCGGGTTGCCTTCATCTTTGTGACCGTCGACCCGGACCGCGATACACCAGAACGGCTGGCCAGCTACGTGAAGGCCTTCCACCCTACCTTCTACGGCGTACACATCGAAAACGACGCCCTCACCGCAGTCAAACAGGGCTATGGGGTCTTTGCAGAGAAACGGGCCTTGGAGGCGTCGCAGAGCGCCGCAGACTACCTGGTCGATCATACAGCCTTTCTCTACGTGATCGATGCACAAAACAACCTGCGCGAGATCTTTGCACACGATGCCCCCATAGAGGATATCGCTGCGGACCTTGCCTATCTGGTCCATCGTTGAAACCGCTGCGGCGCACAATACACCGAACAGCGTATGCACTGGCCAGATGCAACATGGTACAATCCCTTTCCATGAAAGGTGCAGCCTGGCATGGACCGGCTAGCAGAGCGAGTGAGATCTGATGGGAAACCTACGGAAACCGGCGACAGTTTGGGGGGCATCGGGCATGGTGCTGGTGGCCCTGGCGATTTGGCTGGCACAGCCAGCACTGGCTGCGATCGAATTGAATTATTTCACTGTGATCGCCAACCCTGCTTCGGTCATTCTGCAGTGGGGGACCCTCAACGAGTTCAACGTGCAAGGCTACGAGATCCAGTGCAAACGGGAAGATGAACCAGAAGCATCTTACCACCGTATCGGTTTCTTGCCCGCCAAAGGCGGAGAATCCCTTCCTGCACAGTACAGCTTTCCGGTCACCAGCGGGATAGAGACCGGTGTCCCGTACTGTTTTCGTCTGGTCGAGCTGACCACAGACGGCACCCCTGGCGAGAAAATTGACCGCTGTGGCTATGGGCCCAGCATCACACCGATCCCAGGTACACCCACCTCTACGCCTGTCGTGGCCTCCAGTGCAGCCGTTCCCACCGATGCCTTCGGCAACCCGCTGCCCCCATCACAGGTCCCGCAGCCTCAGGCCACCGATGCCTTCGGCAACCCGCTGCCCCCATCACAGGTCCCGCAGCCTCAGGCCACCGACGCCTTCGGCAGCCCGCTGCCCCAGCCGCAGGCCACCGACGCCTTCGGCAACCCGCTGCCCCCATCACAGGTCCCGCAGCCTCAGGCTACCGACGCCTTCGGCAGCCCGCTGCCCCAGCCGCAGGCCACCGACGCCTTCGGCAACCCGCTGCCCCCATCACAGGTCCTGCAGCCTCAGGCTACCGACGCCTTCGGCAGCCCGCTGCCCACGCCCGACCCCAATGTACCGCCGACGCCAATTGTGGTCACCCCGCTGCCGCCTCCCAGCGAGGGGGCAGCCACCGCCGAGGTGGCCCAGGCATCTGCCGAAACGACCGCGACGGTCGACGCCTCTCTGCCAGCCTACGTCGTCGTCACCGCGGTGCCGACGACAGCACCGGTGGCGTTCGGGCCCGTGCTGACCCCCTTGCCTACCCTGACGCCGACACCGTCTCTCCTTCAGCTGACCACGCTCCTGACGCCGAGCACGACCCAGAATATGATGCTGATGTTGCTCTGCCTGACAGTGGCAGGGGCAGGGGGGATCGGGCTTCTGGGGCTGATCACCAGCGTGATGTTCATGCGTTCCCGCGCGACCCAGCGTGAATTTTATGACCGTTCCAGCTTGCCACGCCGCCGCTGGTGAGTTGCCTGTCCGACGAACCCACAGGCACCGTTCTTTTGGACCTAGACAAACATCTCACCAGGAGACGCTTGTTGCCAGGTTCCTGCTTCACCGACCAGAGCCTGAGCAATGTCGCCAGAACGTACATGCTCTCCACAGGCGTTCATTTCCGTGGGACTCACGGTATTTTTCAGAGGAATGGCGGCGTTCCGATCTCTGTCGATTGTATGGCCGCACGCCTCACATACGAACACTCGATCGGACAATGTCAAGCGTT
Organism: Chloroflexota bacterium; assembly: GCA_018969295.1. Taxonomy (GTDB): domain Bacteria; phylum Chloroflexota; class Anaerolineae; order Caldilineales; family Caldilineaceae; genus Caldilinea. Next base: position 56,761 of record JAGWYN010000004.1, on the reverse strand, counting down.
CGTTCTTCCATCCACAGACAGCTCTTGCTGCTGGCAAAGAAACGCCCTGCCTTGAGGACGATGACGCCTGCCTCCCCGGCCATGTAGGTGAGAATGCGCCCAAACTGTCCAAGCGCCGCGTCGCTGAGCGCACGCGCTAGACCGCGGTTCTTGAACATGCCTTTGACGTTCAGCTCCTCGATGACGAGAACCGACGGACGCTTGTCGATGATGGCGTGCGCCGCCTCGTTGTGTGCGTCCCTCCGCACGTTTGCCACCTGCATATGCAGCCTGGCGACCTTCCTTCGCGCCTTTGACCGGTTCTTGCCACCTTTGACACGACGAGAAAGCCTGCGCTGCCATCGGCGCAGCAGCTTGATTTTCGCAGCCAACGCTTTTGGATTTGCGTAGCAAGTTCCATCTGAACAGATGGCAAGCGTCTTGATGCCTACATTGCCGCCCAGCAATACGATGTCGCAGATAAACACACATCTGGAACGCCTACGCCATTCAGCGGCACAAATGAATGTCCAACTCGTGGAACAGGTGCGGGACCAGATTGAGCGCCGCAAATCTAAGTTGCTAAGGTTGGCTTCCGCAGCCTGCATGAGAGCATCGACACCACCAGTTCCGTGGGCAAGTTCTAGTTTCACCTCTTCTCTGCACTGGCGGAGTTCGAGTTTAGCGCCACTGTGCATAGGGGGAGGCTGCAACGGCGCCGAGGGTCGCGCGCAGCCGGGGCGTTGTGCTGGTGATCGAGGCTGTGGCATCCCCGTCGCCCAGGTAGTTGACCAGCGCACTGCGGTCCTCGGCGTCGATCGAGCGGCCGATCAAGGCTTCTATCAGCCGGTCGACGGTCTCTGCCGCAGTGGCGGGTGCGTTCAGCCAGCCATCCAACGCTGCATTGGCTGGCGCTGCGTCGACGGCAGTCTGGTCGCCAAAACAGGCGTTGACCAGCGCGTTGGCCAGGCTCCAGCGTCCAAAGACCTGGTTGGTGTTCCACCAGGCAAACCGCACATCCGGCAGACCGGTCGGCGCAGAGAAGTCAAAAAGTTTTTGTCCCAGCATCTCGATCTGGTTTTCAAAAAAGCGCGCGCCCAGCGCATCCTCCCAATCCTCGGGCAGAAAGTTGATCGGGCTCTGAATGCCCAGGGCGCGCAGCGTGGCGACGAAAAATTCGAAGGGACGTCGGATTTTTTGTCCCCAGCTCGCCGCAAATTTGGGGTGCAGGAGAAGGGCACGAACCGTTGCCCGAATGTCTCCATGCGTCTGCAGATAGGCCTGGGCCCCAGCCTCGATCGCATCCGGGCAGAAGGTGTCAGGGTCGTCGCTGATAAAACGTCGGCAGAGTTTGAAGGCCAAAAAATAGGCGGTGCTGGGATGCTCGGCCAGGATGTCGAGCAGCAGTTCGCCCTGTTCCTCTCCGCCCTGGGGAAAAAAATAGCGGGCATCGTTGCCCAGCCACAGCTGTTTTTCGTGCCAGTGATGGGCAGGCCAGCTGCGTCCGGCGTTGAAGTGATAGGCGTCGGTCGGTGAATTCAGGGTGGTCCAACCGCTCAGAATCTGTGCTGCGGTGTGCACATCTGTTTCGGTGTAGTTGGGCTGCCGCAGAAAACCTGGGCCAGGCACTCGGCTGTAGCTGCCCAGCGTGTGTAGCTCCATGAGTTCGCGCGCATAGTTTTCATTGGGGTTGGCGCCGTCGCTGTAGGTGTTGCTGAGAAAGTAGAGCATCGACGGGCTTTTGGCGCTGGCACCTACCAGGTCGCGGAAGTTGCCCAACGCATGCTGGCGGATGACGTGGTGGTCCTCCCAGTATTTGGTATGGCTCTGGAAGTTGGTCTGAAAATGGTTGGTCCAGAAGTCGACCATGACTTCAAAGAGCTGGCGCCGGCTCAACAGAGCCCGGGCGTAGGTAGCACTCCACAGGTGTCGTTGCAGATTGCCGTTGGGCCAGCCGCCGGCTGCCAGGCTGGCAGCTCGGTAGTCGGCCAGCTCAGCCAGCCTGGCAGCCGGCGGCGGGACCGCCAATCCTTCGGGGTCGGTGCGGTCCAACGCAGCAACGGCATGCTCGCAGGCTGCATCGTCGATCGACTCGATCTCGAGCTGTGCATCGACATAGGCAGCCAGATCGAAGCGCTCCAATCCCGACAGATCTTCTGGCCGCGGCCCAAATCCAAGACGGTTGTAGGCCAGACGTGCCAGCGTTGGGGCTTCTCCGGGGGGGCTGTGTGGTGTTTCAGGCATCTTGTTTTCCGTGAGCGAAACTGTCCCAGTGGGTGGAGGCGCTTTTCACCGGAGCACAGCGGGCAGATAGATCCAGTGCGGCAGCGTCACTTCGCCGTCTCCTGTATGGGTCGCATAGAGTACCGGGGTGCGCTGGTTGCGGCTGTCTGGAAAGACCGCAATGTAGCGATCCAGGAGTCCATCGTAGGCGATGGCCCCTGCGCTGTCGCTGCCAAAATAGTGGCCATTGAATGTGCCCGCCGGTGTCCAGCTGGCAGTCGGCCCCCCCAGTCGCTGCACCGCAGCGACGGTACCGTTCTCAATCTGTGCGACATAAAAACTCCACGCCCCTTCGCTGCGGCTTGGATAGAGGACCTGCGCTGTACCCCCCGGGCCTGTGGCCAGAGTGGGCAGGCTGGCTACCTGGTTGTGGTGTTCTTCGTCCTCCGGTGCGACGGTCAGCCCGACCCCTACCGGCTGGCTGAAGGTTGCACCGCCGTCCTGGGAGGTCGCGTAAAAAACCTGGGCGTCGTGCGGCCACTCGTCCGGCGGGTTGCGCAGCGCACAGCCAGACCACACGACGTGGAGCCTGCCGTCGCTGTCTGCGCGCAGCTGGGGGCTGTGCTGGGCGCACCAGTCAGAGCCCGCCGGTGGGCTGACCTGGGTGAAGGCCCAGCCCGCCCCCCCTTCCAGAGCGTGTCGGGCGGCCAGAATGCGCCCGCGCCCGTCCGCGTCTGTTTCATCCCAGACCACCACTGCCGTCCGATCCACCAGCGCAACGCTCAACGGCACCGACCAGGCTTCGGCCAGCCGTGCGGCCAACAGCGGCGACGGGTCTGACCAGCCGCCCCCTGTGTTCCACTGGGCGTAGAGCTGCACATCTCCTGCAGAGTCGAATTCACTCCACGCCACCGCCAGCACGCCGTCGCGGCTGGCAATGGCCGGGGCGTAGCGCTCGCGGCCATCGTCGTCTTCCCCACTCAGCCGCACCGGGGCACGCCAGCGGCCCTCCTGGTAGACGCTGTAATAGATTTGAGTGCCGTAGGGCCAGAGATTGGCCGACCAGACGGCATGCAGCTGGCCTGTTTCATCCACGGCGATCTGCGCTCCCATCGCTGGCCAGCCGGAAAAAAGAGTGAGTTGGGCACCCGAGCGGGCCCAGGTCGGCAGCGGAACGGGCTCTGTCCAGGCTGTTGTCTGCCAGGGCAGGGTGCTCAGCCAAAGCTCGTTGTCGCCATAGCGCGAGTCGAGAAAGACTGCGTAGGTCACCCCGCCGACGCTGGCCAGCGCCGGCGCCATTTGCACCGGGCTGCGCCCTGCGTCTGTGTTGACCTGTGTGGCCTCCGACCAGCCGTCCCCCAGCCAGGTCGCCGTGAAGAGGTCGGGCTCCCCCCAGCGTGTGTCTTGCCAGACAGCACGTACCCGCTGGCCAGACGCAGCCAGGGCTGGCTGTGCCTGGCGTCCTGCCGCAGTACTGACTGCTCTTTCCTGCCAGCCAGCCCCGTCAAAGCGCGCCGAATACAGGTCAGAATTGTAGGAGCCGCTGCGGTGATCCTGCCAGACCACAAAGACGCCGGCATCGCCTGCGGCCAGCGCAGGTGCCAGCGCGCGCGTGCGGGCGGGCGCACGGTCGACCCGCTGCGGTGCTTCCCAGCCACTGCCCTGATTCCGGGCGGCATAGATGTCGGCGGGGGCTGTGCTGCTCCCTGTGCGCTGCTCCCAGGTCGCAAACAAGGAGCCGTCTGCCGCATAGGCAACTCCGGGATGAGCGGCGCTGTCGAGTCCCTCCGGGCCGGGCGCCGAGACGCGCACGTTGGCCCCCCAGGTGCGTCCACCATCTTCAGAGAGCGCTGCATAGATCTGCTGCGCCTCCCACCCGGTTTCGCGTGGGTCCTCCCAGACCACGGCAACCTGCCTGCCCCGCCGGCTGACCTGTGGCCGGCGTTGATCGCTGTGCGTTTCGTCGTCGTTGACCCGGACATTCTGTTCGGCGCAGACCAGGGTGGCACCGTCGCAGGTAGCGGCATAGAGGTCGCTGCCCAGCCCCGGCTCGGAGCCGCTGTTGCGGTCATCTTCCCAGACGACCACAAGATCGCCGTCCCCGTCGGTGGCCAGCTGTGGGGCGCGTGCCACTGCGTGCCACTCCTCCAAACCGCGGGTGACCTGCACCGGCGCGCTCCAACGTCTGATCGCTGGGTCGTAGCGAAGGAGGTAGATCTGGGCCTCATCGGCGTAGGCGGCGAACGCTCGCCCGCTGCTTTCGACGACAACAGCGGGTGTCTGCGCCATTTGGGTCTCGAAAGTTGGCCGCTGCGCTCTGGCGGGTTGCTCCTCCCCCACCTCTTCATCCTCCCAAAACAGCGTGTACAGGCCAGAGGCGTTGTCGCGCGTGTCACTCCAGCCGATCAGGGTGTAGGGGCCGGCCAGGGCCAGCGCAGCTTCGCTCTGCAGCGACGGCCGACTGTCCAACGCCAGCGGCTGGGCTGGAGCCCAGCCTGGCCCGAAGGGAACACCCGGCGGGCGGGCGGCTGCCGGGTGGGTCAGCAGCAGCGTGAGCAACGCCGCACCTGCCAGCCAGCAGGAAGGCACCCACCTGCTCATGGAGCGGCCCCAATGCCCAACCCGGCAGTGTAGTTGAGCCCTGGAAAGATCGTGTTGTTGATCTGCGCCGCGCCGATGCCCATCCGGGCTGTAAGAATATCGGCCAGCACCTGGCGATAGTCGGTGGTGATCTGCAGCCCGTCGTTGAAGCCAAAGGTTTGCAGCCCGGGCCAGTCGCCGTAAATCTGGCCGCCGCGGATGTTGCCCTGGCTGCCGGCGACCAGCAGCACGTTGCCAGCCCCGTGGTCGGTGCCGCCGCTGTCGTTTTGGTAGAGGACACGGCCAAACTCACTTAGCATGACCACCACAAAGCGCCCGCGCCAGGCTGGGTCAGCATTCATATCGTCGCAGAAGGCTTTGACGTTGTTGGCCAGGTTGGCGACGAGCCGGCAGTAGCGGGCGTTGCCGTTCCACTCCAGGACCCCTTGGTTGTCGTGCGTATCGTAGCCACCGCCCACATCGATGGTGGCGACGCGCAGCGGGTTGGCCAGCGACGACTTGGCGATCTGGGCGACGGCTTGCAGCGAACTGCCAAAATGGCCGTAGTCGGCGACGTGGCTTTCGTCGGTGAGGTAAGCAGCGGCGGGGGTGTAGGGCGTGTCCAGCACCTGGCGCAGCATGTCGTAGTTCTGCAGCGCCGACTGCCCGACCTGCTCGATAAAGTCGCCCCCGCGCCGATACATCTGCTCCAGCAACGTACGCTGTGCTGCTACCAGCGCGGCTGCATCTTCGTGTGCGGTCCACTCGCGCGTCCGCCACTGCGGGCCGAACTGTTGGGTATCCGGCACCGCCACCGCGCTGCGGCCTGTCAGGGAGAGAAGCGAGGGGGAGATCCCCCACTGGGGGGCCACCGCCAGTGCGTCGTTCGGCTCCCCCGCTGCGTCGAGATAACGGGCCAGCCAGCCACCTGGATTTTGTTTGCCACCCAGGTCGACATAAAGCTCGGTGTCGAAATGGGAGCCGGTGATGTCTGGAGAACCGCACGCGTCGACGATTGCCAGATCGCCGCGGCGGAAGAGTTCGTAGAAGCCGCCACTGTCCGAGGCATGGCCGTTGGGCACTGCGGCACCGGCTGCCCCCCGTGCGGCGTCGGGGTGGAGGGCAAAGCGGCCGTCGAGATCGAGTGCTTTGCGTGCAGCGCTGGCGTGGGGCGCTGGGACATGGAGGGTGGGGCGCAGTGTCCCAAAATAGCTCTGGCGGTCGGCGTTGCTGGTGTTGAACGGGATGACCAGGTTCAACCCGTCCAGCCCGCCGCGCACAAAGACCAGGACGAGCAGGTCACGGTCTGCGGGCGGCTGGTCGGGCACAGCGCTGGGCGGTGTGGGGGGCTGCTCTGTGTCGAAGCGCAGGTGGGTGATGCCAAAGCCCCGAAAGGCTGCAACCGCAGCAAAACCGGTGCAGCCCTGTAAAAAAGTGCGACGAGAAAACAGTGGATTCATCGCTCTATCTTGCCAGAGCCAGGCGGGGTGTGTCAAGCGATCAGCTGTTGGTACAGCCGGTGCTGGCGTTCGACGGCGGCCTGGTAGCGGCTGTGTCGCGCAGTGTCGGGGAAGAAGCAGGCCCCGTCGGCGGCAGGAAGCTCGTCCAGGTGGTCGATCGCTCCCAGCGCGCGCAGGGCAAGCAGCGCGCTGCCACGGCTGGTGGCCTCGGTTTCGGCCGAGAGCACGACTGGGCGGCCCAGCACATCGGCAAAGATCTGGCTCCAGGCCGGGGACTGTTGCAGCGCGCCGCCGCTGGCGATCAGATGGCGGTCGCCGCCAGAGTCGCCGCCAGAGTCGCCGCACAGCCGCTGCTCGATCAGGGCAAAGCGATAGGCCACGGACTCCAGGGCGGCCCGCAGGATCTCCAGCGGGGTCGTCGCCAAGGTCAGCCCATGCAAGGTTGCCTGGACGTTGCCAGCCCAGTTTGGGCTGCGTTCGCCGGCGAAGAAGGGCAGGACGGTCAGGCCGTGGCTGTCGGCGGGCAGCGCGGCCAGCGCCGCCTCGGTCTGGGCTGGATCGCCCAGTGCCAGCGAGCGGCGTGCCCAGGCGTAGACATTGCCCCCTTCGCTGGTGGCCCCTCCGACCAGATGGTGGCTGCGGTCGACCCGGTAGCTCCAGAGCCCGGGTGGCACGGGGGGGGCCTGGCTGGCTGCCAGGATTTTGCGCAGCGCGCCGGTGGTGCCCAAGGTCAGTGCGATGCGGCTGGGCCCGCTGCAGCCGCTGCCCACGTTGGCCGCCGCCCCGTCGCCGAGAGCTGGAAACCAGGGAACCTGACGCAGCGAGGGCCAGCGGTCGGCGTAGGGGGGGAGCAGCCCGCACAACGCAGCATCGCGGTCGACCAGCGGCGAGAGCTGTCCGGGGAGGATCCCCAGAAAGCTGAGCAGCGGCCCATCCCAGAGCAGCTGGTGGCGGTCCAGCAGACCGCTCCACGAAGCAACCGAGTAGCTGGCTCGGCAGTGTCCAAAGAGACGCAGCTCCAGATATTCGCCGAGGGTGAGCCAGCGCGCAGCCTGCTTCCAGAGCTCGGGGCGGGTTCGGCGGTACCAGGCCAGCCGGGCTGGCCAGTAACTGGCGCGCAGCAGGCAGCCGGTGCGCTCGTGCACGGCCTGCTCGTCCAGCGTCGAGCGCAGGAAGAGCGCATCCTCGCCGCTGCGGGTGTCGGCGTAGGTCATCAGCGGGGTCAGGGGCTGTCCATGGGCATCGACTGCAACGAGGCTGGTCACAAAGGTGTCGACCGCCACCGCTGCGATCTGCGCTACCAGCGGGCCCGCCTGTTCCAGCGCAGCGTCGACCGCGCGGGCAATCTGCGCCAGCAGCCGGTCGACCTCAAACTCGGCTGCCCCTCCTGGTTGGCTTGCCTGTACATCGTAGAAGGCGCGCTCTCCGACCCCGTCGACGCAGCGTCCGCTGCGGTCATAGAGCAGCACCCGCGCCGATGAAGAGCCGGCGTCGATCGTCAGCACAAAGGGGGCTTCTGCCTGGGTCAGCGGGAGAGTCGTGGCTGCCATCACAGGTCACGCCACATAGGTGCTGGCTGTGACATCGCCGCCGGTGCCGGTCCAGTTGGTATGAAAAAATTGTCCGCGCGGCCGGTCGATCCGTTCGTAAGTATGGGCGCCAAAATAATCGCGCTGGGCCTGCAGCAGATTGGCTGGCAGCGACTCGCGGCGATAGCCGTCGAAAAAAGCCAGCGCGCTCGACAGCGCGGGGACGGGAAGACCGACCTCGACCGCCTTGGCCACCACCCGGCGCCAGGCCGCCTGCGCTGTTTCGACCTGGCTCTGGAAATAGGGGTCGAGCAGCAGATTGGTCAGCGCCGGGTTGCGGTCGAACGCCTCTTTGATCTTGCCCAGGAAGGCCGAGCGGATGATACAGCCGCCACGCCACATCAGCGCAATCCCGCCGTAGTTCAGCTGCCAGCCGTACTCGGCCGCCGCTGCTCGCATCAACATGTATCCCTGGGTGTAGGAGATGATCTTGGCGGCATACAGTGCCTCGCGCAGGTCGTCGATCCAGGGCTGGACATCCCCCTCGAAACGCACAGGCGGGCCCGAGAGCAGCTGGGCAGCGGCCACCCGCTCCTCTTTGAGCGCCGACAACGAGCGTGCCATCACGGCCTCGCCGATCAAAGTCAGCGGAACACCCATCTCCAATGCCGAGATGACAGTCCACTTGCCGGTCCCTTTCTGGCCAGCGGCGTCAAGAATCTGGTCGACCAGCGGTTGGCCAGATTCATCGCGGAAGGCCAGAATGTCGCGCGTGATCTCGACCAGATAGGAGTCGAGTTTTCCCTGGTTCCACTCGGCGAAGACCTGATGCATGGCGGCGGCGTCCAGACCGAGCAGGTCGCGCAGCAGGTGATAGGATTCGCTGATCAGCTGCATGTCGCCGTATTCGATGCCGTTGTGCACCATCTTGACAAAATGGCCTGAACCGTCGCTCCCCACCCAGTCGCAGCAGGGCGAGCCGTCGGCGACTTTGGCGGCCACCGCCTGAAAGATCGGTTGGATATGGGGCCAGGCGGCTGGGGATCCCCCCGGCATGATCGACGGACCCCGACGCGCCCCTTCCTCGCCGCCAGAGACCCCTGCACCGACGTAGAGCAAGCCTTTGGATTCGACATAGTGGGCACGGCGTGAGCTGTCCAGATAGTTGGAGTTGCCCCCGTCGATCAGGATGTCGCCCGGCTCCAGGTGTGGCAGCAGCTGTTCGATGAATTCGTCTACGGCAGGCCCGGCCTTGACCAGCAGCATCACCCGCCGCGGACATTTGAGCAGGCTGGCCAGCTCTGCGATGCTGTGGGCGCCAATCACAGCGGTGCCCTGGGCAGGACCTGCCAGAAATTCATCCACCTTGGCGAGGGTGCGGTTGTAGACCGCCACGACAAAGCCGTGGTCGTTCATATTCAACACCAGATTCTGGCCCATGACGGCCAGGCCAATCAGGCCGAAATCTGCCTTACGCATGTTCACTCCTCCGTCTTTTTGTTGACCGACCCTGTTCCTACAAGCCTGCCAGCGGCAGCTCTCGTGTCCTCGACCGGACTCACGACCCGGCTGGAAGCCTTCTCCGCCTGTCTTCGTTTATGGGTCAGGATTATATCCTCGATGGGGTCATCCTACGAAACTGTTCCTCGTTGTCTGCCATTCTTTTGAACCTGGACAAACAGCACACCAAGGATCGCTTGTTGCCAAGTTTCTGCTTCACCGACCAGAGCCGGCCGTTTGTCATTTTTTTCGCGACTGCTCAGGCTGCTGGCTGGACACGACCAGCGCTCCACGATCTGTCACCCATTTTTTTCGTCAAAAAACCAACCTTTTTGGACAGAGAAATTAGTACCTATCCAACCGATTTTCTGTTAAAATGCACATATGATCTGAAGAAATATCAAAACAGCCGGGCTGTGCGCTGTTTTGTGGTCGATCCAGACGATGCTGCGAGCAATTTTTTTTGGGACTTCACAAATCTATCTGCAAGGAATTCCTCTTTCGCATAAGCTGGTAGGCAAAGAGCTTGCCCTTTTTGCCTATCTGGCGAGCCACAAAGAGTTGTGCCCGCGTGCCAAGTTGTTGGATCTGCTCTGGGCAGACGTGAACGAACAGAAGGCGCGCGAGAATCTGCGCAGCCTGATCTACAGTTTGCGGCAGACGATCGGCGACTATTTGATCGTCACCCGCCAGGCAGTGGGGTTGAATCGCCAGCTGCCCTATTGGCTGGATGTGGAGGTGTTTCTCAGTTTGCCCGCACAGCTGGGGACACAGGATCCCTTTCTCTGGTCAGAGGTGCTCAGGCTCTACAACCAGGATTTTCTGGACGGTTTTTCGATCTCGAACGCGCCGGTCTTTGATGCCTGGATTGCCGAGCAGCGCGACCAGCTGAGGACACAGGCCGTGGCTGGCTGGCGGCAGCTGGTCTCTTTCTACCAGGAGCGGCAGCAGTACGAAGAGGCCCTGGCCGCCAACCAGCGGTTGCTGGCCTTGGCCCCTTGGTCCGAGGAAGCCCACCGTCAGCAGATGCAACTTCTCTCCGCGACAGGGCAGCGCTCCGCTGCCCTGGCTCAGTATGAGCTCTGCTGTCTGCGGCTGCAGGATGAGTTTGATGTCCTGCCCAGCCACGAGACGGTCAACCTCTACAACACGATCCGCGCGCAGAGCGACGTGCTGCCGACGGTCACCCTGCTGCCTGCCGTGCAACCAAACAAGGAACGTATGGTCCCTTCTCCTCCATCTGTCGCCCCCCCCGTTGCCAACGGCCATTCCCAAGAATATCGGGGGGCGCTGGTGGCCCCCCCGGCCATTTGGGGGTACCAGTACGAACTGCTGCAGCTGCAGCAATGGGTTTTGGTGGAACGTTGCCGGTGCGTAGCTGTAGTGGGGCTGGCGGGCGAAGGCAAATCGACGCTGGTGCACCAGCTGGTGCAGCTGGCATCGGCGAATGGGGCCACGCCGTCGTTGTTTGCTGGGGTCGTTGTTTTTTCGTGTCGCAGCCCGCTCCCCTTCCCCCTGCTCCTGAAAGAGTGGATCGACCTGCTGGGTGGCCGCCCAAGTGTGCCCCTGCCGGCGACCTTGGATCGCCAGCTGGACCTTTTGGCCCACCATCTGCAGCAGCGTGCCTTTTTGTGGGTGCTCGATGATTTTGACTGCTGTTTTGCCCCAGACGGCTGGGCCAGCCCTGCAGACCGTCTGGCATTTTGGCAGCTCTGGCGTCTCTTTGGCGAACGATCGCATCGGTGTACGCTGTTGGTCACGGCACGCAAGTGGCCCTCTCTCCACGGCCAGGCCGAAACCCCAGGCCGTTTTCGACGGCTTGTCCTGCATGGGCTGGAGCTGGATGCAGGCTGCCAGCTGCTCAAAAGCCATGGATTGCAGGGCAGTCAGGCTGATTTTGAGCAGCTGCATCAGGCATGTGCCGGCAGCCCGCTTGCACTCAAGTTGGCCGCACAGACGATCGACGAACTCTTCGAGGGCTGTGTAGCCACGTTTTTGCAGGAACAAGCGCTTTTGGTCGGTGAACTTGCAGCTCTGCTCGAACAACAGCTTTCGGAGTTGACCCCGCTCGAAGGAGAACTGTTGAACTGGCTGGCATTGGCGGGCACGCCCCTCTCCAGCCAGCAGCTGTGGGAACTCCTTGTCCTGCCCCCAGCCCGGCCTGCATACTTCACCGCGCTGCAAAGCCTGCTGCGCGCCTGCCTGCTCGAAATCCATGGCGGCCAGTTTCAGCTCAGGACCCTGCAAAGAGCATACCTGTGCTGCCAACTCTCTGAACAGCTTTTTCAGGAGTTGTACCAGAGCCTGCTGACCCTTCAGCTCACCGGCGAGACCCTCCACTGTTACCGTCTGGCCGCCGAGGATGCCAGCCAGACGCAGGAGCGGGAAAATTTTGCTGGCCTTGCCGTTGAACCGTTGCTGGCGCGCCTGCAGCGGTCTATGGGCAAAGAGCGGCTCATCGATGGCCTGCTGCAGCTGGTCGCTGCCCTGAAGCAGCGACCAGGCTCCCCGCCCTGCACCCTGCGCAGTTATGCTCTTGAAAATTTGACCTGCCTGCTCGCTCTTTGCAGCGGCCCAGGGCCGTAGACCGGTTCATATTGCACTCACGTTTAACTCATAGACTGGTCTTATACTGTTGAATGAGAAACTCTGCATAGGCATCTGCATAGGCATCTGCATAGGCATAGGCATCTGCATAGGCATCTGCATAGGCAGATGAATTGGTGAAGACAACTCGGTGAAGACAACTCGGTGCAGACCATTCGGTGCAGACAACAGAGTTCGGATCGTCGGGTAAAACCCTGCCGTGAACCGGCCAAGAACATGATTGTCTTGAGTGTTTATTTGATCACTGGCAGTGCCATTTCAGTTATTTATTGGCGCTATCGTCAAATCGAAAACAGGCTGTCGTCGGTCTGGTGGCAAGCCATCGAAGCCAGGACAGACAGATTGTTTTTTATGAATTCTGTCTTCAAACCGGATCAGGAACGCCATCGGGGGCTGCAGAGTGAGCCTCTCCCGCAGACAGAAGCTTCTTCTGCCGCAGAGGAGAACACCGGCTCACTGGAAGAATCCGACGAAGCGGGTGAGGAATTTGAATTGTTCGAGCAGGGGGCGCAGACCTCGTGGGGCTCGCCAGATTGGGCACGGGTCTGGCTGGTCGAACGTGAATCGCTGGTGCGAGTCCAAGATCTCTGCCAAGGCGATACGGTCCTGGTCGATGCCGGAGAGATGATCCCGACGCAGGGGGTCATCACGACAGGGAGTGCCTGGGTGCTCTCTCGTCAGGACGCCCTGACGGTTCAGTACCCGGCTGTCGACATTCCTGTGGCCGGATACCGTGTGAGCGTAGGCGACCGCGTCCATGCGTTGGAAATTGTGCTGGTGGGAAGTCTGCGCATCGCGGCTGAGGTATCTGGTCGAGTCTGACAAAAACTGCTATTTTCAAGGATGTCCGCGGGGATGGAGCCCGGATTGAAACAACAAGATGACATTGCCTTTCACCCAGGCGACCCGTGCGCTGCAAGCCGACCGTGAGTGGCCCACCCTCTGGATAACGGCCAGTGTGCTCGTTTTGCTGGCGTGCTGGCTGGTCTGGTTTTTGTGGGCGCCGGTCAGCCTGTATGAGACCGGATCTCTGGCCGCAGTGACCAGGCGCGGGCTTGTGATCGCCTACTTTCCGACAACCCTCCTTGGGCGGGTGCAGCCCGGGCAGTCTGCCGTGTTGCGCGTCGAAAAAACCGAGGCCGCAGCTTCGTTGCCGGCGCAACCTGCCCTGACCGCGGTGGTGCTCTCTGTAGACACTGGCAGCACGGCCGACGAACTGGCAGTCACACTCGCTACGGTCTCTGCGCAGTGGCCCGCATCGACGCTCTCGAGCGGCTACCCGATCTCGGGCTCTGTGACCGTTGCCGTGGAAGAGGTCTCGCCAGCACAGCTGCTCTGGCGTTCGACCGGACAAGGGGTCGACAGCAGCGCTGTTCTGCTTGGATCTACAGCTCCCTAGGCAACGCTGGGGTAGAAGAGTGCAGAAGATAGGAATTCATCGTCGTGGAGAAAACGATCGCCGCCAATGAGCGGCGTTTCTGGGTGCCCGAAGTCGTGCAAACTTCCGCTATGGACTGTGGGCCAGCTGCTTTGAAAGCGCTGCTGGAAGGCTTTGGGCTGCCCATCGACTATGGCCGTCTGCGAGAAGCCTGTCAGACCGATGTGGACGGGGCTTCGATCGATACGGTCGAAGATGTCGCGCTCCGTCTGGGATTGGCCTGCCGGCAGGTGCTGGCCCCCGTCGACCATCTCTTTATCGCCAGCGCCCATCTGCTGCCTGCGCTGGTGATCGTGCTGCAGCCCACCGGTGCCACCCACTTCATCGTTGTCTGGCGGGTGATCGGATCCTGGGTTCAAATTATGGACCCGGCACAAGGCAGGCGTTGGCTGACACGCAGCGAGCTCACCCGTTCTATCTACCGACACCATTTTGTGATGGCCGCCCAGGAGTGGCGTTCCTGGGCAGGCAGCGAGGGGTTTTGTGACCCCTTGCGTACCCGCATGCAGCAACTGGGGCTCTCCGACTCTTTGGCTGCTGCCCTGCTTGCACGGGCGTTGGCGGATCCCTCCTGGAGACCGCTGGCCGCTTTGGATGCCACGATCCGGTTTGTCAAGGCGCTTGTGATGGCCGGCGGCGTGGCGGAGACCGCAGAGATTGTGCGCCTGGTGGAAGGGTATTTTGCACAGGCCTCCAGCATACCCGACGCTGCCACCCCCAGCGCAGCCACGATCCCGGCCACCTACTGGTCGGTGCTGCTGCCAGCCACACCGGCGGAGGAGGTGAAGAGCGCTGAAGAGCTGCTGACCGTGCGCGGTGCGGTGCTGCTGACTGTGACCGGCCGTGAACCCGTCGTGACTCCGAGCGCCGAACCCTCCCCTGCCAGAGCCATGCTCTTGCCAGGGCTGCGCGCAGCCCTCACCCCGCCCCTTTCGCCGGTGCGTGCCGCCCTCGACGCACTGCGCGCCGACGGCCTGCTCGCACCGGGTGTGCTCGCCTTGGCTGTGCTCGTTGCTGCGTTGGGCGTCACCTTGGAGGCCACTGTGCTGCGCGGGTTGATGGATTTCCATACCTGGCTGGTGCGCGATTCGCTGCGTCTCACGCTGGCTGTGGGGATCTTCAGCTTTGCGACTCTGCTTTTTTTGCTCGAGGCCGCTCTCACCACGCTGAGTTTGCGGCTGGGGCGCCGAGTCGAAACCAGGCTGCGCATTGCCCTGCTGACCAAAATCCCCCAAATCGAGGAACGCTATTTTCACAGCCGTCTGATCTCTGACATGGCGTACCGGGCCTACAGTCTGACGCAGCTGCACAGCCTGCCCGGGATCGGGGTCGACCTGCTGCGCCAGAGTGCCCAGCTGCTTTTTACAACGATCGGCGTCGTCTGGCTGGCCCCGCAAAGTGCTCTGCTGGCATTTGCCATGCTCGGTGCCGTGATGGCGGTCGCTCTGTTTTCACAGCCGATCGTCGGAGAACGGGATCTGCGCGTGCGTACCCATACGAGCGCACTGAGCCGCTTCTATTTGGATGCGCTGCTTGGTCTGTTGCCAATCCGTTCGCACAGCGCAGAACGCGTTGTCCGTCGGGAACATGAGATGTTGCTGACCACCTGGATGCGCGCTTTGCGCGAGCTGGCCAATCTCGAGCTGCTTTTGCAGGGATCGGTTGCTTTGATCGGCCTCGGCGGGGCCTGTGCAATTGTTCTTTCCTACATCGGCGGCGGCGGCGAGGCGAGCGGGGTGCTGTTGTTGCTTTACTGGGCCCTGAACCTGCCCGTGCTGGGCCAGGCCTTTGTCACGAACGCACAGCAATATCCCAGGGCACGCAACCACCTGCTGCGTCTCCTGGAACCGCTCGGGGCACCGACCAAAACCGATGCCCCCCCAGAACCGACTGCTCTGCCGGATTCCCCCTTGACCCAAGGCGTTGCTGTCGTGCTGCGCGGGGTCACCGCAGTCGCTGCAGGCCATCCAATTTTGCACGATCTGAACCTGACGATCGAGCCCGGCGAGCACATCGCCCTGGTGGGCACATCCGGGGCTGGCAAATCCAGCCTGGCAGGGCTGTTGCTCGGCTGGCACCGCCCCACCCAGGGCGAAATCTGGGTCGATGGGCAGAGGTTGACGGAGACACGCCTGCAGTCTCTGCGCAAGATGACCGCTTGGGTCGACCCGGCAGTCCTGCTCTGGAACCGTTCGCTCTCCGCCAATCTGCTCTATGGACTGACCGAAGAGGAGCAGGAGACGTTTGCGCTGAACGACGCCCTGACCCTGGCCGACCTGGACGCTGTGGTGGCCAGGCTGGCGGAGGGGCTGTCGACCGGGCTCGGGGAAGGGGGCGGGCTGATCTCGGGCGGGGAGGGACAACGGGTCCGCTTCGCACGTGCACTGCTGCGTCCGGGCGTGCGTCTGGCCATCCTGGACGAGCCTTTTCGTGGGTTGGAATCCTCGCAGCGACGCCAGCTGCTTGCCAAGGCCCGTCAGCACTGGCGGACTGCGACCCTGCTCTGTATCACACACGATGTGGCCGATACACAGACGTTTGACCGGGTGGTCGTGCTCGAC
Organism: Chloroflexota bacterium; assembly: GCA_018969295.1. GTDB lineage: Bacteria > Chloroflexota > Anaerolineae > Caldilineales > Caldilineaceae > Caldilinea. Next base: position 40,884 of record JAGWYN010000004.1, on the reverse strand, counting down.
AACGGCCGGATCGTGGAGGAGGGTGCACCGCAGCAGCTCGCCGACGATCCGCACTCGCACTATCGTGGCTGGCTGGATGTCTCGGCAGCCAGCTGGCAGACACTCTGGAACGCAGAGGGCTGGCGCCGCTTACATCTGGACCAGGGACAGCTGCACGAACTGTGAACAGCGGGCACCTTTCCGACAAGTGGCCCCAGAAGTGGCCCCAGAAGTGGCCCCAGAAGCTGTCTCTACCTTATCAAGCAAGCCAACAACAAATCGACCCAGGATGCGATGACAGGCAGTACATTTGAGACTTCAAAAGAGCCGTTGTTCGAACGGCTTTACAAAATCGCCCGTGCTCTGCAGCTGCTGTCGGCACCAGTGGCCGCGTCGAACGGCGCGGCCACAGAGCTGTCTGTGGGCCAGGAGCTGCTGAGCCGTTTTCAACAGGCCAATGTCCAGCCCCTGATGGCCAAAGCCAGGGAGAGTTATCTGTCTGGCCAGGAGCAGGCGCTGCCCCTGCTCAACCACATGGGGGATTATCTGACCGAGCTGGATGATCGGTGGCAGCTTTTTGTGCACACGCGCATCGATCCCCTGCTGGGAGGAGAACGCAGCCAACAGCTCAGCGACCTGAACATTCAAATGAGCGCCGCGGAAAAAGACATCAACCGCCGTCTGCTCCTCTCAGTCGGAAACATGGGGATCGCCTGGGTGGCCACCCACTTTTTTCCGCCGCTGGCGTTGCTCAATGCCGGCATGATGGTCTGGTTGGGCTTGCCGATCTACCGTCGCGGCTGGCAGACGTTGGTGGAAGAAAAGCGGCTCACCTACCCGGTGGTTCTGGCGGGCGCGGCGGCCACCATTCTGTTCGGGGGACAATATGTCCCCGGCAGCGTGATGATGTTTGCCATCACCGCGACGAACAAACTGGTCAACCGGACCGAAGATCACTTTCGGCGCAGCATTGTCGATGCCCTCGGCCAACAGCCACGCACAGTCTGGCGGCTCAGGGGGGATGTCGCGGTGGAAACCCCGCTGGCGGAGATCGAGCGGGGAGATTTGCTGGTGGTGGGTGCCGGTGAAATGATTGCTGTCGACGGTGTGATTGTGGAAGGTGCTGCTGTCGTCGACCAACACCGCCTGACCGGAGAGGCGCAGCCAGCCGAAAAAACCGCTGGAGATGAAGTGCTGGCTTCTACAGTCGTGCTCTCCGGCAAAATTCAGGTGTACGTGCACAAGACCGGCCAGGAGACCAGCGCCGCTCAGATCGCCACCATTTTGCAGCGGGTTTCCCGCAACCGAATCAACTTCACCTCCCGGCTGGACAAGTTTGCCGACAGCATGACAGCCCCGATGCTGGCCCTGGGCGGAACTGCCCTGCTCACGCTGGGCCCAATGAGCGCCGCCGCCATCATGTCGGTCGGCGTAGGCAGCCTGGCCCGGATCGGCGGCCCGCTGGCCACGCTCAACTATCTCAACGTCGCCGCCCGCCATGGCCTGCTGGTGAAGGACGCTCGTTCCTTTGAACTGTTGAAAAAGGTCAATACCTTTGTCTTCGACAAAACTGGAACGCTGACCCTGGAACAACCGCAAGTCCACACGCTTCATCTCTCTCTGCCAGCGTGTCAGCCGGGCAGCGAAGCGTGGGCAGAGGCTGAAAATCTGCTGCTCCGCTTCGCCGCAGCCGCAGAAGCCCGCCAGTCCCATCCTGTGGCCAGGGCCATTCTTGCCGCTGCCCGGGAGCGCAACCTGGAGATCCCTGCGATCGAAGAGGCCCATCTTGAGCTCGGGTACGGAATCAAGGTGCGCTTGACGGCTGCAGAGGGTGCAGCATGGCTGAACCCACAAAACCCGCTCGCCACCCTGTTGCCGCCTGAAGCAGACCTGCAGATTTTGGTGGGCAGCTGGCGCTTCCTGGAGATGGAAGCGATCCCCATCCCTGCCGAGCTGGCCGCTGTCCAGGAAAGATGCCACGCCCAGGGACATTCGCTGGTGCTGGTCGCCCTCAACGGCCGGACAGCGGGCGCCCTTGAACTGCAGCCTACCGTTCGGCCCGAAGCACGCCAGGCGGTCGCCGAACTGCGCGCGCGGGGAATGGCGCTGTACATCATCTCAGGCGACCACGACGCACCGACGCGTCAGCTGGCACACTCGCTCGGCATCGAGCATTTCTATGCCGGGGTCCTGCCCCAGCAGAAAGCCAGCCTGGTGGAGGAACTGAAAGCCCAAGGCGCCAAGATCTGTTTTGTCGGCGACGGTATCAACGACGCCATTGCGATGGGCAAGGCCGATGTCTCGGTCTCGCTGCGCGGCGCCTCCACCCTTGCCACCGATACCGCCCAAATCGTGCTGATGAACCAAAACCTCACTTTGCTCTCCTTCCTGCTCCAGCTCGCCGACGAGTTCGACCGCTCGCTGCTCTCGCTCTTCCGCGCAACCCTGGTGCCCGTCGGCAGCGTGGTCGTCAGCACATTTTTGTTCCAGACCGGAATCTATGCGTCCTTGCTGATCTGGCAGCTCGGTGTGGCCAGTGGGCTTGGAATGGGTTTCTGGCCGCTGTGGAAACATCGCCTGCAAAAGCTGCCAGGCTCCGATGGCCCAGACAGCCGCAACGAAATTGTCGGAGAGGTGGCGCTGGAAAGCATCCAGATCCCCACCGTTCCCCAGACCCCAGCCCTCTATCGACATGAACATCCCCACGCGCCTTCCGTAGCCGATACCGTCTCGGCCAGCCCAGCCCAGCCCCAGCGCGGCTCCAGCAAAGCCCAGGAGGGGTAAGAGAATGCACAGACAGCGCCACACATCCAACAAAAAAATTTGGGCGCTCGGCCTGGCCGCGCTGCTCAGCCTGGCGGCTCTGGCTCTCTGGCTCCTGCGCCCTTCCCAGTCCCCTTCCCAGTCCCCTTCCCAGTCCCCAGCCCAGCCAGTCTCCAGCACGGCCTTGCTGGACGCACAAAGCTGTCAGGAATGTCATGCCCAGCAGTTTTCGGACTGGTTGGGCTCTCACCACGAACAGGCGATGCAACCTGCCAACGCCGAGACGGTGCTGGGCAATTTTCAAAATTCCACCTTCAGCGACGGCGCAGCCACCAGCCGTTTTTTTCAACAAGAGGGACAGTTTGTCGTCAATACGATCGGCGAAGACGGAAAATACGCCGATTTCACGGTGCGCTATACCTTTGGAATCACCCCGCTGCAACAGTATTTGTTGGAGATGCCGCAGGGACGTCTGCAGGCCTTTACAGTGGCCTGGGATACGCAGAAATTGCGCTGGTTTTCGCTCTACCCCGGTGAAACCTTTGCACCGGGCGATCGGCTGCACTGGACGTCGCGCCAGTTTACGGCCAATTCCTCCTGCATCGACTGCCATGTCACCGGCCTGGAACTCGGCTACGACCCAGCTAGCAACCACTACCGATCGACGTGGGACGCCCCCCATGTCAGCTGCCAGGCCTGCCATCTGGCGACCGAACAGCACAAGACCTGGGCACAAAATCCAGACCGGGCCGAAGAACCCGAGAACAACAAAGGACTTCGCATCGATCTTACGTCGCTCAAGCCACAGGAGCAGGTCGAAAATTGCGCCCGCTGCCATGCCCGACGCTCCCCGATCAGCCCGGAGGATGCCTACGACGCACCGTTTCTCGATGACTACATGCCGGAGTTGCTCCATGCCGGTTTCTACCATGCCGACGGTCAGATGCTGGATGAAGTGTTCAACTACGGCTCCTACCTGCAGTCCAAGATGTACAGCGCAGGCTTGAGCTGCACATCCTGCCACAACCCCCATACCCTTCAGCTTCAGCTGCCCGGCAACCAGCTCTGCGCCAGCTGCCATCAACTGAATGCCCCGGTCGAAACCTATCCTACCTTGACCGCAAAAGTGTACGACTCACCCGCACATCATTTCCACAAAGCTGGCTCTGCCGGTGCACAGTGTGTAGAATGCCACATGCCCTCCACAACCTATATGGTGGTCGACCCACGCCACGACCATCGTTTCCCCATCCCGCGACCTGACCTGACCTTGCAGTGGGGAACCCCCAATGCTTGTGCCCAGTGCCACAGCGATGTCGGCCAGAGCGCAGCAGAGGTCGCCGAATGGTCGGCCCAGGCCATGGATGGTTGGTACGGCACACAATGGCGTCAGCGTCCCAGCCCAGCCGGGCTGATGACGTTGGCACAGCGCGGGGAAGCGGCTGCAGCTGTGCCCTTGCTGACGTTGATCGGGGACCCCGCTCAGCCCGCTATCCTGCGCGCCACTGCCGCTGAACTGGCCCCTGCGTATGGAGCCGAGGCGTTGACACAGCTTGCCCCCTATGTGGCCGATGCCTCCCCTTTGGTTCGGATCGGGGTGACGCGCGCGCTGGCTGAACTGCCCGAAGAAAACAAACTGCCCCTGCTGGCACCCTTGCTGGCAGACCCGGTGCGCGGGGTGCGAATCGAGGCGGTTCGTGCCCTCGCTGCGACCCAGCCCTCCCTTCTGACCCCAGCACAACAGAGCGCCCTGGAGGCTGCGCTGGAAGAATATAAGGCTGCCCAAACCGTGTTGGCCGATCACCCGGAAGGACATCTGAACCTCGGCAACCTTTACGTTCAGCTTGGCGACACCGCCCAGGCGGAGGATGCCTACCAGACTGCTCTTGCGCGCGACCAGAATTTCCCCCCCGCCTCCATTGCGCTGGCCACCTTCTATTACCGGCAGGGACGTATTTCGGAAGCCGAGCAGACGCTGCGGGGGGCACTGCAGCATCTGCCCAAACAAGGGGATCTGCACTATTCACTTGGCCTGTTCCTGGTGCAGCAGCAGCGCCCGGAGGAAGCTGCTGTCAGCCTCGCCAAGGCAGCAGAGCTGCTGCCCACACAGCCCCGTGTCCACTACAACTACGGGCTGCTGCTCCACCAGCTGGGCCGCAGCGCAGAGGCCGAGAGGGCGCTGTTGCATGCCTATGAACTGGAACCCGACAACCTCGATATCCTGTTCGCGCTGGCAACCTTCTATCGAGACCAGCGCCAGTGGCAGGTAGGGCTGCCTTACGCAGAACAGCTGGTGCAGCTGCGTCCGGAGGTGCCTCAATACCAGGAATTGTTCACCCTGCTGCGCACCGAAAGCCAACTGCCATGAACCCGACTTTCTGTCCCACACTGTGCGAGTCAGGCCAGGGTCTGCTCCAACACAACCCTGACCTTTTCTCTATTTTTTATCCATTCTGTCTGTTTGACCAGGAGAACACACATGACATCTGAAAATCCAAATTGTAGAGGAGGGGCTGCCAGGCAGATGTCGCGCTGGCCTGTCCCCACTGGAAGCCTGTGGCGGAGGGTGCTCCTCCCCGCCGCTTTGCTGTTCCTCTGGCTGGTGGCACCCCGCGCAGCCTATGCCCAGGAGGAAAGCCCGTCCGCAGCACCCGAGCGCCCCAACATTGTGCTGTTGGTGGCAGATGACTCCGGCTATTCCGATTTTGGCCCTTTTGGCGGTGAAGCCTCGACGCCGGTCATCGATGCGTTTGCTGCAGAGGGGGTGAAGCTGACCAACCACCATACCCAGCCTACCTGTTCTCCCAGCCGCTCTGAGATTCTCACCGGCGTCAAGAACCACATCAATGGCTTGGGCGTCATGCAGGGAGCCGTTCCCAAAAATCCACGCGCAGCGCAGTACGGGCTGCCCGGCTACACCGGCTACCTCAACCACCATGTGGTGACCGTGGCCACCCTGCTGCGAGATGCCGGATACGACACCTACCATGTCGGCAAGTGGCACCTGGGCGCAGAAAGCGAGATCGATGGCCAGCGCATCTACCCGCGTGGGACCTGGCCGATCGACCAGGGCTTCGCGCATTCGTTCGGGATGCTCGAAGGAGGGGGAGACCACTGGGGAGCTTGCGAACGCGGTTCGGGCTGGTGCACACACTTCGTCGACGACGACGAAATCATCAGCGGCTATCGGATGCCCCTCAATTACTTTGGCGCTCGAACCCACACTGATCGCGCGATTGAGTTGATCGAGGAAGGGTTGGCCGCAGAGGGAGGAGAGAAACCTTTCTTTCTCTACTTTGCCGTCACGCTCCCCCACGAGCCGAGCCAGCTTCCAGAGGAGAACATTCGACAGGAGCTCATCGATCTCTACCTGGAAAAAGGATGGGACGGCATCCGCGCCGATCGCCTCGCCCGGCTGAAGGAACTGGGAATCGTCCCAGCGTCGATGGCGTTGAGTGAGCGCTACGAAGGAGTGCCCGACTGGAACGACGAAAGCGACCCGGCGTGGGCACCACTTCTGGAAGAGGTGACAACGCCCCCCTACGACGCCATCTGGCAGGTTGAAACGGTCGCCGATCTCAAGCGCACGCTCGCCAAGAAAATGGCTGTCTACACCGGGATGGTCGAATACTTCGACCTGCAGGCTGGCCGAATCGTCGAAACCCTGAAGGCCAGCGGCGAATACTCGGATACGGTCTTTATTTTCTTGTCGGACAACGGTGGGGAACACGAGGCCGTCGATATCTTGGAAAGCGAACTCCTGGTGCGCCGAGGGGTGGACAACAGCTATGAAAATATCGGCCAGGCAGGTTCCTTTGTTTCTAATGGGTTGGGCTGGGCCCAAGTAGCGAATTCCCCGCTCTACGGTGCAAAATCGACCATGACCGAAGGCGGCATTCGTACCCCGATGATTGTCTCCTACGTCAATGGGGGCGTGCAGGCCGGCATCCAGAGTGACTCCGTGGTCAGCAGTGTCGATATCCCGGCAACAATTCTGGATTTTGCTGGCGTCGCCCACCCGGCTGGCGTCGGTGTCGCTCCCGACTGGGATGCCTGTACCGGTGTCTACAACGACCGCACGGGTATCTGCCCGATCAACGGCGCAAGCCTGCGCAGCCTGCTGACAGGCGAAACGTCTGTGGCCCATCCGAATCGGCCCCAAGTCTTTGAACTGTGGGGCCGCACCAACAAGGCGTTGTTCCTCGAAGATGAAAGCGGCGTCTGGAAGATTCGCAAAGTTGCCAACTTCGAAACGTTGGAAGGCATCAACTACGGTGTCGCCGCCAACGAGCCGTGGAAACTGTTCCATGTGACGACGGACATCGGTGAAACAACCGATCTGGCTGCTCAAAATCCAGACAAAGTGCGTGAGTTGGTCGAGCTCTACAATGAGTACGAGTATCAGGTCGATTTCGCACCAGCGGGCGCCACAGCCATCCGCCACGCCCAACCAGGAACTTCTTTTGTGCAAAGCATCGTGGTGACCAACACCAGCGCAGGCCCGGACACCCTCCACTTTGTCTGCCGCTCCGGTTGGGAATGTTCAGTCACGGTCGAGGCCAATGAACTGGTGACAGCGCCCCCTGCAGAAGAAGAAGCCACAGCAGCAGAAGGCGCTGCGGCCCCGGCAGAAGAAGCTGCAGCAGCCCCAGAGGCATCCACAGAGGCATCCACAGAGGTACCCACAGCGACTGTCGCCGTGCCTGTTGCGGGTGATACATTGCAGGTACGTGCACAATTCAATGTGCGGATCGACACGTCATCGTCTACCCCGCAGATTATCATTGTGCCGGAAATCACCGTGAGCGAGGCAGCTGCGGGTGAGGCGGCTGCGGGTGAGGCGGCTGCGGGTGAAGCGGCTGCGGGTGAAGCGGCTGCGGGTGAGGCAGCTGCGGGTGAGGCAGCTGCGGGTGAGGCAGCTGCGGGTGAGGCAGCTGCGGGTGAGGCAGCTGCGGGTGAGGCAGCTGCGGGCGAGGCAGCTGCGGGCGAGGCAGCTGCGGGCGAAGCGGCTGAGCCATCCCCGTCGAGTGTGACCCTGGCTGCAGGACAGACGGCAACCGTGCATGTCAAGATCAGTGTCCCGCTCAACGCTGTTGCCGGTGCAACCAATGTCGCCCAGCTCAATGTGCTTCCGGCCAACAACCCCCATCTCTCTCAGAATTTCACGCTGGCAGCGTCGGTTGCAAAATAAAGTGTTGCACGGCAGAAATCTGTAGCGCAGGAGTTCTCAAGTATCTGCGGTGCCTCTGCCTGTCAGGCAGAGGCACCGCAGATTCTGCGCAGCTTTACAGGCAGGCTGTGGCTGCCAAGGAGGAGAAGCATGGACTGGACTGCCAACTCAGCGTTGCGGCGACAGGTGCTCGAAGCGCGACAAAAGCGGGTTCGCCGCCAAATACAGTCGTTTCAGCCGCCGCATCTGGTGCAGCCGCTGATCATTGTCAGCGCACCGCGTGCCGGCAGCACACTCTTGCTGGAAACCCTGGCAAATTTTCCTGAACTCTGGACCATCGGCGAAGAGAGCCATGAAATTTTTGAAGGGATTCCGGCATTGCACCCGGCGGCGCGTGGGTATGCATCCAACCGCCTGGGGGCTGCCGATCTGACACCGGCGTTGGCTGAACAGCTGTGCGACCGTTTTGCTCGCCAGCTACGCGACCGCACAGGTCGGCTCTGGATCGAGTTGCCCCCTCAGGAACAGCCGGCGGCTGTGCGCTTGTTGGAGAAAACCCCCAAAAATGCGCTGCGGATCCCCTTCTTGCAGGCGCTTTTCCCGGATGCCCGTTTTCTATTTCTGCATCGAACCCCGGCCGAAAACATTGCCAGCATTCTGGATGGCTGGCAGAGCCGACGTTTCATCGCCTACCATGCGCTTCCTGGCTGGCCATCAGGGGCATGGAGCTTTCTGTTGACACCCGGCTGGGAACTGCTGGTGGGCCATCCTTTGGCGGAGGTCGCTGTCCAACAATGGCGTGTGGCCAATGAGACGATCCTGGCGGATCTGGCTGCGCTCCCACGCGAGCAGTGGTTGGCTGTGCGCTATGCCGACCTTGTGGCCTTTCCCCAGCTGACTGTTCGGCGTATCGCTGCGTTTGCCAGCTTGCATTGGGATGCAGGCGTCGAACAGGCACTTTCGAATCCGCTGCCGCTGTCGCGCATGACTTTTTCTGCGCCTTCTTCGGAGAAATGGCGTCAGTACGCGTCAGAAATTGTTCCAAGATTGCCCGATCTGGAACTGTTGGTGTACAAGCTCGGCCAGTTGGGGGAAGATGGCATAGTTCATCCGGTCGAGTGAAGTTCTGTCGTCTGCGGGCACGGTATCTGGCTGCTGGTACGCGTTGTAAAGCTCACATTCAACTTATGTTCAAGTCACAGCCATTTGCTAAAGTAGAGGCACAGCCAGCTGGCTCTTTAAGCATGTCTCAGGTGGAGACGGTGCAGTCGTTCAAAAAAGTTGGGTCCATGACAACACTCTGGCAGGATTCATTTTTGTTTCAAAACACCCATCGGATTACCGACGGCACCCTGAGCTGCAGCTACCAGGAGCTGCCCTCCCTGTTTGTCGAACTGGACGAACAGTTTGTCAGGCTGGGGATAGACCCGCACCAGACTGTCGCCTACGAATGCCCCAACAGTGTGACTGGTGCGGTGACCCTGCTCTATCTGTTGGCGCGCGGCCGCAGCTTTGTGTTGCTGCCTCCTGCCCAGCACGCATCCAAAGGGGCTGGCTACCAGCCGTCGATCCCGGCGTTTTGCCATCACCACCTGACCCTCCAGCCCGACCGCGCGTTTTCTGCGGCGCTTCAGGGGAGACCGCTGTCAGCCACCGATGAGCTGCCCGCTGGCCGCCTCTATTTGCGCACCTCGGGCAGCCTGGGTACATCCAAAATCGTGGTGCACCAGCAGGAGAAGCTGCTCCGCAACGCCCAGAACTGTCTGCAAAAGTACCAGATCACGGCGAATGACCGCATGTTGATCCCGGTCCCGATTTTTCATATGTATGGGATGGGCGCTGCTTTTTTGTCGGCTGCCCTGGCTGGAGCAGCAATCCAGATCGTCGACAAGGCCAATATTCTCAAGATTCTGACCTACGAAAAAGAGTTTCAGCCGACTCTGGCCTTCTTGACGCCCGATCTCTGTGAGATGATGCTGCGCTGGAAGCGCAAGAACAGCGTCTATCGGGTGATCGTAACCTCCGGCCAGCGCATTCAGGAGTCGTTGTTTGAGCAGTTCGATGCCAGGTTTGGCAGCTGCCTGGTCAACCAGTACGGTTCTACAGAGATGGGGGCGATCGCCGCCTGTGACTGGCAGGAACCGTTGACGGCCCGGATTGGCACGATCGGCACGCCGATGGAGGGGGTGGAACTGCGGCTGGAAGGGACAGACAGTCTGACCCAGATCGGGGAACTGTCTTGCCGACACCCCTACGGGTATCTCGGCTATGTAGACGAGCGTGGGCAGTGGCTCAGCCAGGCCGACACCTGGTACCGGACCGGTGACCTGGCATGTGCTGTCGGGCCAGACCGGCTGAAGGTTGTAGGACGCAACCAGGACAGTTTCAACCGTCGCGGTTTTTTGGTAAATCTCATCGAGGTGGCCCAGGAGATCGAACGGCTGGAAGGCGTGCAAAGCACTGTCGTGCTGTATCTGGAGCGCACCGACCGGCTGGTCGCCTGCTGCGTGGCCACGGCCGAGGCTTCTCAGATCCGGGAGGCCTGTTTTGGCCAACTGCCCCCCTACGCCCTGCCGGACGAAGTGGTGGTGGTAGAGTCGTTTCCGCTGCTGCCCAGCGGCAAAATTGACCGCCAAAGCTTGCAAACCAGGCTGGAGACAGCCGTTGTCTAAGGGCATCAGGAAATGCTGGCTGTGAGGCCAGGGGGAATCCCCCAGCCAAGAGAGAGCCGTCGAGGAGGAGGGGCTGCTGCCATGACAGGCGCCAACTATGAGAAGGCTCTTCAGTTTCGTACGTTGCTGAAGTCAAACCGGGAGCTGTTGCAGCAAAAAAACAGCGCCAATCCCGCCAGCCTGCTAGAACTGATCAAAAGTGACTACGAAAAGGTGCTGCTGGCACTGACCGAGGTCAGAGGCAGGAACGTTCCTGCGCTGCTGCAAAGCTTTTTTGAGGGCCACGACGGTTTGCTGCAACTGCTTCTGCCAGCAGTGAATCTGCAGAAGTTGTTCCATGTCGGCTTGGAAATTTATGAGCCGATGGATCTGGTGGTCGATGGGTTCGAGCATTGGAGCTGCCGGTTCGAACAGTTGCTGGGGGTCGAAATCCAGGTGCTCCGCTCGCTGCGCTTTCCGGCCTCGGCGGCGTTCCAGAAGCGGGTCAGGGCCTCGGCCGAGATTATGCGCATCTGGATGGGGGTAGAGGGCCAGGAATTGATGTTGGAACTGTTCGATATCCACCGCCCTGCTCCCCAGCTTCCATCGCGGCTGCCCGGCCAGTTCAGCGTCTTAGACCTGCGCAAACGGCTGGTCGCACCAGACCTGGCACCCGACCATGACCAGATCCTGCAGCGCTATTTTGGCGGAGACTCCATCTGGCACTATGCAATTGCAGTCCAGGAGAGACAGACAGTCACGATGCTGCAGGTTGCGTTCGAGCAACTTGCCAGCCAAAACAGCAGTTTCCGGCTCGCCTACCCAGCCTGCGTGTACAATCCGCACGATGGCTCCTACCATACCAAAATTATTAACCAGAACAAACGTTTGGAACTCGAGTTTGTGAACCAATGCCACGTCCGCTGATTGACACTGACATCCCAGACAGCCTGTACGCCGATCTGCAGCTGGATCCGAAGATCCAGCCCGCTGCGCCCATTGCCGACCACTGGCAGAACCCGGAGTCCCTCTTTCTGACCGGGGCCACCGGTTTTTTGGGGGCCTATCTTGTCCAGGGGTTGATGGCACGCACCCAGGCCACAATCTATTACCTCAGCCGGCAGAAGACCATACAGGAAGCCAACGAGCGTCTTGTCCAGCAGCTGCACTCCTACCAGGTTTGGCAGGAGGAGTACCGTCCCAGGCTGGTGCCGGTGTTGGGAGATCTGGCCCAGCCACGTCTGGGGCTGGACGAGCGGAGCTTTGTGGAGCTGGCTGCCAAAGTGCAGCTCATCGTTCACAACGGCAGCTGGGTCAACAACCTGCACGACTACGCCAGGCTGAAACCGACCAATGTGGGCGGCACCCACGAACTGCTCCGGCTGGCTGCCCTGCAGCGCACCAAGCCGATCCACTTTCTTTCGAGTATGGCAATTTTTTTCAGCGCAGCCCATCCCCTGACCACCCCGATCCGGGACGACGACCTCCCACAGTATTCACAGACATTGCGCGGCGGCTACACCCTCTCCAAATGGGTGGCCGACCGGCTGATGCTGTTCGCACAGGATCGGGGATTTCCGGTTGTGATCTATCGTCCGGTACGTGTGGGCGGACACAGCCGCACCGGGGTGAGCAAAGTCGGGCAGGACGGTTCGTTTGACTTGCTGAATACCTTGATCCAGGGTTCGGTGGAACTGGGGCTCTTCCCAGATCTGGATGTCGAAATTCCGTTGGTGCCGGTTGATTACGTCAGCGGTGCAGTCGTGCAGCTGGCATCACAACAAAATGCCTGGGGACACGCCTTTCATCTGGTCAATCCCCATCCGATGCCCTGGGCAGAGCTGTACAGCCTCTTGTGTGACTGCGGATATTCGCTGGAGAAAATTCCGTACAGAGAGTGGCTGTGTCGGGTCAAACAACAGGCCGCCTCCCTGCCCCCCAGAAATTCGTTGGCTGTTTTGCAGCTCATGCTGGCTACGCCCAACAATTTGCAGGTGCAGCGCCCTCCGTTCGTGACAGAGACGGTTCAACGCTTTCTTGCGGGCAGCACAGTCGCCTGCCCTCCCTTGGACCGCGCGCTGATGGGCACGTATCTTCGCTATTTTCAACAGGTGGGCTATCTCCCACCGCCACCACAATTTCAAGACAAATAGGAGGTTCGTTGTTTATGCGTGTTTGTGTAATCGGCGCTGGAGCAGCAGGGCTGACGACGGCCAAACATCTGGCAGAAGAAGGAATTGCGTTCGATATCTTCGAAAAACGGGATGCGCTGGGGGGGCTCTGGTATTTTGATCGGGCGATGTCCAGCGTCTCTGACAGCACAGTCGCCAGCAGCTCCAAAACCTTTCTGCAGTTTTCAGATTTTCCAATCGCCCCAGGGGTGGCAGAGTTTCCCCATCACACGGTCTATCTCGACTATCTCTACAAGTATGCCCGGGCACACAAACTCCTGGAACATATCCGCTACAACACATCGGTGACCGATCTGCGCAAGACCGCTGCGGGCTGGGAAGTCGCCTTTCAGCAGGAGGGTTCTCCCCAGAGCCGCACCTACGATGCGGTCGCAGTCTGTTCCGGGCTGCACCACATCCCGCTCATCCCCGACTTTGCCAACCGCGAGCGTTTTCAAGGTACGGTTGTTCATTCGTCTCTGCTCAAGAGCATGGACGAGCTGAAAGGAAAACGGGTGGTCGTCGTCGGCGGCGGCGAGAGTGGGGCGGATATGGTGAAGGAGCTGACGCCCCTGGCCGGCAAACTCTACTTCTCGCTGCGCCGCGGCATGGCCCTGACTCGAAACTTCAGCCCCGAAAAACTTCCCGCTGACTTCGACTCGACCCGGGCCAAGGTGTGGCTGCCCCGCCAGTTCCTCCACGACTACAACGTAGATTGTCGTCTGCCAGACCGATATTCGCGTTTCAAAACGATCTACACGTTGTTGGGGCTGCCTCTCTTGCTGGTCATGTGGTTGTTTGCCCCTCGCAAAGCCGGTATGCTGCTGAAAGATCTCTTCAGCTGGAAAGCATGGAAAGCCCTTTTCAAATCTCCCCCACGCCATGGACCCGCCTCCGGCGTGGAGCTGAGCCGGGCGTGCGACGAATTCTGTCAGGAAATCCCCCACTCTGAAGAGGAGATCCAGCAAAAAGCCTACCAGCTGAAGTTCCTGTTTGACTGGTATTCGGGAACGCTGCACAACACGCAGCCCTTCACCAAAAGAATGGAATTTCTGCGCGGGATCGTGGACCATTCGGTCAAAATGATGCCAGGCATTCGTTCGTTCCAGGGCGGCAACACGGTCGAATTCGACAACGGAACGCAGGTTGAAATCGATACGGTCGTCCTGTGCACCGGTTTTCGTACCTATCTGCCCTTTTACACGGCCAACCCCAAGCTGGATGGCCGGAATCTCTACAAAAATGTTTTCTTGCCAGGAGATTCTTCGTTGGCATTCATCGGCTTCTCGCGCCCCAATGTCGGCGCTTTGCCCCCAGTCGCCGAGCTGCAGGCCCGCTGGTTTGCCGGTGTGACGGCCGGTAAATTGCATCTGCCCGATGCAGACTCGATGCGTGCGATGATTCAGGCAGACGCGGCACACTACAACCGCACCCGCGCCAACTATGCCGAGCGCCTGAACAGCCTGGTGGACTACCATGTCTACACCAATCAGCTGGCCAGCTTGATCGGATGCCAGCCGCAGCTGTGGCGGCTGCTGGCAAGACCCAAGCTGCTCTATCTCTGCTTGTTTGGCCCGTATGCCTCCTATCAGTATCGTTTGCACGGCTATGGTGCCAAATTCGACCAGGCGCTGGTAGCCGCCGGACAGCTCCCGGCCGTTCCGATCGACCGCGTTTTGCAGCACACGGTCGTCTATGCGATGAAACCCTGGTTCCATCTCTTCAGCAGGCTGGGTTTCCGCAAGCTGAAGCCAGTCTTCTAAGACCATTGCTGGAAAACAGCGAGGAGTGCCATCATGGATCTGGTGCCGGCTGAGTTGATCTCCCAGGCAGAGAAGATCACAGGACTGTCAGACTGGGGAAGTGCGGGGATCGACGAGCCGCTGCAGCGGTTTTGGCAGGCCCTGCACCACGAAGCCAGCCTGACCCCAGCCGGCACACAGGTCTTTCAACAAGAAAGCGTGCGGCTGCTGTCCAATCGCCTGCTGTTGGAGGCAGAGTTTGCACGGCTGCTGCCAGGATCGCTCGTGCCTCTGACCAAGCCGCTGTTCGTGGTGGGGTTCTTCCGCAGCGGCACCTCTCTGCTGCACAATCTGCTGGCCCAGGACCCTGCCGCACGCTGGCTGCACCTGGCCGAAGCACTCTATCCGGTGCCAGCCCCGGCCGCCGCGCACTGGCCCACCGACCCCCGCCTGGAACAGGCCAGCGCCCTGATCCACTTTCAAAATGGGCTGGCTGCTGACTTTGTCAGAGCACACCACATCGCCGCCAACAAGCCAGCCGAGTGCAGCCGTCTCTTCGAACATGGCTTTCTCGGCCATCTGTTCGATTTTCGGGCCAATGTGCCAAGCTATGCCGAGTGGCTGCTTCACCAGCCGCTGCGCGAGCCGTACCGGGACTACCACCGCCAGCTGCAGTATTTGAGCCTCGCCTGGCCGCCAGAGAGCCACTGGGCGCTGAAAGCCCCCGCCCACCTCTACGCGCTGGAGACACTGGTGGCCGAGTTTCCCAGCGCCCGCATCGTCTATCTTCACCGTGACCCGCAGGAGGTTCTTCCCTCCTGCTGCAGCCTGACCGCAGCAGGGCGCAGACGCTTCAGCGACCGGATCGACCCGGCTGCGATCGGCGCCTACTGGCTGCGGCGGCTGGCAGAGCTGGCCAGACGTGCCAACGACGCCAGAGCTGCCATTCCTCCCGCCCAGCTTCTCGACGTGAACTACGCGGAGCTGGTCGCAAACCCGCTTCAGACTGTGCACACCATCTACGAGTATTTTGGCTACCGCTGGAACGCTGGGCTGGCCAGCAACCTCTCCCAGTGGCTCGCACAAAACCCACAACACCAGCACGGCGTCCATCGCTATACCCTGGAGCAGTTCGGATTGGTGGAGAGCCAGGTGACAGAAGCGTTTGAGGCCCGATAACCACCCCTCTATCGAGAAAGGCAACAATCAATGTCCAGTTTTGAGCTTTCTGTACTGTTTTTCCTGCAGCTCACTATCATCCTCCTGGTCTGTCGAATCGTCGGGTGGGCTGCACGCTGGATCGGCCAGCCACAGGTGGTGGGTGAGATGATCGCCGGCGTCCTGTTGGGGCCCTCCCTGGCTGGCTGGCTCTTCCCCGATCTGCAGGCGTGGCTTTTCCCAGCCGATTCCAAAAGCCTGCTCTACGCCGTCAGCCAGGTCGGGCTGGTGCTCTATATGTTCCTGGTCGGCTTGGAGTTTGACACCGAACTGATCCGCAGCCGGCTGCGCAGCGCTGTCGGGGTGTCCGTCTCTGGGATTTTGACGCCCTTTGTCCTGGGCTGTGGGCTGGGCTTTTTCTTGATCCAAGGCGGCGGCTTTTTTTCCCCCGATGTTGTCGTCTGGGAAGGAATGTTCTTTATCGGCGCTGCGATGTCGATCACAGCCTTTCCGATGCTCGCCCGGATCATCTACGAGCGTGGGATGTCTGGCACCTCGCTGGGCGCGCTGGCCCTGGCCGCCGGTTCGATCGACGACGCCGCAGCCTGGTGTGTGCTGGCGCTGGTGCTCGCCAGCTTCACCGGTGACCCCTTGATCGCTGTGCTTGCGATCGGCGGCGGCATTTTTTACGCCTTCAGTCTGCTGACGGTCGGCAAGAAGTGGCTGCGTTGGCTGGGTACGGTGGCCGAGCGCGAACAAGGGGTGCGCCCTGCGCTGCTGACAACGGTCCTCGCTCTGGTCATGTTGGGCGCCTGGTTTACCGACCGCATCGGAATCTACGCAGTGTTCGGCGCGTTTATCATGGGGGCTGCAATGCCGCGCGGCCGGTTCGCCCACGAAGTGCAGCGCCAGATCGAACCGCTCACCACCTCCTTTCTGCTCCCCCTCTTCTTTGTCTATTCGGGGCTGCACACACGCATCACTTTGCTGGATACCCCGTGGCTCTGGTTGGTCGCGCTGGTGGTGCTGCTGCTGGCCTGCCTGGGCAAAGGGATCGCCTGTTGGGCGGCTGCCCGCCTCAGCGGCGAGGACAACCGCAGCGCCATGGCGATCGGCGCTCTGATGAACGCGCGCGGTCTGATGGAACTGATCATCCTCAACATCGGGCTGGAACGCGGGATTATTACCCCGCTTCTCTTCGCCGTGATGGTGGTCATGGCCATTGCTACCACGTTGATGGCCACCCCAATCTTTGAGTGGATCTATGGATCCGTGCGCGACGCACGGCCTGCATCGCGCACCGCCGCCCCATCCTGACGCGCCGTGCTTCAAAAAATGTCTGCTTGTTTGTAACTCATATTTGACTTATGTGTGAATCACAGCAGGTTGCTATCATGTCAACAGAGTGAGGCTTCTTGGAGAAATAGACCGACAGCGCGGATCTCGCCTGTCTGTCCAAACCTCTCTATTCAAAAAGGAAAAGGATGTATGCAAGAGAATCCGATAGACGAAATTGTAGAACAACTGCGCACGATTATCGCCGAACAGTTGGATGCCAATCTCCGGCGCGAAGAGATCACGCTGGATGTGCCCCTCCTGGAAGATGGACTGGGGTTGGATTCGATCATGGTGGTCGCCTTGATTACCTTGATCGAGGAGACGTTCCATTTTGAATTTGGTGAGGACGAACTCGAGCTCGGTGTGATGGCCAATCTGCGCACCCTGGCTGCTTTCGTCGCTGCCAAACAGGCCCAAAAACAAACAGAGCTGGCATAAGGTTCAGGGACACGCCCGATGATCAACACACGACAAGACCACGACTACTGGGACCCGGCACGCAAGGGATTCATCACCAACTACCCCAACTTTCCGCACTGGAAACGCATCGAGGCGACACAGCTGGAGGACGCGCGCCCGTTCAACATCTACCTGCATACTCCCTTCTGCATCCAGCGCTGCAGCTACTGCTATTACAAGACGATCAACCTGCGCGGCACTGAAAAGTACGAGCGGATGGACCGCTATGTGAACGCCCTCTGCCGCGAGATCGAACTGGCGTCGCAGCGCTACGAGCTGAAACGACGTCCAGTGCTGTCGATCTATTTTGGTGGGGGGACCCCCAGCCTGCTCCACGAAGAGCAGATCGAGCGGGTCGGACGCGCTCTTTATGACAACTTTAACATGTCGCAAAACCCGGAATTTACGATGGAAGCCGAGCCGGTCACCATCACGAAGTCCAAGGCCGACACCATGCTCTCGCTCAAGGTCAACCGTATGAGTATGGGAGTACAGTCCTTCGACGACGAGATCATCCAGGCATCGCACCGCCTGGACAGCGAGAAAAAGGCGCTGAAGGCAATCGATCTGGTCCTGCAGACCGGCGTGCCGCTCAACATCGACTTGATGAGTGGCCTGGCGGGAGATACGCCGGAAAAATGGCAGCACAGCGTGCAGCGCACGATCGAGACCGGCGTGGAAAGTGTCACTGTCTACAAGACCGAGCTGTACAGCAACACAGAATACTACCGGGGGGTGCGCAACCAGACGCTGGAACTGCCCTCCGACGAAGATGAGATGGCCTCGATGCGCTACTCGCTGCGTGAGCTGATCAACGCCGACTATGTGCCTTGGAGCTTTTTCAGCTATACCAAACGGGGGGGACACCAGCATGTCCATTCTCCCAGCATCTTCCGCGGCGACGACTGCGCTGCGTTTGGCGTCTCTGCCTTTGGCCGCTACGGCAACTGGCTCTACCAAAACACCAACGACGAAGAAAAGTATATCCAGATGGCCGAGGCCGGCGAGTTGCCTGCCCAGCGCGGCTATCCCTTGTCCAGCCTCGACAACATGATCCGCGACGTCGTGCTGTGCATGAAGTTGGTCCGCTTCGACCTGCGTTGGTTCCAACAGAAACATGGCTTCAAGCTGGAATCGATCTGTGCAACGACCCTCCAGCAGCTGCAGGAGGATGGATTCATCGAGATGGAGGAGAACGAGATCCGTCTGACCGAAAAAGGGATGGTCTACGGAGACTATGCGGGCAAAAGCCTGGCACGCGCATTGATGGCTTTTTACAACTAGCCCCATGCTGATCTCGCACAGCCACCGCTTTATCTTTTTTCATGTGGCCAAGACAGGGGGGATGAGCATGCGCGACGCCCTGCTGCCCTACGCCGAAGAACCCGATCGCTTCAAGATCAAGCGGCCGCCCGCCCAAAAAGCTGGGCGCCCCAATCCCTTTTACGCGGTCTGGGAGGCGCTGCTGCTGCACGCTACGGCCAGCGACGCACAAAAAGAGCTCTCTGCCTCGATCTTCGACCGGTATTATAAGTTTGCTTTTGTGCGCAACCCGTGGGACTGGCAGGTCTCGATGTATCACTTCATCCTGACCGAACCGACCCACATCCGCTACAACCAGGTCATGAAACTGGGATCCTTCGACCGCTATCTGGAGTGGGTAGTTGAGACCCCCGCTCCTTACCCGAAAGGTGCTTCCAAACACCAGCATGCCGCGCTTACAGACGAAAAAGGGCGGCTGCTGGTAGATTTTGTCGGCCATTACGAAACGCTTGCCCAGGATTTCGTCCATGTCTGCCATCAACTTGGGATCGCAGCAGCGCTGCCCCATTTGAACCGGTCGACCCATCACGAATACCGTGCCTATTACACCGCACGTTCCTGGCAGCTTGTCGCCGAACATTTTGCAACGGATATCCAGCTGTTCGGATATACCGCCGACCTCCTTGTGCCTGTTTAAATGCAGAAGGCCTGACCGTTCGCAGGTTTGTTGAGATAAAGGAGCTGTATGCAGCCAATCCAGTCACAGTTCAAAGAACCGATCGCCGTGATCGGCATGGGCTGCCGTTTTCCTGGGGACGCTGATTCTCCTGAGAAATTCTGGCAGCTGATCGCCCAGGGCGTCGACGCCATCACGCCGATCCCCGCCGATCGGTGGGATGTGCCACTGTATGCAGAGGTGGTGCCCAACCACGGGGGGTTCATCCGCCAGGTCGATGGGTTCGACGCAGCGTTTTTTCAGGTCGCCCCCAAAGAGGCGACGATGCTGGATCCCCAGCAGCGCCTGTTGCTGGAGGTCACCTGGGAGACGTTGGAGCAAGCCGGGATCAACCCAGCCAGCCTGCGCGGCTCCGACACGGGGGTCTTCGTGGGGATTTTTTCCAACGACTACCAGATGCTGCAGGTCAGGCAGCAGGACGACCCACATCTGTACATCAGCACGGGGGCCTCGGCCGCCACGGCCTCCGGACGGATCGCCTATTTCCTGGGTCTGCAAGGGCCTGCTGTCTCGATCGATACGGCCAGTTCCAGCTCGTTGGTGGCCCTGCATCAGGCGGTCATCAGCTTGCAGACGGGAGAATGCCAGATGACGCTGGCGGCTGGGGTGAATTTAATCCTGACGCCCGACTTGAGCATCGCCTTTGCGCGGGCAGGAATGTTGGCACCCGACGGCCGCAGCAAAGGGTTCGATGCGGCGGCCAACGGCTACGTGCGCGGCGAAGGCTGTGGGGTGGTGCTGCTCAAACGCCTTTCCGATGCGATGCGCGACGGGGACAACATTCTGGCCATCGTGCGCGGCAGCGCCGTCAACCAGGACGGTGCCAGCCGGGGACTGACGGTGCCCAGCGCCCTGTCGCAGGAAGCGGTCATCCGCAAAGCGCTGGCAGCTGCCAGCTTGCAGCCACAAGATGTTTCCTACATCGAGGCGCACGGCTCTGGCACCCCGGTCGGCGACCCGGTGGAAGGCAGCGCCCTGCAGGCTGTGTACGGTGCCAACCGCACTGCCCCCTGGCTGGTGGGCTCCGTCAAGACCAATATCGGCCATCTGGAGGCAGCGGCTGGGATCGCCGGCGTGATCAAGACCGTGTTGATGCTGCAAAAGCGCCAGATCCCCCCCCACCTTCACTTTCGTCAGCTCAACCCCGCCTTGGCCGGGCTGCAGGCGACGATTCCTACCCAGCTGCAAAGCTGGCAGAGCGGCCGTGGGCCGCGCCGCGCGGCGGTCAGCTCGTTTGGATTCAGCGGGACCAACGCCCATGTGATCCTGGAAGAGGCACCCGCTGACCTGCAATTCGCCCGCTATGCCCTGCGTGTGACCCGTTCGACCGCCCAGCCTGGGGGCGAACGGGCAGCCCTGGGTGCCCCCGGGCCCCTCTACCAGCTTCTCCCGCTCAGCGCACAGGCGCCGCAGGCGCTGCAGGCGCTGGCCCAACGCTACCTGGAGCACCTGGCGGGCCACCCATCCGTGGATCTGGCCGATCTCGCCTATACGGCCCAGTTGGGCCGCGCCCACTTCCCCTGCCGTCTGGCCGCAGTCGCCGCCACCGCCGAGGAGCTGAGCGAACAGCTCCAAGCCTTTGTCGCCGGCGAGTCGGCGCCAGGGCTGGCCTGCCCACCGGCTGCCCCCCAACGCCCGCGCATCGCCTTTCTGTTTACGGGCGGCGGCGCCCAGTCGATCGACATGGGACGCGAGCTCTATGAGACGCAGCCGCTCTTTCGCCAGATCCTCGACCAATGCGACGCGCTGCTGCGCGCCAGCGAAGGGCTGTCGCTCCTGGAGGTCCTCTATCCTGTATCCCCGGAAACTGACCCGGCCGACCTGGCCCGGATCGACGAGATGGCCTATATGCAGCCGGCGCTGTTTGCAATCGAATATGCGCTGGCCAGCCTCTGGGAAGCCTGGGGAATTCGCCCAGATTTTGTGATGGGCCACAGCGCCGGCGAATATGCCGCTGCCTGTGTGGCCGGTGTCTTCAGCTTTGAAGACGGGCTGAAGCTGATCGCCGCGCGCGGACGGCTGATGGGGAGTACGGCTGCCGGGGCAATGGTGGCTTTGGACGCCGAGGAGAGAGTTGTGGGCCAGGCGGTGGCGCCTTGGCAGGATCGGGTCTCGGTCGGTGTGGTCAACGGCCCACAGAATGTGGTCATCTCGGGCGACAGCGCTGCGATCGAGCAGGTGCTGGCCACGCTGCCCGCAGCCAAGGCGACCCGCCTCAAGATCACCTGTGCCTCCCACTCCCCCCTCATGGAGCCTGTTCTGGACGAATTTGCGGCGATCGCCCGCCAGCTGACCTTTTCTCCCCCCCGGATCGCGTTTGTGTCGAACGTCACAGGCGCTTTGGAAAACGAGCGGATCGCCACCCCAGAGTACTGGCGGCACCATCTGCGCGCCACTGTGCGCTTCGCCGACGGGGTGCAGGAACTGCACCGACAGGGCACAACCCTCTATGTGGAGGTCGGCCCCAGACCCACTTTGCTGGGAATGGCGCAGAACTGCCTGCCCAGCCAGCCAGCTGCCTTCCTGCCCAGCCTGCGACCCGGACAAAGCGACTGGCAGCAGCTGCTTTCCAGCCTGGGTGAATTGTACGCGCACGGCTGCCAGGTCGCATGGGAGGGGGTGTGGCAGCCAGAGAGCGGCCAACGGCAGCGGCTGGCCCTGCCGACCTACCCCTTCCAGCGCGAGCACTATTGGGTGGCGACAGTCGCAACCGCTGCACCGCCACAGGCCAGCCAGCCGCCGCTGGCCAGCGACGGCGCCCAGCGTGTCTCCTACGAGGTCGGCCGTCACCTGCCCCCCTATCTCGCACACTACCGTGTCTTTGGGCGAACGCTGCTCAGCACAGGATTCTACCTGGAAAATGTGCTTGCCGTCGGCCGCGAGATTCTCAACGTCGACCAGCTTTGTCTGGAAAATTGTCTCCTGGAACAGACGCTGTGCCTGCCCGAGTCGCCGGGGGCGACGGTGACGATGCAGGCCGTGCTGCTGCCCGCCGAAGAGGGACGACAGGAGGTCCAAATTTTCAGCCTGGCGGCTCCTTCCTCCCGGACGCGCCACCTTCGCGGCGCGCTGCGTACCCTGGAGGGCACAGCCGTCCCCTCCGCCCACCTGGCGGCCTTGCGCAGCCGTTGCCCTGCCGAGCTCCCGACCGAGCGGTTCTATGCCCAGACCCGCGCCCGCCAAATCTTCTATCGGGCGCCAGAGGAGATCTACTCAGATGGATCGGACTATCAGATTCTGCAGGAGTTGTGGGGTGGGGAGGGCTGTGCGCTGGGGCGCCTGCAGCTGCCTGCCGCCGCACAAGGGGCAGCTGAACTCTTCGGGCTGCACGCAGTCCTGCTCGAAGGAGGCATTCAGGTCGCTCTGGCCACTTTCCCCTCCATACTGGAGGGGCAGACCTATCTCCCGGTCAGCATCGCGCAGCTGCTGCTCTACCGCACCGCAGGTACGGGCCTTTGGGCCTATGCCTGTCTCCAATCCCCCGAGACTGCCGGCCTGACCGCAGCAGAGACGATTGTGAATGTCGATGTGACGCTGTTGGATGCGACCGGTGTGTTCGCTCAGCTCAACGGTGTGACGTTCAAACAGGCGACGCCGGCTGCCCTGTTTCGCACAGCCCCACAGCGGGAAGCGGAGACGAGCAAACCAGCACAGGCCAGGCTGCTCGAACAGCTCTGGCAGACCTCTCAGGACCAGCAGCTCTCCCTGCTGGTCGCCTTTGTGCAAAAGCAGGTGCGCCAGGTGCTGGGGGTGCGTGCCAGCCAGCCGCTGCCGCCGGAACGCCCGCTCAAAGAGCTGGGGTTGGATTCGCTGATGACGACCGACCTGAAAAATCGGCTCGAGCGTGAATGCAAAGTGATGATCCCGGCCGAACAAATCCTGCGCGCCGGCGCCACCGTGCAAAGTCTCAGCACAATGATTCTGGGGCGCCTTGCCCCAGACCCGACTGCTTCCCAGCCCCCCCCGGCTGAGGTAGAAGATTTCACCGCCGCTGCAGAAGAGGTGCCGCAGATCCATGCGGTGGTGACCGAACAGATCGGGCGCAAGGTCAAAGTCGAAGGGCGCTGGATCTTTGACTTTGCCTCCTGCAATTACCTGGGCATCGACCTGGAACCGGAGGTGATGGAGGCGATCCCGCCGGCGCTGCAAAAATGGGGCGTGCACCCGAGCTGGACCCGGGCGGTCGCTTCGCCGGGTATCTACGAAGATCTCGAACAGGCGCTGGCCGAGCTGGTAGGAGCCCCGACAACATTGGTCTTCCCAGCGGTCACCCTGCTCCACGCCGGCGTGTTGCCCCTCCTGGCGGGCCCAGACGGGGTGATCCTCAAAGACATTTCGGCGCACCGATCGATCATCGAAGCGTGCCGGCTGGCCCAGACCAACGGCGCCGAGTATCTGGATTTCCGACACAACGACCCGGCTGACCTGGAAGCAAAACTGGCCCGCTACCCGCTCGAACAGACCAAGATCATCGCCATCGACGGGGTCTATTCGATGTCGGGAGAGTACCCGCCGCTGCCAGAATTTGCCCGTCTGGCCAGAGAGTACAACGCCTGGGTCTATATGGACGACGCCCATGGCATCGGCGTGATCGGCGAAGAGCCTTCCCCGGCCATGCCCTACGGCCACAAGGGCAACGGCATCGTGCGCTATTATGGGCTGGATTATCTGCAAGACCGGCTGATCTATGTGGCCGGGCTCTCCAAATCCTTCTCCTCGTTCGGCGCATTTATCACCTGCCACGACCTGAAGATGAAAAATCTGTTTCGCTCGGCCTCGACCTTCATCTTTTCGGGCCCGTCGCCGGTGGCCAGCCTGGCCAGCGCGCTCGCCGGCCTCCAGCTCAACCAGCGCGAGGGCGAGCGGTGGCGAAGCCAGATCCATCAGCTGACCCACCGTCTGATCCAGGGGGCTCGCCAGCTTGGATATGAGGTGATCAACGACAACGACTTTCCGATCGTCTGTGTCGTGGTCGGCAAGACCCAAGATGTGATCCAAGCCTGCAAAATTTTGTGGGAATACGGCATTCTGATCACCCCGGCCCTCTACCCGATCGTGCCCAAAGACAAAGGGTTGCTGCGCTTCTCGATCACAGCCGCCAACACGGAGGAGGAGATCGACCGATCATTGGCTGCGCTGGCCGCCGTGCGCACCAGGGTGTGGGAGCCGGAATATGCCGGACAACACTAACCCTGTGGTCTTCATCACGGCAGGGGCCTCTGGGATTGGCACTGCCTGCGCCCGCCTGTTGATGGCGACCGGGGTCACGGTGGTGGCCGGAGTGCGAGATCCGCACAAAGGCGAGCTGCTGCGGCAGCAGCTTGGCAGCGCTCTGGTCCCTGTGCAGTTGGATGTGACCGACACCGCGTCGATCGCTGCCGCCATCGACGTAGTGCAGGCTACGTTGTCACATCAGGAAGGGCGGCTGGCGGGCATCGTCAACAATGCGACCAATGAGCGCCATGGTCCGATCGAACTGCTGCCGATGACGTTTATCCGGGACGAGATCGAAGTCGACTATCTGGGGACAGTAGGGGTGGTCAAAGCGGCTCTGCCGCTGCTGCGCCGGGCGCGCGGGCGGATCGTCAACTTCAGCTCGATGAATGGGCGCTGCGTCTTTCGCAGCATCGGCGCCAATTCTGCCGCCAAGTATGCCATCGAAGCGGTTTCAGATGCGCTGCGGTTGGAACTGGCCCCTTGGGGAATCGCGGTCGCGCTGGTCGAGCCGGGGGCGATTGCGACGCCGCTCTGGGAAAAGGCCTTACAGAAATTTGTCGACCTGCCGACCCATGTGCCGACAGACCAGTTGCAGCTCTATTACCCGGACTGGCCGGCTGCGGTCGCCCACGCGGCCGAGGACAAAAAACGGTTTCTGCGCAACGCCTTGCCCCCCGAGCGGGCAGCGGCAGCCGTGCTGCACGCGCTGACAGCCCGGCGTCCCAAAACACGCTACGTGGTCGGATGGGACGCCCGCGCCGCCCTGTTCATGAAATGGCTTTTGCCTGACCGTTGGTTCGACCAGATCGCCATGCTGGCCTTCAACGACCAATAGAGCCACATCCTTGCAGAGAGAGAGGTTGCGTTTGAATAGCTCAGAAACGACGTCAGTGCCGGCCACCTGTCCGGTCAATTCACACAACGAGTGGGACCCGCTGGAAGAGGTCATCGTCGGTACCCTGGACGGAGCAATGTTTCCGGCCTGGAATACGATCAACATCGCGACAGCGCCGCCAGGGGAATGGCTGGCCGCCGAACGCCGGGTCGGCGGCGGTGGTTCCCCCTACCCCCCCGCCCTGATCGAAGCGGCACAGCGCGACCTGGAGGGCTTCATCCAGATTCTGGAGGCAGAAGGGGTGCGGGTCCGACGCCTGGACCGGACCCAGTTCGCCGCCGGCTTTGGCACCCCGGAGTGGCAGGTCTCCAGCGGTTTTTGCGCTGCCAACCCGCGCGACCCCTTTATGGTCATCGGCAACGAAATCCTGGAGACGCCAATGGCCGATCGCTCGCGCTATTTTGAAGCCTGGCCCTACCGCTCGCTCTTCAAAGAGTACTTCAAGGCTGGGGCAAAATGGAGCGCTGCCCCCAAACCGCAGCTGCTCGACGATCTCTACGATCGACAGTATACGGTTCCTGGCCCCGACGAACCGATGCGCTTCGTCGTCGGCGAGTTTGAACCCGTCTTCGACGCCGCTGACTTCGTGCGCTGCGGCCGCGATATTTTTGGGCAGAAGAGCAACGTGACCAATCAGCTGGGCATCGATTGGCTGCAACGCCATCTGGGAGAGGGCTATCGCGTCCATGTGCTCGAAAACCTTAGCCCGGAGACGATCCACATCGACACAACTTTTATGCCCCTGGCACCCGGCAAAGTGCTGGTCAACCCAGATTTTCTTGACCTCGACAGGCTGCCCAGCCTGCTCAAACGTTGGGATCTGTTGGTGCCGCCGCCGCCTGTGCCGATCGTCGGTGACCCCCTCCAACTGGTCAGCGAATGGGCTGGACTCAATGTCCTGATGCTGGACGAAGAACGCATCATCGTCGAAAAGCGCCAGGAACCGCTGATCCAGGCGCTCAAAAACTGGGGCTTCAAACCGATCCCCTGTGCGTTTGAGAGCTATTACCCATTTTTGGGCTCCTTCCATTGTGCGACCTTGGATATCCGCCGCCGCGGCGAACTCCAATCGTATTTTTAGACGGGGGGCGCCCCGTTGAAGTTTGTGCGCCTGGCGGAAGGATCTTCAAGGAATGACAAAATTTACAGTCCGTACCGTCGCTGAAGACTGGACACTGCAGGAACAAATTGAAGCGATGTATCGACAGCTGTGGCCTCGCCCGATCCTGGAAGGTAATCCGGCTGGGCTCTACGCGACGCCCGCCTGGGAAACGATCTATCGGCACTGGCCACAGCTTCAGTTTGCTCTCTTCGACGAGGAAAAGCGCCTGGTCGGGGCTGGCAACACAGTAGCGCTGCCCTGGGAGCAGGATGCGGCCGAACTGCCAGAAGAGGGCTTTGACTGGGCAATGACGACTGCCTGCCAGGCCCACGATCGGAAAACCCCGGCCACCGCCTTGTGTGCCTGCGGAATTATGGTCGATCCTGCCTTCCGTGGCCAGGGAATCAGCACGGTCGCGCTCGAGTACATGCGGACGCTGGCTCGGACGGCCGGATATCCGCAGCTGATCGTACCCGTCCGGCCGACTGCAAAATGGCGTTACCCCCTCATTCCAATGGCGGCCTATCTGGCGTGGCAGACAGCAGATGGGCTGCCCTTCGATCCCTGGCTGCGCACCCATGTGCGGGCGGGCGGGCGAATCGTGAAAAGTTGTTCCTACTCGGTGACACTCTCCGGTACAGTGGCCGAGTGGGTCGAATGGGGGGGAATGCCGCTGCCGGGCAGCGGCCAGCATCTGCTGCCCGGTCTGTTCGCCCCCGTGCAAATTGATAGGGAACAGGATCGTGGGCTGTATGTGGAACCAGCGGTCTGGGTGGTGCATCCTGTGCACAGCAGGACACACAATGAATCGACCTGATCCGATCGACTGTTCAAAGGGACAATAAGAAGCCGATGAATTTGTTTTTTTGGAGAAAATCGACAGCAGACCCCCAAACAGGGATCCGCGTCCTCCCGTTTGAGCAAAAGATGGCCAGCGCGCTCGACAACCTTGTCGCCGCCGTCGAAGAAAACAGCCGCTGGAATTCGCTCCGGTGTACCCTGAACGACTTCGACGACCGCTACCAGCAGTGGATCCAGGAGCGCATGGATCCACTGCTGAGTGGCACACGCAGCCAACATGCTGAAACGCTGACGCAGACGACAGCAGCTCTGCCCGAGACGGCAGAGCTTGCACCGATGGGGGTGAAACTGGAAGGGGTGAGCGCCCGAACGATCGACGAACAGACCCGCGAAGTCAACCGCAACATCGGGCTTTCGGTCTTTTTGACCCTCACCGCAGTGGTGGCCAAAGCTGCCCTGTTGCCGGCCACCCTGATCTGCCTTCCGATAGGGCTCTATATTTCGCGTTCGATCTTCCAGGCTACGTACGTCGATTATGTCACTGAACGTAAAGTGGGAGACCCGGCGCTGACTTCGTTGTTGATGCTCGGCACTTTCCTGGGGGGCTTTTATATCGCCGGCGGGGTGGCCAGTGTGCTCTATTATCTGGCCAATAAGGTGATCTTGGTGACCCAGGACCGATCGCGCAACAAACTGGTCAATATCATCGGCCAGCTGCCAAGCCATGTTTGGATTCTGATCGACGGCCAGGAGACCGAAATTCCGCTGGCCCAGGTTCAAGCCGGCGACACAATTGTGGTCGGCGCAGGCCAGGTGATTCCCGTGGACGGGATGGTGGTTGCCGGCCACGCAACCGTCGACCAGCACAGGCTTTCCGGCGAAGCACAGCCGGTGGAAAAAGCCAAAGAAGATCGGGTGATGGCCGCTACCATGGTGCTGGCGGGCAAAATTTATGTGCAAGTCTCTCAAACGGGGGTCATGACCGTCGCGGCTCAGATCGGGGAGATCCTCAACAACACAGCCAGCCAGCCCCTCTTGATCGAATCCAAGGCGATTCAGGTGGTCGACCAAGCTGCAATGCCGACCCTGCTGACGGCAGGTCTGGCCTGGCCGCTGGTCGGCTATCAGGGAGCCGTTGCAATCACCGGCGCATCGATCGGCTATAACTTGCGGCTGACCGGCCCGATCGCCATGCTGAACTATCTCAACATGGCTGCGGAGATGGGGATTCTGATCAAAGATGGGCGTTCGCTGGAACTGCTGTACGAGATCGACACCGTCATTTTCGATAAAACAGGTACGCTGACCGAGGAACAACCACAAGTTGCACAGGTCGATTGCCTGGGGGCCTTCACAGCTACCGAACTGCTGGCCTACGCCGCCGCAGTCGAATCACGCCAGAGTCACCCGATCGCACGCGCGATTGTGGCGGCCGCCCAGCAACAAGAGCTGGCCTTGCCAGAGATCGACGACACCCAGTATGTCGTCGGCTACGGCTTGCAGGCCCAGATCGACGGCCACCAGGTCCGGATCGGCAGCAGCCGTTTCATGGAGCTGGAAGGAGTCGCGATGCCACAGACGGTCACGCACCTGCTGCAGAGGGCCCACAGCCAGGGCCATTCTGTCGTGATGGTTTCGATCGACGAACAGCTGGCGGGTACGATCGAACTGGAACCGACGATCCGAGCCGAGGTGGCGGAGATCGTCGCCGATCTGCACAGACGCAAGATTCAAGTCTATATCATCTCGGGAGACCAGGAACAGCCGACCGAGAAACTGGCCCGCAGCCTGGGGATCGACCACTACTTTGCCAATACATTGCCAGGGGACAAGGCAGCGCATGTGGAACGTCTGCAAGCTGCAGGCTACAAAGTCTGTTTTATCGGCGATGGCATCAACGACTCGTTGGCGCTCCGGCAGGCCAATGTCTCGATCTCGCTCAGCGGGGCTACGTCTGTGGCGATAGATACTGCACAGATTGTCATGATGGATCAATCGCTCAGACAGCTGCCTGCCTTACTGAACCTGGTGGACGAATTCAACGGCAATATGAAAGCCGGGTTTGTCGCGGCGATGGTTCCTGGCTTTGTCACGATCGGCGGGGTATTTTTGCTCAAGCTGGGCATTTTTGCCTCGACGATGATTTACAATGTCGGTCTGATGGCGGGGGTGGGCATCGCGATGTGGCCTTTGTTGCTGCACCGCAGCGGCGAACAGCCTGCTGAGGTGCGCCGAGCGGGGGCCGCTGCGGTGCGTGGCGTGGTGCTGCAAGGTCGAGTGGCAGAATTGTATACCTATTGGACACAGGGGATCCAGCAGTTGCTCTTGTGGAGAAAATCTGGCTAGGAAAGGAAGATTCTATGTTGACAACATTGTGGGCCACTGCACTCACCTGTTACGGAGCCATTCGGCTGCTGCGCCATTCGACGCAGCCGGACCTCGCCGCAGACAGCCCTTTCCCTGCTGCTCCTGAGCTCACCCATCCGGCCGATCCAGTGGCAGAGCCTCTGCCAGAGCGTGTGTCTGCCTTTCTGCGGGTGCTTGTGACCGACGACGACTTGCGTGCCACGGCCATTCTTGCGTTGGGAGGGGCTACTGCGCTGACCCATCTTCTGCTGGGCGCGCAGCTGGCTGCCCCGCTTTTGGTCTGGAACGGCATCGGCTACGCAGCCCTGCTGGCCAGCTATCATTTTGTCCCTCGGCTGGCACCCTACCGCGCCACGACCAGAGACGTCCTGTCCGCCTACACCGGCACAACGCTCGTGCTCTATTTTGTCCAGCGTGGGATAGAGGGGCTGGTGGCGCCGGCTGGCGTGGTGAACAAACTGGTGGAGGTCGGCCTGTTGGCGTTGCTCTGGTTCGAGAAAGAGAGGCCGGTTCAAACACCAGTTCCAACACCGGCTCAAACGCTGGTCGCTGCACACCCCGCAGCTGCCACGGACAGTGGCGTTGGAACGGAAACGGATTGAATTCACTGTCAGCTCACAGGCAACTCATGGTATATTTTTATACTGAATGCCAAAGGGGATCAACCACCTTTGGGCAGCTCTCAATTGTCCAGTCAATACAAGGAGAATGAAATGCAAAACAACAAGATGTATGCGCAGTCGGCAGCCAAGCAGCCTGGTGTGACCGGGGGTGTGCCTGTGCGCACCAATCTCCATGCCGGTCTTTCTTGGGAAGAGCTCGAACAACAGCTCGGTTCTCTCTGGGAGCAGGTGTCGGCGACGGTCTCCGGTGCTGTGAGTAGCCTGGGCAACGGCAGTTCCAGCACCCCAACTGCCTGACCCAGAGCAGAGTTCGTGCCATTCTCATCTGGTCACCAATATCATGCGGCCAGATGATCTCTTCTGGCCCGATACGAAAATCGGGGAAGGCCTTTTCTGCCTTGCACAAGCTAGGCGATGGGGAAAAGCAGAAGACTCGGCGCCCCTCGACCTGCCGTTGAACGACGACGCGCGGTTGGGCGAATGGGTAGAGCGGGTCGCCCAGGAGTTGGCTTTAGAGGTAGAGCCGGTGCGCTTTCTCTACAGCGAAACCCGTGCGCTGTTGCGCAGCGCAGGACCTGCCATCTTGCGACCGCCGACGCGTCTGACCCAACGGCTGGCACCCAGCTTTCTGCTGCTGCTGCGCAGCGACCGCCGTTGGGTCTATCTGATTGCGAACGACAAAAAAGTCCACCGTTTTTCGCATGAAGCGCTCCACGATCTGCTCTGGCAGGAGAGCACATCTGGCCAGCGTGCGGCCTTGGAACAGCTGCTGACGCAGAGCGGGCTTGGCAAGAGCCGACGGCGGCTGCAGCGGGTTTTGCTGGCGGAGATGTTGGGGAACAGCGTCGCTGGCAGCGGTTGGCTGCTGCGCCTGCCCCCTGGTGCAGGGCTGGGCATTCGGCTGCGCGCTGCACAGCTGCCACAGACCTTGGCCGTGCTGTTCGGCAGCTACCTGGGCCAGCTGTCGTTGACGCTGCTGGCCTGGTGGCTGATCGGGCAGGGGGCATTGAGTGGCACGTTCACTTGGAGTGGGCTGTGGGCCTGGGCCCTGGTCTTGCTGACGACCCTCCCCTTTCAGCTGACCCTGTTCACTGCCCAGCGCCATCTGGTCTGGAAGGTTGGGGAAATCTTCAAAACACGGCTGCTGTACGGCGCGCTGCGCCTGCACCCTGAAGAGATTCGCCATCAGGGTGCAGGCAATTTTTTGGGACAGGTGCTGGCGGCTGATGCGGTGGAACAGCTCTCTCTGGCAGGAAGCCTGGTGACTGCGCTGGCTGGGCTGCAGCTGATCAGCGCATTTCTGATTTTGACGTTGGCCGCCGGCAGCTGGCTTCCAGGAGCGTTGTTGGTGGGGTGGGTGGGGCTGTTGGTGGCCGTGGGCTGGCGCTATGCCGTGGCACGCAACGCCTATTCTGGCACACAACGTGCCATGACCAACGCGCTGGTGGAGCAGATGGTGGGGCATCGTACGCGGCTGGTGCAGGAAGACCCTGCACAGTGGCATAGAGAAGAAGATGGGGCTCTGGAGCGGTATGTGCGCCTGCAGACTCGTGCCAACTGGGTGGAGAGCTGGCTGTCTGCCCTGCCCCGTGGGTGGATGACGGTCGGGCTGGGCGGTTTTGTCGGTACCCTGTTGTTTCAACCCTTGACACCTAGCCAGCTTGCGCTCAGCCTGGGTGGAATTTTGTTGGGGGCTCAGGCGTTCACCGGGCTGGCTGCGGGCTGGCGCAGTATTGTTCAGGTTCAGCGGGGCTGGAACGAGATCCGCAACCTCTTTGCTGCTGCGAGCCGCCCCACCGAAATCGGGCCGTTGGCCGAATTCAGGCGTTGGATTCGCTTGGAGGGTGCGCGCCAGACCCGACAGGCAGCTGCTGACCAGGCTTCCCCGTCAGCGGCTGGCGAGGGCGTCAGTCCGGGGCTGCCCCAACCGCTTTTGAAAGTGGAAGGGCTGACCTTCCGCTACAGGCCTGACGCCCCCCCCGTGGTCGCGGGGTGCCACTTGCAGATAGATTCCGGCGATCAGATCCTGCTCACCGGCCTCTCGGGCAGCGGCAAGTCGACGCTGGCTGCGTTGCTGGCCGGTCTGCGTCTGCCCAATGCTGGCCGTCTCTCCCTGTCGGGCTACGACCAGAACAGCCTGGGGGTCGCCCACTGGCGGCGCCGTATCGTGCTGGTGCCCCAGTTTCATGAAAATTATATCTTGACCGGCACGCTGGCCTTCAACTTGCTGCTGGGAAGAGAGTGGCCTCCTACAGCACGCGACCTGCTGGAGGCAGAGGAAATTTGCAAAGAGCTGGGGTTGGGGGGGCTGTTGGAGCGAATGCCAGCCGGCCTTGAACAGATGGTCGGCGAGAGCGGGTGGCGGCTCTCGCACGGCGAACGAAGTCGGATCTACGTCGCCCGCTCTTTGCTGCAGAGGGCGGATCTGTGGATTTTGGACGAGAGTTTTGGTGCGCTGGATGCCGAAAGCGTGCAGATCGCACTGCACTGTGTGCGCCAACGTGCAGCGACATTGCTGGTGATCGCACACCACTAGCAGCACACAGGCGATATTTTGGGAAATTTGAGTCGATGATGGACGCAGACTATGCCGAATCTGGATGAACTGTTACGTTTTCTGAGTCTGTTGAGCTGGATCCTGTTTGGGATCTATGTGCTGGCTGTCTTTGTACGCAGCCTGCTCACGGAAGGATTCAAAAAGGCTGCGCGCCGCCTGGGTTCTGCCCAGGTCGGGATCCCTTTGGGCGTGAGTCTGCTGGTCACTTTCCTGAGCGCTGCCTTGGTTTTCGTCCCGCCGACCGGCGTCGGAGTGGTGATCTCGCTGATCTCCCCAGGAGGGGTGCGCCCCGACCCGCTGCGGGCCGGGTTGCACCTGATTGTGCCGATCCTGGAACGGGAGATCGATTACCCAATCATCTGGCAGAATTACACCATGTCCGCCAAACCCTCCGAGGGACAAGTGTCGGGCGACGATTCGATCCGTGCCCGCACCAGCGACGGCCAGGAGGTCCTGATCGACAGTTCGATCATTTTTCGGATCAATCCCGACCAGGTCGTGACATTGCACATCGACTGGCAGGATCGCTATACAACCGACTACGTGCGTCCCGTGATCCGTGGGTTGGTCCGCACGCAGGCCTCCCAGTTCAGCGCACGTGAGGTGAGCAGCTCGGCGCGACGCAATCTGGAGGTCTCACTGGAGCGGCTGCTGCGCGAAAGCCTGGGGGAGAAAGGGCTGTTGGTGGATCGCTTTCTGTTGCGCGACATTACCTTCACCGACGACTATGCCAAAGCCGTAGAAAACAAACAGATCGCCTTCGAAGGGGAAACCCGCACCCTCTACGAAGCCAATCAGGTGCGCAACCTGGCCGCAGGAGAGCGAGACCGGCTGGCCACCGAAGCGCAAGGGCAAAGCGACAAATACCGGATCGAGGCGGAAGGAAGGGCAGCGGCCATTTTGCTCGAAGCAGAAGCACAGGCCCAGGCGTTGAATCTGATCGGCCGGGCGCTGGAGCAAAACCCTGACCTGTTGACCTACGAGTACATCGACAAACTTTCCCCCAATATCCGGGTCATGCTGGTGCCCAACACGGCTCCCTATCTGTTGCCGTTGGACGGTCTGACCGAATCGCTCAACAGCGATCCAGCGCTCAATGGTCTGGACGCGCAGATGACCTTTACCACCACTGTGCTTCCCAGCGTCTCGATCCAAGTATCGCAGACGCTGACCAGCACCACCTCTCCTTGATCCAGGGACAGTGTATGGGTTTTGTTCTTGCTCTGATTGCCGTGTATGTCCTTTTTTTTCGATACTGGGAAACGATGCGGGCGCATCTGCGCATCGCAGGGGCTGTCTTCCTGGGAATCTTCACGGTTTTGTTCGCGCTTTTTCAGTTCAATCTGCTGCTTCCAGTCTTGATTTATCTGACGAGCTGCGTGCCAGATTGTACCGGCGCCAATCTGGTCGGGCGCTCCTTAAACAACCTGAATCTCGAGACGGCAGACTTTGTCGACGCCAATCTGTCGGGTGTCGATCTTTCACGCTCCCAGCTGCGCGACGCAGATTTCAGCGGCGCCAACCTGACCGGCGCCAATTTTCAGAACGCGCAGCTGCAGGGCGCGTTTTTTCTGGGGGCGGTCCTGACCGGCGCCAATTTTGCCGGCTCTGACCTGCGCGGCGCCAATTTCAGTGGCGCGGATCTGACCAGTGTTGATTTCACAGGAATCGACCTGACCCAAACCAATCTCAATGGCGTCAGCTTCCAGGGCGCACGGCTGACCGGCGTCAACCTCAAAAACGCCAGACTCAACACTGTCAATTTGACCAACGCCACGCTGAACGGTGCTACGCTGGTCAACGCAGATTTGAGCGGTGCCATCCTCAGCAACGCCAATTTGAGCGGCGTCAACCTGTCAGGCAGTCGTCTTACCGGCGCCTGGCTGAATCTGGCCAAATTGGTTGGAACCAGCCTGGACGGCAGCAACCTGGTCGGCAGCAGCCTGATCGCGGCCGACCTGGCTTCTTCGAGCTTGAACGGTGCCATCTTGATCGGCAGCAACCTGGTCGGTGCCAACTTGAAAGGCAGCAACCTCAGCAGTGCCAATTTGAGCGAAACGAAACTGGACGTTGCTTCGCTCCAGGAGAGCGACCTGGCGTTCGACCCGGTCTTGATCGAACTGAATGAACTGCAGCGCTCTCTGCTGTTGGTCGACGCGGATCTGAGCGGGATCGTTTACGACCGCCAGACGATCTGGCCTGATTCGCCCTTTGTGGAAGCGCTGCTGCCAGAATTCTCCCAGGCGGGACAGTCACAATGAACAGGTGGGAACAATGAGATGCCTCTGCACATGGCTGGCTGGGATGTTCTGGATTCTCCTGTTGGCCGGCTGTCAGCCTGGGTTGCCTTCGGGCTGTCCCCCCGATTGTCTGGGGGCAAAACTGTCGAGACGTGAACTGGCGGGCGCCGATCTGGCGGGCGCCAATCTGCGCAGTGCAGACTTGATCCAGGTCGATTTGAGGCAAGCCAATCTGAGCAATGTCGACTTGAGCGGCGCGGATCTGTCTTTTGCCAATTTGACCAACACGGATCTGCGTGGGGCCAACCTGACCGGCGCCAACCTGACTGGGGCCAACCTCAGCGACGCCCAGCTGGACAACGCCAATTTGAGTGGCGCCAACCTGACCAGCGCCATGTTGATTCGTGTCGACCTGACTCAGGTCAAGCTGCGTGCAGCGGTGTTGATTCAAGCCAATCTGATCGGCACCGACCTGCGCGGGGCAGACTTGCGCGGCATCAACTTGAGCAGCGCAGACCTGCGCGGGGCGAATTTGAGCTGGGCCTACCTGCAAGGAGCCAATCTGACCGCCTCTACCCCGCGTGGGGCCGGAAGCAATCTGCGCGGGGTTCTTGCCCAAGGCGCGGTGCTGACCGGTGCCAGTTTGAGCGGCAGCGACTTGAGCGGCGCACGTCTCGAGGGGGCCGTGCTGGCTGGTATTTCTCTGGAGGGGATGAACCTGATCGGTGCAATCCTCACCGACGCGGATCTGCGCAACAGCAACCTGAGCGGTGCTTTGCTCGCCGGTGCCAACCTGATGGGCGCCAATCTGACCAACACCAATCTGTTGGGGGCCGACCTGCACGGCGCCAGCCTGGAGTGGAGCGACCTGCGCGGCAGCCAGCTGGTCAGCAGCACCCCCGACTCTCTGCCCGATACCGACCTGTTGGGCATTACGTACAACGATATGACACGGTGGCCGGAGGGGTTCGTCCCGCCTGCTACCGCACGGATCGTGGTTGGTCAATCGCTTGAGTGAGAGAGAGTCAGTGTTCCCGTGAAAAATGAACTTTTGGGTCAAGGGCCAGTTCTGGGCCCGATGTCACGGCGTGATCTGTTGAAATGGCTGGGGGGGACAGGTCTGCTGATGGCCGGCGGCTGCGCAAGCAGCACAACAACCCCTTCTCCTGCCAATCAGCCTCTGTCCGCAGCAGATCTGATTGCAACAACAGTGTCCAATAACCCTACCTTTGCTTTGCGCGTCGCTTTCCTCAACTATCCGTCAACGCTCGACCCGGCGCGCGCCGGGTCGATGGAGGCGATTCAAGTGATCTACGCGCTCTATGATGCCCTGGTCTATATCGCCCCCGATCTGACCCCTGAACCGCTGTTGGCTGCAGGCTGGCAGGAGGCCCCCGACCGACTCTCCTGGACCTTTGACTTGGAGCGCGAGGTGCGCTTTCACAACGGCATGGCGCTGACCTCCGCAGACGTGGTCTATACCTTCAACCGTCTCTTGGACCCGGCGGTGGAATCCCCGATGCGGCTCGTTCTCGGCTTCATCGCACAGGTGGAAGCCCTGGACGAATATACAGTGCGTTTTGTGCTTTCAGCCCCCAATGAAGATCTCCCGCTGCTGCTCGGCATCCCCTCGACGGGAATTGTCCCACAAGGGATGTCGACCATCGACCTGACGGCGCAGCCCACCGGCGCTGGCGCCTGGCAACTCGCCAGTGTGGTCTCCGGGGAGTCCATTCGATTGACGCGCAACCCGAACTACTGGGACGAAGCATTTTCGATGCAGTTTGAAACCCTGATCTACCGTTATTTTCCCTCCATCCCTGCACAAGTCGAAGCAATGCTGGCCCGCGAGATCGATCTGGTTCCTGATGTCCCCCCTGAAAATTTGAACCAATTCATCGAAAACCCTGAGATCGGCGTCCAGGAGGTGCCCAGCGGCCGGTATCAGGCGATCGTGATGCGGGCAGACCTGTCGCCGTTTTATGACCCACGGGTGCGAGACGCGTTGAAACTCTGCCTGGATCGACCTGCGATGCAAGAGCGGGTTCTGGCCGGACGAGGCACGCTGGCCAGCGACCAGCCGATTTCTCCCATTCACCCCTTCTGGGTCGAACTGCCTCTGCCCCCCTACGATCCCCAACAGGCGCGCCAGCTGCTGGCTCAGGCCGGCTACCCCGACGGGCTGCAGCTGACCCTGCTCACGGCGGCGATCGAACCGGGGATGGTCGAAATGGCCTACGCGTATCGCGACATGGCACTGCCAGCCGGGGTCGCTGTCGAGGTGATCACAGTTCCCCCGGACATCTATCTGGCAGACTACGCAGGCAGAGCCCCCTTTCATGTCGTGAACTGGGGTCTACGCCCCAGCGTAGACGAAACACTCACGGCTGCCTATCATTCCCAATCCCCCGCCAACTACAGCCACTGGAACAATCCCCAGCTGGACGATCTGATCGTCGCAGCGCGCAGTGAGCCAGACCCCGCCCGCCGAGCAGCACTCTATCGCACGAGCCAAGAGTTGATCTCCCAGGAGGGCTATACGCTGATCCCCTGCTTCAGGCCAGTGTTGATGGCAGCCCATAAAAGCCTGGAGGGGTTCAGCTCTCATCCAACCGGCTGGCTGGACTACTCCGGCGTGCACCCTGTACTATCTTCGTAGTATAATCAGGGTAGTATACGGATACAATCGACAGGGAGACAGGAAATGGATACCCAGCAGAATCAGGAGATGCTTTTACGGGTCTTGCAGCGTCTGGAACAAAATGAAGAAAGACTGGTGCAGGTGTCCAGACAATTGGAGCAGATCGTGGAGGGGGCTGCAGTGGACAAGGCTCCCCCAGAGGTGGACACCGCAGAGGAGCCGGAACGCACCAGCCGCCTGACTGCCTTCGTCACTCTCTCTGCGTTGCTTGCCACCATCGTCATGGTCGTGATCTCACTCTTTCAATCCAAGCTGGACCCCGGTGAAGCCGCCAATTTTGGGATGGCCGCCGCGTTCAACCGAGAGCTGGTGCAAAACATCAACTACGGCCAGCTCTATTCCCAGTACCGCGCGTACACAGACTATCTGGCCCACAGCGAGCTGCAAAACCAGCTGGAGCAGACACTGGCCAGCACCGACGCGGCTGCCGAGGAAAACAGCGCCCTGACGGAAGAACTCGCCCAGTCCCAGCGCAAAGCGGCCTCCAGCCGTCTCTTTTTTTCCATGCGTTATCTCAACCGTGACGGCAGCTACGACACCGAACGCCAACTGGGAGAGGCCTGGGCACGGGCAGAACAGCAGACGGAACTG
Source organism: Chloroflexota bacterium (assembly GCA_018969295.1). Lineage (GTDB taxonomy): Bacteria > Chloroflexota > Anaerolineae > Caldilineales > Caldilineaceae > Caldilinea. The sequence goes on along the minus strand of JAGWYN010000004.1, from coordinate 2,360 downwards.
GACCCCCAACCATACTTTTTAGACGCTGACGAGCAGCGCTCGATCGGGATGCAGTTCATCTGGCTGTTGCTCTGGCTGACAGTGGCGCTCTGCGTCTACGAGCTGGTTCAGTATTTCAATGAACGGCGTGTCGCCGTCCGCGGAACATTCGTGGTGGCCGCAACGCTTAGTATGTTGTTGGTGATTTTGGGGATTTATTTGCTTGCGTAGCACACCTGCCGAATCCAGACGGCGGGCAAGGAGTTGTCGATGTCAGAGAATTTGTTGAACGAACTGTCGGCGCCGAAGACAGCAGAGGGTGAGCCGCCCAACGGCATTTTGGCTGCGATCCGCCGCTTTTTGTTTCATGAGGAAGCCGAAGAGGTCGATACGATCGTCTGGGTGGTGATGATCACCTTGTTGATCGCTTTGTTGACTGTGCAGATGGAGCACTACGGCGCTGAAGGGGGACAGGCGTTGGACCGGGCACAGCAGTATGCCGTCCAGGCGATCGGCGTCAAAGCGCGCGGGGAGACTGTTGCCGGCTACGCCTGGAACGATGCCTATCGCCAGTGGCTGGACTGGGAGAGCCAGGCGTCCCTGGCCGAGCAGCGCGGGGAGCCCGAAGCTGCTGCCCGCTACCGTGCAGTGCGGGATCGACTGGCAACGTTGACCCCGCTGCTCTCTCCAGCCTATCTGGATGCCAACACCGGCCAGCCTGATCTGCGTGCCTTCGAGTCAGATACCTATCTGGTCGAGGCGACCGTGCTGCAGGAGCGTTATGTGCGCGCCATGCAACTCTACGACCTGCTGATGACCCGCAGCGATACCTTTGGCCTGCAGATTGTCCTCTTGGGCATCGCGCTGGCCTTGATCGCGATGGCGCCCAGCGAGGAACTGGTCCCCAATCGTCTGCTGCGCAGGCTGCCCATCCTCACCGCGGCCGCGCTGACAATTTTTGTGGTTGGGTGGGTGGTTCAGATTTTTTTGGATCCGATTCCTGTCTATTCCGACGAAGCTGTAGACCAGTACGCTCAGGGGGTCGGGCTGGCCTACCAGGGTGACCACGCCAACGCACTGCTGGCCTACGACCAGGCGCTGCAGAACGACCCCGACTATGCCAATGTCTATTACCGCCGCGGCAACACCAACTTTGCGTTGGGCAACTATGCAGAGGCAGCCGCTGACTACCAGGCGGCCTGGGACGCCGGACGCGAGGAAGTCAATGTGCTTTGGAACCTGGGCTGGACACAGTATGTGCTGGGCGATCAGCCGGCCGCCATCGCAACGACCCAGGAGGCGCTCGCAATGGCCGAAGACCAGGAGGCTCTCTACTTCAATCTGGGGTTGATGCATCTGGCCGCCGGCGAGGTCGATGCCGGGCGCCAGGCCTTTGACACCGGCCTTGAGTACGCAGCCCGCCGCGTGGAAGAGGCGAAGACAGCCGGCGACCAACCGCCCTCTTCGCTCTGGTCGTATTTTACAATCGCGTTGGACGACATCGACCGTTTGATTACCTGTCTGGAAAGTGAGGTCTGCAAGACCACTCCCCCCTACGCCACACTGGCAGTCGATGAAGCCATCCGGCAGGCTGTTGCCGAATTGCGTCTGACGCTGAAAAACGCCGCCGTCGCGCTGGAGTACACGGGGACGCTGCCCGGCGATGCAGGGGCGCAGGAGATCGGCACCTTTGAGTTTGGAACCGGCGAATACGACGCCGCCGGCAATGTCACGGGGTTCGTCGCACTCGGCGAGGAAGCGGCCCCGCTGCGCTTTGGACTGGCCATCGAGGAAGAGTCCAGCCGCACGATCGACGAGAGCCTGACGCTGGCAACAGACACCTCTGCGCCTGTCCTGGTGCGCTTCCCCTACAAAAGCGTCCAGGACGGGCAGCTCTTGGTCCTCAAGGTGTATCGAAATGGGACCGAGTCCCCCTGGCTGCGGCTGGTCGAAAACTGGTCGCTCGGCGCTGCCGGTGAGGCGGTGCTGCCGCTGGCCCCCAGCAGCCAGTTTGCGCTCGCCGAAGGCGATTACAAGCTGGAACTTTATCTGGATGGCCACCTGCTCCAGGAAGGTGCTTTCCAACTGGGCAGCTAGACAACTGGAAAGCGTCTGGATGACTGTTTCTGGTTCGGAGAGAACTGCAGCAAGGTCCATGAAAACGCATCTGCAAGGTGCATGGTTGGAAAAATTGAATCGATGGGTGCTTGCGACCGTCGCTGTCGTAGGCACCCTCTTTGTGGTCAGTGCTACCTGGGTCTCTGCTATAGAGGACCCGGTGGTCTCTTCGTGGGTTGACCCGGCGAACGTGCGGAGCGCCCGCGCCCAGCGGGTTGACATTCGGGGTTGGCTCAGCTGGCTGGTGCCAGTCGATGTGATTC
>JAGWYN010000067.1 GCA_018969295.1 Chloroflexota bacterium | reverse complement strand
TGTGTGGTGGTGGCCCGCGAGGAGGCACCTGGGGAGAAGCGGCTGGCTGCCTATCTGGTGGAGGCGGCGCCGGGGCTGCTGCCGGCCACTCACGGAGAGCGGGTCGCAGCGCTGCGCAGCCATCTGCAGAGCCGCCTGCCCGACTACATGGTGCCCAGCGCCTTCGTCTGGCTGGATGCCCTGCCCCTCACCCCCAACGGCAAGGTGGACCGCAGAAGGCTGCCGGCACCTTCCCAGCAGGAGACCCGGCTTGTGGCGCGACCGCGCACCAGGGACGAGCAGGAGTTGACTGCACTCTGGGAGCAGCTGCTGGGTACCCACCCGATCGGGATCTTTGACAACTTTTTCGAGTTGGGGGGCCACTCTCTGCTGGCGATCCGGCTGATGGGCGAGGTGCGCCAGCAGTTTGGCCAGGAGCTTCCCTTGCAGGTGCTCTTTACCCACCCAACAGTGGCAGAACTGGCACATCTCTTCCAAAGTGAGGTCACACTGCCGAATTTCAGTCCGGTCGTTGCGCTTCAACCGCACGGCCACCGGCCTGCTCTCTACTGCTGTCCGGGGACAGGAGGACACACACTCTATCTGCATGCCCTGGCACGCGCCCTGGGCGACGACCAGCCGTTCTATGGGTTGGAAGCAGCTGGTCTGGATGGGAAGAGCCCGCCGCACACGACGGTCGAAGCTGCAGCGGCTGCCCACGTCGGGGAGCTGCGCCGCCACCAGCCGGTCGGCCCCTATTTCCTGGCCGGCCACTCTTTTGGGGCCCAAATTGCCTTTGAGATGGCACGGCAGCTGCACGAAGCAGGGGAGACGATCGGCGCATTGATTGTGCTGGATGGAGGTGCACCCGGCCGTGAGCCGATGGAGATGGATGAAGTGGAGGTGATTTTGCTTTACGAAGATCTGATGCTGCAGGAGATTGGCGCTCGCCCCGTGCTGACGGCGGAGCAGCTGCAGCCGCTCAGTTCTGAAGAACGGCTGCAGCTCTTCAAACAGAACCTTGTGAAGGCAGGTCTCCTGCCCGCTGGCGCCTCCACAGACTTTTTGCGAGGTCTGATCGCAGGGGCCATCGCCAATCATCGCGTCGAATACTCTCCGGCTCGTCTGGAGGCTGCACCGATCCATCTGATTGCGGCGACGGAGGGTGCAGGGGCAACCGAGTCGGATCTGGCAGCCAATTGGTCTGAATATGGCACGGTCATTTGTCATGAAACTCCAGGAGGGCATTTGACCATGCTCTACCCGCCCAATGTCGAAAAGCTGGCGGAAACCATCAGAACAATTTTGCAGAATGCTTCTGACTTCACTTTCCGGTAAAAATAGGTCAAGCAGCCCACTTGAGACGGCGATGCGCCTCGAGCCTCCTGGGCAAGTAGGCCGCGCAAGGCATGTAAAACCTTGGCCCCACTCTGCATCGTTGGCGCGCAGGGTGGGACGAACTGTCTTGTTGGAGGCCGAACGCAATCTCCAAGTCAGGGGTCAGCGCCCCAGTACTCGTGGGGACGTCTGCCCGTTCAGAAGGGTTGGGGGCTGGCTTCCCAAACCAGGTCAGGATCCGGTATACTGAGTTTCTCATCAATCTACACAAGAGAGGGGGGGAGACGCAATGGCTGATACACAGTATTCACGGGTCGCACTCTATTTGCAGGACAAACATCCGATTCGTGACGGTATGGAATACGCCCGGTATGCCGAGCAGAGGGGTTTTGAGGCGGTCTGGCAGGCAGAGAGCCGGCTGGTGCGCGATGCGATCGTACCGATGGCCGCCTTTGCTGCGGTGACCGATCACATTCAGATCGGTTCTGGTGTGATCAACAACTGGACACGCAACATCGGGCTGTTGGCAGCGACCTTTCTCACGCTCGACGATCTGGCACCCAACCGGGTGATCTGTGGCATCGGCGCGTGGTGGGACCCACTGGCCAAGAATGTGGGGATCGACCGCCGCAAGCCGCTGACGGCCATGCGCGAGACGGTCGCGGTCATGCGGCGGCTGCTGGCTATGGAGCGGGTCACCTTCCACGGCGAGTTCCACCATGTCGACGGCATCGAGCTCGACGTAGTACATGGGCGGCGGGAGCCGCGCAATGTTTCGATCATGATCGGTGCGACCGGCCCGCAGATGATGGAGCTGACCGGCGAGATCGCCGACGGTGCCGTGCTCAACTACTGTGTGCCCCCCGAATACAACATTGAAGCGTTGGAACAGCTGGAACGGGGGGCGGCCCGTGCCGGGCGCAGCCTCGACGACATCGACCGGCCCCAGTTGGTGGTCTGCTCGGTGCACGAAGACCGCCAGACAGCGCTCGACGGGGCGCGCGAGCTGCTGACCCAATACCTGGCCCAGCAGCCGCACATTGCCAAGGCCAGCGGCGTCCAACCCGAGGTCGTGCAGCAGATCCAGTCCATTTTGGGCTGGCCGGCCACCAAGGAACAGGTGCGGGCGGCGATGAAATATGTGCCCGACGAGTTGGTGCAGCGCATCACCGCCAGCGGCACACCCGCTGAAGTCAAGGCCAAGGTGCGCGAATACATCCGCTACGGCGCCACCTGCCCGATTCTGTACCCGCTGGGAGATGTGAAGCTGATGATCGACACCTTTGCCGACGGCTTCTGAGGAACGAGAGGGGGCGTGTCTCGGACGCGCCCCCTCTGCTCAGCGCCAGCCGTCAAAGGGCTGGTAGGCACGCTGTCGGCACGCTTCCAGGTTGAGCCGCATGCCCAGGCCGGGCCGTTCGGGCAAAAGCATACAGCCCTCTTCGATCGGCAGCAGCTGGTCCACCACCTCAGCCTGCAGGGCCCGGTCCTCCTCAGAGCCGATCGTTTCCAGGATCAAAAAGTTGGGAATCGAGGCGGCCAGGTGCACCGCCGCACAGGTCGCGATGGGCCCGTTGGGGTTGTGGGGGGCGACGCTGATGTACTCCGCCTCGGCCAGAGCGGCGATCTTTTTGGCCTGCATCAACCCACCGCAGTTGACGACATCTGGCTGCGCGACCGCCACCGACCCTGCGCCAAGAAAGCGGCGGGCATCGTAGATCGTGGACCACCGTTCGCCTGCTGCGATGGGGGTGCTGCTGCGCTGGGCCACAAACCGGAGGGCGTCGGGCAGTTCTGGAGGGGTAGGCTCCTCGATAAAGAGCAGATCCAGCCCATCCAGGGCCTGGCAGAGGCGCAGCGCATTGGCGGGGCTCAGACGGCCGTGGCAATCCACCATCAGGTGGACCTGCGGGCCGACCGCTGCGCGTGCGGCGACAAAAAAGGCCCGAATGCGCTGGAAGAGGTCCGGGGGGAGCAGTTCGGTCTCCTTGAGGCTGCGGTCGAGCTCCCCCCAGGTTCCTGAATAGCCAAAGTGTGCACCCTCTCCCCCGCCAGCCAGATGGACATTCTTCTGTGCTCCGTAAAAAAGGGGCAGGGTCACTTTGAGGCCTCGGTAGCCACGTTGGACGCAGGCCGCTGCATTGGCGGCCAGTTCGTCCGGCGTCGCACCGGCCGGACAGTGACAGTAGAGCGGGATTCGGCTGCGGGTGGGGCCCCCCAGCAGACGGTAGATCGGCACACCCAGGCTCTGCCCCAGGATGTCCCAGAGCGCGATCTCGACTGCGCTGAGAGGGGTGGTCTGCTGAGGCCCGCCGACCCAGAAGGAATCCCGATACATCTTTTCCCACAAATCCTCGATCTGCGTGGGGTCGCGACCGATCAGGAAGCGTTCCAGTTCGTGGACGCCGGCTTCGATCAGCCGGTCTTTGCGTTTGAGCACAGTTTCCCCGGTGCCGGTGATGCCCTGGTCGGTGTGGACCAGCACGAACAGACAATTTTTGGCACCCAACGCCACCAACAGCGTCTGCAGACCGGTGATCTTCATGCGAGCATTCCTTGTTTGACCATCAGCTGGCGAAGCATGGCCTGCTGGTCGTCGGTCAGCGGGGAGAAGGGGGCTCTCGAAAAGCCGCCGTGCTCTCCGAGCAGCGCCAGGCCGGCTCGATAGATCGCCAGATCGTTCACGGGGCCCAGCAGCTGCTGGGTGTAGAGGTGTTTGAAGGGCAGCAGCCAGTGCCAGATCGAGCGGGCCTGCCCCACATCTCCGGCCGAACAGGCGTCGTAGAGCGCGCAGCACTGCCGAACAAACAGGTTCATAAAACCGGAGACCCAGCCGTGGGCGCCGCTGAAAAAGGCCTCCATCGGTGCATTGAAGGAGCCGTAAAAGATGCGAAAATGGTCGCTGCAGAAGTAGCTGAGCTCTTGGACCGGCACGACGCTTTCAAAGGTAGACTTGACACTTTGGATCACCCCTTCTTCGGCCAGGCGGGCCACCTCGCGTGCGGTGAACTCGGCGCAGCCGGCATAGTGGGGGTTGTTGTAGAGCATGATCGGGAGGGAGGTCGCACGGCGAATCGCGTAGAAGTGCTCCAAGATCGCAGCTTTGGGCGGTTTTTGGTAGTACGGCTGGATCACGATGGCGCCGTCAGCGCCCAGCCGTTCGGCCGCCTGCGTCAGTTCGATCGTCGTCCGGGTGCTGTAGTGGCCGGTGCCAGCATAGACAGGCACCCGCCCGCCCGCAGCTTCGACGATCACCTGGATGACATAGAGGCGTTCCGGCTCGGTCATGGCAATAAATTCTCCCGAGGTGCCGGCCGCGACAATCCCATGGGCGCCGTTTTGGATCAGGAAGTCGATGTGACGTGCCGTGTTTTCGGCGTCGATCGCCCCCTCGGCGTCGAACATCGTCATGGCGGCTGGGAAAATTCCCTGGATGGCAGGTGCATTCATCGCACTCTCTCCTTGGCAGGTGGGGTCTGGGCCAGGCGGGCTGCTTTGTCGTGCAGGCTTTGCAGCTGGTCCATGACGGGTAGAATTTCAGCGCCAGAGATCGGGATCGGGGCCTCTGCGCGCAGGCCGGCCACCACAGCCGCAGCATAGCGTCGGTAGGCGCGGCCTTGGACCTGCAGCGCTTCTTCCGGGGCCACCACGGTCACCCCAGCCTGTTTCAGCTGCGAAAATCCGGTGATTTCCAAAACAGCCCGGTCCCCGACGATCAGGGTGTCCAGGTAATCCTGATGGGCGTTGTAGGACATGGCCATCGTCACGAGGGTGCCCGATGGGGTCACAAAATTGGCGCTGAGGTCGACTTCGCTGCCGCTCTGTGGGTCGTGACGCAGCGCAGCGCCGACGCAGGCGATCGGTTCGTCCAGCAGCCACATCACCAGGTCGATCGGGTGGGCGGCATGGTGCCAGGAGACCGTGTCTGTCCAGCTGCGCTGGCGGTTGAACAGATGGCCGACAGTGCGCTGCAGCCACAGACGGCGGTACACAAACTGATAGACCGGGCCGATCGCGCCGGCTTGGATCAGCCGCCGGGCGGCGAGGTTGACATCCAGGTAGCGCGAGATGTGGGGCACGGAGAGGGCCAGCCGCCGGTCGGTGGCTTCCTGGACAAGCTGCCGTGCATGCTCTATGTTCAAGGTCATCGGCACTTCGACGACCACATGTTTGTCGGCTTGCAAGGCGGCCAGGGCCTGCGGGTAATGGAGTGCATGGGGGGTGGCGACGATCACGGCGTCGACGCTGGAATCGTCGAGCGCCTCGGCCAGGTGGGTGGTGGCCCTGGGGATGCTGCGCTGCCGGGCGAATTCGTCGGCCGGTTCCTGGAGACGGCCGACAACCCAGCGAAATTGAACTTCGGGTTCCGGGGCAAACGCGTCAAAAAACAGGGTGGCTGCCTGCCCATAGCCCACCAGCGCCAGCTTCAAAGGACGTTGTTTGCTCATGGCTGCTCTTTCATCGCTTTGCAGGCTGCGATCCACTCCTGCGCCGTGGCCGTATAGCCGACACAGGTTTCGATAAAGCGGATCGCCATAAAATTGGCCCAGCCCTCTGCCCGGGTCTCCTCATATTCCCCGGTCTGGACACAGTCGCGCAGCACGACCACCCGATAGCTGCGGTACATGGCGTCGGTCACGGTCGTTCCCAGGCAGATGCGGCTGTCAAACCCGACCACCACCAGGGTACGCACACCGAGCGAGCGCAGCAGCGAATCCAGGTGGGTCTCAAAAAACCCGCTGTAAAATTGTTTTTTGATCAGATAGTCGCCGGGCTGGGGGGCGATCACCTGCGAATGCACCAGGATGTCGTTGGGTTCTTGCCAGGCTTCCAACACATCCACGTTCACGGTGCGCAGCGACATGTTTCGCCACTCATGCTGGGCGGTGAGGCCGGGCGACAGATAGTTGGTGAGGTAGATGATCGGCAGGTTGGCCATTCGGGCAGCATCTTGCGCTGGCCGAATGGCCTCCACCACGATCGCACGGTTGGCTTCCACGTTGGTGCGGTACAGCTCTGGGACGCTGCCCAGGTCGTGGTCGGGGTCAAAGCCCTTGCCGTAGACATCTACAAGCAGAAAAGCGGTGGCGTCCAGGGGAAGGGCCAGGTCGTCGTAGGCGTAGCCGAGGGGCTGCCCGAACGGAAAATCGCGGTAGTAGCGCGCCTTCAGATGGATGGTAGACGTTTGCATTCCCTTCTCCTATCGCTGATTCGAAAAAGCCAGAACAAGTTCGGTATACAGACGGGCACCCAGCATCAGCTCGTCGAGGGGAATTGACTCGTGGCGGGTATGTCCTTCGGTGGCCACCGAGCCCGGCCCCAACACGATCGTCGGGATCCCGGTGCGGGCCAGGATCGGCGCATCGCTGCACCAGGGGGCACCGACCGGGGTGGCCTTCCCCAAAATCGTCTGGGCTGCCTGGCAGGCGGCCCAGACGAGGGGGCTGCTGACCGAGGTGTCCAGGGCTTCATCCCAGTCTTCGACCTCGAACGGCTCCAGGCGGAGGTCGGGCTGGGTGGTGCGGAGGGCAGCCAGCGTCTCTTCGAGTTCGGCCAGCAGAGTAGCGCGGGTCTCTCCTGGGAGAAACCGGCGGTTGAGCGTGAAGGAGCAGCGTGGGGGGATGACATTGCCGCTGACCCCGCCCTGGATTCGGGTCACAGCCAGGGTGGGGGAGCCAGCCAGCGGGTGGCTGCGTTGGGCCAGCTGGGGGGCATAGACCGTCTCTAAGTGTTGGATGACGCCGGCGGCCTGCACAATGGCGTTGAGCCCGCGGGCGGGCTGTGCGCTGTGGGCGGCGCTGCCCAGGACATGCAGGCGGAGCCGGGCACTGCCGCGGTGGGCGATGACCGGCTGCAGATCGGTGCCCTCCAGGACGATCACACCGGCAGCAGGAAGCTGCTGGGCGGCCAGGGCATGGGCCCCGGCCGACATCGATTCCTCGTCGATCAACGCTGCGAAGGTGACGTGGACTGAAAGTTCGTGGCGCCGGGCGACCAGCTGCTCCATGGCGGCCAGGGCGGCGACGAGCGGCCCTTTGTCGTCGCACGCGCCGCGGCCGGTCAGCCGTCCGTCGGCAACCCGCGGCACAAACGGCTGGGGCATATCGCCGGGGGGCACGGTGTCGGTGTGGCCGACGAAGAGGAGATGCTGGTGTGCGCCGGGAACCCGCAGATGGGCCAGCAGGTTGGGGCGCCCGGGCTGCACCTCGTGCAGCTCGACCTCCAGCCCAATCGAGCGGCAGAGCGAGGCCAGGTGCTCGGCCAGCGCCCGCTCGCCGGCATGGGCCGGGTCGGCGACCGGGTTGACACTGTCGATGGCGACCAGGTCGGCCAGAATTTGTGGTTGGCGATCAAAAATGTGCATGCAAATGGTTCGTGATCTGTTGTTCGGCACTGAAGAGGGCAGGAACGCCTCCGGTGTGCCAGAAGATGATGGTGGCCTGGCGCGAGACAGCCCCGCTGGCGAGGTCGGCGATCAGGCCGGCCAGCGCCTTGCCCGTGTAGTTGGGGTCCAAAAAAATTCCTTCTGTCACGGCGGCCAGCCGCACCGCTTCGAGGCTGGCCGCCGTGGGGCACTGATAGCCTTCGCCGATCTGTGAGAGGTCGTTCAGAATCTCGGCGGCCTCCAGGTGCAGGGGCCAGCCCAGTTCCTGGGCGAGCAGGTTGCCAAAGCGGGCCGTGCGCTCGTGCAAGGGCTCTTTCCACAGCACCGGCGCCACCCCGCGGATCGGCAGCGGCCAGCCGATCGCCCGGCAGGCCAGCACCATGCCGGCCTGGCTGCCGTTGGCCGCCGAGAGCACGACGGCGTCTGGGTCGAGGCCGGCGGCCTCGACCTGGCCTTTGAGTTCGAGCAGCGCCCGCAGGCCGGCGGCGGCGCCCAGCACCTGCGACCGGTCCGGGCGGATGCGGTAGACCTGCAAGTTTTGGCGAGCGTACTCCTCGACGACCTCGTCGCAGCGCCGTTCCATCCCTTTTTCGTAGTCGTCTGCGGCCAGATAGCGAATATCGGCTCCGGTCAACGCCACCAGGAGCAGATTGCCGCGCAGCAGAGGGGGCGCGGTGGGCTGGTTGACAATCACAATCGGGAGCAGGCCCACCTTGCGGGCCAGCGCCGCCATCTGGCGGGCATGGTTGGACTGTTCGCCGACCGCGATCAGCACCGCCTGCGCGCGTTGGGCCAGCGCCTCTGCCAGGGTATATTCCAGATGTCTGACCTTGTTGCCCCCCAGTGCGGGGCCGGACTGGTCGTCGCGCTTGATCCAAAGCGACTGCACGCCGATGGCAGCGGCCAGCCGGGGGCAGGGCTCCAGGGGTGTGGGCCAGTTGCCCAGCGACAACGCCGGCAAGCGCGCAAAAGAATCGCGCAAAAGAGGAGGCAGCAGATCGAGTGCAGGGTAGGTCATGGTGTCGGAATCCGTGAACAGGCGACCCACTGTTCGGCTGCTTTTTCAGCCAGCAGAGGAGGTGTGCGGACGCACAGGTCGACCGCAAGCGGGCAGCGAGGCGAAAAGACACAGCCATTTTCAGGGGGGCTCTTCTCCCACAGCTCCCCGGCCAGGGCGACCGCGCCGGCAGAACGCTCGCTGTGGGCATCTGGCGCCGCAGCCAGCAGCGCCTGGGTATAGGGGTGGAGCGGGGCGGCATAGAGGGTCTGTTTGGGGGCCAGCTCCATCACCCTGCCCAGGTACATCACGGCGATGCGGTCACACATGTGGCGCACGACACGCAGATCGTGCGAGATCAAAAGCAGGGTGAAGTGGTAACGTTTCTGCAGGTCGCGCAACAAATTGAGCACCTGGGCTTGGATCGAGACGTCCAGCATCGACACCGGCTCGTCGGCGACAATAAAACGGGGCTCCACGGTGAGGGCACGGGCGATGACCAGCCGTTGGCGTTGGCCGCCGCTGAACTGGTGCGGGTAGCGGCTGAGGGCCTCGGCGCCCAACCCGACCTGTTCGAGCAGCGCCACGATCCGGTCACGTCTTTGCGCGCCTTTGGCCAGTTTGTAGACATCGTATCCAATCCCCAAGCTGGCCTCTACCGTCTGGCGCGGGTTGAGGGCAGAAAAGGGATTTTGAAAAATAATCTGGGCCTGCCTTCGGTATTCGAGCAGCTCGGCGCGAGAAAAGCGGGTGACGTCCCGGCCTTCAAAGAGAACCTGGCCGGAGGTCGGCTCGATCAGACGCAGGATCAGACGCCCGAGCGTCGTCTTGCCGCAGCCCGACTCTCCCACAAGCCCAAAGACCGTCCCGGCCTCGACCGCCAGGGAGACATCTTGCACAGCACTGGTGGTTTTGGCGCCCGCCAGCCTCCACAACGTGGATGGGCGATAGTGTTTGGTGAGGTGGCGCACTTCGAGCAATGGCGTCATGGGGTGGTTGCCTCGTAGAGAATGCAGCGGACAGCATGGTGGCTGTCGACAGAGACGAGTTCAGGGTGGTGCGAGCGACAGCGTTCCTGGACAAAGCTGCAGCGGGCAGCGAAGCGGCAGCCTGTCGGCAGCGCGGCGGCATTGGGGGGCAGGCCCGGGATCGCCGGGAGGTACTCCTGCACGTCGCCGTGCAGCGACGGAATCGAAGCAAGCAGCCCCTGGGTGTAGGGGTGTTTGGGGCTGCGAAAAAGGGTTCGGGTCGGGCCCTGCTCGACAATCTCCCCGGCATACATGATGAGAATCCGGTCGCACAGATGGGTGACCACAGCCAGATCGTGGGAGATGTAGAGGATGGCCGAGCCCAGCTCGCTTCGTGCCTGCTGCAGCAGCGCCAGGATCTGCTGCTGCACGGTGACGTCGAGCGCGGTGGTAGGCTCGTCGGCGATGATCAGCTCGGGGGTGCAGGCCAGCGCAGCGGCAATCACCGTGCGCTGCTGCATGCCGCCGCTGAACTCGTGGGCATAGTGGCGGGCACGCTCTTCGGCGGCAGAAATGCCCACCCGGCGCAGCATGCCCACCGCCTTCTCCCAAGCCGTCTGGCGTTTGACCCGGGTATGGGCCAGAAAGACGTCGGCAATCTGTTCACCGATGGGAATCACTGGGTTGAGCGCGGCCAGCGCATCCTGCACGACCATCGCAATCCGGCGCCCGCGCACCTGGCGCATCTGTTCCCGGCTCAGGTCGAGCAAATTGACGCCGTTCAGACGAATGGCGCCGCGCACGATGCGCCCTGGAGAAGGGAGCAGCCGCAGGATCGACTGCACGGTGACGCTTTTGCCGGAGCCAGATTCGCCGATCAGGCCGACGATCTCGCCGGCCTCCACTGCAAACGAAACCCCGTTGACCGCGCGCACCGTCCGGTCGGCAAACAAAAAGGCAGCTTCCAGGTCGTCGACTTCGAGCAATGGCATGGAATTCCCCTACCGTGAAGAACGCGGGTCGAGCAGATCGCGGAGCCCGTCCCCGAACAGATTGAAAGCAAAGACGACCACCAGCACGGCGGCCCCGGCAAAAAGCGCGATCGAGGGTGCCTGGTACATGTACTGGCGCCCGGTGGTGAGCATAGCCCCCCACGATGAGGTGGGCGGCTGCACCCCCAACCCCAAAAAGCCCAGGCTGGCTTCGTCCAAAATGCCCCATGCCAGCGACGCAGTCACCTGCACGAGGAGGATGGGCAGGATATTGGGCAGCACCTCGCAGCGGATCAGACGGGCGGGCGACGCCCCCATCGCCCGGGCCGCTTCGATGTAGGCAGCGCTGCGGACGCCGACCACAGCGCTGCGGGCGATGCGGGCAAAGAGGGGGGTGTAGGCGACCCCCAGGGCCACCACCACGCTGAAAGCCGAGGGGCCCAGCAGCCCGACCACCCCCAGCGCCACCATCAAAGCTGGGATGGCAAAAAGGAGATCCATCAGACGCATCAGCAGCACATCCACCATCCCTCCGCTGAAACCGGCCAGCACCCCCAAAACACCGCCAACCGCCAGCGCAACGGCGACCGCAGCGAAAGCGACCAGCAGCGAGACCCGCGACCCATAGATGATCCGGCTCAAGATGTCGCGGCCAAATTCGTCGGTGCCGAGCCAGTGGCTCGGCGTCCCCAAGGGGGCAAAACGGGTGGCGGTGTCCATCTCGTCCGGGTCGTAGGGGGCCAGCACCGGTGCGAAAAGGGCTGTCAACACCACCGCCAGAATACAGAGGCCGGCAGCCAGGGCGACCGGATAGCGGCGCAAGCGTTTCAGAAAGTCCATCGGAACCCTCACTTGAGCTGGACACGTGGGTCCAGATAGGCATGCAGCAGCTCGACCAGCAGGTTGATGGCGAGAAAAATGCTGGCATAGATGAGCACCGAGGCCTGGATCATGAAATAGTCGCGTTCGAGCACCGCGCGCACAATCAGGCGGCCAGCCCCCGGCCAGTTGAAGAGCTCTTCGATCACGATCTGCCCGGAGAGCAAAAACCCGATGTTGAGGCCAAACACGACCAGCAGGCTGATCATCGCGTTGCGCAACACATAGCGGTTGACCACGGTGCGCATCCGCAGCCCTTTGGCGTGCGCATAGTTGACATACTGTTCCTGCAGCGCCTCGATCACCGCCGCGCGCGCCATCCGTCCGATGTAAGGACCCAGCCCCAGCCCCAGTGAAAACGCTGGCAGCACCAGATACTGCAAATTTTTGAGTGGATCCTGGGTGAAGGGCACGTAGCCTTGGGAGGGCAGCACCTTCCAGTTGACCCCCAGCCAGACCATCAGCAGCGTGCCAAGCCAAAAGAGCGGCATCGAGTAGCCGGCCAGCGACACGATCGAGAAGAGATGGTCGAACGGGCTGTTTTTGAACAGGCCAGCCAAAATGCCGCTGGGCAGCCCGACGAGCAGTGCGATCAGGAGGCCAGCCAGCGCCAGTTCCAGCGTGGCGGGGATGCGTGCCAACAACAGCGGGGCGATCGGCTGGCGCGAGCGGAAGGTGATCCCCAGATCCCCGGCTGGCAAGCCAGAGATCCAATCCACATACTGCACCAGCAGCGGGCGGTTCAGCCCGAACTCTTCACGCAGCTGGGCCACAAACTCCTGGCTGGCCGAGGAGCCGACCATGGCCTGCACCGGGTCGCCTGGGATCAGGTGGATATAGACAAAGACCACGACCGACAGGCCCCACAACAAAGGAACAAAGAGGAGCAGGCGGTAGAGTGTGTAGCGCAGCATGTCCTCGATCCTCTCAAAAAACCTGGCCCTTGGCCCGCTGCGGCAGGCGAAACGGGGCCAGGCGCGAATACGATTGGGCCCCTGTCTGGGGGCTGCGGAGTGTACTCCGCAGCCCCCAGACAAAGTTCCCTGCTCTGTCCACCGTTTCGGCTAGCGCGAGGGAATGTCCGCAAGGATCAACCCACGGCTGGAGTCGTCACTGCGCGGGAAGAAGCCCTGCATCTCGCCGGTGGTCAGCACCAAGGTGTTTTGGGAGCCGTCGGAGAGGATGTAGGCCTCGCTGGAGACCAGCTTGTTGATGGCGTCCAGCATCTCTTTTTTCTGGGCCAGGTCCGTCTCCGCCATCATGTCGTCCAACATCTGGTCCAACGTCGGGTCGCTGCCGCGGAACCAGTAGGGGTTCCAGGTGCCCGAAGAATGCAGGATCTGGTAGAGGCTGTCCGGGGCATAAATTGCGCCCGGGATGCCGGTGTGCCACATCTGGAATTTGCCTGCGGTGGCGTCGGACCAGTAGCTGCCGGGGTCATAGCGGTTCGGTTTGAAGTCGAGGCCAGCCTCCTTGCCCCAGTTTTGTAGCAGTTGGGTGTGGCATTCAGATGCGGGCCAGTTGGCCTCGAAGGGAACCTCCACGGAGAACGCTGTGCCATCTTCGACTCCCTCAACGCCGCTGGCCACGCGCAGGCCGTCGGCCCCTTCCACCCAGCCGGCCTCGGTGAGCAGGGCCTTGGCCTGGTCGACGCGTTCCTCTTTGCTCAGCCCTTTGTAGGGTTCGAAGCCGGTGAAGAAATCTGTCTGCCAGTCATAAACAAAGCCGCCGTAGAGGGGGCTGCCTGTCCCGAACCAACAGACATTGGTCTTTTCGTCGGTGTCCACCAGCAAGGCGACAGCCTGACGGACACGCTTGTCCTGGAAGGGAGGACGCGAACGGTCAAAACCAAAGCCCATATAGCTGGCCGCCTGGGCTTCGTGGATCTGTACGGAAGGCAGCTCGCGCAGGCGGGGCACATCTTTGGCGGGCACGGGCGAATAGACGTCGGCAGCCCCTGATTCGACGGCGGCCACCCCGGCTGTGGCGTCCTCGTTGAACGTCCACTCGATCCGGTCAAATTTTGGGTACTCTTTGTTCCAGTAGGAGGGGTTGCGCACCAGCACCAGGCGGCCTTTGGGCGTGTACTCTTCGAGCAGGAAGGGGCCAGAGGAAACCTGCATCGGCTGGTTCCAGTCGGCCCCGGCATCGATGGC
Organism: Chloroflexota bacterium; assembly: GCA_018969295.1. Taxonomy (GTDB): domain Bacteria; phylum Chloroflexota; class Anaerolineae; order Caldilineales; family Caldilineaceae; genus Caldilinea. The sequence continues at coordinate 4,269 of JAGWYN010000067.1, read as the reverse complement.
CTGCTTCGACAAAATGTGGAACTGCACCGTGGCGCCGGGCAGGTCAAGCAATTCGGGGACCGGGCGCACCATCGTCAGGCGCACGGTGCGCGTATCGACGATGTCGATCGTTTCGATCAGCGCTGTGCGTCCGGACCAGAGTTCGGAGGTGCCCAGGTACTCGATCGAGGCCTTGACATCTTCGGCGGTGATGGGCGAGCCATCGCTGAAGGTGAGCCCCTCGCGCAGGGTAAAGGTCCAGACCTGGCCGGCCTCGGTCATTTCCCAGGACTCAGCGAGCCAGGGGATCGGTTTGAAATCGGCGTCCCGATCCCAGAGGGGGTCGTGCATCAACTCGACGACGCGCAAGGAGGCGGACGTCCCCGCCGTGACCGGGTCGGTGCCCTGGGTCGGTTCAGCGTTGGCGATGCGCAGCACGCGCTCGGCGGCGGGTTGGGGGGCGGCTTCTCCAGCGGGCCCAGAAACAGCCGGGGCACACGCTGAAAGGGCGGCGACCAGCCAGACTGCGACGACAAGCAATCTGGTCAGAGATACTTTTTTCATCCGGTTCTCTCCTCTCGAATGCAAAACTGAGTAACAGCGGTCTGCCAAAGTGGACGGGGTACGGACAAAACACCAACAGAGTTTTCGAACACGATGCCGGTTTTGGGGAAATGGACTGCCAGGCGTCACCTCCTTTCAGGGGTCGATGCAAAATTCCACAGACGGGCAGCGGTGCCCCCCAGGACCCAGGCGCGTTCGGCAGGGGTCGCCTCTGCCAGCGCCTGACGCGCAACAGCCAGTTCATCGCTCAAAGAACAGCGCTCTCTGGACATGGCAGAGTCGCTCCCCCACATCAGCCGCTCGGCGCCATAGGCGGCCAGCGCCTGTTGCAGCCACTGCTGGGCGTCCAGGTGAGGGTAGGGCTGGCGGGAGATCGCCGCCAGGGCCGAGACTTTGAGATACAAATTGGGGTAGCGGGCCATGGCCAGCAGCTGTCGAAAGAGCGGCTGGCCTGGGGTCACTTCCTGGTCGGGGCGGGCAAGGTGGTCGATCACGACTTGCACATGCGGGTAGCGTTCAATCGTCTCGGCGGCCGCCACCGCCTGGTCGGGGGAGACCAACAACGTCATCACCAGCCCCATGGCATCGGCAGCTTCCCAGAGCCGCGGGTGGAACCAGTCGATGTCGGTGCGCAGGCGGGGCATCAGACGGAAGCCGGAGATCCCACGTGCGACAAGCTTTTGGACTTGGGCGTCCACATCGGCTGCGCTGGGGTCCACCATCCCGACCAGCGCAAAACGGCCGGGAAAACGCTGGACAACGTCCAACAGGTAGTCGTTGTTGTACCCGTACCAGCTCGTCTGGATCAGCACCCCACGGTCGATGCCGACCTCCTCCATAGCAGCACACTGATCCTCGGCACTCCAGGGCACCGCCGGCCTCAGATCTCCCAGCGGCTGCCAGGCAAAGCGGCTGCTGGACGGTTCCCAGACATGGACATGCGCGTCGACGATCATCGAGACTCCCTTCTAGGGCTCCTGGCCCAGGACAAACGCGGAAGGTGTGGTGATCCAGACTCCGTCTGCCTTGCTGCGTGCACGGGCGACGGCAGCCCGCACCGTTTCCGCAGCCGGATCACAGGCTGCCAGAATTGCCGGGTGGCAGCAGAGGTCGACCACCAGCCCATGCTCGTAGCCCAGGTCCACCAGACGGCAGACCGTCTGCACCCAGCGATCCAGCGGCCAGCGCCAGGGTCGAAACACATGGCAGTCGGTCGGGGTCACGATCGGAAGCTCCCACAGCCCATCTGGATCCTGATAGGGCTGAGAGGCGCGCAGGTCGGCCAGCAGGCGGGCGTCGTCGAGGCCGGCCTCGGCCCCTGCTTCGTGCCACAAATCCCACCCGGCATATCGTGAACTCACATAGCGATAGCCCAGTTTGACCAGAAGAGTTCCCAGCCAGGGCTGGGAGCGGATGCCGGCGGTGAAGCCGTAGGGGGTGCGAAAGCCCGCAACCTTGCAGCCCAGCCGTCGGTACAGGAGCTGGTCTGCGGCCACGATTTCGTCTTCGATGACTGCTTGGGCAGAGCGCTGCCCGACCAGCCAGGGCTGCTGGACGTACAGCCCGCGCAAGTCGGCAGGGTCGGTTGCCGTCACGTTGACATGCGAGTAGGTGTGGTTGGCAATTTCTGAACCGTCGTGCACCGCCTCTGCCAGCGCGCCGGGGTCGAGCTCCTCCAGAGCGGAGGCGACGACAAAATAGGTCAGGAGCACCCGCAGCTCTCGGGCCTGCGCGTTCAGAACGTGCAGGTACTGGCGGGTTTCGCCGTCGATCGCCCCTTTGCGGTGATCCCAGACCGAGGAGCGATACGGAAAATTGGTGCACATTTCGTGGTCGAAGGTCAGCAACAAGACGGACCGACAGCGGTTGTAGAACAAAGCCCCCCCTTTGCGGCAAGAGCCGCTGGATGGTGAAAACGATCAGCGCCCCGTCTGAGCGCGGGCAATCCCGGCCAGATCCAAAAAATGTTTGGGAGATCGGGAGGCAAACCAATGTTGAACCGCCAGGGCAGCTGCACCGATGCTGCGGCTGTCGGCGCCCAGCCGGCTCACCACGATCTTGGTCGGTTGCAGCGTGTAGGACAAGGTGCGCCGGTAGATGCTGGCCCGAATCAGGTCTACCCAGGGGTGGGGGTAGGCAGCGATCAGAGGCCCGCCGAGGACAACCTGCTCGGGGCTGAAAAGGTTGATCGAATTGCCGATGGCAATGCCGATGTAGTCGGCGGCTTCGGCCAAAATTTCGACGGCCAGCGCGTCGTTCTCCTGGGCAGCCCGCAGCACGGCGATCGCGTCGATGCGCGAAATATGGCCGTTCACCTGGTCGGCCAGCAGAGAAACCCGTCCGCTTTTGAGCAGCTCGCGGGCCCGGGTCGCCAGCGCACTGGTGGAAGCCACCGTCTGCAGACAGCCCCGATTGCCACAAAAACAGATCGGCCCATCCGGGAGCACTGTGCAGTGGCCGATTTCGGCGACAGCCGGACTCGCCCCTCGGTAAGAACTGCCCCTGACAATCAAGCCGCCGCTGATGCCAGCGTCCAGCGCAATATAAAAAAGGCTCTGGACATTTCGGCTGTCTCCCTGCCAGCGCTCCCCCATGGCCGCCGAAGTGCTGCGGTTGTAGATCAGCGGGAAAAAACCGGTCGCTTCCTGCACTTTGTGGCCCAACGGGTAGTCGAACAGGTTCAAATCGCTGTAGATGACCATCCGGCCGGCGTCGGTGTCGGCCACCCCGGGGACAGCGATCCCGACCCCGACCACCCGTTCGCGTCCGGCCTTTGCGATGGCCCGCTGGAGCAGCGCGCACAGCTGCTCGCAGATCAGCTCGACATTCAACGCCAGGATCTCGACTTCGTCGGCCTGCTGGACAGCGGCATTCAGGTCGGTGGTCACTACCCGCAGGCGGTGCGTGCTGAACTCGGCGCCGATCGCACAGCGGGCCTCTGGCCGCATGGCCAGGCAGCGCGTCGGGCGCCCTCCCATCGAGGGCATCTGGCCGGTCTCCTCGGCAAAACCGGCTTCGATCAACCGGCGAACCTCCTTGGAAACTGTCGAGGGGCTCAGGTGCGTGATGGCCTCCAGCTGGGCGCGCGTGGCAACCTGCATCACCTGCAGCAGTTGGAGCAGGAGGATGGCGTTGGAGCCACTTTCCAGTTCGAACGAATCATTCTGCGCCATGCCGCAGAGACACCCTTTCCCCATACAGGCCCAAAAACCAGGCTTTTGCGTCGCTGTTGCCGACGCCCCTGATTGCGTTTTCGCAGATACTTTTTGCACAAAATACAACAACTGGCTACTTTTTGTACTCTATCACGCCCTTTCCGGCTTGTCAAGGGCACAAAAACGGTTAGATTTTCCGTTAAACGGAAAATCTAACCGCTGTAGGCGTCGCTGCAGTTGACCGCTGTGCTCTACGGCGAGCGCCTGCACAGCCTGGCTGTGGCCGGTGATTCTGGCGGTGATCTGTCGCGGCGCTCTGGGCGTGCGCCCAACGCCACGCGCCCTGCTATCTATGTCCTGCGCGGCCTTCGATCCTGGCAATCTCGGCCGCATGCAGCGGTGCATCGGTGGCAGAGCAGCTGTCTTCCACCTGCGCCACCGTGCGACAGCCGACAATCGGCAAAACAGGAAAGGGCTGTCCCAGCAGGTAGCCCAGCACAATGGCGCTGATCGACCGGCCGGTCTCGGCAGCGAGCGCCTGCACAGCCTGGCTGCGGCGACGATTTTCAGG
>JAGWYN010000126.1 GCA_018969295.1 Chloroflexota bacterium | reverse complement strand
CTCGGACCAAGCCTGCCAACATTCCAGCCGAGTTCACGTTTCAACACATCCTGGATGGCGGCATAGGCCACGTCTTCCAGGTCACCACCCAGCCGGTTGCTGAGACCGCCGACCTGACGCGACAGGTGCTCCAGCGCTCGCTCGGTGCGCTGCTGGGCAACGGCCAGTTCCTCGACGCGCTGCTCGGTGCGCTGCTGGGCAACGGTCAGTTCCTCGACACGCTGCTCGGTGCGCTGCTGGGCCTTCGTCAAGTCTTGCTGGGCAACGGCCAGTTCCTCGACGCGCTGCTCGGTGCGTCCTTGCGCCTCGGCCAGCGTGCGCACGATCTCTTTGAGTTCATTGAAATCCTTTGCGCGCACCAACTCGTCGTATGCTTCAGAAATAACCCCAGCCAGGACCATCGATTGCCGTTGGCTGAAGACTTCGTTCAACTGCTTTTCTATCGTAGTTTGGTGAAGCATCTACGGTTCCTTTACACGGTCTGCATTGTCGCCACACCGTTCCTGTCCCTGATACAAATTATATCCTGACCGGTTCGACTCCGACAACTCACAGTGGCAACACAGCCGCCAGGTTCAGCCACCCCGCTGGAGCGCTGCACACGCGTATTCATCTGTGCTGTTTGCCTGAGAGTCCGTTTGAAAATTGTACCGGGAGTGGATGTGCACTTGAGCAAGGTATGGATTGATGCCAGGTATGGATTGATGCCAGGTAGCTCGTCGCCTCGCTGCTCTTGGTCAGTTTTTTTATCGTCTTTGCTCAGACGGCGATAGCGTCCAAAGCAAGCAAAGGTGCGTTCGACTCCCCCAATGCTGTGGCAGCACATGGAAACCTGACTGTGCAGGAGCACGAGATACGATTTCCAGGATGGCATCGAGATTCTCGCGCATCCAGTCAATGCACACCGGGGGCTTCGACAAGCTCAGCTACCGGAAGCACACTGCCGCCTGAGGGGCGGCTTCAGCCAGATCTTGCCACGCGTCGGCCGAACTCATCGAGGCCCCGGAAGCGTACTGCTGCTGTGGTGTTGACCCGTGCGACGCACGCTTTCCGCAAAACTCTGAACCACACCCAACATGATCTGCCTGCTTTCCAGCTGCCTACCGGATCTCCTTCAACATCGGGACAAGTTTGTATTTGCGGGCGTGCACAGTGCTATGGTTGGCACCTTTCTGGATCGTCACGTTCGACATTTTGAGTCATGTTGGAACTCAAAGTCAAAATTGAGCCTGGGGTAGTGGCTCGGTCTTGCCCCCAATCCCCCAGCAGACCGGAGGATTGGGGGGCGACATTTGTGGTGATGGCACCAATATCTAGGCTGGCTTGCGTCACCCCACCGCAGCAATTCACCTAGCGCAATACATACTGTGCCAGAACCTTCTGCACGCCGACGATGTCGGTTCCTTTCTTGAACTCCCGCTCAATCGGCGTTGAGTTGCTCGAAATATAAATCTTCATCTCGGCATCCATGTCAAATGCACCGGCAGTTTCGACAGAGAAATGGCTGATGGATTTATAGGGAATGGAATGATATTCTGCCTTTCTGCCTGTCATCCCCTGTTTGTCAATCAAGATCAGACGCTTGTCTGTAAATACGAACAGGTCGCGCGTAATCTTGAATGCCCGGACAACTTGCTCACCCTCTGCCAGCAGGTTGTCGAGATCTCTCTGCAACCCTTTGGCGTCTACCTCAGTTGCGTTTCCAAACAGACCTTGAAACATACTGCATCCTTTTCTTGTGAACGTTTCTACACACCATCAGCCCCACTTGCACCAGCCGTCAGGATATTCTGGCGATGGCGGACAAGAGGCAAAGCCGGTTGGCTTCAGCGACAAAAATGGCGAAGTCGCCGCGCACCTGGCTGCTCAACTTGTCGATGATCTTCGCCTGATCCTGTTCGTAGCGAGCAACAGCCTTTTCGTCGCGGGCAGGGTCGACTGACAGAAGCTGACGGCTGACCACGGCGTCGTTCAAATTCCCCAAATCATCCTGGAGCTTGCGCAGGAGATCAATGACCCCCACACTTTCAGGGCCTAGCAGCCCGGCCATAAACTCCAAATTGTAGCGCAGATATTTGCACTCGATGCGCAGGCGATGCAGGGTTTCCACCGGCACAGCGCCAGGTCGATCGAACCAGACTTCGTAGGCACGCACACGCTCGAAGCTGGTCACGAGCATGGTGGGCGCAACATGACGCACTTGAAACGGCGTCATTTTTTTGCCGGGCTGCGGCTGCATGTCGACAATCCCTGCACCCGGCGTGCGGCAAAACACCAAAAAATCGACGACAAAGCGCGCATGTTTTGCACTGTCCAACCACTTCAGCAATGCCGCAAAGGCGACTGCACGCTGGGAGCGCCAGGCCCTGAGCGTTTCTTGTCGATCAGCCTTATTGCGTCCCCGCGTCTTCTGCTGATGGCGTTCTAGTTTTGCAATGGCAACATCCAGGTCGCGCACGGCACCCAACAGACGCGCACTCTTGCGCAGAAGGTGCATGTGGGGCCGGATCGCTTTGGGCTTGAAATAGCCCTGATAGATGCGTGCAGCAGCACGCGCCCGACGAATCGCCACACGTGCATCGTGGATATACTCTGGATCCTCGCTGTGACGCACACCCGCCTCGTCGAGCAAAAGCTGCATGAACTGTTCATGCCAGAGGATGCGACACGCCTCCCCCATGTGCATCTCGGCGCGCACACCCTGCCAGCTTTCTGGCGACTCGGCAGGGTGGCGGCTAAGAAGAACCAGGGCCCGTTCGAGTTTGCTCTCCCGGCTCGGCGTCAGGTCGTAGGCGTCCATGAAACGATCGGCCAGAACCTGCAGTTCAGCGACATCGACGCCGGGCACCAACTCGATCTCGATCTCGTACGCGCGCGCCAAAAGAGCGCCCTCCCTCTGTTGGCGAATCCGGATTTCATCCAGACTCAACATGGCCAGGGGTGCC
>JAGWYN010000066.1 GCA_018969295.1 Chloroflexota bacterium | reverse complement strand
CCGCATGGCGCTGGTGGAAAGAGGGAAAGCTCGACGCCTATCAGACGGAAACAGGCACCGTCATCGTGCGTGAGCAGATCGATGCACCTGCCGGCATCGCCCTCTACGCCAGGGTGTCGAGCGCCGACCAGAAAGACGACCTGGTGCGACAGCTTGAGCGCTTGCAGACCTGCGCCATTGCCAAAGGTTTACGGTGAGCAGGATCGTGACGGAGGTGGGGTCGGGGCTGAATGAAAGCAAGCCGAAACTGACCGCCCTGCTCAGGGATGGCTCAATGGACGTCATCGTGGTTGAACACAAAGATCGGTTGACGCACGTTGGGTTCAACTACATTGTCACGCTGCTGGATCTGCAAGGCAGGCGTGTCGAGGTTGTGTTTCCGAACGAGACCAAAGAGGATCTGGAGGCCGATTTCATCGCCAGCATCACCTCCATGTCTGCGACTGTACGGGCGGCGCGGCAACAGCGCAGGCTTTCTCGTCGTGTCAAAGGTGGCAAGAACCGGTCAAAGGTGCGAATGAAGGTCGCCAGGCTGCATATGCAGGTGGCAAACGTGCGGAGGGACGCGCGCAACAAGGCGGCGTGCGCCATCCCCGACAAGCGTCCGTCGGTTCTCGTCATCGAGGAGCTGAACGTCAAGGGCATGTTCAAGAACTGCCGTCTAGCGTGTGCGCTCAGCGACGCGGCGATTGGACAGTTTTCCCTATTGAGCACCGCTTTGGAAAGGGGATTCGGCGATCAAGCCATGTTCGACGGCCCAGGTGCAGAACGAAGAGAGAACCTCTGTGGCGGCGACAGAATTGGTCTGTCGATCGACATAGTGTGAGAGCCACTCTGGGGTCAGCGCATCGATTGCGTTGGGCCCACCGTTTTCGAGCCATTCTTCTGTCATGCTCTCACAGATTTCCCGGTAATGTTGTATCAAAAAGGGGCGGACATGCACCAGTTCGCCCAGATAGCTGTCGACAGCTCCGAGCAAAGTGCGTTCGTGTGCGAGGTTGGGATTCAAAATCATGGTGCTAGGTCTGTTTTTGGCGTGTTGGCGAGATTTATACGAAAGAAGGGTGTTTGATGTGTGCAGACGGCGAAGGGGCAGCCGTCTGCACACATTGAGAAGGGGGGGCTGTTACCAGCCCGGGAACCCTGCAATGGCCACGGCAGCGGGCAGAGGCCGTTCGGTGCCCCCGTTGGGCCAGTGGCTGGACAACTCATCGAGCGACGGGCTCTCTTCGCCCGGATGCTGGATGGAAAGGAAGAGGGTCTTGCCATCTGGGGTCCAGGCTGGCCCGGTCATTTCACAATGAACCGGTCCCGAAGCGAACTGGTAGGCGATGCCGGCAAAGGGTCCTTCTGTGCGGAAGAAGAAGAGTCCATTGTTGAGATGGAATTTGTAGATGCCCTTGTTTTGGCGGCTGCTCGAGATATCGGTCACCATCCACAGGTTGCCTTCGGCGTCGAAGACCAGGTTGTCTGGGGAGGAGAAGCCGCTCTGCGGGCCGCCGACAGCGAAGATGCTCCAGTCGAAGCTTTCTGCGGTGGGATCGCCTTCGCTTTCAACAATTCGCACGATCTGGCCATGGAAGTTGCCGTGGCCGGTGTTGTTGGTAAGCGCCACAAAAATGCTGCCGTCCTTCGGGTGGATTTCGATATCTTCCGGACGGTCGACCGGTGTGGCCCGCAGCGCCAGGGCGGCTGCGCGGGCATCGGCGAGCACCTCTGCCTGGGAGGCGAAGAGAGGGGCATCCTCGTTGTTCTTTGCTTTTTGCAGGGCTTCCTGGGCATCGTAATCGACCAGCAGCCATTTGCCGTTGCCGAAGTCTGCGGCGTAGAGCTTGCCGCTTTCCAGGATGGTCATGTCTTGGGCGCGATTGCCGCTCAACTTTTTGTCGGCCACAAATTTGTAGACACACGAATCGGCTTTGTCGTCGCCCATGTAGGCGACCACAGAGCCGTCCTTGCCCACGGCGATCGCCACATTTTCGTGGCGGAAGCGTCCCAGTGCGGTGTGTTTGCGCGGGGTGCTTGTGGCATCGAAGGGATCGACCTCGACCACCCAGCCGTAGTGTTTTTTGCCGTAGACCGCTGGGTCCCAGCCATACCCGTCGGGCAGCGCTACGGGGTAATCCTGGAAGTTTTCTTCACAGCTCAGGGCGGTTCCCCACGGGGTGACCCCCCCCGAACAATTGGCCAGCGAGCCGATCGCCTCTGGGCCGCCATCCAGCTCGGCAGCCGGGCCGGTCAGCAGCAGCGGGCTTGTGGCGTCGATGCGTCGTGTGTGCGGGGAATCGACGACAATCTCCCACTGTCCTTCAGCATTTTTGCGAACATGCAGCACACTCAGGCCGACCGAGTGCTGTTCTTCCTGAAGCTGCTCAGCGCTCTTCTCCGTGGCCGGATCCAGGTGTCCGCCCACAAAAAGTGGGTTGAAGTACTCGTGGTTGATGACGAGCAGCCCTTCCTCGCTCGACATCTGTGGGCTCAGAAACCCATTGAAATAGTAGCTGGGGTCGATTCCTTTTTCCACCATGTCGATCGGGTAAAAGCCGATCCAGTCATGGTTGAAGCCTACCTTTTGTCCATTCGCCAGTTCAAAACCGTAGGGGGCAACCACCTGGTAAGAATAGCCGGCGGGCAGCACGATATCATCGGCTGTCGACGGCCCGATCGGGGAGAAGATCAGGCGTGGATTGTGGAGGGGAGCGGCCTCAGCGGCTGCTACGTCGAGCGCAGTCGGCGAAGCGGTCCGCAGCTGCAGCGGCGATGCTGCGATGGCGGCCACCCCGGCCAGGGTTGCATTTTTCAAAAAATTGCGCCGATCCAGTTTGCTGTCTACCAGGCGGCGCCACAGGCTTTGTCCTTGCCCGGCGTGTGTTTCTGAAAAGTGTGTCTCAGACATGGGATGTGCTCTCCTGAAATGTGAGTTGTTTTTTCAAATTTACGGTGGTGCAGGTATGCTTGTTTTGTACATTCAAGGCAAGTATATTGCCCGCTGATTAAGCAGCTGCAGCCGGCTGTTTAACAGCTTTTTATGTTTTTGTAAACAAACCCTGTCTGGACCCCCAAGGGTCAGCGCTCTGGGTTTTTGTTGTGAAGAATCCAGTCTGGAGAGGCGAGCAAGATGATTGACAAAACAGGCAGAGAGGTGGAGTGGATTCCGATCGACTCGCAAGAACCGGATCTGTACCGGGTGCAGGTGCATGGGCCTGGGCCGGCTGGGGTGCTGCCGCTCGACGCTGATTTTTTGGCAACTGCGCCGAGCGGCCATCTTTTTGGTCTGACCCAGGATGCGGGTATGGGTTGGGACCCGGCGCTGCTGCGGCGCCGCGAGTTTTTGATTTTGAGCACGCTGGGTGGAATTCGCAGCCCGGACGGCACCCCGGTGGCGTTGGGCTATCATACGGGCCATTGGGAGGTTGGGCTTTTGATGCAGGCTGCTGCAGAGGAATTGAGTCGGCTGGGCACGATTCCGTTTGCCGGTTTTGTCACAGACCCTTGTGATGGGCGCACACAGGGGACGCCGGGCATGATGGACAGCCTGCCCTACCGCAACGATGCGGCGGTGGTGCTGCGCAGGCTGATTCGTTCGCTGCCGACGCGTCGCGGGGTGATGGGGGTGGCCACCTGTGACAAGGGGCTGCCGGCCATGTTGCTGGCCCTGGCGGGTCAGCTTGACCTGCCGGCGATTCTGGTGCCTGGAGGGGTCACGTTGCCGCCCACAGAAGGAGAGGACGCCGGCAAGGTGCAGACGTTGGGGGTCCGTTTTGCCCAGGGGGAGATCGACTTGCAGACCGCTGCGGAGCTGGGCTGTCGGGCGTGTGGCAGTCCCGGGGGGGGCTGCCAGTTTTTGGGGACTGCTGCGACCAGCCAGGTGGTGGCGGAGGCGTTGGGGCTTTCACTGCTGCATGCTGCGTTGACGCCGTCGGGCCAGCCGCTCTGGCTGGAACTGGCGCGGCGTTCGGCGCGGGCACTGGTTCGGCTGGAGGAGCAGGGGATCACCGTCCGTCATATATTGACGGAAGATGCGTTGCACAATGCGATGGTGGTGCACGCTGCGTTTGGGGGGAGCACCAATCTGTTGCTGCATCTTCCTGCGTTGGCGCACGCTGCCGGGCTGCGTGTGCCGGAGATGGCGGACTGGAGTGCGGTCAACGCGGGCACCCCGCGGCTGGTCGATGTGCTGCCCAACGGTCCGGTCGGCCATCCGACGGTGCGTGTTTTTCTGGCGGGCGGGGTCCCCGAGGTGATGCTGCACCTGCGCGATCTGGGGCTGCTGCGGTTGAATGCGTTGACGGTGCAGGGGGGAAAATTAGGGGATCTGTTGGATCGGTGGCAGGTCAGCGAGCGTCGGCAGCGGCTGCGTGACTGGCTCTTTCAGCAGGAGGGGGTGGACCCGGACACGGTGATTTTGTCGCCGGTGCGGGCGCGAGCGCAGGGGCTGACGAGCACCGTGACGTTTGTCCAGGGCAACCTGGCTCCGGAGGGTGCGGTGGTGAAGAGCACGGCGATCGACCGTCGTCTGCTCGATGGGGCAGGGGTCTACCACAAAGTAGGCCCGGCGCGGGTCTTTACCAGCGAGTCGGCTGCGATCGCTGCGGTCAAGGGGCAGAGTGCACATCCGGTGCGGCCTGGGGATGTGATTGTCCTGATGGGGCGTGGGCCGCTGGGGTGTGGCATGGAGGAGACCTATCAGATCACGGCAGCGCTCAAGTATCTGTCGTGGGGGAGGGAGGTTGCGCTGATCACCGATGCGCGGTTCAGCGGGGTGAGCACTGGCGCATGTATTGGCCATGTCGGGCCCGAGGCGTTGGCGGGGGGCCCCCTGGGCCGGGTCTGTGAGGGGGACACCCTTCAGATCGTGGTCGATACTGTGGGGTTGACTGGGCAGATCGACCTGGTCGGGCATGGGGGGAAGCGGTACAGCCCGGAGCAGGGAGCAGCGGTGCTGGCTGCGCGCGGCCCACACCCGGATCTTGCGCCAGACCCTGGACTGCCCGCTGACACGCGGCTGTGGGCTGCGCTGCAGCAGGCAAGTGGCGGCATCTGGCGTGGCTGTGTCTACGATGTGGAACGCATCACGCAGGTGTTGGAGGCTGGGCTGCACGCGCTGGGCCGGCAGCCTGGGCAGCAGAAGGCAAAATAAACGGCTGACGGCAAAGGCAAAACGGGTGTAAAATAGAGAGCAGCTGAGCAAACGAAAAAGCAGCTGCCGAGGAAACGTTGTTTCAGCAGGTTTTGCGAAGGAGAAGGGATATATGACAAAATCGTTGCAGATGCTCTGCTGTGGAGTTGTTGTGGCATGTCTCGTGGCAGGCTGCAAGCCGGTCACAAAGCCAGCGAGCGAAGTTGGAATTGCCAACCCAGCCTCAGAGAATTGTGTGGCAGTGGGGGGCACACTGGAAATTCGTCAGGGGGAGGGGGGCGAGGTGGGCTATTGTGTCTTTGCGGACGGCAGCGAATGCGAAGAATGGGCGCTGTTCCGCGGAGAATGCACGCCCAAGTAGCATTGGGATTGGCTGTGGGGCAATCAGGGAGCGTCGATTCTTTTTCCGACGCTCTCTGCCAGCCTTCGGGGTTGGAGCGCGGTGTGGCCGCAACGCGGTGTGGCCGCAACGCACACCGTACGAAAGGGCCAGGGAGAGGGCCAGGGCTGCGCAGCCGTGGCGGGCGCCGTTACCGGATCTCTGGCGGGTGCAGAAAATCGAAATCTGCGCCCAGGTTGGCCTGTTCGCAGTGGCGCTGGTAAAGCGCTGCATAGCCGTAGGTGGCCAGGGGGGGGGGAAGTGGCTGTGCGGCGCGCCGTGCAGCCAGCTCCTCCTCCGGCACCTGCAGGGTCAGCCGACGTGCGTCGACGTCGAGTTCGATTCGGTCTCCGGTTCGCACCAGGCCCAACGGGCCGCCGACGGCTGCCTCCGGCGCCACGTGCAGCACCACTGTGCCAAAAGCGGTGCCGCTCATCCGTGCATCAGAGATGCGCACCATGTCCGTCACCCCGGCTGTCGCCAATTTTTTGGGGATCGGTAGATAGCCGGCTTCGGGCATGCCGGGTCCGCCAAGCGGACCTGCATTTTGCAGCACCAGAAAATCGTCGGGGGTCACGTCGAGGTCAGGGTGGTCGATGCGGGCGGCCAGGTCGGCGAGTGAGTTGAAGACGACTGCCCGTCCGCTCTTGTGGAGCAGGGCCGGCGTGGCCGCCGACCGTTTGAGCAGCGCCCCATCTGGGGCCAGATTGCCTCGGAGCACAATCAGCGCGCCTTCTGCCTGCAGCGGAGCTGTGGCAGGGCGGATCACCTGCTGCCAGCTTGGAAAGGTGTAAGGGGTGTCGAGCAGTTGGCCCAGCGTCTGCCCGGTCACGGTGCGCACATCCAGATGGAGCAGAGGTTTGAGCTCTTGCAGGACGACGCGCAGTCCACCGCTGCGGTGAAAATCCTCCATGTATCCAACCCCGGTCGGTTTGAGGTCGACCAGCACGGGGGTAGAGGCGGCCAGCTGGTCGAGCTGGTCGAGTTCGAGCCGAATGCCGAGTCGGCCGGCGAGAGCGGTCAGATGGATGACGGCATTGGTGGAGCCGCCAATCGCCTGCAGGACGCGCAGCGCGTTTTCAAATGCAGGGCGTGTCATAATCTGGGCTGGGGTGAGCTGGCTCTGGATCAGCTGCACGGCCAGTTTGCCCGACTCTTCGGCGCAGCGCATGCGGTCTGCGTAGACAGCGGGGATCGAGGCACCCCCTGGAAGCATCATGCCGAGCGTTTCGACAAGACAGGCCATGGTGCTGGCGGTGCCCATCACGCTGCAGGTGCCTGGGGTGGGGGCCAGCTGGCCTTCGACGACCTGGATGGTTTCCTGGTCGATCTCGTTGCGTCGAAAGCGGGCCCAAAAACGACGGCAGTCGGTGCAGGCGCCGAGCCGTTCGCCTTCGAACTGGCTGGTCAGCATCGGCCCTGCGGCAACCGCGATGGCAGGCACCCCGGCGCTGGCCGCGCCCATGAGCAGGGCAGGCAGGGTTTTGTCGCAGCCACCAGTGAGCACGACTGCGTCCAGCGGCTGGGCACGAATCATCGCCTCTGCATCCAGAGCCATCAAATTGCGGTAGAACATGCTGGTCGGCGAGAGAAAAACCTCTCCCAGCGAAATCGTTGGGAATTCCAGCGGCAGTCCGCCCGCCTGCCAGACCCCGCGTTTGATGGCGTCAACCAGCTGCGGGAAATGGCGGTGGCAGTTGTTGAGCTCACTGTAGGTGTTGAGGATGCCGACGATCGGTTTGTCCAGTGCCTCGTTGCTGAACCCCATCGCTTTGGCGAAGGATCTGCGCAGGTAGAGTGCGAATTCTTTGTCGCCGTATTCGGTAAGATTGTTGGCAAGACCGTGAGCAGCCATGGGTTCCTTTAGGAGAGTGCCATTGAGACGAATTTGGTGTCGAGGAATTCGTGCAGGCCTTCCTGCGCCCCTTCACGGCCGAAGCCGCTCTGTTTGACGCCGCCGAAGGGGCCTTCAGCAGTGGCCGGGGTCAGGTCGTTGACCCCGACAATGCCAAAGCGCAGCCCTTCGTAGCCGCGGATGGCGTTGTCCAGGTCTCGAGTCAGGAGATAGCCGGCCAGCCCGTAGGGGGTGGCGTTGGCCTGGGCCAGCGCGTGGTCGAGGGTGTCAAACTCGGAAAGCAGCATGATTGGCCCAAAAACCTCCTCGTGGAGGGCGCGCATCTGCGGCGTGAGGTGGGCCAGCAGGGTCGGTTCGTAGAAAAAGCCTTGTTCCAGCCGGGCAGGACGTCGGCCTCCAGCGATGACCCGAGCTCCTTGGGCGACAGCGTCGGCGACAAAGCCCTCCATACGCTCGCGCGCTGCTGCGCTGATCAGCGGGCCGGTCGTCACCTGCAGATCCAGCCCGGGCCCGACTACGAGCTTTTCAGCCAGCTCGGCGCTTGCTTCGATAAAATCGCCGGCGATCGCGCTGTGCAGATAAAAGCGGCTGGGGGAGATGCAGACCTGGCCGTTGTTGCGAAATTTGGCTGCCACGGCCAGCCTGGCTGCCGCTTCGACATCGACATCGGGGAAGACCAGCACCGGCGCGCTGCCGCCCAGCTCGAGCGAGAGCCGTTTGATTCCGTCTGCGGCCCCACGCATCAACAGTTTGCCGACTCTTTGTGAACCGGTAAAGGTCAGCTTGTCCACTGCCGGCGAGCGCAAAAAGTGCTCGCCTATCTCCGCCGGCTGGCCGTTGACCAGGTTGAGCACACCGGGGGGAAGTCCGGCCTCTTCCAGCAGATTGACCAGCACCATTGCGCTCAGCGGTGTCAGCTCGCTGGGCCGCCCGACGACCGTGCAGCCGGCGGCCAGTGCGGCCGACCATTTGCGTGCTGGCAGGTAGGCTGGGAAGTTCCAGGCCGTGATCGTAGCGACCACGCCGACCGGCATCGGCAGGGCGAGCAGCCGTTTCTGTGCCCGTCGCGGGGGGATTGTGCGTCCGTAGGCCCGTTTGCCCTCCTCTGCAAACCAGTCGAACAGATCTGCGCAGGCTGTCCATTCCCCGCGCGCTTCGGCCAGCGGCTTGCCACACTCGCGGGTCATGATCGGCGCCAGCTCGTCCAGCCGACTCAAGATGAGGTCGGCCGTGCGGCGCAGAATGGCCCCGCGTTCGTAGGCGGTCATGGCGGCCCAGCGGGGCTGTGCCGCAGCAGCTGCGGCGATGGCCGCTTCTGCGTCGTGGCCGTCGCCGAAAGGAACCTCTTGAACAAGCTGTTCGGTCGCAGGGTCCACCACGCGCCAGGTGCCGTGGTTGTGGGCATCCACCCACTGTCCGTCGATATAGAGTTGGTAGCGCATCAGATCACCTCTTCGCTGCGTTCGGATTCGTAGGTGGCCCGTCGTTCGGGAAGATAGCCAGGCACCGGCACATCCCACCAGCCAGGGGCCTGGCCGCCGGAGGTGCCGAGCTGGCGGTCGATCAGCACCTCGACGACTGCCGGACGGTTGGCGGCCAGTGCCTCTGCAATGGCGGCGGCAACCTCTGCGGTGTCTTCCACCCGTCGGCTGTAGGCACCGAACGCAGCTGCAATGGCCGCAAAATTGGGGGAGAGAGGGCGCTCCTCCTGTTCGAACATCGTGCCGTAGCGGGCCTCTTCGCCGAACGCCAGCCACTGCAAATCTCGGATGGCCTGCCAGCCCTGGTTGTTGAAGACGACAGCAACCACTGGGATTTCGTACTGCACGGCGGTGGCAAGCTCCTGAAGGGTCATCAAAAAATCGCCGTCTCCGACCAGGGCCACGACTGGGCTGGTCGGGCAGGCCAGTTTGGCGCCCAGGGCGGCCGGATAGGCCCAGCCCATCGTGCTGAACCCGCCGGCCGAAAAGTAGGTGCGCGGCTGGGTGAAGGCCATCTCTTGAAAGACCTGAGCCTGGATATTGCCTGAGGAGGTGAAGACAAGCCCAGAGTGGGGAAGTGCGCGGCGCACCTCTGCGATGACCCGTCCCATCGTGGGGGGGGACTGTTCCGACTCTTGGAGGGGGCGGAAGCTGGCCAGCCACTGGTCGACCGCTGCACCAATTTCTGCGGTGTAAGGGCTTTGTTGCCAGGCCCGGGGGGGCAGATCTCTCTGGAGTGTGGCCAGCAGGTCGCGCAGCACCGCACCGGCATCGCCGACGAGCCCGATGTCAGCCGGGTAGTTTTTGCCGATCTCAAAGGGGTCGATGTCGATGTGGATCAGCCTGGAGGGGGGAATCGAAAAAGCGTAGCCAGGGCGGTAGGAGGAGGTGGCCTTGTCGGCGAAGCGCACCCCGACTGCCAGCAGCACATCGGCCTGGGTGGCCAGGTGGTTGCCGCAGGTTGTGCCGTTGCTGCCCATATGCCAGCCGTAGAGCGGGTGGTTTTCGGGGAAGGAGCCTTTGCCCTGCATCGTGCTGACGACTGCAGCCCCGAGGTGTTCGGCCAGCTGCAGCAGGGGCTCTTCAGCCCGGGAGAGGACAACCCCCCCACCTGCCACAATCACAGGCCGCTGGGCCGAGGCGAGCAGCGCTGCGGCCTGGCGGATCGTGGCCTGATCGGCGCTGGGCAGACTGTGGGGACGTCGTGTCAGCGGGTCAGGCAGCGCATGCAGGGCAACACTTTCGGCCTGGACGTCCATAGGCAGCGCAAGGAGCGCCGGGCCTGGGCGGCCGGTCAGCATCGTGTTGAAGGCCTGGCTGACGGCGCGGGGGAGCTGGCGGGCCTGGTCGATGCGCCAGCTGCGTTTGACCACCGGGTCGAAGGAACGGGGGAGGTCAGACCAGTACTGGCGATCGATCTCTTGGAGCACGCCGACCCCGCGCATATGGGTGTGGGTTTCGCCGACCAGGAGCAGCAGCGGAATTGAATCGACATATGCGGTGGCCAGCCCGAGTGGGGTATTGGCAGCACCTGCACCGATCGAGGTGTAGACGGCCAGAGGTCTGCCGCAGGCACGAAAAAAGCCGTCGGCCATATGGACCGCGGCCTGCTCATGGCGGGGCATGATGACCCGGATGGCCTCCTGGCGCCGGCGCAGGGCATCGACCAGCGGCAGATTGCCGTGGCCAGGGATGCCGATGGCGAAGGGGATGCCTTCGCGGATCAACATTTCGACGATCACTTCAGAACCGTTCAGGTGCAGAGACATGGTAAGGGCTCACAGAAATAAAAAAGGGTGTGGCAAAGGGTGGAGGTGTTGGCTGGTCAGAGGGTGACTGCGGCACCTGTGCGTGCAGACTCCTGGGCGGCCAGGGCAAAGCGAAGCACCTCGCGCCCTTGTTCGCCGGTCAGACAGGGGGGCTCGCCGGCCAGAAACGCATCGATCCCATGGCGGGTTGAATGGATAAAACTGAACTCCCAGCCGGTCGGCAGATCAGAGAAGGTGCGGGTCTGACGGTCTCGGTAGAGCACAACAGGGGGCAGATCGAGCAGCTTGCCGTGGCCGCGCGTGACCCAGATCACCCCCCGTGTGCCGGTGATTTCAATGCGGTCGTCCTGGGCGTAATGTTGGGTATCGAGCACCAATTCTGGGGAATAGACCACTTCGAGCGAACCGACGCGACCGTGGGCGAACTTCCAAGAGATGATCGACGGTGCGTCGAGGAGTGCGCCGGGAGCGACCTCGGTGGCGCCGATCCAGGCGTGGACGGCTTCGGCCTGGCCCATAAAGTACCAGCCCAGGGCGAACTTGTGGTGGCCGTCGTCGAAGACGAGTGGGCCGCCACCGTTCTGGGCTGGGTCAAAACGCCAGGCCTGGGCGGAGGGAGGGACATGCCAGGCATTGGGGCTGGTGGCGGCATTGCTTTTGATGCGGATCGAGAGGGGGTCGCCGATCTCACCGGCGTCGATCAGCGCTTTGGCGCGTGCGACGGGTGGATAGAAAATAAAATTTTCGAAGACCTTGAATGCCACACCGGCCCGGCGCGTGGCTTCAATCATCGCGTCCGCCTGGGCCACGCTCAGCGCCATCGGCTTCTGCACCGAAATGTGCTTGCCCGCCGCAGCCGCATCCAGCGTGGCCTGGAAGTGGAGGTGGTGGGGCAGCAGAATCTCGACCAGATCGACCGTGGGAGAGGCGAGCAGATCGTGGTAGTTGGAGAAAATTGCCTCTTCGGGCAGGCCCCAGGCGCGGCCGCGGCGCTGGGCCTGCTCGATTTGGCTGTCGGCCACCGCCACGATCTGTGCGCGGGGATTGTTCAAGTATTCGATGGCGTGCAGGTCGGAGATGCGGCCTGTGCCGATAAAACCGACTCGGAGTTTGTCCATACGGAACCCTCGTTTTCTGGCGGGCAAGCGGATAGAGACGGCGTCACCCTTTGACAGAGCCGAGGGTCAGGCCGCGAATAAAATAGCGTTGAAAAAAAACAAAGACCAGCAAGGTTGGAAGGCTGGCCAGGATCGACAGTGCGCCCTGTACGCCGTAGGCGACGCTGTATTGGCCTTTGAGCGATGCCAGCCCCACCATGATGGTGCGCATGCTGTCCGACTGGGTAAAAATGATGGGCCACAGAAAATCGTTCCAGATCCAGGTAAACTGAAGGGTGGCGAGCACAGCCAGTGCGGGCAGGCTCAACGGGAGCATGACGCGGGTCAGCACCTGTCCTTCGTGGGCGCCGTCGAGAATGGCGGCCTCGCGCAGCGCATGGGGAATGGCGGCAAAGAAATTGCGCAGCACCAGCGTACAGATCGGGATGCCAAACGCTGTATGGACGATGATCATCGGCCAGAGCGTGTCGTAAAGATTCAGCGCGTTGAAAAGACGAAAGAGGGGGATCAGCACAATCTGGGGGGGGTAGAACATGCCAGCCACCACCAGCACGAAGAGGGCATCCGAGCCACGAAAGCGGAGCGTGCTGAAGACATAGCCGGTCAAGATGCCAAGCAGGATCGAGGCAGCGGTTGCCGGGAGGGTGACAAGGAGGGAGTTTCGGCCATAGACGAGCAGATTGCCGCCGATCCAGGCTTCGCTGAAGTTGGTGAAACGCAGCAGCTGGGGCCAGCTCCAGAGTCCATCGCGGGCTATTTCCTCGGTGGTTTTGAACGAGGTCAACAGGACCCCGAGGCTGGGCAGCGAATAGACAAGGAGCACCAGCGTCAAGGTACCATAAAACAAAAAAGTTCCCAGGCGGGGTGTTCTGTCAGTCACAGGATCAGTCATAGAGGTGGTCCAGTGTGCGTACCTGGCGGAAATAAAAGGCAATGGCAGCCAGGGAGATGGCGAAGAGCACGACGGCGATGGCGCTGCCGTAGCCCATATAGTATTTGCGGAACGACTCGGTGTACATGAACATTGCGAGCGTATCCGACGAATGGAAGGGGCCGCCGCCGGTCATGACAAAGACGATGTCAAAACTTTTGAGCGAGTTGATGATGGCGAGGGCCATAACCACGATGGTGGCGGGCAGCAGCAGAGGGATGACCACGCTGCGCAGGCTTTGCCAGTAGGTGGCGCCGTCGATTTCGGCGGCTTCGGTCAATTCTTTGGGGACGGCGGTCAGTCCGGCGAGAAAGATCACCATTGCAAGCCCGGTCTGCTGCCAGGTCCAGGCGGCGATCACCGACAGCAGTGCGGTTTCGGGGGTGGCCAGCCACGCCTGGGTCCAGGATTCGAGCCCCACCCTGGTCAGGACAACATTGAGCAGTCCCCAGTCGGGGTGGTAGATCCAGATCCAGACCTGGCCGATCACGACCAGGGAGAGGCAGATGGGCAGATAGAAGAGTGATTTGTAAAAATTGCCTGCGGTCCCGCGTCCGTTGAGGGCCAGGGCGATGGCCAGTCCGGCCAGGGAGGGCAGCAGCAGGGCGAGGATCATCCAGGCCACGGTGTTGCGGATGGCGTTGGCGAAGAGTGGGTCGCGGCCGATTTTGAGAAAATTGTCCAGCCCGACAAAGTTATAGTTTGGGTTGAAGCCGTTCCAGTCGGTCAGACTGTAGTAGAAAGAGACCAGCAGCGGTGCCAGGACGATGGTGAGGTAGATTGCCAGGGGCGGTGTCAGGAAAAGGATCGTCCAGCGTGCGCGTGCCATAGGTGCCTTTCAATCTGGGGTGGTGCAGGGGGGGCAGAAGCAGCCGGCAACATTGGGCGCTCTGCTGGCCGGGGAAATTCCAACGGCCAACAGAGCGTCGCAGACATTGCCGGCTGCTTCTGCCCCCTCGTCAGTTATTGGCCGAAGACCTCGGCGGCAACCGCTTCAGTTTCAGCCAGGTAGTCGGCGTAGCCGGAGGGGTCGTTCATGAACTGTGCGAACATATTCAACCCGCCTTCGGCCATCGGGGGGGTGGTTGCCAGGTCGTAGTTGAAGGCAAAGACCTCGGCGCCGGCCACCTGTTCGTTGGCCTTGCTCATCACTACGTTGTAGATGGCGGGGTCGACCTGCATGCTGGGGGCCAGGGCGCCCTGGGCCTGTGCCCAGTCTGCCTGCACCTGGGGGTCGAGCAGGTACATCAGCAGCTGTTCTGCCTCGGCTTTGTGGGCGGAGGCTGCGGTCATGACAAAGCCATCGACCGGCCCCAGTGCAGCATTGGGCACCCCTGCATCGATCGACGGGAAGGGGAAGAAATCGTAATTTTCGCCGGGCACCAGGCCATTGCCGTTCCAGTAGCCGGTGATCCAGGTGCCCATCAGGGTGATGGCGGCCTGGCCATTGGCAACCTGGTCGGCTGCGTCGGTCCAGTCGTAGGCGTTGGCGTTTTCGACGAAATAGCCGGCGTCAACCAACGACTTCCAGAGCTCCATGACGGCCATCACCTCGGGGTCGGTGTAGGAAGCATCGCCAGCCATCAGCCGGGCCCGGTAGTCGGGGCCGGCGGTGCGCAGCATCAGGTAGTCGAACCAGAACTGGGCAGGCCAGCGGTTCATCGAGCCCAGCGCAAATGGGGTAACGCCTGCGGCCTTGAGCTGTTCAGCGGCGGCCATCAGCTCATCCCAGGTGGTGGGCAGGGTGGTCACGCCCGCTGCAGCCATCACCTCTGGGTTGTAGAACATGCCGACATAGTGGTAGCCGATCGGGATGAGATACTTGTTTTCGCCGTAGGTGGAAGCGCCCGCTGCGATCCCGGCTGGGATGATCGAATCCAGGTCGTTGGCAGCCCACAGGTCGTCGATCGGTGCCAGACGCCCGCCGTCGACGACAAACTGGGTGCGCGCGCCGGCCCAGTAGGAAAAGAGATCAGGCGGGTTGTTTCCGGCAAGGGTCACCAGGATCTGCGTCTTGAAATCCTCATGGCCCGCTGAGTTGTCGAGCGCCTCTGTGGCTGGATTGGCCGCGTTGAAGCCGCTCAGAATTTTGGACATGGCTTCTTTGCCCAGCGTGTCGCTGAAATAGTGGATCACGCTCAGCTGCACCGCTTCGCCGCTCTCCGCTGCTTCCTGGGCAGCGGGTGCAGCCGGCACGGCAGTGCAGCCGCTGACCGCCAGGGCAAGCAGCAAAAGCAGGGCAACAACACGAATTGCTTGTTTCATGAAACTCCTCCAACAAAGTGAAAAATTAAAAAACGTAGAAAAGACGGCTCGAAAACCGAAACGGCACAGTGGAGACAGAGGATGTCTGAAAAAAAACTATTTTATTGCCGATTTCATTCCCATCATACCGAACTGTTTCAGAAAAGTCAAGGACAACTGGGCAGAATTTTGCATTTGGGGCGCCATTTCACGCCGATTTTTGAAGATTTTGGCGGCCTGCACTAGAATGCACTATGAAAATTTATTTTTTTATTTTCACATCTACCCTTGGGGACTGTGAGAGAAGGAAAAGGTCATGCGGCGCAAACAGGAGGTCACGGTTGTGGATGTGGGCAAGGCGGCAGGGGTGTCGCCGAGCACGGTTTCCCGTGTGCTGAACCAGAAGGGGTATTCCAGCGCCGAGAATGCAGACAAAGTGCGTCGGGCGGTCGAGCAGCTGGGCTACCGTGTCGGCCGCCGCGCTCGGGCGGCGGCGGGCGGGCGGCTGTTTGGGCTGATCATCCCGGACATTGCAAATGTATTCTACACGGCGCTGGCCGATGCACTGTTGGAGGTTTTGCACGGCACAGGGGAGGAACTGGTGCTCTGTGTCAACAACGAAGATGCTGAGATCGACCGTGCCTGTCTGGAGATCCTGCATCAGAAAGGAGTGGACGGGATTTTTTACACCCATCCGGCGCAGGCGCGCAACTCGGTCTGGGTGCGGAAGCTGGTGGATCAGGGGGTCGCGGTTGTCGAGTTGAACCGGCAGAGCGAGAGAACCGTATTGGATGCGGTGTTGCCGGACAATTTTCGTGGGATGCACCAGGCGGTGGAGTATCTGGCGGATCTGGGCCATCGCCGCATCGGCTTTATCAGCGGGTCGGCAGGGATCACCACCGGCAGCGAACGGCTGTTGGGGTATCAGAGCGCAGTGCGTCTGTTGGGGTTGGAAGACGACCCGGCGCTGTTGAAAGTCGGTGCATTCACGCGGCGGCACGGCGAGCAGGCGACGACAGAGCTGTTGGCGTTGCCGCGACGCCCAACCGCATTGATTGCAGGCAGCAACCGCATTTCGATGGGTGCGCTGATGATGATCGGCCAGGCAGGGGTGCGCATCCCCGACGATATTTCCGTGGTCGGCTACAACGACACCGAGTGGTTGACCGCCTGGAACCCGCCAATCACCGCAGTGGGCATTGCAGTCGATGAAATGGCCCGCCTGGCGGTGGATCTGATGCGGCGTCGGCTCGCCGGCCCCAGCGGTGTGGAGAGCCAGCCGGTCACCTACCACCTGAGCACGTCGTTGATTGTCCGGCGTTCGTGCCGGGCGCTCGGCTGAGAGCCGCCTGCTCGGTCATTCCACCTACGACATCCTTGTCCTCTGCTGGGAGCAGATCCATTTGTGTTGCGTCCGTTGTCAGGTTCGACTATACTTGGCAGGTGAACGGCGCTTCTCCGTTTCACGTACGGGACTTGTGTATCCGCTGCCTCCTCAACGCATTGGGATGTCTGATGACTGATTCCACCCGACGCCTGACGCGAAGGCAGGCGTTCAGCCAATTGCGCGGCATTCTGGTCGGTCTGTTTGTGGAGTCCGACAGCATTCGCATGGTGGCGGACGACGCTGAACTGGACAGTGCACAGATTGATTTCAGGGGTGCGCCGGTGCAGGTGTGGACGGCGGTGTTGACGCAGGCGGCCCGTGAGGGCAAAGTCGGCCAGGTTGCAGCAGTGGCTGCGGGGCATTACGACGAACAGCGCCAGCCGCTGCTGGATGCGGCGCTTGCGTATGAGAGCAGCCGACGGGACCCGGTGGATTGGCTGCGCTGGCTGCTGGCCGCTGCGGGTGTAGTTGTTCTTCTTCTGTTTGCTGTTTACGGGTGGCGTGCCATGCCGCCAGAACCGCCCGTGCCGATGTCTGAGTTTGGTGCCTTCAACCTGGCTCTGGCTGAGTTTCCGGTTGTGGGGGGGGGCAGCCAAGAGCGCTGCGTGGCCGAGCGGGTCAATCGGCTCTTCGAGGAGACCCTGCTCCAGCCGGCCGGGGTGCGGCAGGAGGAGATCATCACGGATTTCCGCGGGCCTGCTGCGATCGGGGTGGTCGATGCGAAGGTGGTGCTGCGGCTGGCGGAGCAGGTTGGGGCGACGGTTGTGGTCTATGGTGTGATAACGGTCTCGGCCTCTCGCTACACGGTTCAGCTGGCCTTCTATGTGCCGGAGGCCGTGCGTGGTTTTGAGTATGGCAGCGAATTGGCGGGTCCCAACCAACTGGGAGCGCCGATCGTGTTTGATCTGCCGCCCCAGTTGGACTGCCACACGCTGACCAACGAAGATTTGGGGCAGATCGATCGCATGCTGAGTGCTCGGCTGGCTGTGCTGGGGCAGACGATTGCGGGGCTGGGCTTTTATTTTCAGGAAAAATACGAGGAGGCTGCCTACCATTTTGATCGGTCGGTCAGGCAGAACGAGGAGGAACAAGATGCTGCCGGGCTGGCTGTGGCGGAGATGCTGCTGGGGGCTGCCAGGTTGCGCCAGGCCTTGCCGTCCGACCCGGCGCGTGGGGACACGCTGGCTGAGGCTGAGCGGGCGTTTCGGGACGCTGTGGGGCACAAGCCGGATTACAGCCGGGCCTATCTTGGGCTGGGCATTGTGGCGCTGGAACAGGCCAAGCTCTACGACCAGCTGGGGGTCGAGCTGATGGGCGTCCATCCGGGTCTTTTGGTGACGGCAACCCAGGCTTTTTCGCTGGCGCTGGGGGCTGCCGACCAGCCTGCTTCCGCCTGGGTTCCGGCCAAAGCGGCGCTGGGTTTTGGGATTGCGCACTGGCTGGGGGCGCGTGCCCGCTTGCCCGGCTGGTCGGCAGCCGAGGCTGAGGCGCACTTTGAGGCGGTGACCGGGCTGTTGGCGGCCGGTGAGGATGCGGGGCTCAGACCGATTGCAGCGCTTGCCTACGGCTATCTGGGGCAGTTGGCAGAGTTCCGCAGCGATTGGGGGGCGATGCGGCACAATTGTCAGCGGACGGTCGATCTTTTGGAACAGGCGGGGGTGCAGCAGGATATTCACACGGTGGCTGAAGCCTGGGGCTGCGTTGCGGCCGCCGACAAGGAGCTGGGTGATTTTTGTGCTGCGGCAAAAGGGTATGCGGCTGCGCTGGCGAAAGGCAGCAGGCAGCGCAGCGGAACATCTGTCGTTCCGGCGGCAAAGCTTGAAAGCTGGCGCACATCCCAGGAAGAGATGGAGCGGTTTTGTGTGGGGGAGGAGGAACAAGGATGAACGATTCGACCGTTGTGCGGTGGCTGCACAGCCTTGGGCTGTGCCTTGTGCTGCTGCTGGGGGGGTGCGGCGACCCAGAGCCCACCCCTGCGCCGGTTCCGACGGCACGGCCTGCGCCGGCAACGGCTGTCCAGGCTGCTGCGGCGACCTGGACG
>JAGWYN010000125.1 GCA_018969295.1 Chloroflexota bacterium | reverse complement strand
TGGGGGCTGCGCAGGACCTTGCCGTGCAACATCCCGGGGAGTTTGACATCGGCGCCGTACAGGGCGCGCCCGGTCACTTTGTCGACACCGTCTGGGCGCAGGGGACGGCTGCCGATCACCTTATACGTAGAGGCAGTCATGGTTCTGGATCTCCTGGTGGTCTGGTATTGGTCTTCAATCTGCTGCGTCTGCTGCGTCGAGCACGGCGCGCACGATCTTGTCATAGCCGGTGCAGCGGCAGAGGTTGCCCGCCAGCCAGTAGCGGACCTGGGCTTCGGTCGGGTCCGGGTTTTGGTCGAGCAGCGCTTTGGCGGAAAGCAGAAAGCCTGGGGTGCAGATGCCACACTGCAGTGCCGCATGTTCCAGGAATTTCTGCTGCAAGGGGTGCAGCTTGCCGCCGGCAGCCAACCCTTCGACAGTATCGACCGTGCGTCCTTCTGCTTCGACCCCGAGCACAAGACAGGAATTGACCAGCACGCCGTCGAGCAGCACGTTGCAGGCACCGCAGTTGCCGTTGTTGCACCCCTCTTTGGCGCCGGTCAAGCCAAGCCCATCGCGCAACACCTCGAGCAGACTCTGGCGCGGCTCACACAAAACATCTACGGCACTTCCGTTCACAGTCGTCGAGACGATCATTTTATATTGCATGGTATCTTTCTCCTTTACCGGGCCGCACGTTCGGCCGCAGTTGCCAGCGCCCGCCGGGTCAGGACCCCGACCAGGTGGCGACGAAACTCTGCTGTGCCGCGCATGTCGCTGATCGGGCGGGCAGCTGCCTGGGCGATCAGGGCAGCCTGCTCGTAGGCAGCTTCGTTGGCTTCTGCTCCGACCAAGGCATCGCCGGCTTCGCGCACAAACAACGGCGTCGGCGCCACTGCACCGAGCGCGACACGGGCGGCCACGATCCGACGTTTTGTGTCATCCAGCTGCACGGAGGCGCCCACCCCGACCACAGCGATGTCCATCTCGTTGCGCGGAATGAAACGCAGGTAGGCGGCACCAAACCCTGGCTGTGTCGGCGGCAACTGCAAGCTGGCCAAAAATTCTCCTTTGCCCAACACGGTTTTGCCTGGCGCCACGCAGAACGCCTCGACCGGCACACGACGCCGGGTTTGCGGCAGGGCAATGTCACAGACTGCGCTGTGGACGATCAGCGCCGGGATGGCGTCGGCAGCCGGCGAGGCGTTGCACAGATTGCCGCCCAAGCTTGCACGCCCTTGAATCTGGACCCCGCCGATCAGGCGGGCTGCATCCACCAGACCTGGGTAGTGTGCGGAGACCGCAGCGTTGCCGTAGATTCGGTGACAGGGCACCGCTGCTCCAACCCGTAGCCCCTCTTCAGGGGTGTAGGACAGTTCGTCGATCTCGGGAAGCCCCTTGATGTCGATCAACAGGTCGGTCTCCAACCGGCGTTCACGCAGCGCCACGATCAGATCGGTGCCGCCGGCGACGATACGTGCCCTGCCCTCCTGCAGCAGGGTGGCGGCATGCTCGACGTTGTGGGCACGAATATACCGAAATGGCTGCATAGACTGGATCTCCTCCATCTTCGTGATTGCTTCTTCAAAAACCTGGCGCCAAGCCTGTGTGCAAGGGGGTGCATCCGTGCCCATTCGGCCTGCTGGAATTCTACCACAGCCAAGCCCAGAATGCATGCGAGCCGTTCGTACGGGTCTACTTCACGATGGGGGCAGGTTTTTGGCAGCGTCCCACATCTGGTCAAAGCGTCCACTAAGGACGGCGGCACGAACTGGCAGCAGGTTTTCGGCGCCTTGCCGTGACCAGCGCATGCCAGGACCGCTGAAGCACGCTTTGAATTGCTTTGCGCCGCTTTCGACCATACCCCTGCCGATGGGCCATTCTTCTTCGCACATCTCGATGTAGTGTCTTGTCAAGCGTCATTTGAGGGCGTTTTTTCCTGTAGGGTGGGCTGATTTTAGGGCACGCGTATCCATCACTTCAGGCTTGACGAAACACTGGTTGGGCTGGATGTCGATTGTGCGAAGGCGCGATCATGGGGCGCTGGCCGTGTCCCGCCAGCAGCCTGAGCAGTTGCGAATTTTCAAAAAAGGAGCAAGATGCTCGATCTCCGAGGCCCTGGATGGGGGCAAAGCCTGCAGCTGGAAAAAGCTGGCTGCACAGCGGGAGCCCGACAGAGGGGAAGAACGCTACCAGGCTTTGGGACGAAACTTGCTGTCGTTGAGAATGACCAGGTTCTGCCCAGACTGGGCGATGACAAAGAGCCCGTTCTGGTAGGCATAGCGGGCCACATCCGTCGGGATGACAAATGCCGCCACCGCCCCCAAGATGTTCACCGTCTGGTAGCGGGGCAACAGCCGCTTGAATTTGGCCAGACGCTCCAGATGTTCGTCTACATCCTGCTGCGTCAGCTTGCTTTTGACCTCGACCGCCACAGCCTGAGTGCCGTTGACCGCCAGCAGGTCGATCTCCATCCCCTCCTCTGCTCCCCTGTACACCGAAATATTGGACTGAAGCTCGGTGACGTCGATGCCCCGTTCTTGAAACAGCTTGACCGCAGCCGGGCGCACCTGCCATTCCACAAATTCGCCCAGTCGGTTGCCCCATTTCCCCATCTGGGCGTCGACCCGTTGGCTGCTCTCTCTGAGCAGCCGCTCGGTCTCCTGAAGGCGACGCTCGGTCTCCTGGCCGCTCTCCTTGAGCACACGCTCGGTCTCCTGGCCGCTCTCCTTGAGCACACGCTCGGTCTCCTGAAGGCGACGCTCGCTCTCTTTGAGCAACCGCTCGGTCTCCTGGCTGCTCTCCTTGAGCACACGCTCGGTCTCCTGAAGGCGACGCTCCGTCTCCTGGCCGCTCTCCTTGAGCACACGCTCAGTCTCCTGAAGGCGACGCTCGCTCTCTTTTTGCATTTCGATCAATTCACGCAGAAGCTGCCAGACTTCTTGGGGGGTCGTTGTTTCGTTTTGCTCGCGCATTGTCTGACACTCCTTTGTCTTCGACAGAGACCAGTACACCCTC
>JAGWYN010000065.1 GCA_018969295.1 Chloroflexota bacterium | reverse complement strand
AGGGTCGATAATAGGCGATGCCATTGGCCCGGTATACATCTTTGCGCGTTCGCAGCAGGTCAAGACCGGCCTTGATTGCTGCACCCATTGGCGTGTCGTTGCCCGCAGAAAGTATTGGCGGTTGGTATGCATCCGCGGTGACAAACTCGTGTACTCCCTTGAGGGTGTTATACAAGCCCCAGGCGGGCCAGGGATCTCGGGTCTTGAAGGGAGTTCGGACGACGAGCTGATCTCCTTGCTCAACTCAGGAGGGGCCATGCCTACGTTGTGGACGAGCAGCCCTGGCTACACCGCCTCTGCCCGACGGATCAACTGGCGGACTCTCGCCGAACGATAGAACCAAGCGGCGTGCGTCAGCGTGTCCGCTCAAGAGCCTTGTTCGGCCTTTTTGTGAGAATGACATGACCCGTATACCAACAAAGCTTCACGACTGAGAATTCGTCATTGGGCAAATCATCGATTTTCTTCAACAGACGCTCCACTTTTGGCGGATGATCGTCTGGCCAATTGGGTTGTGGCAGCATATCATCTATGACAAGCATACCGCCGTGCCGAAGCACACGGAGGGAGTGATCGAATCCAATATACTTGCCGGGATCCATGCCATCAAGCAGCCAACATGTACCCAGGCCGGTTCCTGTGCCGAGTTCAAGTACGCGTGCGTTTGTCTTACTCGCAACCAGGCACCGTATCAATTCGCCCGTTGCCAGATCAGATGGCATGCCAAACCCAATTGACTGGGTGCGCTCCCAAATGGTTGAGTAGTGCTGGGGTAGATGTAGCGACCAGTATTCCGGAGTCACTGCGAGCGGACACACCGGAACCCGCCGTAGTAGCCGCTCCAGCGGCTGGGGCTGTAGTAGCTCCGGTAGGTGGAGCGCACGTCGGAGTCAAGGCTCCACGACCCGCCCCGCAGCACACGGGACCCGCCCGTCGCCGGCCCCTGTGGGTTCTCACTGGGTGACTGGCTGTAGTAGTCGCTGTCGTACCAGTCGCTCACCCATTCCCAGACATTGCCGGCCATGTCCATCACGCCGTAGGGGCTGGCCCCGGCCGGGTAGCTGCCCACGGGTGTCGTATCTCCCACATTTCTGTCAAAGTTTGCAAGTTCCTGCGTGGGTGGCTGGTCTCCCCAGGGGTAAATGCGTCCATCCGTCCCACGCGCTGCCTTCTCCCATTCGGCTTCGGTGGGCAACCGCGCCCCTACCCAGGTGCAGAAGGCATTGGCCTGGTGCCAGGTCACCTGGATCACCGGGTAGTCGGCGAATTCTGGATTTCCAAAATATGCATCACGTGTGTAGGAACCTGCCTCCTGCGGCGGCTCACAGGCGCCAGCGTCCACACACGCCTGGTAGCGGGCGTTGGTCACCTCGTACTTGTCGATAGAATAGGCATTCAGGGTCACCGTGTGCAGGGGCAGCTCGTCATCCTGGCACGACCCTGCCGGGTTGCTGCGGTCGCAGCCCATCTGGAAGCTGCCGGCAGGGATCGTGATGCTGCGTCGGCCTACCTCGCCTTCGCTCAGGGCAAAGCTCAGCTCGCGGTCGCATTGCCAGCTACCGCCTACTTGTCGGCAGTCCACCAGGGCTTCTCGCTCCTCCCAGGGTGCGTCAGCCGTCGGACGGAACCAGGCCAGTATGCGTACGGTGGCGAAGGACTCGTCGTTGCTTTCTTGAATTATTTGTACGTCTTGATAGGGCTCACCGTTGTGAACTGCCCATTCGTTGAATGCGGTTTCTGCTACGGACTCAACTTGGGTGAGCGCTGTGGTGGTTCCACCGCAACCACTTAACGCCAAAGCACCGATCAGCAGAGTTGTCCAAGTGAGTAAAAAAATGAATGAGCGCATTGTGTTTTCTCTGGTCGGATTAATACAGTGCAAGGTTGGGAACAAGAGCCGTAAGGCGTGCCAGTTTGGACTTGCGGTGAGACAGGTAAGCGACGTGGTTGCGTTTTTGGTAGTATCGCACCATATAATTGACCCCAAAAACTAGACCACATGCTAAACCTGGATTTCGCACGTTGAAAATCGAATAGGAAAAATTACGTGAAGATGCCCCATCTGTGGCAAAGTCAGAGTATCGAATTCACGCTTTGCAGGAGCATCTTCACATGGGTTATTTTGCCACAAAAGAGTCTCATCTCCGAGTTGCAGTAGTCTGGCTGATCTGGTTTTTGGGCATGGTTGCCGCACCTGGCCAGAGTAGCACTGGTATGCCAACATCATCAACATCGCCAACATCTCTCGAAAATGTACAGAAAGGCATTCGCTCCATGTAGCTGTCGCGCATCTCGTAGTACTGATCGATCGAGAGCGCATCACGGCCGAGGAGCGTCGCAATGACATGCTCGAACTCGTTGAATGGATAGATTGAGTAAACCTCGTCGACTCTTGCTCGGACTGATGCCGCATCCGGCAAGTTGTTTCCGTAGCGGTTCCATGTCATTGGCCTCTCAAAAGAGCACGGGTTGTGCTGCGGGCTCTGGCACCTCGCCGGTCGGCTGCGACAGCCCATCGTGGGGAATCTCCTTCTCGAAGGCGTGCCCGTTCTGCCACCCGGTCTTGCCGGTTGCACGGAAGTGCTCCAGCCTACGAACAGCGATCTCGCATCATCGTGCGTTCGCCCAACGGTTGTAATCAGCGGCTCGCGACCTTCCGCAAACTACACTGCCCGATTTTCTCGCGAGTCTGCTGCATTGCTTTGTTCGACCAGTTGCTGCCATGAGTCGTCAGCCGCACAGCGTGGCACATCCAACTCGCCTCGCAATACGGTCACAGCGTTACCGCCGAGTTTGACCCGCTTGCCGCAGACACTTACGCGCACTTGTCCGCCACGCGAGGATGCCTGAAACCCGATCAGTTCGCTTCGCCCGAGCCGGTGCGCCCAATACGGCCCCAAAGCACAATGGGCAGATCCGGTGACCGGATCCTCCGGCACTCCGCTGCCCGGACCGAAGAAACGAGACACAAAATCCCATTCGGCGGCTCTGGCTGTCACGATAACGCCACGCACTGGATAACTGGCGATCCGCATTGAATCGGGTCTCAGGGAGCGAAGGGTTGCCTCGTCAGCAACTTCAGCGAAGAGGTCCATTCCGTTTGTTCCGATCCAGACGGGCTCCGCTCCGATCGCTTCAGAAAAGCCCGTGGGCATGGGGATTGCCTCGACCGGAAGAGCCGGGAAGTCCATCTGATAGCCGTCCTTGCTCCACACGACGGTCAGCGTTCCGCTGCGACTACGGAATTGAAGTGGCTGGCTATTGTCGCTACGCCCCGACTCCCACAACACATGGGCTGCTGCGAGCGTCGCGTGCCCGCAGAGGTCCACCTCGACCGTCGGGGTCAACCAACGCAGGTTCCACCTGCCATTGGCATGAATCACAAAAGCCGTCTCGGAAAGATTCATCTCCGCCGCTACGGACTGCATCCACACCCCACTTGCCGGTGTGTCAAGCGGGCATACGGCAGCCGGGTTTCCGCCAAACGGACGATCTGAGAAAGCATCGACAACATAGACGGGCTGAGCAACGCTCATGGCAACTTGAAACGCCTTTCGGCCGAACGGTTAACGTCAGCCGCCGGGGGCAATCTGCTTCCCAGACGAGCCGAGCACATCCCTGGTCGGCTGCACGGGATGTTGGGCGGTAGGAGTTCGTCGTCTTCAGACATCTTTAGTTTCCGGTAAAAGTCGCACAACAGCAAAAAGAAAATGACAAACGGCGATTGACAGTCCACAATGTGGTTGACACAAAAACCATAAGAAGGAGTAGAGCATGTCAACCGCCGTAGAACTTACTGTACAAGCAATCAGTGCCGTTGTGCAAACGGCGCCCATCGGAACAAACCTGGCGTTGGTGCACATCCTGTGGGTCATGATGAGCGGGGCATTCTTGCCGGGTCGCGGTACGTTCTTTACGGCATTCGATGCCAAAGGATTCGACAAGCAGGTTGTGAGGCGAAGTTGGGCGGCGTTATGGTGCATGGACGAGCAACGAACTGCTGGACAATTGGCAGATTTACGTGGCAAGCGAGAATCACTGGCGTGTGCGACGGCATGAAAGATACCAGGCCGTGAGTGTGGATATGGCTGGTTTCTGGCGCCCGCACCTCAAAGGATGGGCTGGGAAACATTTCCATAGCCTGGCGCAAAGAGCGTTGCCAGCGGTTGTCTTTGGGGTGATAGTGGTCGCTGGCGAGGTGAAGGGCAAACGGATACCTCTGCTGCGCCGGATTGTACGCTGTGAACCCAGAGTGGAGGAGTGGATTTTCGAGCGGCACTGTGTATACGGTTACCGTCCCACAGAACCTCGGGATGGCAGGGCAAGTGATTCTCGAAGCCCAACACGGGCACGTCCCCAAAGGTGCCAGGCTCGACCACACTCGCCACGATCCGGCGCTTTTTTTCCCTGGACGAGAAGCGGCGAACCACGCATTCACCACGGAGACTGCTACGTGCAACGCAGCTTCGGGAAATTCCGGCAGAATCGCCTTGCCCTCGTCCGTATTTATATCATACGGTGTACTTGTCATACACCAGGGTATTCTCCGCAGGATCCATGGCCAACGACCCAGGGTTCAGCGACGGGCCGGTACCCCCCAGCCTCGCTCGCTGCATCGAGTGACGGGGGAGAGAGACGTGCACGCACCTCCGTATTCGTATCCCGATGCCGTTCAGGAATTCCAAAGAATGGAATTCCTGCGATTTGACAACCGGAATTTACAAATCATATAATGTATGACAGAAAGGCAGTTCTATAGTGACCGCAACGAAGAGCAAGTTGACCTGTCTCATTGCTTGAGCTATACTGACTCCTGTTCAAACTCAGCCACCTCTTGGGTAAAATTTATATTCACAAGCGCATTCATTTTGTGATTGTTTGTCTGACGTGCGTCAAGTTCGAGCCCCAGTGGTCCTTGTCACAGGTCCTTGTCACAGTCTCTGCCTGACACTGTCATTTAGCAACACCAACTTTGCACTTTAAGAACCAGATAGAGCCAATTGTGGCAAGAGCTGTTCAACCGAGCGCCTTTCTTGAAACTGCGCATAGAGCCAGACGAGCAAATTTTGCCGATGCTGGACTTGCAGGCTGCGCCGGATGTCACCGCAGGGGATCGACCGATTCGGTAGCTCTTCAAGCCACCGCTGAAGTCCCACCCGCGCTGCTGGGCTGCTTTCCGCACCTGTTTACAGCGGTACCATACGCTCGTCGCATTCTATCAGCCCCAGGAGTACGATGACAAAGTACTTCCACTGGCGCCGACTGAAACACGCACGGAATGACGCTATGTACTGGCGTAGAGTCGCTCGAGACATACAATTGGCTTGGGCATGGTCTTCGTGCTGGGGACTTTTGGTTTCTTGACAACTTCAATGATCCCATCAGAGGCCATGTCTCTCTATTCTCGTTCTGTTAAAGTGCAAAGATAGTGAACAGGGCCGCTACGTGCAGTTTGTCCAAAATGGAACCATACCATCATGCCTCGGTTGTCGAGCGCATGAAGTTGTAAATGTGTGGAGTTGCACTTTTACAAACCCTCAGTTCACACACAACCGCGGTTTCAGACCAAATTTCACACAAGTCATATCGACAAAGGAGATCCCGTATGCGCAACAAACTGTTTGTCTTGTTGGCCATGCTGTTGATCGGCACGCTTGCGCTGGCAGCGTGTGCCGGTGGTGTTCCTGCGCCTGCTGCGCCTGCTGCGGAGGAGGCTGCGGGCGGCGAACAGACTGCGGGCGGCCCGAAAGGCACGCTGACCTTCTGGCATGCCTATGGAACAGGAAGCAGCGAAGAGCAAGCGTTGACAAAGGCGCTTGAGGCCATGAAAGGTGACATGCCGGATGTCACGGTCAACGTGCTGCAAATCCCGTTTGACCAGATTTTCAACAAGTGGGAGACGGAAGTGGCGACGGGCGGCGGGCCTGACATGTACACGGTGCCCAACGACAATACTGGAAACCAGGCACGCGGCCAGCTTCTGGCTCCGCTCGATGACCTGCTTGCAGGCAAAACGGATGTTTTCCCCCCGGCCAGCTTTGAAGGTGCAAGGGTGGATGGCAAGGTTTACGGTGTGCCGGGCATCATCAAGGCTGTGGCCCTTTATTATAACAAGAGCACAGTTCCCACCCCGCCTGCTACGACCGATGAGCTGCTCCAACTGGTCAAGGATGGCAGCAGGCTCGTCATCAACCAGAATGCCTACCACAACTTTGGTTTCTGGGGTGCTTTTGGCGGCAAACTGATGGACGATACTGGCAAATCGATTGCTGACCAGGGTGGCTTTGTCGAGGCGCTGCAATATCTTGCCGATTTGAAGGCTGCGGGCGCTGAGTTCCAGACCGATGGTGGCAAGGCCGACACACTTTTCCGCCAGGGCCAGGCTGACATGATTATCAACGGCCCTTGGGTGCTGGGCGACTACAAAAAAGATCTGGGCGACAATCTGGGCGTTGTCCCGATGCCAGCTGGCCCCGCCGGCCCGGCGACGCCACTCGCAGGTGTTGACTATATTCACGTAAACCCGAATATCACCCCCGAGCAGCAGCAGCTGGCTGTCGAAGTGGCCCTTTATCTGTTCGGCCCCAAGGGCGCACAAATCTACGCGGATACTGCGGGCAGCCCAATGGTTGCCATCGGTGTGGTGGCAAGTGATCCGCTGGTCACGGCCTTTGCAGAAGCTGCGGCTACTGGCTTCCCGCGACCGCAGAGCAAAGAATTTGGCAACTACTGGACTCCATTTGGCGATGCTGTCACCAAAGTATTGGAAGGACAGCTGACGCCTGCGGATGCAGTTGCTGAAGCTACCGCAGCCATGAACAATGCCAACGGTAAGTAATCGGCGCACTGCGTAACAAGCTCCTTGAGCGCTGCCGGGAGCAACATGGCAGCGCTCAAGGACAAACACAGAAGCCTGTGGCTTGCTTGGATGCCCCGATTCTATAACAAGGGTTCGGTCTATGGCCACTCTGTCAGGTCAATCTCAGTCCGGTAGTCGTTTCGCTAACTGGTGGCTGCGCACGTCGACGACCCGCATCGCCTGGCTGTATTTGCTGCCGGCGTTCCTGGTGATGGGCTTCATCACCTTCTACCCCCTGTTTTATCAAGTCTGGATGTCGACCACAGACTACGGCGTCGCAAACCTGCGCGTTGATGCGCCCCTGCCCAATCGAGCCGACCAGAGCGAAGCATGCAATACGAACATGCAGGGCAAGTGCACGTGGGGTGTTCTCGATAACTATCGGCAGATTTTCAGCGGTGAACTGCCGGTGGCGATTTCCAATTTCAACTTCTGGGGTGTACTTACGTTCAACTTGGTCTGGACACTCAGCAATGTGCCTTTTCACGTTATCATTGGCGTGCTCGTCGCCGTATTGCTGAATACGAAAGGCTTGTGGTTCAAACGGGTCTACCGGGCAATATTTGTCCTGCCGATTGTCATCCCTTCCCTTGTGGTGGCGGTAGTCTGGCGCAACATGTTTGATCCGGACTATGGTTCGATCAACCAGCTGCTGACGGCGGTCAATCAGTTTTTCGGCGGTGATGCCGTGACATGGCGCTGGCTCGATCAAGTCAACCCTCCCTTCTCTTTTATTCCTCTGCCACTCTCCTTTTTTGCCCTGCTGATTGCCAATCTGTGGCTGGGATGGCCGTTTATGACAATCGTTGCCACTGGTGCGCTGCAGAGCATCCCTACTGACTTATACGAAGCTGCTGCGATCGACGGTGCCAGCGGAGTGCAGCAGTTTTTTGCGATCACCGTGCCACTGATACGGCCGGCCATGATTCCTGCCGCTGTGCTCGGCATGATCACCACCTTCAACCTGTTCAACCTGATCTATATGTTGTCCGGGGGCGGACCGTTGCGCCAGACGGAAATTCTTGTCACCACCGCCTACCGCCTGGTCAATGAAAATCGGCTGTATGGTGTTGCTGCCGCTTTTAGCGTGATCATTTTCTTCGTGCTGCTGGGATTGACGCTGGTCACAAACTATATTACCAGGGCAACAGAAAGGTATGATGACAACTGATGGCTGCTGAAACATACCTGCCGACGATGCCGGCTGTGCGTAAGAAGAAGCCAAAACCTGAACTGTCTTACCGCAAGCAGTGGGCGCTTCAGTTGCTGCTGCTGTTTATCACCTTCATCTCGCTGTTTCCGATCCTCTGGATCGTGAGCCTCTCAATCGACCCCAGCGGCATCGCGCGCCCAACAGAACTAAGACTGATCCCTCCCGGCGCATCCTTGAGCGCCTATCAGAAGGTGCTCGACCAGCCGACCAACAACCCGATCACCTTTGCAGAACTTGCTTTCAATTCCTTCAGGCTCGCATTCGGGGTTGCGTTCTTTTCAGTAGCGATCGGCGTAGGCGCGGCCTACGTATTTTCCCGTTTTAACATCACAGGTCAACAAGTGCTGATGTTGGCGATCCTGACCGTGCTGATGCTGCCCGCAATCGGTTCAATCGCACCGCTTTACGTGTTGCTCAACAAAATCAAGATCGGTGTGGGCCCCGCCGATACGTTGCGCAATTCGTTGTATGGCGTTGGTCTTGCAATTACCTCGGGGGCCCTGCCCTTTGCAATTTGGAACCTGAAGGGGTATCTGGACACGATCCCGCGCGACCTTGAAGAAGCTGCACGGATCGACGGTGCCACGATCAATCAGACTTTTGTGCGCATCATTCTCCCGTTGGCGACACCGGCACTGGCTGTCACGGGCTTTCTTGGCTTTCTCAGCGGCTGGACTGAATTTGCTCTTTCCTGGCAATTTCTCAGCAAGGTGGAGGATTTTACTTTGTCGATGGCTCTGTGGAATATGACGGGACAGTATTCTGGTCAAGTTCCGTGGTCTAATTTTGCAGCCATGGCGTTGCTGGTGGCACTGCCGGTTTCTGTAGTCTATCTGGTGTTGCAGAAATACATTGTCGGCGGGCTGACGATCGGCAGCGTGAAATAGCAACTCCTGTGTGTGCGTGATCGTCACCGTACCACGCTCGCCAGGCGGTCGCCCACAGTTGACAACCGCGCTGGCTGCATCGGCCAATTCCTTTGTCTTGCAGATGAGCACGCCACCTTCTCCCGAGGTCTCTTGGACGAGTGCAGGCTGAAAGAGCCAAAGTGGCCGATCGTACCGGCACCCTGGCCGCGCCATGTGCGTGGGCGCAGTCTTCGACGACGATCCGGTGATGCCGCTCCGCGATCCCCATGATGGCGTCCATGGTGTCATGTCTGTGTCAGGAGTCTGGCCAAGTCAGGAGTCTGGCCAAGTCAGGAGTCTGGCCAACGCCGCACTGAGCGCCGGCCCTGCGCTGATGCCCACCGACATGCTTTCTTCGTAGTGCGCTCCTGGCTCAGACGGGTCGTCTGGGAAGACGAAATCATCTGCGGGCAGAATGTAGCCGAGTTCGTCGTTGGCCAGACCAATCAGGATCGCGTGGTGCATCCCAGCGGCGTACATCTGCTCTTTGTACGCCAGCCCCAGGCGCGGCAACACTTCGCCCGGCATAAAGAAGATCGCCGTGTCGCCGAGATGCAGCAGGCTGGCCTCGGTCGCCAGCGTACCGTCAGCATCGAGCACACCGGCCAGCAGTCCCGTCTGCAGCGCCATGTGGAGGAGTGGATTTTCGAGCGGCACTGTATACACATGCCGGTGATAGCCTACAGCGTCGACGGAATACGTGCAGGCAGCAGCCAGTGCCGCCAGGGCTGCCTCGCCCAGGATCGTGCCCATGCGTTCAGCATCTTCAAATGTATTGCCGGGCATGGCAGGTGTCATCATGCCACCCAGCGCACCGACCATCCCCAAACAGGGTGCGCGGGTGGCGTGTTCCACCACGCGTCGCATTGCGGCGAGATAGTCTGACGTGATATGCGGGTTACCGTCCCACAGAACCTCGGGATGGCAGGGGTAGACGAGCAGCGTGGCTTGCGGCTCATCGGAGCCGGCAGTGACAAGTTGCAGGCACGACAACGCCTCATCGCGGATCGCCTCATCGCGGGCATTGCGCGCAATACCCGCCACTTGGACAGTCGTCGCACGCATCGCAGCCGGTTGCAAGTGATGGATCGCCGCGACCGCCGTCGCGGCAATGGTCTGGACGAGACGTGTCAGATAGACCTCATCGACCCCGCGCGTCGCCTCGTCTGGCCCCCATAACCCCAGGGTATCGGGTCCGTGGTGCGTGTGCGTTGCTGCGTCGACATCTGCCAGGATGCGCAGCTTGTACTCGGCAGTGAAGGTCCGGCGCTTGGGCGCCGGCCGTACTTTTGGATCGGGCGCCGACAGCGGTTTGGCGCCATTCGGCTGGACTACAGTTCCATTGTGAGACAATTCATGATCCTCCTTCGCCCTGATTCTACACGAATTTCGGCGTCGGTCGTGTCCCGTCTATTATAGACACACAGGGACATCCCTGACCAGCCGTCATCCATCATTGTGTGCGCCCGGCGCAATGCCAAAGGTGCGCTGGAGGAGTGGATGCCGCGCAAGAGATCCTATGCTGAAACTGTTGATCAAGTGCGACTGACCCACTTCTTCGACCTGGCGGCCGCCTATCGCCGCAGCCGCTCGTTTCGGCGTATGGTGTCGGCCGTCGCGTCCACCCCTTCCCGCACGCGCAGTTGCACCAGCTCCGCCTGTGCCGTGGCCAGACCAGAATCGTCTAGTTCAAGGAGTATCTGGGCCTTGCCCACCGCTACAGCCGTCGCTATGCTCTCGCCGTCGGCCAGCGCACGGTAGAAGCCGGCAGCAAAGGCGGTGGCTGCGTCGTCGGTCACCTGATGCGTCATGCCGACCACGCCGGTGACGTGGGGCAGTAGCGCCGCCGCCTGAATGTCTGACCAGCAGGCGTTGAGCACGACCACCTGCACACCGGGCACGGCGGCCAGGAGCGCCGCCAGCGCCGACGGGGGCACCGTTGCGGCCATCCCTGCCAGATCCTCGACCACCAGGCTGCCGTCTGGAGCGCCGTGCCCGGCGAAATGGAGCACTGTCGGCCGGAACCGAAGCAGGGCATCTACCAGTTCGCCGCTGCGCACGGTCCATTGTTGCTGCAGCGTCCAGCGGCCGGTCGCTGCGCCCTGGCGCAGCCCTGCATCAATGGCGCTTACCTCAGCGTTCAGGCGCAGTCTCGCCATATTCAGCGGATTCGCAGCCAGCACCAGAATGGTAAGCGGCGGGTCAGGTTCGGACACGACGGGTGGCGGCATCCCTATGTTGTTGACCACAAATGCTGTGCCGCCGCCTTCGGCGTGCGCCGAGCCGAAATACTGGGCCTTGGCCATATAAACGTCTCCTCTAACGTACATGCCCTGGTTATCAAAAATGACGCCACCCGGCTGGGGCTGGTTCGCCAGGCGGTCGACTTTCGCCTCCACCCGCTGTACCCCATCCAGCGTGGTGCCGAGGGTCGTTTCGGTGTGAGTTGCCGCTGCCACAAGCTGCGCCAGTTCCTTCTGCAGCGTTGCCAGGTCTACCTCTGGGTTGTTGAACGCAGCGAGCACTGCGTGAAAGCTCGCCAGCTTTGGCCCCAGCGTCAGCACGTTGGCTGCGAGTGCCTGGAGCAGCAGCCCGTGGAAGGCGCGCCACGCCTTTTCGTCCGCCACGAGCTGCTTTTGGAAGGCAACCGCGCACGTGGGCAGCAGCTGCTGGCGCAGGTACACTGCCTGGCGCTTGTCGTGGCCGTAGAGCAACGCATCGAGCGCAGCGCCCAGCACGGCCTGGGCTGTGTTGGCATCAGTGACGTGGTCAGGAAACTCGGCGGTCGCCACATCCTGGGCGCACTCGGCGACGAGCTCAAAGGTGGTGCCTTTACTTTGGGGATCGACGGTACGTTTGTAGGTGGCCTGCGCCTGCTTCACCCCCTGGCGGATGGCGGTGGCATAAGCTGTCGCCAAGGAGCCAGCCGTCCCCCGAGGCCACAGGCCGGCCAGTCCTTCTGCCAGCCAGTTGACTCCAATCCCGCCTGCCGTGGCGATCAGCGTTGTCTCGCCCGCAGCGATCGTGATCCCGGCCAGCAGCGCGCCAGCCACCAGTTTCTGTGTGTGCATGGTCAGCTCCTGTGCCCCCTACCCGGCCTTAGCCTGTGCAGCCATCAACTTCGTCGCCAGATCGGCCAGACGCGGCGCATCCGGTTCCAGCGCCTGCGCGGCGTCGATGACCGTGCGCGCTTCCTCAAGGCGGCCCAGTTCGATGAGCGTGCCGGCCTGGTTGCGCCGCCACATAGCAAAGTCGGGTTGAAGAGCAACCGCACGCTCGTACGCAGCCAGCGCTGCCGATCTGTCGCCGGCACTGTCCAGCGCATTGCCCAGGGTGTTGTAGTCGCTGGCCAGCTGCCGGCGCAGCGCATCCCAGTTCAACAATTGCTCGCTGCCGGGTTGCATGGCCAGGGTGCTTTCGCCCGCTGCGGTGACGGCGCGCCACGCCTCCACCTGTGGGTTTTCGGCGTTGGCACCTTGCAGCAGCGTTTGATACTGCTCCAGTTGGGCCAGCAGTGGTTGCTGAACCGCCAAGGCGTGCGCCACCTCGGCCCGGATGGCCTGGAAACCTTCCAGCCGGCTGCGCAGCAGCTTTACCGTTTCATGATCCCCCGCCTGCTCGGCCTGGGTGATCACCTGCTCCACTGCCGCCATGAACGGTTCTTCCTGGTCGATCAGCACGGTGCGCCAGAAGGCGATCATTTGCTCTTGGTCGCGCACCTGGGCAAAGGCGTTCACCAGGGCGGCCAGCGTCGCCTGCAGGTCGGGCGGTGTGACGGGACGAGTTCGCTCGTCTTCAGGCGCAGTCGCCAGCCAATCCGGCGGTTCACCCAGCCCTGCTTCAGACCAGAACGCGGCAAAGTCATCGCCGCAAAGCGCGTGCAGACTGCGCAGCACGCGCTGCGCAACAT
This sequence comes from Chloroflexota bacterium, assembly GCA_018969295.1. Taxonomy (GTDB): domain Bacteria; phylum Chloroflexota; class Anaerolineae; order Caldilineales; family Caldilineaceae; genus Caldilinea. The sequence goes on along the minus strand of JAGWYN010000065.1, from coordinate 6,389 downwards.
TGAGATACTGGGCCTGCTGAAACTGCTCAAAGATAGAGACTGCTTCTGTCGCGCAGCGCAGGGCTTGCAGCAGCCGCGTGCGGCGGTCTTCCCCCGGCAGGGTGGCGATCTCGCTGAGCCGGTTCGCCCGGTTGTTCTGGGTAGAAGCGTAGTCCAGCGGGGCGACCTCGGGCCTTCTGTACTGGAGGGCGTCGTCGTAGGCGTCGAGGGCTTGCAGCAGCCGCGTGCGGCGGTCTTCCCCCGGCAGGGTGGCGATCGCGCTGAGCAGGGTCGCCCGGTTGTTCTGGGTCATTGCGTAGTCCAGCGGGGCGACCTCGGGCCTTCTGTACTGGAGGGCGTCGTCGTAGGCGTCGAGGGCTTGCAGCAGCCGCGTGCGGCGGTCTTCCCCCGGCAGGGTGGCGATCTCGCTGAGCCGGTTCGCCCGATGTCCATAAGCACGCGCAAGCGCAGCAGGCGTGGCGCGCACGCGCGCTGCTGCCAGGATCTGCTCCGACCATTGGCCAGCCTCAACCACCAGCCCGAACTGCTTCTGGAGGTTGGCGCTGTTTGCGGCAATGTTCAATGCCAGATCCAGGTCGTTGGCTACCGCCCACACCATGGCGTGGCGCAGTTGGGGCAGCGCCGGCAGCAGTTCATAGTAGCGCTGAGCATCGTCGGCGGCGCGCATGGCTGCCGCATAGGCGCGGGCATGGACGTGAACGGCCGTCTCCTGCTCGCCCTCTGCCCGCAGCAGCGCCAAGGCCAGGCTGCGCAGCAGTGCATGCTGGCGCCAGCGCCCACTGCCCTCATCCGCTGCCCGCTCCACCAACGCCGCATTGGCAAAGTCCACCAGGGTGCGTCGCGCTCCTTGTTCATCCGTCGTCCACACCGCCGCTACCTCAGCCGTGGTGAATGAGGCGTCTGGGGCAAAGGTGCCCAGGCCGCGCAAACGCTGCTGTGCCGCAGGTTCCAGGGTGCGGTAGCTGTAGTAGAGCACAGCCTGTACATCGTGATCCAGGTCGTCGCCCAGGGTCAGGTCGCCCAGTTCGCCGCAGCGGACGGCGTCCAGCAGCCGGGCTGCCGCCGCCTTCCATTCGCTGCGTTCCCGGTCACCCTCGCGCAGCAGCACGCCCAGCGCTACATCCAATCCCAGCGCATGGTAGCCGACGCCGACCATGAGGTCGAAGGCCCACTGGTCAGCCGGCTCGTCCTGGCTCGGCTGCCAACCCAGGCGCAGTTCACAGAGCGCGACAGCCTCCGCTTTGGTCAGGCGACCTACCGCCACGACGCCAGCACCCAGCCCCCAGGCGATCTCCGTGCTGCGCGTGGTGAGGAGCAGATGCGCGCCGGCCGGCAGCGCCTGCTGGAGCGGCTGGATGGCCGCCAGCGACCAGACATTGTCCAACACCACCAGCAAGTGAGGATGCGCGGTGAGGAGGGTGCGCACCGCGTCTGGCTCGAAGGTGAACTGAGCCCGCACGTTGTCTCCCTGCTCGAAAAAGTTGGTGGCGTAGCCTACCCAGCGGCGCAGCACCGCCTGCGCCTGCGCAGGCGTCGTGAAGTCGGGGCCGAGCGTTTCCCAGATCACCCCATCGGGATAGACGGCGTCCAGTTCATGGGCCAGGAGATAGGCCAGCACGGTCTTGCCGATGCCGGCCATGCCCTGCACTGCCACCAACGCAGCCCGGTACGTGGTCTGCCCGGTGATGGCGACGCTGCCGCGCGTTGCCAGTTCCTGGCGAAGCAGATTCATTTCATGGGGGCGCTGCACGGCATCGCGGCGCAGTGCAGGCGACGCAGGCCGGCTCCAGCGGCGCTCCACCGTCTGGACAAAGATGTTGTTGACGACTGTAGCGCTGCTGCCCCCTTCAGCGACAGCCGACTGTAAGTATTGACGTTCAGCCTGGTAGAGAGTACCCTGGACCTGGGTGGGGCGAGCCGTAAGGGGCGATGCAGCCGAGCCGCGCGCGTCGACAAGCGGAACCGACGCAGCCCCGCGCAGCCGGCGCAGGAGGTCGCGGCGTGCCATGATACGTTGCGCCGTATTTGTGTCGTCTGGCGGCTGTTCAGCCAGCGCATCCATCATCCGCTGTGCCTCATAAGGATGGAGCAGGGCGCGCTGCACAGAAAACACCGCTGCAGCGGCAACCTCATCTACGGCTTGAACGAAGTCGCGCAGCGCTGCCATTACTGGCGGCGGCTGTTGCTGGGCTGCTGCCTGGCAGATGCTACGGAATTTTTCCAACCGCACAGCCAGCCCGTCCGCGGTCTTACCGTCGCCCCGGCGATTGGCTTCATCGATGAGCGTTGCGATAGCTTCGATCAGTGGCTGCTCCAACTCGGCGGGCACACCGCGCCAGAACTCCAGCATCTGCGCGCCATCCTGCACAGCGGCAAAGGCTTGCAGCAACGCGTTCAACTGCATGGCGGCGCGCAGTTCGAGATTCTCTTGCAGGAACGCCTCGAAGTCGGCGCGCAGAGTCGGATCGTGCTGCAGGGTAGTTTGCAAGCTGTCGTCGGTAACGCCGGCGGCAAGCAGGCGTACCCGTAGGTCGGGCGGTAAATCAGGCGGTGTGGGCGTATTTGGGGTCATACATGCCTCCCGAACAGCGATGTAGCTGGCACAATTCAGCGCCTGGATTATAACACACCCGGCGCCTGGGAGAAACTCGGTTTCTCGTGTGCCCCCTCCATCGGCCAAGACTCCGAGCGCTCATCGGATGTGGGGCAGCAGCCGCACGCGCTTGAAGTAGTGTTCGACCTGCCGAACGAGTACGAACGTGTCAGGGGACCGGCTGTAAATACAGTGGCTCAGGGCCAGGCCATCGGCGTCGTGATCGACCGCCATCGCACTCCCTCCCCGTCACGCTGCACCCTGTGTCGGCGCCGGGTGCCCTCTGGGCGTCGCTCTCCAGCGTTGCCCTATCCTCTGCACAGGCGCTTATGAGTTTACCGCTCTATCTTATTTTTGTCACTTTGTGGTCTTGACATTGGGGGCAAGTATAGCTCCGGTCGTCTTTCACAGAGGCACAGCCTCCCTAAGCCTGGATTTCGCACGTTGAAAATCGAATAGAGAAAATTACGTGAAGATGCCCCATCTGTGGCAAAGTCAGAGTGCTAAATTCGCGCTTTGCAGGAGCATCTTCACATGGGTTATTTTGCCACAAAAGAGTCTCATCTCCGAGTTGCAGTCTGGCTGATCTGGTTTTTGGGCATGGTTGCCGCACTTGGCCAGAGTAGCACTGGTATGCCAACATCATCAACATCGCCAACATCCCCGTTGTTGGGTGTTGTGGTGCACGATGCAATACGGTCAGGCGCTCTGTTTCCCTGGATGACTACCAGGCGGTGGAAAAAGTGGGCACTGCACAGGTATCGGACATGGCGAAGCGCCTGCCAGCGTGCCAGGCGAATGGCGCAAGTGGCCCGTCTGGCTATGCAAGGTGTGCTGACGATGGCACAAATAGTGGGCTGGCTGACGGCCAGCCAGATGCGCTACCAACTGGGTGCGCTGCCGGTGCTGTATGCTCTGCTGGAAACGCTGCAAGTGCGCCAGCTCATCAATCGCCATTGCCCGGAACAGCGCGATGTCCATCACGGTACGGTAGCCATTGTCCTGGTGCTGAACCGGCTGATGCTTCCCCTGCCGCTCTACCAGATCTCCGACTGGGTTGGTCAGACAGTGTTGATCAGACAGTGTTGATCAGCGTCTTGGGGATACCGGCGAGCAAGTTCAACGATGACCGGCTGGGGCGCACGCTGGATGCACTGTATCCCCATCTGAACGCCATCTGGGGCGACATCGTCGCCGTTGCCTTGCAGAAGAGTGGCGTCGATCTCTCTGTCATCTTTTATGATGTGACCGCATTTGTGACGCATGGACAACATGCCGACAACAAGCTGATGGACTTTGGCTTTGCGCACAACACCGCCCAGCAACAAACGCAAACTCAAACTGGCGCTCAACGCAGCCAAAGGCGCTACCTGGCGCAACTGCCACGTCGCCAACGCCCCTGTTGCCAGACGGCATGCGCTGTTGAGCCGGTTCGACCGGAAGGCGCCAGTCTGTCACCCTGTAGGCGGGTGACGCATCAAGAGGGCGCCAGCGCATCACGGCTTCACTCGATCCACTGGCTCGGACCGTTCGCGCGCCGGATCAGCCAGACCCTGACGCAAATTTTATCCCTTCTATTCGATTTTCAACGTGCGAAATCCAGGCTTAGTTCAACACACGCGTCAGGGGTTTGCCCGGCTGCGAATATAAGACCAACCCTAAGCAAATTCTGGTTCTAACCCCAGTTCCGCTTTGAGTTCTTGCAGCGAAATACTAGCACCTGGTTTCTCTGTGCGTTTATTCTCTTGTTTACTTAAAACCGCTTCAAGCTCTGCAATGGATAGAATCGGCAACTCAAACGCATCACGAAAACTTTGCATTTGGTGCAACAAGTCTTCGGCTGATGACCCGATGGGCGCAGCAGGAGTTTTGCTATATGTGATCAAAGTACCATCACGTTCCTGATAGACTTCACGAACCGAGTATCTGCCGATTTCATCTCTGACGACCCGATATGTCCATATCATTGGCGACCTGCCTTTTTCTCACGAAAATAGAGTTCGTTATTGGGTTTTTCACCTACACGCTCGATACTCACGATTTGAACTGATTCTTCGACATTATAAAGGACTCGGAAGTCACCCACTCGCAATTCCCAATCTGCGATCTCCGGTGGATTGCGACGAAATCGATTCGTCGTTTCCACGGTCGGTTGATAGGTAAGTTGCGTTTCAATCGCCTCGATAATGATGTTTTGCTCGTACTTTCTGAAGTAACGCATATCTTCTCGTCCAGTCGGCGTAATCTCAATCGTATACATATTCTAGGTGTTTATTTGCTTTAAGTCTGTCTATACTCTGGTTATGAATTATAGCAGCAAACTGGGCGATATGCCACCTGATTGATGTCACGGGTCTACTTCACGATGGGGGCAGGTTTTTGGCAGCGTTCCACATCTGGTCAAAGCGTCCGCTAAGGACGGCGGCACGAACTGGCAGCAGGTTTTCGGCGCCTTGCCGGGACCAGCGCATGCCAGGACCGCAAAAGCGAGCCTTGAATTGCTTTGCGCCGCTTTCGACCATACCACTGCCGATAGGCCATTCTTCTTCGCGCATCTCGAGGTAGTTCATACGCTGATGGTAGGTACGAAAATCGCCTGCCGCCGTGTTGAGTTGCTCTGCGTTGACAGCCCCTTTGCGTGCAGTCTTCTCCAATTCGTCGGCAATCTTGTCGGCGTGCCCCTGATATAGAAGGGTTTCACGGCTTTTCAGCCACCGGGGGCACCCGCAAGGGGTGCCCCTACAGGGTCGCCCTTGTTGGTCGCCCGTACGGTCGGTCATGGGTGTCACCGGGGGCACCCGCCTGTAGGGGCGACCCTTGCGGTCGCCCTTGTTGATCGCCCGTACGGTCAGTCATGGGTGTCATCGGGGGTACCCGCGATGTCATTCTGGGCACCCGCAAGGGGTGCCCCTACAGGGTCGCCCATGGGTTGCGGTCGCCCGTGCGGTCGGTCATGGGTGTCACCGGGGGCACCCGCAAGGGGTGCCCCTACGGGGTCGCCCTTGTTGGTCGCTACTGCACGTCGGCGCAAATAACTCGTTTATATAGTGATACAATCTGCTCGGGTGTGCACTCCGCAATCCGGCGGATTGCATCGCATGAATTCGTGGATTTATCTGAGCCGACGTGTACTAGTGCGTTGTCGTGCCAATCCAGATACCAGATGATGCGGGCGAGCATGCGTGTACAGGCCAGTTCGGCGCCGCGCTGACCGTGGCTCGCACTGCCTGCGCCGTCGGCGCCAATCGCAACCAAGATGGCGCCGTCATCTCCGAAAAGCTCCAACAGACAATAGTCCTGACCAGGAATACCGCGCCTTATATGAGCTGTACCGGCTGTGGAGCCCGCAACCGCTCGCCACGTCACACTGCTGCCCATCCATCTGGCGTTATTGGGTTGGATAGCGGAACCCCATCGCCAACCTGTGACTGTGACACCGAACTCAGAGACGTAGACAGCCAAATAAAGAGGTCTCGGAAGCGCATTTCCTTCAAACGCAGCGGCTGGCGCACTGAAAGCTGCTTCAAGATGTCGAAGTTGGCATCTTCTGTGCCTACGGCAAAAAAGGAGAGGCCTTTTTGCGCTTCGCCCTCTTTGATGTGTTGAGCTGCACCGTGCCATGAGTCTGTGGGTGCGCCGTCCGTGATCAGGAATGCCCAGGGTCGATAATAGGCGATGCCATTGGCCCGGTATACATCTTTGCGCGTTCGCAGCAGGTCAAGACCGGCCTTGATTGCTGCACCCATTGGCGTGTCGTTGCCCGCAGAAAGTATTGGCGGTTGGTATGCATCCGCGG
>JAGWYN010000124.1 GCA_018969295.1 Chloroflexota bacterium | reverse complement strand
TGTCTCGGCGCTGCTGCAGAGCAATTTTCGCGACGTGGCCGCGCTGCACGACCCGGCCGGCCCGATCGCCCAGCCGCTGGCGGTCAATGTGCTGCCGTCGATGCAGCAGTACGGGCTGGGCGACCAGCTGCTGGAGTTTCTGCTGCAGCTGGCCACCTTGAACCCAGCGATCGAGCGGGTGGCTGCGGTGACGCTCTGCAAAGCGTACCCGCAGCAGAGCGGAACCCCGATGGAGGAGTATATTCACCAGCGCAACAGCTATGGCCTGCCAGTCGACCCCATCCTGGCTTTTCATGTCGCGCACGGCGCCCAGATCCGCCGCACCATCGACGGCTACCGCCCCCCCGACCACGCCAATCTGGGCAAGGGGGTGCTGGTCGAGTACGACCTGCGCAGCCGCCTGGCTGCACGCAGCGCTGCGGCAGGGCCTGCGGCCCCGCTCGACCGCTCCGTCCTTCCCGCAAAGGTCGAGGCGGCCGTCCGACAGGTGATGCCCCTGCAGCACGCGGCTGCGTTTTCAATCCGGCGGCCGCTGCGGGAGCTGGGCTTCAGTTCGCTCGAGCTGCTGGAGCTGGCCCAGCTGCTCTCCCAGCAGCTGAACACCGAGCTGGATGCCAGCTTCTTTTTCCGCCACAGCAGCGTGGAAGAGATCGTCCACTTTTTTGTCCAGGGAGCCGGGCAAGCAGCCCTCCCCGCAGAGGCGACCTCGGCCGACAGCCCCCCCCAAGCCTTCCCCCATGCGGTGGCGATCGTCGGCATGGCCTGCCGTTTTCCGGGCGGGGTCGATTCGCCCGCTGCATTCTGGCAGCTCCTGGCCTCTGGACGGGACGCTATCGGGGAGGTGCCAGCCTCACGCTGGGAGATCGACGCTTTCTACGGCGACCAGCCCGGCCAGATCGTGAGCCGCTGCGGCGGCTTTGTCGACGCAGTCGACCAGTTCGACGCCCCGTTTTTTCGGATCGCACCGGTCGAAGCCACGAGCATGGACCCCCAACAGCGGCTGCTGCTGGAGACCCACTGGGAGGCACTCGAAGACGCTGGTATCGTCCCTGCCCAGCTCAAAGGGAGTGCGACCGGGATTTTTGTGGGGCTCTACGCCGACGACTACAAGCTGCTGCAGGTCAAGCAGCAGGAGTCGCTGAGCCTCTACTTCGGGACAGGCACCGCCAACTCGATCGCTGCGGGCCGGGTGGCCTACTTTCTGGGCACCCAGGGCCCCGCCCTCTCTGTAGACACCGCCTGTTCCTCCTCGCTGGTGGCGGTGCACCTGGCCTGCCAGAGCCTGCAGGCCGGCGAGTGTACCCTGGCGCTGGCCTCAGGCGTCAATCTGCTCCTCTCCCCCGAACTGAGCGTGACTTTTTCGCAGGCTGGCATGCTCGCCCCTGACGGCCGCTGCAAGACCTTTGACGCGGCGGCCGACGGCTATGTGCGCAGCGAAGGGTGTGGGGTGGTGGTGCTCAAGCGGCTGGCAGATGCGCTGGCGGCGGGCGACACCGTGCTGGCGGTGATTGCCGGCAGCGCTGTCAACCAGGATGGCGCCAGCAACGGGCTGACCGCCCCCAACGGCGCCGCCCAGGAAGCGCTGTATCGCACGGCGCTGGCCGCCGCCGGGCTGGAACCGGCACAGATCTCCTATGTGGAAGCACACGGCACCGGCACCAAACTGGGGGACCCGATCGAGGTGCAGGCGTTGGAGGCAGTCTACGGTGTTGGCCGCACCGCCGACAACCCGCTGGTCGTCGGCTCGGTCAAGACCAACATTGGCCACACCGAGGCCGCCGCAGGGGTTGCCGGGCTGATCAAGCTCGTGCTTTCGCTGCGCCAGCGTGTGATCCCCCCCCATCTGCACTTTCGTGTGCTCAACCCCCATCTGGCGGGCAGCTGCATCCAGATTCCGGTGCAGGGGCGTCCCTGGGACGCCCAGGGGGCTGGCCAGCCGCGGCGAGGGGCGGTGAGCTCGTTCGGCTTCAGCGGCACCAATGCCCACTTGATTGTCGAAGAAGCACCTGCCGCGACCGACGCGCAACGTCCAGCCCATCTGCTGACGCTGAGCGCCGACGATGCAGGAGGGGTGCAGGCTGCCGCCCGCCGGGTGGCTGCTTTTCTGCGGGAAAACCCCGACTGCACACTCGCCGACGTTGCCCGCACAACCCATTGGGGGAAGCACGGTTGCTGGCGGCTGCCGGTGGTGGCAACGACACGGGAAGATGCATTGACACAGCTGTCTGCAGACGCTGCGTCCGGCCAGCTGGCCGCTGTCCCACCACCCCAGATTGCATTTCTGTTCACAGGTCAGGGGGCCCAGTACACCGGCATGGGGCGGGAGCTCTACACCACAGAGCCCCTCTTTCGCAGTATCCTCGACCGGTGCGATGTCGCCTTCCAAGAGTGTTTTGGGCGTTCTTTGTTGGAGCTTTTTTACCCGACCGACCCTCTGTCGCAGGATACCGGGCGCGATCTGATGGATTCTCACCCCTGTGCCCAGGCCGCCAACTATGCGCTGGAATGTGCGCTGGCCGAGCTGTGGCGTTCCTGGGGGGTAGAGCCGGACAGACTGTTGGGGCACAGCCTGGGTGATTTTGCAGCTGCCTATACAGCCGGGGTCTTCTCTCTGGAAGATGGGCTGCGGCTTGTGACTGCACGGGGCAAGCTGATGGAACAGGCGCAGGGGAGCATGCTGGCGGTGCTGGCAGATGAAGCTGGCATGAAGCCCTATGTGGTGCCCTACAGCGATACAGTGATTGGGGTGGTCAACGGTCCGCAGAATCTGGTAATTTCAGGCGGACGTGTCTCTGTGGCTGCGATCGAGGCAGCGCTGCGTGCGGATGGCTTCAAGACCCAGATGCTGGCCATCCCAGTGGCGGCCCATTCCCCCCTGCTCGACCCGGTGCTGGATGCCTTTGAGTCAGTGGTTGCAGGCATCCGACTCTCCCCCCCGCGCCTGACCGTGGTCTCGAGCATGACCGGCGAATCCATCGGCCATGAGCTGATCGATCCGGCCTACTGGCGGCGGCAGCTGCGCGCAACCGTGCGCTTTGCCGACGGGGTTCAGACGCTCTACCGCCAGGGATGCAGGCTGCTGATGGAGATGGGGCCACAGGCGACGCTGCTCAAACTGGCCGAACGTTGTCTGGACGAACCGGTCGAGCTGCTGGCAAGCCTGAACCCGGGGCATTCGGACTGGCAGCAGGTGCTG
>JAGWYN010000064.1 GCA_018969295.1 Chloroflexota bacterium | reverse complement strand
TGACCTTGGGGGGCGAATGGACGGCGGAGCGGCGGATTTCGCTCCGTCTGGTGGATGCGGCCGGCAATTCGATCGCCCAGAACGACCAGGTGGTGGGGCCGACCGTCACCGCAGGCTTGTTTGTGCCTCCGGGGACCGCAGCAGGGACGTACAGGCTGGTCGGCCTTCTGTACGATCTGCCTGAACTGCAGCCGTTGGGCGAGGGTGAGCCTACGGTTGACTTGATGGCGGTAGAGGTGCGCTGAGCAGCTCTTTGTGGACCTGCACTGTTCCCAGGAGAGCAGTGTCCGCGCCGTCGGCCAGCAGCAGCCGAGCCCCGCTGCTGTCGTACAATCCGACTCGGACGGTGAGTGGCTGGGGCGGCAGACCGGCGGGCAGCTCGATCTGATACCGATCGCGGATCACCATGCCGGGTTTCCAAAGCCGGAGCGGAGCAAAGCCTTGCTGCGGTTCGCGGTCCTGTTGTGCGACGATCTGGCCGGCTGCATCCAGCAGATGCACGAATACGGTGTAGTGCTCGTCGGTTGGCTGCAGACTTTCCCAGACCAGCTCGAAGTCAAGCTGCTGGCCAGTGGTGCTGGGCAGGGTGGCGTCAGCCAACTGCGCCAGGCTGCCAAACTTCCAGCCAGCCCTCCTGGGGGCAGGGAGAGGGTCGCCGATCTGGAGAAGCGCCAGTTTTGCGCTCTCTTCGCCGGCAGCCAATCCCGCGTTGCCCGGGTAGGTGACGGGCAGCATCGCCAGCGTTGTGTTGTCGTAGAAGGAGAGTGACAGCAGATACAGCCCGGCAGGCAGTGCCGCCGGCAGGGTGAAGAGATGGGCGTCGCGCAGCACGCTGCGCAGCGGCCATGTGCTGGTGGGCTGTCCATACGGCCAGCCTTCGCTGCGCCAGACTTCCTGGCCGTCGACCTGGGTCAGGCGCAGCAGGACACTGGCGTTGTGCTCTTGGGGGCCGATTTTTTTGAGATAGAGGGCGACCTCACCGCTCTGTCCTGGCTGGAGGGCTTCTGGCCGGATTTCGTGGTCGAGCAGCCGGATGCTGTCTCCGAAGTCCACGATGCGGCGGGCGTTGATCCCAGAGGAAGGGGGAGGCAATGTGTCCAGCAAGTCATAGACCTCAACCAGCTTCAGCCCCCGAAAAGAATAGGTGTAGACCGGGGTCTGGGCGGCGAAGAAGGTGTGGAGGGCTGGGTCTGGCAGGAGGCGTTGTTTTTGGTTGAGATAGGTGACGGCGTAGTCACTTTCCAGCCAGGCCCGTCGGGATTCGTCGGAAAATGAGATGACCGGGTGTTTGTAAAAATAGGAGACTGAACCGAGCGAGTAGGCTGCGCTGGCGGTTCTGCCCTGGCCCTGGTCGTATTCGTTCAGCCACAGACCTGCCTGGTCAAGACCCTCGCCCCACCCGACCACCAACATTTTTGGCGCAGCCTGTGTGCCGCCGGCCAGCGGGTTGAAGTAGGTGAAGTAATAGGGGGCGTGGTACAGGGCGGGAGCGCCGTGCAGAACAACCAGGGGCAGCACAGAGAGCAGCAGCGCAGCCGGAACACCCAGACGAACGCTCAGTGTGGGCAGCGGCAACCGCTGGCTGGCCAGCTGTGCCAGCGCAAACCACCCGACAGCCCCAACCAGGTCGACGGCCAGCAGCACAGGCAGCAGATAGCGGTCGGACTTTTTGCCGCCGAGGGAGATGCCCAGCACAAACAGCAACGCAAACAAAAGCACAGCCAGGACGGTCTGTCGCTCCAGGCGTTTGCGCAGGAAGGACGGATTGGGGATCGCCATCAGCCCCAGAGCCAGGGCCAGGCCGATCGCAGAGGCAGGGGTGGTGCGAAACCAGAGTGCCACCGGATAGAACAGCCAGCCAGGGTCCTCGCGGATCTCGCCCCAAAAAAAATTGGGGTTCGAATGGCCTTCTGCATGGACCCCCATCCCGGCCAGAACCTGGCCTAGGGTTTGGAGAGGCTGCACCCACATCGCCGGCCACAGAACAAAAAAGAGGGCTGCTCCGACAGCAGCCCACAGGAGAAGCCCGCGAGCCACAGCCGTCCGGGAGCTGCGCTCGCCGCGCAGCCACTCGATGGCCACCAACGCCGCTGCAGTCAGCACCAGAAAAATTGCTGGGGTCTTGGTCAGCCCGGCCAGCGCTGTGGCGGCGGCAGAGAGGAGCAGATAGGGCAGGCGGCGGCCAGCGTAGAGCCAGGCCAGGAAGGCCACCAGCCCCAAAAACAGGAACAACGACATCAGCCCATCTGGATGCAGACGTTGGGAGAGCGCCAGCCCCAGCGGGGACCAGCCTACAAAGAGCAGGGCCAGCAGCCCAGCAGGTGGGGTGAGCACCCTGCGCAGCGGCAGATAGGCCAGCAACAACAGCGCTGTGGCCAGCAAAATGGTGGCCCATCGGGCGCCAACCAACAGCTGCAGCGGGGTGAGCGGCGTCTGGTCGGTGATCCACTGCTCCATCGTGCCCCGATCCCAGTCAAAAGGAGCAGGGGCCTGGGTGCCAAAGGAGGGGTACTGAGCCAGGAAGGTGGTTGCCCCGACATACATGACTGCCACGCCAGGATGTTCGACCTGGTAGGTGCCAGCCCAGTTTTGGTGGGCCAGGGCATGGTAGAAATTCCCCGAGCGTGTCAGCCATTTGGGCTCGTCAGGGCTGACAGCCAGCGACAACCCGGGCAGGCGTGGAAGCAGAATCAAACAAAACAACACGGCAGTGCCCAACAGTTTGGCGGATGGCCTGTTCATACGATTGGTTGTCCTGATGGTACACTACAAAAATTCGAGCCATGACCGCGACAGCACCTCGACCAGAAGTAGTGTATCTATGCAGGGAGCAGATCGACAAATATCTGATGTAAAAACTGACTGCAGCCCTCTCTCTCCGACGAGTCTGTAATGCAACCCTGCCATACCCACGGGAGGGGTTCTGTGCTGCGTTGGTTCAGGAGCCACCCCTGGGGGTGGCTGCCGCTTCTCAGCTTGCCTGCGCTTTGGCCGCTGTGGACTTTGGGGTTGACTGCCTCGGCGGATGGGACAACCCATCTGATGCGGATCGCCCTGTTGGTCCACCATTGGCGGCAGGGGCTCTTCTACCCGCGTTGGGTGCCTGAACTTGTAGCGGGCCTGGGATATCCGGTGCTGAGCTACTATGCGCCGGCGACCTACTATCTGGTGGGGGGGGTGCATCTGTTGGGGGTGCCGCTGGCCGGAGCCATGGCGGGGGTGTTTGTGCTCTGCATGCTGGCGGGTGCGCTGGGCATGTACCGGCTGGCCAGCGAGTTGTTTGGGGACATGGGGCGGGGCGCGAGCCTGGTCGCCGCCGTCGCCTATCTGTATGCCCCGTATCTGCTTGCCAACGTCTATGTTCGCGGCGCGATCGCCGAGGTCGGCGCGCAGGCGTTGCTGCCCTGGATTTTGTGGGCTGCGCGGCGGCTGATGATGGGTGCGGATCGTCCGGCGGTCTCTGCGGTCACGTTGGCGGTTCTGTTGGGTGCCCTTGCGCTCACCCATACCGTGACGTTGATCTTGTTTCCCCCTCTGCTGGCCGGCTATTTGCTGGTGTTGTGGTGGCAGCAGGGGCGTTCGGCTTCCCGTCTGGGGTGGGCCCTGGCAGCGTTGGGGGGAGCCATGGGGCTCAGCGCTTTCTTCTGGGTCCCCCTGCTGGCAGAAAGTGGGTTTCTGCGCCAGGATGCCTTCACCACGTCGATCGAGGTGTTCATCCCAGAAAATTTGTGGAACTGGAACACGATCGTCGATCTGAATTTTCCATTTGAATATACGTTCGACGTGCCCTATCAGCTCGGCATACTCCAGCTGGTGTTGGCTGTGGCTGGGATCGCCAGCGTGCGCAGGTGGACGTTGGAGTGGCGCTACTGGCTTGGGGTCACGCTGTGGGCCGGGCTGGCGATCGGGGCCTGGAGCGAACCGCTCTGGCTTGGCAGCCGGGCCGGGCTGGCCATCCAGTTTCCTTGGCGGCTGCTGAGCCTCCTTTCGGTGAGCCTGCCGCTGTGGGCGGGGTGGGTTGTGCTGCGTCTGCACCGCCGCACGCTGCAAACGGTGGGGGTCGCTGTTTTGTGTGGGGCAACGCTGCTGTGGCAGCGCCCCCTGGTGGCGTGGATGGGGTCTTTGGCCACCGAGCAGGGGAGTATGCCGTTGGCTGCCATTGCCCGGCATGAAGCGATCACGGGGCAGTGGGGCACCGGGCCGACACGCGAGTTTATGCCGCGCTGGAGTCAGGCGCTCCACTATCAGCCAGAGGAGACGGATGTTGCTGCCCCGATGCAAATTCGCCTGCACGCGCTCAGCGGGGAGGGGGTGGACGCGCAGGTCACTTCAGAACAGGGGGGGGCTGTCCGGTTGACCAGCTTCTATTTTCCAGGCTGGCAGGCCACCCTGGGGGACGGCACCCTGCTGGAGCCAGTTTCCAGTACTTCTTTGGGGTTGTTGACCGTCGACGTGCCGCCGGGCAGCCACCGTCTACGTCTGACCCAGCCGGGCACAGCGCTGCAGCGCTGGGCGACCTGGCTGACGTGGGTGACTCTGGCCGGGCTGGTGGCTCTGGCCTGGCGGGTTCGCCTGTATGGGGTGGCTGGTGTGGGCGCTGCGCTGCTGCTGGTGGGCAGCCTTGCGGTGCTGCGGGGACCGGTGTTGAACCCGGTGCTGTCTCCAGCCCAGCCGTTTGCCACCGCAGCGTTGACGCTGCTGGGGTATCGCGTCGAACAAGGAGATCCGGGCAGGCTGCACATCTACCCCGCCTGGTTTGTCATGCAGACGCCGCAGCAGGATCTGCGTCTGGGCTGGGAAGTGTTGGACAGTACGGGGCAGCGGGTGACCTTGGCGGCCACCCGTCCCTATTTCAACAGCCAGCGGGCCAGCAACTGGCCACCTGGGACGCTGGTCGACGACGCCTATGAGGTGATGTTGCCGGCGGGTCTGTCGGCGGGCAACTATACGATACGCCTGCATCTGCTCGACGCTGAAAACCGGCCGCTTCAGCCGTCCACCTTGCTCGGTGTGGTCGCGCTGCGTGCGACCTTGCCTGCACAGGTGTCTGGGGCGGAACAGGCGTTGGCACTGCGTTTCGGGGAGACGCTTCGTCTGGACAGCTACATGCTGGAGGGACCTCGGGCAATGGCGGCAGGGACAACGCTGCCGGTGGTGCGGGCGGGGGAGACGTTGGTCTACAGCCTTGCCTGGTCGGCGATCGCGCCTCCGCTGCAGGACTACCACGGCTTTGTGCACCTGACCGACGCGCAGGGGGCGGTCGTGGCACAGGACGACCATCTGGCTGGGACCTTTTTTCATCCACCGATGAGCTGGGGCACGGGGCGTGTGCAGCGGGACTCTTACCGGCTGCAGGTGCCGGCCGGCACGCCGAACGGGTTGCTCTGGCCGGTGGTGGGGCTTTACCAGTTTGAGAGCCTGCAGCGTCTGGCTGTTGCCGACAGCGAGGGCCAGCGGGTGGGGGATGCCTACCGGTTGCCGCCGGTCAAGGTCTACACTGCGGGGGACAGAGCGGCTCCGCAGCAGACAGTCGACGCGACCTTCGGCGATCTGGCCGTGCTGTTGGGCTATGACCTTGTGCTGCCAGCCACTGGTCTGCAGCCTGGCAGTGAGTTTCAACTGACGTTGTACTACCAGGCGCGGGGCCCTGCTGCAGCGGACCTGACCCAATTTGTACATCTGTTCGACCCAGGGCGGGGGATGGCTGCACAGCTGGATGCGCCGCCGTTGCGCGGAGCCAATCCGACATCTGCCTGGCAGGCTGGGGAAGTGATTGTGGAATCACTCACGCTGCGGGTGGAGCCGCACGCTGCGGCGGGGCTGTACACGCTGGGAATCGGGCTCTACAACCCGCTGGACGGCGTGCGGCTGGCTGTACTGGACCAGGCTGGCCAGCCGCTGCGCGACCAGATCGTGCCGTTGACCCAGCTGGCGGTTCAGAGGGATCAGGAATGAAGGGGCTGGCCGGTGTTGGCGTCGTACACGAACATGTCAAACGCAAGCTTGTGGTAGAATCTTGACATGACAGACAATTCTGAAACCAATACAAACGCAAAGAGTGCTCCCCCAAAAGCATTGTTCGGCACACACGTGCTATCCAGTGCGACCAAATCAAACGATTGAGGAACCTCCCATCCGATAAGTAGATGAAGCCGTTTTTGAAGTGGGCAGGCAACAAATTTCAGATTGTGAAGCAGATCCGTAAGATTTTGCCGATGGGCAAACGCCTGATCGAGCCGTTTGTCGGATCTGGGGCGGGTGCTGGGGCCGAGATTGCGGGTTTGCAAGTTCAGCGCTATATCAGTCAAGATGGAAACCACCGAAACAAGGCGGGGGAAGTGCTGGCACTTTTCCGATAGAACTGTGATTGGCCAAGCCAACAAAGTATCGTGGGCCGAGAAATTTGGACAGCAAAACGGACTGAAATAAGATCCTGAGCTATCCTATGAACAAAAGATGACGGAACTCTATACGGAGATCAGACGGCTGACAGGGTTGCAGTTTCGTTGTAGAGTCCAAGACAGGAGTTCTCTGTGCGGTTCACCGAGAAAGATGCACTACGATGACACAAAATGGCAGCGACGCCCGCCTTTTCCACCAACTTCATCTCAAGAACCTGCTTTCTTATGGGCCGGAAAGCGAACCGTTGGCTCTGGGTGCGCTCAACGTTCTTATCGGGCCAAACGGCTCCGGCAAGTCCAACCTGCTGGAAGCCATTGCACTGCTGCGTGCAGCGCCGGGCGATATGCGTGCGGTCGTGCGCAAGGGCGGCGGCGTCTCCGAATGGATTTGGAAAGGTGACAGACAGGCTGCCGCCACGCTCGATGCTGTAGTGTATAATCCACACGGTGTGCAGCCTTTGCGTCATGTTGTAGAGTTCAGTGCGCGTCAGCAGAGTTTCCATCTTGACGACGAGACGATTGAGAACGAATGGCCCTACGAAGGTCAGACGCAGCCCTATATTTACTACCGCTATCAGCGAGGCAAACCAGTGATCTCCATGATCAATGACGAGCGTCGCGGTCTGGAACGCGAGTCGGTGACGCCCGACGTCTCCATCCTGGCGCAACGCCGCGACCCCGAAAACTATCCGGTGATCACCTATCTTGCCACCGTCTATGAGCAGATTCGCCTCTACCGCGAGTGGGCGTTTGGCCGCAACACCGTTTTTCGCGAGCCGCAACTGGCAGACATGCGCAGCGACCGCTTGGAAGAAGACTTCTCGAATCTTGGTCTCTTTCTCAATCGTCTGCGCCGAAATCCCAAGGCGAAGCGGGCGATCCTCAGCGCGTTGAGCGATCTCTATGAAGGGTTGTCCGACTTTGATGTCAGCGTCGAGGGGGGCACGGTGCAGGTCTTCTTCACCGAAGGGGACTTCACCATTCCGGCCACCCGTCTCTCCGACGGCACGCTGCGTTATCTTTGTCTGCTCGCCATCCTGTGCAACCCGGAGCCGCCGCCATTGATCGGCATCGAAGAGCCGGAACTTGGGTTGCACCCCGACATCCTCCCCAAGCTGGCTGACCTGCTGCTGGCGGCGTCTGACCGCACGCAGTTGATCGTCACAACGCATTCTGACATCCTGGTCGACGCGTTGACTGATCATCCTGAAACCATCGTTGTCTGTGAGAAGCACCAGGGGCACACCGTCACCCGCCGGCTGAATGGTGAAGAATTGGCGCCGTGGCTGCAAAAGTATCGCCTCGGCGATTTGTGGACACGCGGCGAAATTGGAGGGACCCGCTGGTGAGCGCTGTCATCTACCTCGAAGGTGGCGGCGACAGCAAGGACCTGCACGTGCGCTGTCGCGAAGGCTTTCGTAAATTGCTGGCGAAGACCCTGCCGGACAGCAAGATGCCGAGGCTCGTCGCCTGTGGCGGGCGGGGCGATGCATTGGCAAGGTTTCAGGATAAATTGAAGAAGGCCTGTGACGACGACTTCATTGGTCTCCTGCTTGACAGTGAAGTGCCGCTGACAGATATCGACGCAGCTTGGACACATCTGCAAATTTTTGATGGATGGATAAAGCCGCGCGACGCCAATGACAGACAAGTGCTCTTCATGACGACGTGCATGGAGACATGGATCGTTGCAGACATCGCAACCTTGCGCACACATTATGCGCAAGAGTTTCGAGAACGGGCATTGCTGCCGCTTCGCAACCTGGAAGAGCGCAGCCGCGAGGAGATTCAAAGCGCTCTGCAACGCGCTACACGTGACTGCACCAATGCCTATACCAAAGGTAAGCGTTCTTTTACTGTGCTTGCCGAACTAAATCCTGCCGTGCTGGCGACGCACCTGCCCAGCTTTGCCAGGATGAAAGCGATTCTACAAGCAGAACTATGAACAAAATCGGCACCTCCGAAAAGGGCTTCGACGCCCTCAGCGTTTTATGAAGCCGGACAACTCGAGGACTCAACCGACTTCATAGAGCGAAGTTCCTTTTGCGATATACGCTACTCTGCCCAGTACACGTCGGCGCAAACAACTCGTTGATATGGTGATACACTCTGATCGAGTGTGCAGCCTGCAATCCGCCGGATTGCGTCACATGAATTCGTGGATTTATCTGGGCCGACGTGTACTAGAAATACCTCGACTGGCGAGGAAGGCTGATGGATGCCCAAACCTATCTGACTGACACGCATCTATGGCTGACTATCAGCTCGATTTTGCCCATCTATGCCCTGATGGAAGAGCGTTGCCAATGGATGGACGCTGCATGGTAAATTGTCTCATGGATTGCACCGAGTGCTTCGGAGCGACATTCATGCTTCATATCCCGGAAACGCACGAATGAGCGGGCTGTTCAGCGAACCTGAACGGTGGCGGCTGCAAACGCATCGCCGCCGCCGTCTTGGAGCTGGGCCAGCCGCTGGCCGGTGTTGGAATCGTACAGCCCGACCCAGAGTTGATATTCGCCCGGTGGCAGGTCAGCGGGCAGGGCCAGCGGGGAGCGGTCGGTGACCGAGATCCCGGTCAGCCAGTCAGAGGTTGGGTAAAACCCGCCGAAGGGTTCCTGGTCGTGCTGGGCCACCAGCCCAGCCGCCCCGACCAGATGGACAAAGGTGGTGTAGCGTCCACGGCGTGGAGAAGTTGCCTGCCAAGAAAGCTGCACCGGTACAGTCTGGCCGGGTGTCCAGTGCCCGGCGGGGAGCTCCAGCCCAGTCAAGACAATCCCCTGGGCAAAGACAGCCAATGGCTTTTGGGCCGCCGTCGCTTCAGACGGTTCATCCGCCACGATCAAATAGCCGGCTGTGACCGGCGTGTCTAGCAGTTCGAGGGTAGCAGGAGAATAGAAACTGACCTCGACTCGATAGGGGCCGGGCCGGGCATCGAGCGGGAGCGACCAACGATGCCCGTCGGGCCAGATTTCGCCGGGGACCCAGCTGTGGGTCGGACGTCCCCACGGCCAGCCTTCGCTGCGCAGCAGATCCGACCCGTCGGGCGCCACCAGACGGACCAGGACATTCAGATCTTCTTGGATGGGCTGGCGTGCCTGAAGATAAAAGGTTGTGAGGAACGGTTGTCCGGGGATCAGCGCCTGCTGGGGCAGCAACGCAGCTGCCAGGACGATCGTTTCGCCCCAGGCCGCCTTGGGCAACAGCCAGAGGGTGCCCTGGCCGGGAAACGCCATCGGCGCATAGCCTTGCGCCGCAGCATAGTCCAGCAGCGCCTGCTCGCTTTCGGCGTCGTTGTCGTGGATACCGGTGAGGATTGCCCGGGGAAGCGCTGTTCCGGGACGGGCAGCCAGCTCTTCGGCTCCTTTGAGCCCAAACCGGGCCCGTTCGGCAGGATCCAGGAGGGGAGCTACACGCCAGCCGAAAGGACCCGTGACAAAAGCCGGGTCGATCGGTCTTTTTCCTTCCAAAACATAGGTGGGGGCCAGGGTGACGACCGGTTCCTGGCCTGCCAGTGACGCCAGATATTCGCCGCGAGCGTGGACTTTGAGCGGAAGCCATTCGGCTGGCTCGAACAGAATCGCCAGGGCTTCGACATCGCGTGGCAATGCCAACAACGCTGCGACCAGACCGGCTGCCCCGATGGCCCGCAGGCTGAAGCGGGGCTGGGCGGTGCGTGCCAGCGCGGCCAGCAAGAGCAGAGCCAGGGTCGGAAAGAGCGCATAAATGTACTGGGGCTGGAGCGGCGTCGGGGCAAAGGCGCCGGCCAGCAGGCTGACCAACAGCAACAACAGAAAGACCAGTTCAGGATGGGACCGGGTATCCCGCTGGAAGTGCAGGCGCGCCAGCGCAGCACCGGCCAGAAGAGCGACCAGCAGATTGCCCGGCTCCAGGAGGTAAAGCAGAGTCTGTACCCCTTTGTGCCCGATGGACATCGGTGCAGTGGAACCCGTGCTGGCATAGTAGGCGGTGTTCAAAGCGGCGTAGCTCCAGTTGCCGAACAAAAATTCGGCGGGCGCCTGCCAGAAGGTGTAGAGGACGGGCAGCACCGCAACCAGCGACCCGATTCCCAGCCAGGCCAGAGAAAACCAGAACTGTCGTTGGCGCCAGCTCAGCCCCAAAAACAGGGCCAGCGCGAACACTGGCAGGGTCAGCAGATACGAAGAGCGGATGCCGGCAGCGCTGCCAGCCAGCCAGCCGATCGGCAGCAGCCAGAAGGCTGGGTGGGTCGTTCGGCGCAGCCAGGCCACCTGCAGCGTGCTGGCCAGGAGGGTCAGCAAAATTGGCAGATCGTGGTTCCACGCTGCACCGCTGGCGTGCCGGAAGCTCGGGATATGGGTAAGCAGCAGCGTGAGCAGCAGTCCCACCCCCAGCCGTTCGTTGGGGCGTAGATTGTGCAGCCAGCGCAGCGCAGCGGTACAGAGCAGCACCATCAACAGCCAGCTGCTGACCGACGAGACCATGCGTGCGCCGAGCAGCAAAAAATCTGTGAACTGGAAGACCAGCGCGTAGAGAAAACTCAAATTGGGGACATGAAAATAGGGGAAATCGCGATAGGGGAGCAGCCCGTAGTGGGCAATTACAGCTGCGCTGGCGACAAACTGGTGCTCGTCGTGGTTGAAGTGACGGCGCATCGCCAGACCGACGAGCAGCAGGAAGAGCAAAACAAACCAGAGAACGGCAGCGCCGACCAACCAGCGGCTGTAGGAGGACGCAAGAAGAGAACGGTCGGCGACAGGCACCGCGCCGGTGTTGGATGCTGCGTGAGGGTTGCTGTGTTGTCTGTACATCGCCGATGACGTTCCACCAAGGCTGAAGCTTCTCAGTTGTTGCTCTCCAGTATGCCACAGGTCGGCAGCAGCATGAAGCTGTCTGCTCTTCAAGGTTGGCATCACTCAACCTACAGAATCCACCTGTTGCTCACCGGCAATGGGCGCCAGCCCAGCCGCTATTGCAGCGAGGCCCGGTAGGCTTTGGGAGAAACGCCGCACAGGCGATTAAAATTTACATAAAATTGACTGGCTGAGCCAAAGCCCGATTCGAGGGCAATCTCCAGCACGCTTTGATCGGTGTTGACCAGAAGCTGCTGAGCATGTGCCACACGCAGCGTGTTCAAGTATTCGAGAATGGTCACCCCAAAAGTTTTTTGAAAGATTTCCATCGCGTAGTGGGGGTGGAGGTTGACTTGGGCGGCGATCTCTGGAATTTTGAGAGGCTCCAGGTAGTGTTCGGCCAGAAATTCAGCAAGTTTTTCTACATGGCTCGCCTGATGGGGAGAGGTAGCAGGGGCCAGGGGCTTCTGTGTCAGATCGAGCCGGGCCACAAGCCGTTTCAGGCGCGCTTCTACCTCCAGCAGCATGACCTCACGATCTTCCGGTTGGTTGCGTGTCAGGTCGGCCTGCCACTGGACAAAGCGTTGTCTGTCCTCTGGGCTGGCGGTCGGGTCGATGATCAGCTCGCTGTTGAGCACTGCTCTGCGGAAGGGTTCGGGCCAGTTCAGATGGAGAAACCAGGAGAGGGGGAGGGTGAGCCAATACATGAAGGTGTCGGGGGGGGCATCGACGAGCTGGTGGGGCGCGATGGCCCAAAAGAGCATGAGCGAATTGGCTGGCAAAGTCACCCGTCGCCCGCCAAAAAAGTACACCGCCGTACCTTGTGCCACCATGTTCAGCTCGAGCTCGTTGTGGCGGTGCGCTGCTGCCATGAGCATCGGATGGCCATCCCAGGCTTGCAGACCGATGATTTCTTCCAGGTAGACCCCGGCGCGGCTTTGGAGAATTCGGCGTTGTTTTGGAAAAGGCATGCCTTATCTTACTGCAAACCGCCCAGTGCCATCAAACGCCAGGGCTCGTTTCACAACGGGTTTGGCTGCGCGAGGTACCTTCGTGGTATGCTACAGAAATGAAGTGGAGGAGAGGCGTGTTGAGTGCGATTCCTTCCGGTGCTGGAAGGTGATGCGGCCAACCAGGTCCTGGGTGACCTCTCGCGGGGTTTTGTGGGGGCTGCTGGCGCTGTTGGCGCTGCCAGCACTCTGGCCGTTGCTCAGCGAAGGATTTCCCAAGACACACGACGGTTCGGTGCATCTGATCCGTCTGTCTTTGCTGGACGAGCAGGTACGTTCCGGCAATTTTTTTCCGCGTTGGTTGCCGAGTCTGATGACCGGCTACGGGTATCCTACATTGAATTTTTATGCCCCCTTCATCTACGGGGTGGCAGAGCTGTTGCACCTGGCGGGTGTGGCCCTGCCTTCTGCGTTGGCTGTGCTGATGGGGGGGCTGGTGTTGGCTGCGGGTGCGGGCATGTTTCTGCTCGCCAGCGATCTCTATGCCGACCACGGTCCGGCCGGGCGCTGGGCCGGGCTGGCCGCTGCTGGGGTCTATCTGTACACCCCCTATTTTTTGGTCAACCTTTACGTGCGCGGCGCTCTGGCAGAGTTGCTGGCCCAGGCGCTGTTGCCCTGGCTGTTCTGGGCGGTGACGCGTGTGTGGACGCGCCCGCGGCCGCAGCTGTACTGGGTGGGGTCTGCGGTGCTGCTGGGGGGGATAGCGATCGGGCACAACATCACGCTGCTGCTGCTGCCGCTGCTGCTGGGCCCGTATGGGGTCACCTTGCTGGCGGTGCTGCCAGGGGGGCGGCGCGAGTTCTTTCGGCGTGCCGGCGGACTGGCGGTTGGGGCACTGGTGGCTGCCGGGATCACGGCCTTTTTTTGGCTGCCGCTGCTTCTGGAACGGAACCTGCTTTCGTCTCTGGCGTTCAACGCGCCCAATCTGGCCGAGCATGTCTGGTCGTGGGCGACTGTGGTCGAGCCCACCCTCCCGTACCCCTATCCGTTCAGTTCGGTTCCATTTCGGTTGGGGCTGGTGCAGGCCGCGCTGGCTCTGGCTGGGCTGCTGTGGACCCGCCGTCGGTCGCCGTTGTGGTGGTTTTGGGTCGTGCTGGGGGCTGTGGCTGCGCTGGGGATCACACCGGCCAGCCTGTTGCTCTGGGAAAATGTCGACCTCTTGCGCGTCGTCCAGTTTCCCTGGCGTCTGCTGACCGCAGTCAGCCTTTCGACAGCCATTCTGGCTGGGGGGCTGGTGCTGCTGGGGCGGCAGCGCCCTGTTCAAGTGTTGCTGGCCAGCACGATCGCCCTGGCTGCCCTGCTGGCCGGTCGCCCGTATGTGGCGACGTTTGATACGGCGATGTACGCCGATATTGCGCTCGACCCGGCGGTGATCGCCCGTTACGAGGCGATCTATCGCGCCTGGGGCGCTGGCTGGCACCGTGAGTTTCTGCCTCGCTGGGCCGAACAGTTCGATCGGGGACCTGTGGAAGACGAGCCCGCTGGTCAGGTCGTCGACCAGCTCTCGCTGCAAGCCGTGACGCACAACGGGCTGCAGCTGACGGTGGAGACGGAAAGCCCGGCGACGTTGCGGTTGAACCAGTTTTTTTTCCCTGGCTGGCAAGCAACCCTGAACGCTCAGACACCTTTGACGGTCTATCCGTCGACCCACCAGGGGCTGGTGACCGTCGACCTGCCCGCTGGCCGCCACACAGTGGTCGTTGCCCGGACAGACTCTGCGGTCCAGGTTGGGGCAGAATGGCTCACCGTTGCAACTTTGTGGGGGCTGGGGATCGTGTGGCTGCTGCAGCGCCGGCGCTGGCCTGCTGCCGCCATGGCGGCAGCAGGGGTGGCAGCAGCGCTGCTGTTGCACGCACCTTTCCAAGACCCCCCACAACCGCTGATTTCGAGCCAGACCGAGGTGCTCCCTGGCCTCACGCTGTTGGGCCATCGGAGCGACATGGCAGAGAACGGACGCAGCTTGCTGCTCACCCCCTACTGGTACAACCGGCGCACCTACAAATGGCTGGCCACCACCTGGCGGCTGAGAGATGCCAGCGGCACAGTCGTCAGCCAGATCGACAGCGAACCGTATCATGGGACGCTGCCCGCCGTGCGCTGGTTGCCAGGAATGCTGGTGCGGGACGGCTATCGCCTCCCGCTGTCGAACGGTCAGCCGGCCGGCACCTATCAGCTGGAAATGCAGGTTGCGACAGAGGCAGGACGGACAGACTGGCTGGCATTGGGGCCGGTCGAATTGCCGGCTGCACCGGCGTTCCAGCCCTTAGGCATCCTTCTGACAGATCCGCAGAGCCGCGAGCAGGTCGAATTGGCTGGCTATACCGTCGCTGTCGACGGGGTAGAGCCCGATCCGCAGAGCCGCCAGCCGTTGCTCGCCCGACCAGGCGACCTGCTCACGGTGCGTCTGTACTGGCGAGCACACAGCGAACTTTCCGAGGACTACCACAGCTTTTTGCATCTGGTCAGCCATACACGACAGACGCTGGTGGCCCTTGACAAAATTCCAGGCCAGGAACTGGCGCGACCGCGCTTTTGGGATCTGTCATACACCGAACCTGACACCTATGTGCTGCGTATCCCAGCGGAGGTGCGTTCGGGCCTGTACTACCCACGCGTGGGATTCTACGATTATGGAGATCTGGACCGCTTTTTGTGGAGGGCTGGCGAACAAGAAGAAGACGCGCTGGACCTGCCTCCCATCAAGATTGTGGCGAGTTCACCCCAGCCCGCCCCTCAGCAGCGTGTCCAGGCCACCTACGGGACGTTTGCAGAGGTTGTGGGCTACAGCGTCACCTCCGCCCCTGTCCTGCAACCAGGCGATTCGGTGACTGTGACCCTTTTTTACCGCGGGCTGAAGCCGGCAGAGCAACCCTACACCCAGTTCTTCCAGCTCTACTCGCCCACGCTGGGGATGGCGGCCCAGGTGGACCAGCCCCCCTTGCGAGGGGGGAATCCGACCCATACCTGGCAGCGCGACGAACTCATCGTCGACCAGGTGATGCTGACGGTCGCTGCCACTGCCCTGCCCGGCGAGTACACGCTCAACACAGGCCTGTACGACCCAGCCAGCGGGGAGCGAGTGCCGCTTCTGGCAGCCAGCGGTGAAGAGCTCCGTGACCGGCAGCTGCCGCTGACGACCCTGACCGTCAGCGATCCATAGCGGATTGGATGCGAACCTGCTGCAGCGGGAGGGCATCCCCCAGGAGGGTTCCTTCGCGGTCGTAGACGGGCAAGCGTTCTTGGGTTTGTGCGTCGTAGACACCGGCGACCAGCATGTAGGTGCCGGACGGTGCGTCCGCTGCGACGGGCAGACGGTAGTAGCCCAGCGCCTCCTTGCCGGCGCGCCATGCATCGGTCGGGCCACTGTTGCAGGCCAGCTGCGTGTCGCGCTGGCCCGCTTTGTGGGCGTTGTCGTCGATCAGCTGGAGAAAGACGGTGTACGTGCGCGAGCTCTGGGCCAGCAGCTGCCAATCCAGTGAGATGCTCAAGAAATCTCCTGCGGCCACGCTCGCCGCCTGGCCGCCGACGCTTGACTGCGAGAAGTCAACGCGCAGCCCCCGCAGCGCCAGCGTCTCTCCGAAACGATAGTCGGCCGGCGTCAGTGGGGCCGTACCAGACCAAGGGGTGATCGGGAGAGGAGCCCGCTTGACCGGGAGATCGAGCGGTGCAACGGACGGGTCCAGGTCGAACCCCTCGGGATTGTGTCCGGGGGTACGGCTGTAGACCAGCAGACGCGGTTCACCCGCTCTGGCCGTGAAGGCATGCAGCGTGTAGCCTTCGCCGAGCTCCGCTTCCAGACGCGCAGCCGAGCCGGGCTGCGAAAAGGGGTCAAGGATCACGTAGTCAGACGCAGACTTACAGTATTCTGCGCCGACCGTATACCAGTCGCTGATCCAGCGGTCGATATTGGTCTGGTAGGAGCCCTGCAGCCTCCCCTGGTCGTACCACGCACCGATGGTGCGCCATCCTGCATCGTAAGGGATGCCAAAATAGAGGATCGGGGTCGTGAAGGTGTCCGCAGGCCAGAGCCAGGGAGGGGTCTGTGTTGCTTTGGCCTGCATCGCCTGCTCCTCTGTGCTGACAAAAAGCTGGTAGAGATGGGTGCCGCCTGCGGCAGCGACGACCAGCAGAGTGGCTGCCAGCACAGGCTGGGCCAGGCGGGCACAGGACTGGCGGCTCAGAAACCGGTGAAGCCGCACAGTTCCCCAGCCCAGCAAGAGGGCCAGGGGAGGGGAGAAGATATAAAAGTGCAGCCCAGGGCGTGCAGTCAGAAACAAGGCTGCAAAGCACGGGACCCCAAACCAGACCCACAGCAGACGCTCTGCCGTTGGCAGGGTCGGCGTGAGCAGCAGGGCCAGCCCGAGCGCTGCCGCCCAGAGTGCAGTGCTGCCCAGGGGCAGCGCGGGCGCAGCCACCAGGAACAGCGGAGTGGCCAGCGCCCATAACCCGAGCCAGCGCACTCCCCCCCAGCGTGGCCCGCGCCACAGCGCGACGGAAGCCAGCCCCCAGATCCCTGCCACCAGCAGGGACAGCTGAACCGTCCCAGAATAGAACGCCGTGCGTTCGGCGTAGATCAACAGGTTGTCGACCAGCCAGCGGCTTTCGTCGAGCAGCGATTGCGAATAGCCCCCGACGGTTGCGCTGAAATTGGGATGCAGGACAAAGGCCACGTAGAAGATTCCTGTCCCCCCCAGTGCCACTGCGAGCGGCAGCGCGCCCGCCCGCAGATGCGTGTACAGGCCGCTGCGCTGCCGGGTGAAGAGCAGATACCCGCCGGCGATCAGGACGACGGCGCCGTCATAATGGGCCAGCAGCGCCGTGGCCGCCAGCAGCGCTGCTACCCAGAAGAGCGGACGCGCGGCGGCCCGCTCCGTTGTGGGCAGTGCCCAGATTCTGTACAGGGCAAGCACGGCGGCTGTGGTGGTCAGCAGGACAACGCTTTCGTAGTGCATCATGCGGCTGAACGCAGTGGCATAGCCGTCCAGGGCCAGCCCTGTGCCGGCGAGCAGCCCAACTGGCCAGCCAGCCAGCGCTCGGCCAAGCTGAACGACGGCAAGCACCGCCAAAAGGCCCGCC
The DNA here is from genome assembly GCA_018969295.1 of Chloroflexota bacterium. Lineage (GTDB taxonomy): Bacteria > Chloroflexota > Anaerolineae > Caldilineales > Caldilineaceae > Caldilinea. The sequence goes on along the minus strand of JAGWYN010000064.1, from coordinate 2,466 downwards.
AGCGCAAAAGGCAGCCGCAGCGCCAATTCTGTCTTTGCACCGCTGAGCACCAGCATCCCGGCAGGGATGGCCGTGTCCAGGGGTCCACGCGGCTGGAAGAAAATGGCGTCGGGGTGGTCCTGGATCAGGCTGGCTGCCCGCACGAGGGCGGAAGCCTCATCGCCCTGGATCTGGCTGTAGCCGAGGTTGGCCAGGCGAACGCCAGCTGCTGCCAGCAGGATCAGGGCGGTCGCAGCGGCGCAGAAGCGAGGGCAACGTTGGTTTGCCGACCCTGCAGCCGGCCGGGGGCGCAGCCAGTTCAACGCCAGCAGACCGACGCTGAGCCCATCCAGCCCGAACAACAGATGGGCTGGCGTCACCGGCCCAGGCAGCAGGCTGGCCAGCAGCACCAGGGCCGTGGCCAATCCAAAACCAAGGCCGACGCCGTAGACCAGCCACTCTTCTGTGGACTGGCTGCCGATTAGCCAGCCAGCCAGCAGAAGACCCGGCACTGCCACCAACAACAAAAAAGCTGCGCTGCTGCGCACCAGCACACCAGCACCCTCGACCCCCAACGGCAGATGGGCCAGCAGGGCGAGGAGGGCCAGAACGAGCCAACGGCGTTGGCTTGGGACAGGCGGAAACTGCTGGATCATCGAATCGTTGCCCCACTTGGCAAATACGCGCAAATACCGCCAATTTTGTAGCGAAGTCGCTACCCATCGGTATACTACCACAGGAGCATTCGACTGCGGGAGCAAATCACTTTCCCTGGAATTGGCTGGCGTGGCCGGAGCCTGCTGCTGATAAAATTAGCTGGGCAGCTGCCCCTGTCTTCAACAACGTAGAGGATGGCTGGAAATAGCTGGAGGAGGCTTGAAGATGGAATATCGACAACTGGGTGCGTCTGGCTTCAGAGTACCGGTGCTATGCCTGGGCACCGGCACCTTTGGCGGGCGCGGGGAGTTTTTCGGCGCGTGGGGCGCCAGTGATGTCGCCGACGCCACGCGGCTGGTCGACATCTGCCTGGCAGCGGGGCTGACGATGTTTGATTCTGCTGATGGCTATTCAGGTGGCGCTGCCGAGGAAATTCTTGGCCAGGCAATCCGTGGACGGCGGGATCAGGTGATCCTCTCGACCAAAGGAACCTTTCGCAGCGGCCCTGGGCCAAACGATGTCGGTTCGTCGCGCCACCACCTGATCCAGGCGGTGGAGGGCAGCCTGCGCCGGCTCGGCACCGACTACATCGACCTTTATCAGCTGCATGGGTTCGACGCCATGACGCCGATCGAAGAGGTGCTGCAAACGCTCGACGACCTGGTGCGTGCCGGCAAGATTCGCTACATCGGCTGCTCGAACTTTTCGGGCTGGCACCTGATGAAGTCGCTGGCCATCTCCGAGAAATACGGCCTGGCGCGCTACGTGGCGCACCAGGCCTACTATTCGCTGATCGGGCGCGATTATGAATGGGAACTGATGCCGCTGGCGCTCGACCAGCGTGTCGGCGCGGTGGTGTGGAGTCCGCTTGGCTGGGGGCGGTTGACCGGCAAGTTTCGCAGCGGCACGCCGCTGCCAGAAGTCAGCCGCCTGCGCAGCGAAGTGGCGAAGGCGGGCGGCCCGCCGGTCGAAGATGAATATGTCTTCACGGTGGTCGATGCGCTGGAAGAGCTTGCGCGGGAGACGGGCAAGAGCGTGCCGCAAATTGCGCTCAACTGGCTGCTGCAGCGCCCGACGGTGGCGACGCTGGTTATCGGCGCCCGCAATGAGACGCAGTTGCGCGACAACCTCGGCGCAGTCGGCTGGGCGTTGATGCCGGAACAGGTTGCCCGCCTCGACGCCGCCAGCGCAGTGACGCTGCCCTATCCCTACTGGCACCAGCGCGGCTTCAAGGAACGCAACCCGCCACCGGTGTAAGGAGCCGCGACCGTCGCCGTCTCCCCCGCATTCGCCAGAGTCAGCCTTGGCATCAACCCATCCCTTGCTCAAATGCACAGCCGCTCCCGGTATAATCCCTAAACGGACTCTAAGAGTTGAGGCGATGCATAGAGGTGAAGGTGTTCTGCTCGTGCGAGGACAGTGCGCGGTGCACCGTGCCAAAGCAGCTTCGATTTCGGCTTCGGCAGCGCTCATGGCTGGAGCACTCTGGTTTGCCAGTTGATCGGCGATGGCGAAGAGTCGGTCGATTTGCTTGCGGCGCAGTTTGGCGCTCAGCAGGTCGACAATTGACTGGGAGGTGAGCAGACCCGCCGCTGTACCTCGGGATTTACGAAAAGGACAGGCCATGATTGCCCAGCCACCGTTGACAACCCTACAAATGTCCGGGCAGCGGCGGGGCGATCTGCACAAGGCGTGCAGCTCAGGGGGGGGAGGAAGCGGCCACCTGCAGAGTGGTCAGCGCCAGTTGGCTGTCGACCAGGAGGGCTCCCTGCCGGTCAAGCAGCGGTACCCGCTGGCCTGTGTCGGGGTCGTAGAAGCCGAACCAGACGG
>JAGWYN010000063.1 GCA_018969295.1 Chloroflexota bacterium | reverse complement strand
CCCGGGCCACCGGGGTCAATTTGGGCTGCACCGCAGCCAGCACGTCGCGTTCGATCACACGCCCACCCGGCCCGCTGCCTGTCAGTTCACCGACGTCGATCGCGCTGCGCTCGGCCAGCGCCCGCGCCCGCGGCGAAACCCCTGGGGTGCCGACAACAGGCGCGTGCGCCGCAGGCGCCGCTGCCGGCACCCCAGCACTCGCTCCGCCGACAAACTCCCCCACCTCGCCGATCCAGGCGACCGGCGCCATCACCGGAACTTCGTCGCCCGCTGCAAAGAGCGTCGCCAGCAACGTGCCAGCCACCGTGCTCGGCACCTCCAGGGTCGCTTTGTCGGTTTCTACCTCGCACAGCACATCGTCGACTGCGACCGAGTCGCCGACCTGCTTCTTCCAGCCGACAATGATGACATTTTCAACCGTATTGCCCTGTTTGGGCATGACAATGGCAGTCGCCATATCCGCTCCTCTGCTCCTGTGCCCCTTGAATCGCTTACTTACAACTCGATGTCCCCAATTGACTCCAACACATAGGTCGGCTGATAGGGGAAACGGCCAATTTCTTCGCGCCGGGTGACACCCGTCAACACCAACACCGTGTCCAGCCCGCTGCTCACCGCCCCGACAATATCGGTGTCCATGCGGTCGCCGACCATCACCGTCTCTTCAGAATGGGCCCCCAGATAGTTCAGCGCGCTGCGCATCATATAGGGGTTGGGTTTTCCCACAAAAAAGGGAGAAACCCCGGTCGCCTCCTTGATCAAGGCAGCCATGGCCCCGCAGGCTGGAACCACCCCCTCCTCGCTCGGCCCGGAAGGGTCGGGGTTGGTGGCGACAAACCGGGCCCCGCGCGCGATCAGACGGATCGCCTTGGTGACCTGGGCGATGTTGTAGCCGTGGGTCTCACCCAGCACAACATAGTCCGGGTTGGCTTCGGTCATGACATAGCCGGCATGGTGAATCGCGTCGGTCAGCCCGCTTTCACCGATCACAAACGCCTTCCCGTTGGGCAGCTGGCGCTCCAAAAACCGTGCCGTGGCAATCGCCGACGTAAAGATGTGGTCGCTGGTCACCTGAATCCCAGCGGTCTGGAGCCGATGTGCCAGGTCGCGCGGGGTGTACATCGGGTTGTTGGTCAGCACCAGATAGTGGATCCCACGTTCATTGAGGGTGTCGATAAACCGCTGCGCGCTCGGGATCGCTGTCGCCCCACGGACCAGCACCCCATCCATGTCCATCAGGTAATTTTTGTATTTTTTCATCCTCGGTCTGGCGGCAGCCCCCCCTGGCGGGCGACAGAAGCCGCTTTCCTCCTTTCGTGATACAAGGGTCTGCATTCCTTGACGTTCTCACACCCAGGCTGGGTGGGGATGGAGCGGTTCACTCGCGCAGGTGGGCAAAAAGGTCCGTGCTCAGGTAGCGCTCGCCATTGGAGGGGATCACCGCCACGATCAGTTTGCCGGCATTGGCGGGGCGGCTGGCCACCTGCAGCGCAGCGTGCAGGATGGCGCCCGAAGAAATGCCGACCAGCAGCCCTTCTTCCGACGCAGCCCGCCGTGCCATGGTGAAGGCCTCCTCGTTGTTGACCGCCACCACTTCGTCGAGCAGCGTGGTGTCGAGCACCGCCGGGACGAAACCAGCCCCGATCCCCTGAATTTTGTGCGGACCCGGCTGGCCTCCAGAGAGCACTGGCGACGCGGCCGGCTCCACAGCAACCGCCTGAAAGGTTGGTTTGCGCGGCTTGAGAACGCTGGCCACCCCGGTGATGGTGCCCCCTGTCCCGACCCCGGCCACCAGAATATCGACCTGGCCGTCGGTGTCGGCCCAGATCTCCTCGGCGGTGGTGGCCCGGTGGACAGCCGGGTTAGCGGGGTTGGTAAATTGTTGCGGAATGAAATAACGGCTGTCTTCCGCGGCCATGGCCTCCGCTTTGCGGATCGCTCCCCGCATTCCTTCCGCGCCGGGGGTGAGCACCAGCTCAGCCCCGTAGGCACGCAGCAGCAGCCGCCGCTCGACGCTCATCGTCTCGGGCATGACGAGCGTGCAGCGGTACCCTTTGGCAGCAGCGACAAAGGCCAGCCCGATCCCTGTGTTGCCGCTGGTCGGTTCCAACAGGATGGTCTCCGGGCCGATCTGGCCTGCTGCCTCGGCGGCTTCCACCATGCTCAGCCCGATCCGGTCTTTGACGCTGCCCGCCGGGTTGAAGAACTCCAGCTTGGCCACCACGGTGGCGGAGAGACCAGCAGCGATTCGGTTCAGCCTGACCAACGGTGTCTGCCCGATCAACTCAGTAATATTGGCGGCGATTCTCATGGTTCTGTCCTTTCTTACGGTTGGATTGGGTCACTGGGTTGGGCCGCCAGCCACAGGCCGACGCCCCTCAGGCCACAGGGGTTCGGCTCAGCTCTGCTGTTCCAGGCTGGCAGCGACCGCTGCCAGGATCTGTCCTGCCGCGCTGGCCAGTCCACTCTGGCCAAACCCTGCAATTGCAGACAATTCCTCTGCCGTATGCGGCGCCTTGGCGGCAATTTGCCGCAGCAGGCTGTCAGAGGCCACAGCCACCAGGTGCACCCGTCTGTCGACGGCAAGTTTCTGGCGCAGCTCCTGCATCCGCAAAAAAAGCTGTCGCTCTGCTTGCGGGGAAACTGCCCGAGCCGGGCGCTGGCTCGCACGCGCCTGCTCGGCCAGCTGCTGTTGGGCTTGCAGCCGCTCGTCGTCGCCCGGCTGCGGAGGATGCAGATTGACCAGATCGAGCCAGATTTTGCCGTACTGCTGCAGCCGCTGTCCGCCCAGCCCGGGCAGCTGCTGCAGTGCCTCCAGCGTCTGCGGGCGCTGCACTGCGATGGCCAGGATCAGCTCGTTGCGCATGATGACATAGGGGGGCTGCATCAGACGGGCCGACTCCTGGCTCCGCCACCGCCACAACGCTCTTTGCAGCCCCGTGTAGCGATCCGCCCCCTCACTGCCCACGCTTGCCGCCGCTTCGTCCGCATGCCCCGGGTCGGAGAGAGCGGGCAGCGCCAGATCCGGGTGGTCGGCCAGCCAGTTCTCCGCGTCGATGCGCCCGCGCAGCGTGGGCGCCAGCACGGGGTAGCCCTGGCGGGTATAGAGCCGCAGCAGATTTTGTTCGACCAGTTCGTCGATATAGCTCAAGACCATGCTCTCCCCCAACGCCTTGAGCGCGCCGTGGTGACGCGCTTTCTGCGACTGCACCGGCGCACGCAGAGAGCCCGTCAGAATCCGGGCCAGCCCACTCCGCCCAACCGGCATCGGCAGACTGACCAGACAGTCGATCACCATCGGCTCGATCTCTACATCGTCCGGCATCAGCAGCTCCACCCTCTCCGGGTGGGGAAGAGAGGGCCTGACCCCAGTGCAGCTGTCACAGACCGCACAGCAGGCCCGGGGTGGGCTCCCAAAATAGGAACTGAGATAGCCATGCCGACAGCCATCGGTCGTGGCATAGCCGATCATCTCGTCGATCCGCCGCTGGCGCCCCACGTCAGTCTCCGTCAACAGCCGGTTCAACCGCTGCCCAAAATCAGCCGGCTCTTCCGGCAATTCAATCCAGAGGGCACGCCGGCCAAAACGGAGGCTGAGGGCCCCGCAGCCCTGCCAGTCCAGCAACCGCGGCTCGCACTCTGTCTGCTCCCAACGCATGAAGGCAGCGATCTGGGCGGTCGCAAAGGTCGCCGACTGCTCCTGGCCCAGCTGCAGCCCCCGCAGCAGCCGGGCCAGGCTGCGATCCGCCAGCTCGGTCGGGCCGAGAGGGCCCTGCACACGGATCTCCACCTCGGTCGGCAGGTCAAACCCACGGCGCAACAGCCCGGCCCGCTCCAGCAGGCTGACGGCCACACGCAGCTCAGTCTCGTCGCTGTTCAAAATCTGCACAAGCCGACGCAGGTCCACCGTGCCAGCCGCCGGCAAAGAACCAGGCACCGTGATCCGTCCCTGGGCTGGCTGGAGCTGTTCGTCGCCAGCGGCTTCGCCCACAGGAGCGATCGCCACCTTCAGCTGGGCAGCGATCGCGGCGTAGACCGACCGCAGATCGAGCACGCTCTGCTGGTCCGCCCGTGCCCAGCGGCGCAGGTTGGCCCAGTCGTTGTGGTTGTAAAAAAGCAGCCCCTGGCTGGGCAGCCCATCCCGCCCGGCACGGCCGACCTCCTGGTAGTAGGCGTCGAGGCTGCGTGAAGGATGGAAATGGACGATGAAACGGATGTCTGGTTTGTCGATGCCCATCCCAAACGCCACGGTGGCAACGATCACGCGCGTCTGGTTTTGCATGAAACGGTCCTGGATCGGCGCTCGCAGCGCCAGCCCGGCATGGTACGCTTCGGCGCTGACCCCGGCCCGGCGCAACGCCAGTGCCACCGCTTCGGCCCGCGACCGGCTGTTGACATAGACAATGCCGCTCCCCTCGCTGCGCGCCACGTAGTCGAGCAGCGCCACCAATTTCTGGTCGTCGTTGTGAAATTGCAGGGCAGAGAGATGCAAATTGGGACGAAAAATGTCGAGGACGATCACATTGGGCGGATGCACAGCCCCCTTCTGGCTGCGATCGCTGAGGGTCTCTGCGATCTCATCGCGCACCTGGGGCGGCGCCGTTGCGGTCACAGCCAACGCCGGCGGGTTGCCCAAGGCCAGGCGCGCTGCGCCGATGAAGAGGTAGTCGGGCCGGAAATCGTGCCCCCACAGGCTCACACAGTGGGCCTCGTCGACGACAAAAAGATCGAGGCCGGCCCGACGCAGCGCATGCAAAAACGTATGCTGGCGCAGCCGCTCCGGCGCGGCGTAGACCAGCTTGTACTCGCCGCGCGCCACAGCCTCCAACCGCTGCGCCAGCTCACGCTCGTCCAGGCTGCTGTTGACCAACACAGCACGCCCCTGGATCCCCCGCGGCAACCCTTCCACCTGGTCCTTCATCAACGCAATCAACGGGCTGATCACCAGAGTGGTGCGCGGCAGCAGCAGCGCTGGCAGTTGATAGCAGAGCGATTTCCCGCCGCCCGTCGGCATGACCATCAAAGCCGACTGGCTGCGCAGCCAGGCCAGCGCAATCACCTCTGCCTGCCCTTCCCGCAAAAGCAGATGGCCAAAATGCCGGATCACCGCCAGCTGGACCTGCTGCCGCTCTGGTTCGGTCAGCTGGACACTGTCCAGCCCGGTCTGCTGGCGATAGAAGGCGGCCGGGTCCTTCTGCAGCAGCGCCGCAGACCCGCAGACCGGCGCCAACGCAAGCCGCAGCTGGGCCAGTTCCTGCTGCTGGCGATGCTGCAGCTCGCGCTGGACGGAACGGGCTGTCTCTTGTTTGCCCAGCTGGCCTGCCAGCTCACCCAACAGCACCAACGAGTCCCGGTCGATCCCGACCGGAATCCCCCCGCCCAGCTGGTGCCACTGTTTCTCGGCCAGCTCGTGCTGCTGCTGGACCAGAGCCAGCTGGGTCAGCCGGAGCATCGCCGCCAGATCGTAGGGGCTGGCTTGCAGATAGAGCGCCAGCACAGACGCAGCCTCCGCAAACTCACCCGCCGCCATCCACACCTCGCCCGCCGCTACCACAGCCTCCACCGCGCGAGGGTAGGTGCGGGCCAGCTCGGCAGCCACCCGGCAGGCATCCTCGCGGCGCCCCAACGCCAACAGCGCGCGCGCTTCGAGCGACTGCGAAGTCGCCGTCGTGTTGCGCCGCTGCCTGCGCTCGATCCACTCCAGCGCACGCAGCGGCTGGCCAGCAGCCAGACAGGCGCAGGCCAGATAATCCAGCAGGCCAGGACGTGGGCCGTGGCCAAGACACAGCTGCTCGGCCACCTCGATCTGCTCCGCCGGTTCCCCCCAGCGCTGCAAATACCCCAGCAGCTGCTCCCGCAGTTCGAGCGGCAGCCCCACCAGGTTGGCTGGCGACAGCTGAATCTCTACAGTCACCTTCACAGTCACTGCTCCTCCGTCCCCCGAATCGCTCCCGCTTCTGCCAGCATCGACCTTCTGCATTCTTTCACCAGAGTTTGGCGCTCTTCCCAGGCTATCAGTATAATTCATAGAATTGCTCTGAAAGAATCAACCCGCAATCTATGCGCAGAGAATGAGCACAACAGCAGCAACTGGGAATGTATTTCAAGCTGGTGGCCCAGCCGGCGACCAGACCGATTTCGTGGGCAGAACAGCCACCTTTTCGGTGGAAAACGCTGGGAACATCGCGCCCCAGCCACCTGTTCCGGCCACGGCACGAGAAAGTGAGTCTTGATATGACGCGAGTCTTCGTCACCGGCATGGGGGCCTTGACCCCGATCGGCAACGATGTGGCCACCTTCTGGCAGAACCTGCTGGCCGGACAATCCGGCGCAGGGCGGATCGCTGCCTTCGACACAGGAGACATGCCCCACAACATCGCCTGTGAAGTCAAAGATTTTGACCCGACTGCCTACATCGACCGCAAAACTGTCCGGCGCATTCATCGTTCGTCCCAACTGGCCCTCGCTGCCGCCCGCCAGGCGATCTCCGACGCCAACCTGACGATCGACAGCCAGAACGCCGAACGCGTCGGCGTTCTGATGGCGACCGGCGGCGGCGGCATCACCGAGATCGAAAACGGCACGCTCGACATCGTCCGCAAAGGCTGGCGTGCGGTCGGCCCGTTTGTGGTGCCCAGCGCCATGCCCAACGCAGTCTCCTGCATCATTTCGATCGAGGTCGGCGCCAAAGGGCCGGTCATGACCAGCACAGCCGCCTGCGCCAGCGGCCACTATTCGGTGATCGAAGGCTATCACTATCTGCAGCGGGGCGAAGCCGACGTCATCATCGCCGGCGGCGCCGAGTCCCTGCTGTCGATGTTGACAATGGCAGCGTTTGGCCGCATGGGCCCCCTCTCCAGCCGCACCGACGACCCCGAACATGCCTGCCGCCCCTTCTCCGTCGACCGCGACGGCTTCGTCGCCGGCGAAGGCGCTGCGTCGCTCATCCTGGAAACCGAAGAACATGCCCGCGCCCGCGGGGCCACGCTCTACGCCGAGGTGCTCGGCGGCAAACTGACCGGAGATGCCTATCATATCACCGCACCCGAACCCCAAGGAGACGGCGCAGCCCGCGCCCTCAGCGGCGCACTGCAGATGGCCCGGCTCACCCCAGACGACATCGACGTGGTGATGGCGCACGGCACCGGCACCGTGCTCAACGACATCAGCGAGGCGATCGCCCTCAAACGCGCCTTCGGCGCCGCCGCCTATACCCTCAAAATCACCAGCCTCAAAAGTATGGTCGGCCATGCCCTCGGCGCCGCCGGCGCCGAATCCGCAGTCGCCGCTGTCTGCGCGCTGCGCTACGGGATCGTCCCGCCGACAATCAACTATACCCCAGACCCCGCCATCGACCTGCACATTGTCGGCAACCAGTCCGAACGCGTCGTCGCACGCCATGCGATCGTCAACGCCTTTGGCTTCGGCGGCCAGAACGTCGTCGCCGTCTTTGGTCGGGTCGACCCAGAAGCGTGACTTGGCCGCGCTCAGCCCTGGTCGCAGGGCTGAGCCGGCATGCACCGGGCAGAAGGTCAACGCGGAATTCCAGCAGCATACTCCGGCCACGCCAACACAAACCCCAGCTCCTCGCTGAGCAGCCGCTGAAACTCCGCCAGCCGCGCAGGAGTGTTGCGAATCTGACGGGGCGTCAGACCCAAAATCAGCGCCTGCGCAGCGACCGCACCCGCAGCCTCGCCCAGAGTCCATTCGACCGGATGCAGACGGTAACAACCGTTCGTGATGTGGGTGACCCCCAGATTCTTGCAGGCAGGCAACAAATTTTCCACACGCTGCGGCAACAACGCCCCCAACGGAATTTGAAACGGAAAACTGCTGATGTCCACATAGGTGCGCAAAGCAGTGCTGGGATGCAGGTCGATCCGGTAGCTGCCCACCCCGACGCTGTCTACAAAACGCTCGGCACGATCCAGCCCAGCCCGCCGTCGCTGCTCAACGCCGACATGCTCTTCTAAAACGGTGAACTCCGCCCGGATCCGGCGCGCCTCACGGACATACACCGCCTTGGCCAGGCCATCGCGGGTGCCGACCACATCCTGCCGCAGCCGCAAACCCGGGTAGCCGTAGCCGCCGTCGTGGCGCGGGGCCTCGGTTTGCATCCAGTAGAGAAAAGAAAGACTCAGCTGCCGACAGGCTTCCAGATTCTGGACCTTCTGTTCCGCCGTGACCCCCACCAACGGGCCCAGCCAGTAGTCGATCTGTGGCCAGTTGACCAGGGTGATGTCGCTGGGATAGCGCCCGTCAGCATACTGTTTGCGACAAAAAATTCGGCGGTACTGCCAGAAATCAGCGACCTCTGCCGACGCTGTCGAACCCGCAAAGATCGCCAGATGGCGAGGCGCCAACGTGATCGGGTTCACATCCAGCCAGCCCAGCTGCCTGCCCGGCCAGAAACTCGCCTGGTAGTCTCGCCAGAACGCATACTGGGCAGGGCGCTCGATTCTGTGCTCCTCCCCCTCCAGGTAGTCGACAGCAAAACACCAGGTGACCGCCTGCTGGTCGAGCGGGTCCGCATCGCCCGCCAGCGCGTGCAGTTCCCCTGTCTGCGCTTGATTCTCGGCGCCGACCACATGCTCCACCTTGCCCAGCTCGAGCAGATCCCCCAGCTCGGTCGCATCGAGCACATAGGCCGCCCGACAGACAACCTGGCCGCCGTCGCGCTCGTCCTGCAAAGTCACCGCACGAAGAAAATCGCCGTCCAGCTCAACAGCCACCGGGCGATGGCAGAGCAGCAGATCGACCTGGCGGCTGGAACGGTAGGGAGCCAACAGCTCTTCGATCACAGCCAGGGCCACACGCGGCTCGTGACAGAGGGGGCTGACCGTGCCGAGCCCAGGGTTGAGGTTGACTGCACCGAGCGCACGACGGTGGAGTGGATAGTTGCGCCGGTAGTACTCCCGAATTTTGGCACGCAGCAGTCGATAAGAAGCAGTGCAGCCGGTCGCTTCAATCCAAGGATGTTCGTCGGGCGGCACCGCCTGGGCGGTCAGCTGCCCCCCCAGCCAGTCGGTCTCTTCGGTCAACACCACGGTGCGCCCCAGCTGCAGCGCCGCCAGGGCGGCCGCCACCCCCCCCAGCCCGCCCCCCACAATCAACAGATCGCTGGTTCGCTCTTGGATCGGTTGTCCAGACATACCGGCCTCCCAGGTTTGTGATCGGTTTGACATGGAAAAAATTTATGGCACACTGTTGTAGATTCGATGCAGTATACCAAAAAACGCTGCTGAGATTGCTCGTTAAATGGACAGCCGATGTTTTACTGGACGCAGTTGCCAATTCAGATCACCACCGCCCTCACTCTGGCACTGACACTGTGGTTGGCCCATCTCACCTGGCGCATGCGGCCTGCTCCAGGGGCCAACACGTTGACCTGGCTGCTGCTCTCGGTTTCCCTCTGGTCGGGCGGCTATCTGGTTTTTTTCTCCGTATCCGATGCCTCCTTGCGCCTGCTGGCCGTTAAATGTGCCTACCTGGGCATCGTTTCAGCGCCGCTCCTCAGCCTCAACTTTGTGCTCCACTACACAGGGTTCGGTGCAGGCTCCGCACGCAGCCGTTGGCAGCAGCTGCTGCTGTGGGTGATTCCAGGGCTGACCTTTTTCCTGGCCGCCAGCTATCCTTGGAGCCGTGCCGTCTGGAGCGACTTCACCATCGCCCCCGACGGCACCTACTCGGTGCACTACGGCCCTTGGTTTGGCGTCGCCATCGCCTATTTTTGGGCGATCTCGCTCGCCGCTCCGATGCTGATGAGCTGGCACGCCTTTATGGTGCGCAAAGCCTACCGCCGAATGGCGCTGCTCGTGGCCGCAGCAGTTTTTTTGCCGCTCATCCCCAATGTCTTGTGGATCCTTCGCCTCCTCCCCGGCGTGCGCACCGACTTTTCCTACCTGGGTGTCCTGGCCGGCGCAACCCTGCTCTTGGTCGCGGTCAAACGCGGAAAATTCCTGAAGGTGCGTCCGATCCCGTTGGACCGGCTGATGGATCAGATGTCAGATGCGATGCTGCTGATCAACGTCGACCAGCGCGTGGTGGATTGCAACCGCGCCGCGCTGGCAGATCTGGGGCTGTCAGAACTGCCCTTTGGCCAACCGCTCTTCGACCTGCTCACACAAGTACAAAGCGCTGGCCCCCTGGCCGACCCAGACACGCCTTGGTCGCTGACGCTGCTGGCAGCTGCGCTCCAAGCGCCAGAAGGGGGAGACGGCGATCTGGTCGTCGTCCAACCTGCACTGCGCCATCTGCATTGGCGTGTTTCGTCCTTGGGCGATGCAGGATGGCTGCTCGTCTGGCGTGATGTCACGCGCGACCGGCTCAAGCTGGCAATGCTTTACGAACAAGAACAGGCGCTGCGTTCGCTGGTAGAACGGTTTCACCAGGAAAACGAATCGGCGACGCAGCAACACGCCGCTCTGGAACAGCTGTGTGCAGTGGGCCAGGACGCTCTGGAGGCACTCGAACATGGCAGCACAGCGGTCGGCGCTGCAACGCTGGCACGCCTGCTGGCACTGGCCCGACACGCAGTCGCAATCTCCGGCCAAAATGCAGCGACACGCAGCAATCACGACCTGCCCACCGCCGAGCCTGCATTCTACGAAGCTGTAGACGCATTTTTGCAGGCCCACGGACGCGCACACGGCTATCCGGTGACCTTTGCCTGCGCCGATCGCGACCTCCTCTCTCTCATCTCCCCTTGGATGCTGGTCCAGTGGGTGCGCATCTTGCAGGAAACGTTGGAGGGTCTCTGCCCGCGGCTCGCCTGCCAGGCGCTGCAGGTTCGGCTGACCACAGAAGAATCCTCGGCCCTGCTGACCGTCACCATCGACCATCCCACAGAAAGTGACCGCTCTGTCGCAGCGTTGCTGCAGACATGGCTGGAAAACAGCAGCCTGCCCAGGCGTCTGGCAGCCATCTCCGGGCAGCTCGATACAGCCTTGCAGCCAGCCAGCACCCAGTTGACCGTCCGACTGCCCAAAGTGCTGGCACAACAGATCGCTTCCCTGAAGGACCAGCGTGTGCTGCTGGGAGGCGCATCCCCCCCACAGACCGCCGCTGTCGCCGACCTGCTGCGCGCACAGAGGCTGCGGGTGGTCGGGGTCGCCCACACCGCCGACACCCTGGTTGCCCACGCGCAGTCAACACAGCCCCAGATCATTCTGGTCGACATCGCCCTGCTTGAACCAGCCCAGACAGCGCTGCTGCACCAGCTGCGCCGCACCGCCGCAAACGCCCGGCTCGTGGTGCTGCTCCACAACGCTGCGGCAGAACAGTCTCCAGGCAGCGCCGTGCTCGACGGCGCCGACGGCTACCTCCACACCGACCTGCCCCCGGAACGGTTCGCCGCAGCCTTGGCGAACCTGCTGGACAGCAATCTGCCCCTTCTTTCCGAAGTCGCAGACGATCTGCTCTCCACGGCACTGGCCACACCGCCCCCCCCCGCTCCCCCAAAGCCCGGCTTGACAGACCGCCAGCAGAATATCCTTGCGCTCATCACACGCGGGCTGACCTACCGTGAGATCTCCGCACAGCTCTATCTCAGCGAACGCACCATCCGCTACGACGTGCAGGAGATCCGCAGACGTATGGGGGTTTCCAGCCGCAGCGAAATGGTCGCGTTCGCCCTCACCCACCAGCTGCAGACGCCCCTCTCCCACCGTGCATCTCAGAACAAAGAAAGGAGTTCCCATTGACAGACACCCCCCCTTACGCGTCGCTTTTCCCTGGACAGGGGGCACAGAGCCCTGCAATGCTGGCAGGAGTTCGCCATGCACCTGCATTTTCTGAACGCTGCGACCTGGTCTGTGCGGCGCTGGGGGTCGATGTACAACAGGCGCTGGCCGAAGAGCCAGACTCCTTCCTCCACCGCAATGAGGTCAGCTCGTTGTTGACGGTGCTGACCAGCAGCCTTTCCTACGATCTCTGGCGTGAAGAGCATGGCCCCCCCCAATGGCTGGCCGGCTACAGCGTCGGCCAGTGGAGTGCCCTCTACGCAGCCGGGATGCTGGATTTTGCCGCGCTGGTCGCAACCGTGCACCGCCGTGCACAGCTGATGAACGCCTGCACCGCCCGGCAGCCAGGCGGCATGATCGGCGTGATCGGGCTGGGCGAGCCAGCCATCCACAACGTGATCCAGCAGCTGCAGACAGAGGGCTATTTTGTCGCCATCAGCAACTACAACTGTGTCGGACAGTATTCGTTGGCAGTCGCCGCCGACGCGCAAGCGCCCACGCTGCGGGCGCTGCAACAGCTGCAGCCGCGCAAGCTGCTCGCCCTCCCCGTGGCTGGCCCCTGGCACAGCCAGCTGCTGGAAGAGGCAGAAGCCCCCTTCGCAGCCTGTCTGGAACAGACGCTGCTGCTGCTGCCGCAGATGCCTGTGGCAGACAACGTGACCGGCCAGCTGCTGCCAGAGAACCTGCCCGCCTTGCGCCGGCAGCTGGTGCGGCAGATCGCCGCACCCGTACGCTGGCAACAAGGCATCGAAACGCTGATCCGGCTGGGGTGCAAACAGTTTGTCGAGATCGGCTACGGCAACATGCTGACCAAATTTGGCTTTTTTATCGACCGCAGCTGCCGCCATACAGCGTTCTACACCTCATCAACCCTGACGTGATGGAGACGCGTGTGCAGCGCCCCCACCGGGTGCCTGACTTTAGAACGGATGGCGGCCTGCAGCCAGAAATTGCTGCAGACAAGAAAACAATGTCGGCTCCCCGATCTCCTGCAGCTCGTACCGGACCCGCAGCGCCGGCTGGTCGATGTGGAGCAGCCGACGCAGGTCGATGGGCGTTGCAATCAGCACGACCTCTGCTGGAACCTGCCGGATCGTCGCTTCCAGATCTGCGATCTGCGCGTCGCTGTACCCCATGGCAGGCAGGACCGGGCCCATGTGCGGGTATTTGGCCAGGGTCTCGGCCAACGAGCCGACCGCATAGGGGCGCGGGTCCACCAACGCCGCAGCACCGTAGCGCCGGGCCGCCACCCAGCCCGCCCCATACGGCATTCCCCCGTGGGTCACCGTCGGGCCGTCTTCGACCACCAAAACACGCTTCCCGCGCAGGAGGGCCCCCTGCTCGACAACGATCGGGCTGGCAGCGTCGATCACAGGGGCAGCCGGGTTCAGCTGAAAGGCAAGGGCACGCGCCTGCTCCACCTGCTCGAACGAGGCAGTCTCTACTTTGTTGAGCACAAACAGATCGGCACGGCGCAGATTGACCTCGCTGGGAAAGTAGCGCACACCATGGTCCGCCCGATGGGGGTCCAACACCACCACCCACAGATCCGGCCGCACAAACGGCAGGTCGTTGTTGCCCCCCTCCCAGATCAACACATCGGCCTCTGCTTCCGCCAGACGCAAAATCTGAGCATAGTCGATGCCAGCATAGACGACGTTGCCGGCAATCAGGTGGGGTTCGTACTCTTCTCGTTCCTCGATCGTCGCATGCTGCGTATCCAGATCCGCCAGAGAGGCAAAACGCTGAACCGCCTGTGCCGTCAGGGTGCCGTAGGGCATCGGATGGCGTATGACGACAATGCGCTGCCCCAACCTGCGCAGGTCGCGCGCGACCGCCCGACAGGTCTGGCTTTTGCCCGCCCCAGTCCGTGTCGCACAGACAGCCACAACCGGTTTCGCCGCTGCCAACATCGTCTGTTCCGGCCCCAACAGCCAAAAACTGGCGCCCGCCGCCATCACACGGGCACTGGTGTGCATCACATGCTCGTACGAAACATCGCTGTAACTGAAAAGCACAAGGTTGACCTTGTGCTCGGCGATCAGCCGCTCCAGCTGCTCTTCGGCAAAAATCGGAATGCCCGCCGGGTACAAAGGACCCGCCAGGCTGGGCGGATAGTGGCGGTTTTCGATGTAGGGAATCTGGGTCGCTGTAAAGGCAACGACCGTGTAGGTCGGGTTGTCGCGAAAGAACACATTGAAGTTGTGGAAATCTCGCCCGGCTGCCCCCAGAATCAACACCCGCTCTGTCATCATACGGCGACCTTTCTTGTCCAAACTTGCTCGGCAGATGGTTTGCCCCTCGCTCTGTCCTATTGTATCCTAGAGAACAGTCAATCGCATGCGTTCTCCAGTCCCAAATACCGGTGCCCGATCTGAAAAGTGCCGCAGCCAAACATGCCGCAGCCAACAGCTCAAAACCCTGCGTTGGCAAAAACACGGAGTGAACCGCTGATGTCAGCTTCCACTGCCTGGTGGCAGACCACGATTCTCTACCAGATCGACCCACACCGTTTCCAGGAGCGCAACCCGGAGCACACCCTGGCAGGGATTTCCCAATGGCTCGACCATATCGCCGGCCTCCACGTCGGCGCGATCGGGCTCTTGCCCCTCTCCCCCCCTCTGCTGCATGCCTCTGGCCACGACGCTGTCAGCGCCAGCCATCTGCGCTTTGGGTCGCTGGAGGCCTTCGACTTGCTGCTCGCCGGCGCCCATGCCCGTGGCATCAAGCTGCTGCTTGACCTGTCCTCGAACGACGACGAGCCTCCCCACCCGCCCGGTTCCAGCAGTTCCCCCTCCCCTGGGTTGTCCGATCGGCTCGACTCGCTGCACTTCTGGCTTGTTCGCGGGGTCGATGGCTTCCGGCTCAACCTGCACGAATGGCTGGTCAAAGACAGCTCGCCACAAGAGACAGCGCCCTTGGACAGCCAGGACAGGGTCAGCCCACACACCGGTTGGGCCGCGCACACAGCGCTGCCTGCGGGCGGCCAGCTGCGGGCCCTGCCCACCCACTTTCAGTGGATCGATGCCCCCTGGCAGGCCAGCAGTGTGCGCAGTCAGGTCGACCGGTACAGCGCCAGCCAGCCGCCAGACAGCTGGCCCCACTGGGCGTTGCGCAGCCGCCCGCAGCAGGCAGTTCGGATCGACGCCGACCAGAAACGCGTGGCCGCCACGCTGCTGCTCACCTTGCGCGGCACGCCCCTCTGCTGCTGCGGCGATGAACTGGAGGTAGGCCACAGCTTCTTTCGCGCTTTGGCCGCGCTGCGCCAGCCATCGCCGGCCCTCACACTCGGCACCTACCGTTCGCTCGACGCCGGGCCAGAAAACATCTACGCCTATCAGCGCCAACATGGCGACGAACACATCCTGGTCGTGCTCAACTTTGCCGACACGACCCACCGCCTCAACCTGAGCGCCGCCGGCACCGAAGCCGACATCCTGCTCAGCACCGGCATGCAAAGCACCGGCAAAGTGCGGCTGCGTGGGCTTTACATCGTCGGCCACGAAGGGCTGATTCTGCGCCTGCGCAACCGATGAGAGCAGGGCGGCAGGGCACAGAACAATCCCCCGGCGACAATATGCCAACATTCTGCTTGATTCTTGCAAGACTTTTGGACAAGGTTGAACGATAATCATACCATCTGCGCTACGCAGTGGAAAGTTGTTGTTCGATCTGTTTTTCGGCCGCCGTACACGTATTTTATTGACAAACACGAGGTAAAACCTATGCATGGACCCTACACCAACTGGTTGCGCGCAGGCGCGCGCACGCTTTTAGGAGGGCTGCTGCTCGGAGCGGCGCTGCTCGGGTTGACCCGGGGCGTCTCCGCCGAGGCCAACAGCTGCCTGACCCTCCACCAGCAGGATGCGACGCCGCGCCCTGCACCGGCCGCCGCAACCGCCCCCAACTGCCGCTACGGCGTCTCGGCCTCCAGCGCAGCAGCCGAAAAGATGGCCGAGATGAAGATCGGATGGCTGGTCTCGTTTGGAGCCAGCGAACCTGGCTGGCTGCCTGCTGGCACCGCCCACACCCCAATGATCCGGCTGAAGCAAGATCGCCACGCCGGCACCAATGCACGGCTCTCCACCTACACGGCAAACCCTTCACTGACCGCCAACAGCCTTGGAAGCTTGATCGCAGCCAATCCAGGAGCCCTCTGGATCGTGGGCAACGAGGTCGACCGCGTCCAGTGGCAGGATGACCTGATGCCGGAAATCTACGCCGTGGCCTACCACGACGCCTACCAGTTCATCAAAAGCCAGGACCCAACCGCACAGGTGGCGGTCTCTGCCCTGGTGCAGGTCTCTCCAGGTCGTTTGCAATACCTGGACAAGGTGGTGGCCACCTACCGCGAACGCTACGGCAGCCCCATGCCGGTCGACGCCTGGACCTTCCACGCCTACATCTTCCCGGAACGCAACGACGACTACTACACCCCCGACGCCAACGGCAATCCGGTCCTCGACCCAGAGAGCGGCAAGCCGGTCTTTGCCTGGATCGCCAACGGGACCGACCCGGCGCTGGCGCTGAAAAAACCGTTCTGGAAACGCCCCCTGGCCGAACAGCTGGAATTGTGTGAGCGCAGCGACTACTCCTGCATCTACGAGCACGACGAGATCGACTTGTTTGCCCAACAGGCGATCGACATGCGCACCTGGATGAAAGCCAACGGCTACCAACGAACCCCCCTGCTGCTCACCGAGTGGTCACTGCTCTACGAATACAAAGTGGCGGCAGGGACCGGGGAGTGTTCGGTCAAAGATGAATTTGGGAACTGCTTCACCCCTGCTCGCACCACAGAATTCCTGCGCCGCTCCGTTCAGTACATGGAAACTGCCAGCGACCCGAACCTGGGATACCCGCTCGACAACAACCGTCTGGTGCAGCAGTGGTCCTGGTTTGCGATGGACGATCTGGGCGGCGGAATCTTCACCGACGGCAACCCAAGCCTGCTGGTCGACCCTGACAGCGGGAACCTGACGCAGGCCGGCGAGGAATTCGGGGCGCTGATCGCACAGAGCACAACCCAGCCCAATCTGGTGATCGACGAGGTGTTGGGGGGAACAGCCTCCACCAACCCGGAAACCAACACGGCGACTGCACAGCTTAAGGTGCTGGTGCGCAACAACGGCAACACACCGACGACCGTTCCCTTCACAGTGGAATTCTACCGCGGCACCAACCCTGCGAATGCGATCGGCGAGACCGTCGTGCCTGCCGGGCTGGAGGGCTGTGCGGTGGTCGAGGCGGTGGCCGAGGTCACCTGGGCTGGGCTGACGGCGCCGCTCAACACCTTCACGGTTGCGGTCGACCCAGACAACGCTGCGGGCTCCAGCGGCAGTGCCAGCAGCCGGCGGACCAGCTCATTTGTGCTGGTCGACCCCAGCGTGCTCTACCTGCCGACGCTGCTGCGCTGAGCAAACGGGGTACACCCGTCGGCGGGCTGCAAGCTCAGGCGACGGATGGCCCCCGGTTCAAAGTCATGCGCCCCGATGGGGCGAAAACGCCAGACTCAGGCGGCGGTGCACCTCCTCTCCTGAAATGGGCCCTCCTGCGCGGTTTCAACGATTCGGTGCTGGCTGTGGTAGGATGTCAGCACCGAATCATTTTTGAAACAAAGAGGGAAGCATGATCGAATCCATGGACTATACGGTGGGGTCGCTGGTCAAGGTGCGTGGCCGCGAGTGGGTCGTCCTGCCAGATTCGAGCGAGGATCTGCTGATGCTGCGGCCGCTGGGCGGCACCGACCGTGAGGTGACCGGCATCTATCTGCCGTTGGAAGGCAGGGCCGTCGAACCCGCGCTCTTTACGCTGCCCGACCCGACGCAGCCGGGCGATGCGATGGCCTGCGGGCTGCTGCGCGATGCCGTGCGTCTGGGCTTTCGTTCGGGCGCTGGCCCGTTCCGCTCTGCCGCCCGCATCGCCGTCGAGCCGCGCCCCTATCAGCTCGTTCCCCTGTTGATGGCGCTCAAACTCGACCCCGTACGGATGCTGATCGCCGACGATGTGGGCATCGGCAAAACCGTCGAGGCCTGCCTGATCGCACGCGAGCTGCTCGATCGCGGGGAGATTCACCGGCTGGCTGTGCTCTGCCCGCCCCATCTGGCCGAGCAGTGGCAGGCCGAACTGCACACCAAGTTCCATATCCAGACCGAAGTGGTGCTGCCCAGCACCGTGGCTCGTCTGGAACGCGGGACCGCAACCGGGCAGTCGCTCTTTGACCTGCACCCCTTTGTGGTGGTCTCGACCGAATTTATCAAATCCAGCCGCTACCGGGAGGAGTTCATCCGCACCTGCCCCGAATTTGTCATCGTCGACGAAGCGCATACCTGTGCGTTTTCCCTGGACCCACGCAGCGGACGCCACCTGCGCCATCAGCTGCTGGTCGGGCTGGCCGCCGACCCGAACCGCCACCTGCTGCTCGTCACCGCCACCCCTCACAGCGGCGACGAAGGGGCGTTTCGTTCGCTGCTGGCTTTGCTGCGCAAAGAGTTTGCAGCGCTGCCCGAAAATTTGGCCGGCCCCGCCAACGCCCACCGCCGCCGCGAAGTCGCCGCCCATCTCGTGCAACGCCGTCGCGCCGACGTGCGCGCCTTTCTGGATACAGAAACCCCCTTCCCGGTGCGCGAGGAGATGGAGGCCACCTACATCCTGAGCGATAAGTACCGCCGGCTCTTCGAGGCAGCCCTGCGCTACGCGCGCGAGCGAGTCACCGACGACAGCGGTGGAGCGCGCGACCAACGTGTCCGCTGGTGGTCGATGCTGGCACTGCTGCGCAGCCTGGCCAGCAGCCCGGCCGCCGCCGCCGCCACGCTGCGCATCCGCTCGCTGGCATCCGCAGCCCTCACCGCCGATGAGGCCGATATCGCCGGCGCCCGCTCGATCCTCGACCTGGAGGACGCAGAGGCCGACGAAGCGCTGGATGTGACGCCGGGCAGCCAGGACGGGGAGAGCGGCTCCGAGCACGAACGGCTGCTGGAGCTCGCCCGCCGTGCCGACGCGCTCAGGGGCCTGGAGCACGACGCCAAACTGCAAAAAGCCCTCCAGCTGGTCAAAAAGCTGATCCAAGAGGGCTTTCACCCGATTCTTTTCTGCCGTTTTATCGCCACGGCAGAGTATGTGGCGGATGAGCTGCGTGCAGCGCTCGCCGACGGGGTCGAAGTCGTGGCCGTGACCGGCCAGCTGCCCGCATTTGAACGCGAACAGCGTGTAGCCCGCCTCGGCACCTTCCCCAGACGGCTGCTGGTCGCCACCGACTGCCTCAGCGAAGGGGTCAACCTGCAAGACCATTTCAACGCCGTCGTGCATTACGATCTGAGCTGGAACCCGACCCGCCACGAACAGCGCGAAGGCCGCGTCGACCGCTACGGACAGCCCTCCCCCACCGTGCGCACCTTGACCTACTACGGCGTCGACAACCAGATCGACGGCATCGTGCTCGAAGTGCTGCTGCGCAAACACCGCACGATCCGCAGCTCGCTCGGCATCTCCGTGCCCGTGCCTGCCTCCACCCAAGAGGTCGTGCAGGCGTTGATGCAGGGGGTGATGCTGCGCGGGGAAAAAATTCTCGGTGGCGGACAGCTGAATTTTCTCGACGTCGACACCGGCTTTGGCAGCGCACAGCTGGCAGAGCTCAATGCCCAGTGGGAAAACGCCACCGAAAAAGAACGGAGCTCCCGCACGCTCTTTGCACAGTCCACCCTCGACGCCCACGAGGTCGCTCAGGAATGGGCCGCCATGCGCGACGCGATCGGCAGCGGTGTGGACGTGCGCAGTTTTGTGACACAGGCTGTGCAGCTGCACGGCGGCACAGTCTCCCCCGAACCCGTGCTCGACTGCTGGAGGTTGCTGCTGCCAGAGGGCGCGCTGCAAGACGCTGCCAACGGAGAACGCACCCTCCTGGCGCGGTTCGAGCTGCCTGTGTCCGATTCCGCTCTCTATCTCAGCCGCACGCACCCGCTGGTCGAGGATCTGGCAGCCTACGTCGTCAACGGCGCGCTTGATCCCCTGATGGGGGGCTTTGCCCGGCGCTGTGGGGCCATGCGCACCCAGGCCGTCACCCGCCGGACAACGCTGCTGCTGCTCCGCTTCCGCCACCATCTGGTGACCCGCCGACAGGAGCAGGTCAGCCAGATGCTTGCCGAAGAGAGCCTCCTGGCAGCTTTCGAGGGCGCACCGGAGACCGCACGCTGGCTGTCGACGGAGGAGGCAGAGCAGCTGCTCTCCGCTGCGCCAGACGACAACATCGCCCCACAGCAGGCGACCCACTTCGTGGGCCAGGTGACCGCAGAGTTCGAGCAGCATCTCCGCCCCCATGTCGACCAGCTGGCTGTCAAACGCGCCGAAGAACTGCTGGCCGCGCACCGTCGCGTGCGGGCCGCCAGCCGACAGACCGGGGTGCGCCACGAGGTGAACGCCCATCTGCCCGCAGATGTGCTCGCCATTTTTGTGCTGCTGCCCGCAGCCCGCTGACCAGGGAGGCCCCCGATGCAGACGACCGCCCGTGTGCCCTTCAGCAGCCTGAAAACCGAAGGAGGGCTGCTGCCCGCAGAGCTCTTGCAGCAGCTCGCCGATGGACGCCA
>JAGWYN010000123.1 GCA_018969295.1 Chloroflexota bacterium | reverse complement strand
GTCTGGCCGGGGAGGCGACGATGCCCTACTACCTGTCTGAACAGCGGGAGGCAGACGCTCTTTTCCAAAAGCAGGGGTGGACGGAGATTGGGCGCTATGTGCGTGCAACCGACCCCTACCACCGCCTGGTCACCATCCACCCCACCCGTATTGGCCGCGAGCAGGTTGAAGACGATGCAGTGATCGACATCGATCTGCTTCAGACCGGGCATGGCGACTGGGCGACTACACCCTCGACGGTCACGAGTGTCACCCAAGAATATGCGAGGAGACCGGCGATGCCTGTCGTGATTGGAGAAGTTTGTTATGAAGGACACATGCAGATTTCCTGGCATGGCGTGCAACGATTTATGTTCTGGAGTGCCGTTCTCAGTGGTGCTGCGGGGCACACGTATGGGGCGGGCGGCATCTGGCAGATGAACACCCGCCTGCAGCCGCATGGCCCCTCACCGCATGGCGGGACCTACGAGAACACGCCGTGGGATGAGGCAGCTCAGCTGCCTGGTGCCACCCACCTGGGCCGAGCGCGGGCCCTGCTGCTCCGCTATCCCTGGTGGCAATTTGAGCCCTGTCCTGACTCAGTGGAGCCCCGCTGGAGCCCCGACAACTACTTTTTGCCCTACGCGGCTGGCGTTGGGGAAACAATCCGTTTTGTCTACATCCCGGCACGGATCTATCGTTGGAGCGGGCCGCTTGTGAAAAATTTACGTCCCTGCGCAGACTACCGGGCCTACTATTTTGACCCGATCCAAGGTGTCGACTACGATCTGGGGCAATGGGTCACCAGTACAGAGGGCACCTGGCAGGCACCCGACGTGCCGTTGGCCCAGGACTGGGTGTTGGTGGTCGAACTTTTGTCCGCATAAAATTTGCTGGGCAGGCTGTCCTAAGGGGGACACCATGATGAAAACGGCTGCAGTGGTTTTTACTGGCCAGGAACAGCTGGAAATCCGGGAGGAAGAGCTGGCTCCACCGGGTCCAGGTCAGGTCCTGGTGCGGACGCACAAAACATTGATCAGTTCTGGCACCGAATGTATCTGTTACCAGCGCAATTTTGCACCGGGCACCCATTGGGACCAATGGGTGCGCTATCCATTTTACCCTGGATACAGCGCTGTGGGAGAAGTTGTGGGTTTGGGGGCTGGTGTGGAGACCTTGCAGCTTGGCCAGCGGGTTGCCACGCGTGCTCGCCATGCCCAATACAGTGTGGTGGACAGCCAGCGCTGTGTGGTGGTGCCGGACGGGATCCCCGACGAGGAGGCCACCTGGTTTGGGCTGGCCAGCATCGTACAAAACGGTGTGCGCCGGGCAGGCCATGCCTTGGGTGATGATGTGGTGGTGATTGGACTGGGCCAACTCGGTCAGCTGGTCGTGCAATATGCGCGGCTGAGCGGGGCTCGCCAGATCATCGCCGTCGACCCAGCGCGCTCACGATTGGAACTGGCACGCAGATCCGGCGCTACAGCGACCCTGGCCTGCAGCGCAGCCGCCGCGCTGCAGGCAGTCCAAGAGCTGACAGGGGGGCGCCTGGCCGACGTGGTCTACGACGTGACCGGCCATCCTGCTGTGTTTCCTGCGGCCCTGGGCCTGGCCCGTCGTTTTGGGACTGTGCTGCTGCTGGGCGATGCTGGCACCCCTCACCAACAACATCTGACCGGGGATGTTGTCACGCGCGGCCTGCGCGTTGTCGGCGCACACGACTCCAATCCACCGGCCACTGCCACAGACCATGCCTACTGGACCCATCAGAACATGATCGAGCTGTTCTTCACCTATCTGGCGCGTGGACAGATGAATGTGGCTGCGCTGGTCAGCCAACAGATAGATGGGCGTGCTGCGCAAACAGCCTATCGGCTGCTGCTGACGGAGCGCAGCACGGTGATGGGGGTCATCTTGGACTGGAGCCAACTTCGATGAGGAAGAAAGACCGTGCAGCGCATCCCCCTGCATCCCCGGCATTGGCGGTCGGTGTGGATATGGGGGGAACCAATTTGCGGGCTGCGGTGATCGACTCGACAGGACAGATTTTGCATCATCTGCGCCTGACCTCCCCGATCGTCGACCCTTTGATGGGCAGACAGGTGCTGCTCCAGGCAATCCAGGAGGTGACAGCGCAGGCGGGCTGTCAGCTGGCAGATCTGTGCGGGGTCGGTATTGGCATCCCGGGCTGGATGGATCGCGTCCGCGGCGAGCTGGTTTTTGCCCCCAAAATGGCCCATTGGCAGGGTGTGGTGACACTCGACGCCTTGCGCCAGGAGATTGGGGTCCCTGTGTACGTAGATTCTGACCCGAATGTGGCTACGTTGGGGGAAGTGTGGGTAGGCGCCGGCAAAGGCAGCCGTAATCTCATCATGGTGACCCTGGGGACTGGACTTGGCTGCGGAATTGTCGTGGAGGGACAGCTCTATGCCGGCCATCACGGGATGTCGGGCGAGTTTGGCCACATTGTCCTCGCCGAGGGAGAGGGTTTTGTCTGTGACTGTGGCGTCGCTGACTGTCTGGAGACCCAGACGGCTGGCCCGGCAATTGCCCGCTCTGGGCAGCAGGCGGTCGCAGCAGGCGAACAGACCCTGCTGCGCGACCTGGCTGGTGGGCAGGCCCAGAACGTCACCACCGCCAGCGTCTTTGCTGCGGCTGCCCAAGGAGACCCAGTGGCCAGCCGGATCGTGCAGCGAGCCGGTCAACGGCTCGGGTCTGGCTTCGCCACGCTGGTCTCCCTGTTTGAACCTGAAAAAATTGTTGTGGGCGGCGGCATGATCGACCTTGGGGAACTCTTCCTGGCGCCGATCCGGAGAAGCATGAGCGAACGCTGTTATCTGATTGCTCGGGGCTATGTGAACGTGGAACTTGTCCCTGCCCTGCTCGGCGATCGTGCTGGCGTGATCGGCGCGGCGGCGCTGGCGTTCAAGAGTGTGTAGTCGGTCAGGGCGTCAGCCAGGTGTGCAACGCCAATTGTAGGGCGAGTTGCCAAATCGCCCTACAACGCTCAACGCAGATACTCGACTGGTTCCGCATCTCTTCCGCCTCCAGAATCGACGCCAACCGTTCCAGGCAACGCATCCACACGCCGTGCGCCGTTAAGTTCAGGTGCTCCGATGGCGCGCGCCGTACACCTGTTCCCGCAGGTTTTGTGATATACTCTTCCTCGCAAGCGGGTCATGGAAGTGTGGGGCGGGAGCCGGGACCGAAACACCGCACCGAAACATCGCACCGAAACATCGCACCGAAACACCGTGCGGCTGCCGGAGAGGAGATACAGATCCAACCATGTCGAAATTTGTACGTATCAAAACAGAAGTGCGTGACCTGACATTGGTCAAGCAGGTGCTGGACGAGCTGTCCTTGCGTTATGCCGAAAATCAGCGCTACACACATC
>JAGWYN010000122.1 GCA_018969295.1 Chloroflexota bacterium | reverse complement strand
GGTCGGCGCTCCTCTCCTGACAAACAACCACTCTTCAACAAGTGGTACCTTGCCGGCGAACAACGCAGTTCCTCTCCAGTCGTCGGGCCACAGAATGGGCTGGGTAAAACTGCTGATCATTTCGATCCTACTCTGTGCGGACCGCACAGAGTAGGATCTTTTGTCTCAGATCGATTTCCAAAAATGCCAGGGAGAATGGCCATGCCCGCTTCTTCCACAGACAGCGGGCGAGGACGACATCCACGCGTGTGGGGCCACTGCCGCCCCACCTTGTTCAGGCAGGCCGGACGCTGCGTTTGCGCAGCTCGCGCGTCGCACTGACGACCAAGGTCAGCACCGTCAGCGGAATCACGAAGAACAGCAAAAAGGTGCGGTACTGGGGCAGGCTCGGGTCTCCAGCAGCATCCAGCAGCAGGTAGGCCGTGTACAGTCCATAATAGACTATAAAGACCAAACCCTCCCACCGGGCAATCGTGTAGCCGGTGAAGAAGATCGGCAGACAGGCCACCGCCACCGCCACCATGAACGGAATGTCCGTGACCAGCATTTGGGCGCTCACCGACGTCCCTTGGGACGAGACCAGCGCAGACATCCCAAGCACGGCCAGGATGTTGAAGATGTTGCTGCCGACTACGTTGCCTACGGCAATGTCACGCTCCCCGCGAATGGCCGCCACCACCGAAGTTGCCAGTTCGGGCATCGATGTGCCGGCAGCAACGATGGTCAACCCGATCACCAGCTCGCTCATGCCCAGAACCCGCGCCAGCTCCACAGCACCGTCGACCAGCCAGCGTGCACCCAAGACGAGCAGAACCAGCCCCCCGGCAATCAGCCCAACGTTGAGCAGCATGCGCTGCACGGTGCGCGGCTCGCGCACCGCATACTCGGTCTCGTATTCGGCCATCACTTCTTTGTTCCGCTCACGCTGGCTCTGCACAATCAAAAAGATCGTGTAAACCAGGATCCCGGCAAAGAGCAGCGCCCCTTCCCAGCGCCCAATCTGCCCGTCCAGCGACAGGAGCCAGACGACCACCGACGTGCCGATCATGATCGGCACGTCGACCCGCACCAGCTGCTGCGCCACCACCAGCGGCACGATCAACGCTGAAAGGCCCAGAATGAAGAGCACGTTGAAGATGTTGCTGCCGACCACGTTCCCCACAGCGATGTCCACCTGGCCGCTCAGCGCTGACTGCACGCTGACCGCCATCTCCGGCGCGCTGGTGCCATAGGCCACGATGGTCAGCCCGATCACCAACGGCGAAATGCCCAGCGCTGCGGCCAGCCGGCTCCCTCCGCGCACCAGGAGCTCTGCCCCTGCCACCAATGTCACCAATCCCCCCACCAACAACACGATAATTCCCCACATGGTCCTTTTTGTCTCTTTCGTAAAAGCTCTGGCTTGTGTTGCAATGCCACCCAGGGCAGGCAGCCCCACACCTTTCGGGCCGTGCTATCATAGCACCAACCCACTGTCCAGAGCTTCCAATTGTCTGACATTCGGCTGACAGCAAACCGACAGCTGCCTCAGCCCAGGTCGCAGGCAAACACCTCGGTGAAGAGCTGAAATTCGTCGGTCAAGGCGTCGATCTGCCGCCAGCCCAGACGGCGGTAATAGGCGGCGGCTGTCTCCGTGCGCAGATAGAGGGTCGTGTGCCCCAGCCCGGCAGCGACCGCCCGGACGTGGTCGATCAGCTGGCGCGCACAGCCCCGCCCCCGCATGGCCGGCAGGACATACAACGAGGCCAGCCACGGGCCCCACTCCGGCCGCACCGCCAGGTCGCTGCCGACCAGCGAGACGGTCGCCACACAGGCACCGTCGACAACCCCCACGTAGGTCAGCGGGAGCGTCTGGGCCTGGCGCCCCTGCAGCGCCTCAACCACCGCCGCCCGCGTGAGGGCGGGGCGCAGCGTCTCAATGAACTCGGTATAGATCCAGTGGGCCACCTCGGGCAGCCATTCGGGGTGGTCGTGCAAGTTGACAATCTGCATCGCAATCCTCTCTGCTGGAAAACCTCAGGCCGGGCCGAGCGTCAGCCCCTGCAGCCCTTCCCACTCGGTGTGCCCGCCGACAGGGCAGTGCTGAATGCCGGCCAGCGGCGGAGCGGCACAGGCCGGGCCCAGGGTGACCAGAACCACAGCCACACCGCGGCCGCGCAGGGACAGCAGGGTGTGACACAAGGCGGGGGGAAGTAGCGCTGTGACCACCACCACAGTGGTGCCGTAGGGCAGGCGCAGGCTCTCCTGCCGCAGGCTTTCGGCCAGCGGCCAGCGGCCAAAGGGGAGCAGCCTGGCCAACGCCTCCAGGATCAGAGTCAGCTGGTCGCGATGGCTGGCCGGGCGCACGCACACCCGCCGGGCCCCAGGCTGCGTGACCCCATTGGCAAAAAGACCCACCGGCTGGCCTTGCTCCCACGCCCAGCGCGCCAGCGAGGCAGCCACCGTGACGGCAAACTCCTGCAGGTCAGGGTCGTAGCCTTCCCAAAGATGTTCGTGGGTGTCGACGTTGAGAAAAAGAGCCAGCGGACGGTTGGCCGAAGGGTCGTAGGTCTTGGTCTGCAGCGAGCCGCGACGGGCAGTGGCTTTCCAGTGCACCTGGCGCATGCTGTCCCCCACCGTATACTCGCGCGCGCCGCTGAAGCGCAGCGGATCCTCGGCAAGCCGACGCAGGGCGTGAAACTCGCCGAACGGACGGGCTGCCGGCAGGCCAAGCGCTGTGAGCGGCACCAGGCGCGGGTAGACCAACAACGTGTCGAGCGCAGGCTCTTCCCGCTCGCGGCTGGCAAACCCGAAGAGATCGCCGCTGTACAGCTGCGCAGGGCCCAAGGCCCAGACCCCCCGCTGGCCGGCGCGCACACGGTAGTGGCGCGTGACCCGTTCGTACCAGCGCAGCGCCACCAGGTTGACCAGCCGCTGGCGGCCCGGACGATGGCTGTGGGCCAGGTGGGCAGGCTCGATGGCGAGCGCCCTGGGAACTTCATCCTCGGCACGCAGCCAGGCCAGCGGCAGCGGCTTGGCATTGGTGAGCTCGACGGCAAGCCGAATCTCGTCGCCAGGAAAGAGCCGGGTTCGTTCGAGGCGGCGGGTATAGCGCACGCCAGACAGGCAGACGCGCAGCCAGAGCCAGGCCGCACCGGCGACCAGAGCCAGCAGCAGGGCCAGCAAAAACAGCGGCGCGCTGCGCAGCGCCACAGCCACGACCGCCAGCCCCAGCAGCGCCCAGGCCCAGCCTCTCACTGCCGGGCACTCCAGCGCTCCTCCACCGGAACCGGGGTCTGCTCAACCAGCCGGGCAACCACCGTGCGGGCACTCTGCCCGCGCAGCCGACTTTCCGGGCTCAGAATCAGCCGGTGGGCCAGCACCGGCTGGGCCAGCTGCTGCAGGTCGTCTGG
>JAGWYN010000121.1 GCA_018969295.1 Chloroflexota bacterium | reverse complement strand
CGCGTCGAAAGTCTTGCAGCGGCCGTCGGGAGAGAGGGCCTGCATCTGCGAGAGGGCCACAAAGGGGGTGGGGGTGAGCAGCAGGCTCACACCGCCTGCCAGGGCCAGGTCACACTCTCCCAGCCGCAGGCTCTGGCAGGCCAGGTGGATCGCTACCAACGATGAAGAGCAGGCGGTGTCGACCGCCAGCGTCGGCCCCTGCACGCCCAGCGTGTAGGCGATCCGGCCCGCTGCGATGCTGTGCCCGCTGCCGGTGGCTGCATGCGAATCCATCTCAGCGAGATTTTGCACGCTGCCCAGCGTGCTGTACTCGCTCTCCCCGATGCCGACGAAGACCCCGGTGCTGCTCTCTCGGAGCTGCTGCTGGGCAATCCCAGCCCGCTCCAATGCCTCCCAGCTCGTCTCCAGAAGCAACCGGTGCTGCGGGTCCATGCCTGCCGCCTCACGCGGGGAGATGCCGAAAAAGAGCGGGTCAAAGCGGTCGACCCCGTCCAGAAAGGACCCTGCGCGCATGTACATCTTCCCCGGCAGCGGCCGCTGCGGGTCGTAGTACTCCTCCACCTGCCAGCGGTCGGCCGGAACCTCGCTCACCTGGTCCCTCCCCGCCAGCAGCAGCTGCCAGAAGGCCTCCGGCGTCTCCGCACCGGGGAAGCGGCAGGCCAGGCTCACCACCGCAATCGGCTCGTTCAGATGCACACCGGCCTGCCTGACAGGGCTTGCCGGCGTTTCGTTCGGGTCGCTCAAAACCAGCACATCGGCCAGCAGATAGGCGGCCAGGCTGTTCACCGTCGGATGCTCGAACGCAAGGGTCGCCGGGAGCGCACAGTGCAGCGCACGCTCCAGCTCCCGGCGCAGCTCCAGCGCCATCAGCGAGTCCATCCCCAGGTCGGTAAAGCCTGTCTCTGCGGACGGCAGGACAGCCATGCCCAGCACGCGTGCCACAAGCTGCTGCAGATCGCCCGTCAGCCGTGAGAGTCGCTGGTTCGGTGTGAGGGCAGCCAGCCCCTGGGCAAGGCTGCTCGTCGCCGGATCCTCTGCGGACAGCGCTCCAAAAGACGCCAGGAAGGGGGAGCCCCGGCGCGCTGCAGCCAGTGCCTCCCATTCCACCTGCATCGCTGCCAGAGAACCAGAGGTGCCCAGCGCCTTCTCCAGCGCCAGCAGGGCCAGCTCTCCCTCCAGCGGCGGCAGCAGATTGGGGAGAGTGCTGCCGACACGTGCGGCCATGCCCTCCCCAGCCCAGGCTCCCCACTGGATGCTCAGCCCCGGCAGCCCCTGCTGGCGGCGCAGACAGGCCAGCCCATCCAGGAAGGCGTTGGCGGCCGCATAGCTCCCCTGGCCAGAGTTGCCCAGCAAGGCAGCGGCCGAGGAGAAAAAGACCATCAGATCCAGCTCCCGGGTCAGCTCGTGCAGCAGCCAACCTCCCACGACCTTGGCCCGCAGCACCCCTTCAAAGCGTTCCCAGCTCTGGTTGAGCAGGATGCCGTCGTCGAGCACGCCGGCGCAGTGGAAGACCCCCCGCAGCGGTGCCTGGCTGGTTTGGAGCTCGGCGAACAGACGGCGCATGCTGGCCTCATCGGCCACATCCAGCTCGGCGACCTGCACGGTCACCCCCGATGCGGCAAGCTGCTCCAGCACGCTGCGCTGCGCTGCCTGGGTGACCCCGCGACGCCCGGTCAGCACCAGACGGGTCGCCCCTTGGTTTCCGAGCCAGGTCGCCACCTGCAGCCCCAGCGCTCCCAGGCCGCCGGTGACCAGATAGCTGGCAGAGGGGTCGATGGCAGCCGGGCGGGCGGGCTCGGGCTGGCCACGCACCAGACGCGCCACATGGCGCACACTGCGGCGGTAGGCGACCTGGCTCTCCTGGCCCGCCCGTTCTGCCAGCAGCTCTGCTGCCAGCAGCTGGGCGGCCGCTTCCGAGCTGCCCTCCAGATCCACCAACCCACCCCACAGGTCGCTGTGTTCGAGTGCAATCACGCGGCCCAGCCCCCAGAGCGTGCTCTGCGCCGGGTCGACAGGGTCGGAGGCGGAGAGCGCCTGCGCCTGCTGTGTGACCACCCAGAGCCGGGGGCGCTTTTGCGGGCGATTGGCCAGAACCTGCAGCAGCGTGAGCAGGTCACCCAGGCTGGCCTGCTGGCTCTGCAGCAGATTCGCTGCACCGGCCGGCTGGTCGGCCCCTCCCAGGTAGAGGACCCCGCGCCAGCGGACAGAGTCGTCCTGCAAGCGGGAAAAGGCAGCGGCGGCAGAGAGCGCTTCGACCTGTTCGCCCCGCTGGGTCAGCTGCTCCGCCAGAGTTGCCCCCATCTCTGTGGCGCCGCCGACAATGAGCCAGCGTCCCTGCTCGCTGGAAGCGGGCAAGACAGGCTGTGTTTCCCAGCGCACCCGATAGAAGAGTCCCTCCACCTGGGCAGCCAGCTGTTCGGCTTTCTCCAGGGCAGCCAGCACCTTGACGGCCGTCTCCTGCTCCGCCTCGGTCAAGGGCATGCGCTGCATCAGCTGCTGCATCAGCGCTTCCCGGCCGTAACGCTGCAGCGTGGCTGCAAGCGGAGCGGCGTGTGCGCTGCGGAGGACGGCTGGCTCCACCCAGTAGCGCTGCCGCTGGAAGGGGTAGGTGGGCAACGCCACCTTGCGCCGTGCGTACCCGCGGTCGAAGCCCTCCCAGTCGATGGCGGCCCCCCGCACGTAGAGCGCACCCAGGCTGCTCAGCAGCTGCTGCCACTCCCCCTGGCCAGGGCGGAGCGAGGGCAGCAGAGCTATTCTCTCTGCCTCCTGGCCACTGCTCCCTGCCCGCTGCTCACTGCCCCCTGTTCCCCACTGACCACTGGCCACTGACCACTGTCCACTGTCCCCCCCTGCCATGCCGAGCAGCACGGGCTTGGGGCCGATTTCGAGAAAGATCTGGATGCCCTGGCTGTGCAGCGCGGCCACGCCGTCGGCGAAGCGCACCGCTTCGCGCACGTGGCGCACCCAGTACCCGGGCGTGGCGATCTCGTCGCCCGCCAGCCGGCCAGTCACGTTCGAGACCAGTCGCAGCACAGGCTTGTGGTAGGTGATTCGCTCGGCCACCTGCCGGAACTCCTCCAGCATCGGCTCCATGAGCGGAGAGTGGAACGCGTGTGAGACGGTCAGCCGCTGGCTCTTGACCCCCTCGGCGGCAAGCAATTCGCTGACCGCCAGCACCGCATCACGGCTGCCTGAAATGACCACGCTGGCCGGGCCGTTGATGGCTGCAATCGACAGCTCGTCCGCATAGGGGGCAATCGCCTCCCGCACCCTGGACTCTGCGGCCAGGAGCGAGACCATCTCCCCCTCCTGCGGCAGCGCACCCATCAGCCGCCCGCGCGCCGCCACCAGCGTGAGCCCGTCCTCCAGGCTGAAGACCCCGGCCACGCAGGCTGCG
>JAGWYN010000019.1 GCA_018969295.1 Chloroflexota bacterium | reverse complement strand
AATGAATATCTGATTGAGCGCAACTTCGGTCGGCTCAAGGGGCGCAGCCTCAGTCTCACGCCTATGTATCTGGCCGATGACAACCGCGCAACAGGCTTGATTCGCCTCCTGACCCTTGGTCTGCGCATCTTGACCCTGGTGGAAGGGGTTGTTCGGCAGCGTCTGGCCGAATCCAAAGTGCAGTTGGCCGGACTGTACGCCGGCAAACCCAAACGCACCACGGCCAGGCCAACTGCCGAAAGCCTGCTCCGTGCTTTCAAGGGCATTGCGCTCAGCTTCGTGACCATTTCCGGTCGAACCTATCAACATCTCACGCCGCTTTCTGACCCGCAACACAAAATCCTGGAGCTACTCAACTATCCAACCACGATTTACACTCAACTGCAGGCCGATTCTGCGGAACCGCCCTAAAAATGCACGAACCATGAGTTTTTGTAAAGAAATTGTAAACAAACGATTCAGACATGATCAACCTTGCAACTCCTTGGTTGGTGGTCACCCACCCCAATCCACAGGCCTCTTGCCGTCTCTTCTGTTTTCCCTTTGCTGGCGGCGGAGCTACCCTTTTTCGCTCCTGGTCGCCAGCTGTGCCGGCAACCCTGGAGCTTTGCGCCGTACAGCTGCCAGGACGCGAAGAACGGCTTCACCAGCCCCCCCTGTCCACCTGGCCCGATCTGCTGGCAGAACTGACCGTTGCACTGGCTCCCTGGCTGGACAAACCCTTTGCGCTCTTCGGCCATAGTATGGGCGCCAGGGTCGCCTTGGCCCTTGCCCAGCACTGGCATTCCCAATATGCACCGCGCCATCTGATTCTATCCGCCTGTCCGGCGCCCGGCATCTCGCGTCTTCCCCCCCTCCATTCCCTGCCCGACAGCGACCTGATCGCCGCCGTGGACGCGCGCTACGGGAATATTCCCCAAGCACTGTTGGCACAACCCGAACTGCTGGCGCTTTTTTTGCCCAGCTTGCGCGCTGATTTTATGCTCTATGAAACCTATGCCGACCATGCAGCAACAGGCCCCGCAGGCCCGCTCTCCTGTCCACTGGCCGTGTTGGGCGGTTTACAAGATCCCCTGGTCAGCCGCCAGGACCTGCTGGCGTGGCGTGCACAAACAACCGGCCGCTTCACGATACGTATGTTCCCGGGCAATCATTTTTTCTTAAAAAATGCCCAATCGCCCCTGCTGCAGATGATTGGGCAGTTGATCGAGGAAAGGTAAACGCGTGACAACTCCTCGTATTGTACACTCTTTATCAACAACCAGGACATCCTTCCCCTCCCCTGCCCTGGAAGAACAGGCCAATCCGTCGTTGCTCAATCTGCCGACGACCCATGCACGGCCACCAGTGCTGACGCAGGAAATTGCAGCTGCACCTTTTCACCTCAGCCAGACTTTGTTGCAACAACTTGAGCAGCTCGCCGCTGGAATTCCCGCCTCCACAACACTCTCAGCGGTGTTTCAGCTCCTGCTCTATCGCTACACCCACCAGAAAACGTTGACACTGGGCCTCCGGTTGTTAAACCAGGACGGCTGCGCCTGGCAACAAATTCACCTGACCCTGGCCGATGGACAACCTTCCTGGCAAGACTGGCTGGCACAAGTGCATCAAGCCTTTCAGACAGAGGCCACATTATCGCCTGCCCCCGCTTCACCGGCCCAGGTTGCCTTCCTCTGGCAGAGAGAGGCTGCGCTGCCAACACACAAACAGCAGATCGGGGCCGGCGACGATCTTGAACTGGCTTTGTGCTTTACAGAACACGACGACCAGCTGGCAGCCGCTTTTCTCTACAGTGCCGATCTCTTTGACCCGGCAGCCGTGCAGCGCATGATCGGCCATTTTCAGACCCTGCTCCACGCCATTGTGGCCCATCCTTTGCAGTCTGTCGACACGCTGCCGTTGCTGACGCCGGCTGAGCGCCAACAGCTGCTGGTCGAATGGAACGCAACCGAACTTCCCGATGTCCAAGATACCTGTGTCCCCGCATGGGTTGAACAACAGGCGGCACAACAGCCTGAGGCCCCCGCAGTGGTGTTCGGCGAAGCCATGCTGACCTATGGTCAACTCAATGCCCGTGCCAATCAGCTGGCCCACCACTTACAAAAAATCGGTGTGGGTGTGGATGTCGTTGTCGGGGTCTGTGTGGAACGGTCGTTGGAGATGATTGTCGGCTGGCTGGCTGTTCTCAAGGCGGGTGGCGCCTACCTCTCTCTGGACCCACAATCCCCGCCTGAACGTCTGGCCTTCTTGTTCCAAGATAGCCAGATGCTCCTCCTGTTGACACAGGAAAAGTGGGTTGCCCACCTGCCCGCCACTGCACCACAGATGATCTGCCTGGATCGGGATTGGCCGGTCATTGCCGCCGAAAGCTGCACCAATCCAGACAAAACCATCACCCCTGCACAGCTGGCCTACGTGATCTATACCTCTGGCTCCACCGGTACCCCCAAAGGCGTGATGATCCCTCACCTCGGCCTGCGCAATCTGGTCACCTGGCACCAACATGCCTTTGGCCTGACCGCAGCCGATTGCGCGACCCAACTTGCCAATTTGGCCTTTGATGCTTCCGTGTGGGAAACCTGGCCGTACCTGACGATCGGCGCCACACTCTATCTGACACCGTCAGAAATTTTGCTTGCACCGACGACCCTGCGCGACTGGCTGTTGCACCACAACATCACGGTCACCTTTGTGCCGACCCCCCTCGCCGAACAGCTGCTGGCCCTCCCCTGGCCGCCAGAATGCGCGCTGCGCTACTTGCTGACGGGAGGCGACAAATTAAACCAGGCACCGCGCCAGCCCTTGCCCTTCCACCTGGTCAACAATTATGGACCCACCGAAACGAGCGTCGTGGCGACGTCGCTGGTTGTCCCCCCCGACGGTCGCCCTGCCCCCCCCATCGGCCGGCCCATCGCCAATACCCAAGTCTATCTTCTTGACCCACACGGAGAACCAGTCCCCATCGGTGTCCCTGGCGAACTCTATCTGGGAGGACGTGGGCTGGCACGGGGCTATCTCCATCAACCAACCTTGACCGCCGAACGCTTTGTCACGATGCACTTTCCTCTGCCTGCAGAGCCGCCAGATCCACAAAACCAAGGACAACGCCTGTATAAAACTGGCGATCTGGCCCGGTACCTGCCCGACGGCAACATCGAGTTTCTCGGCCGGTTGGACCATCAGGTGAAAATCCGGGGGTTTCGGATCGAATTGGGCGAAGTCGAAGCAGCCATCCGACAACAGCCGCACGTTCAGGAAGTTCTTGTGCTGGCCCACGAAGAACGACCCGGCCAGAAGTATTTGGCCGCATACCTCGTCCCTGCAGACGGCGCTTTGCTCCACCCAGAAGAGATCGAACACAGTCTGGCAACACGCCTGCCCGCATACATGATGCCGACAGCATGGGCCATTTTGCCCGCCTTGCCGCTGACCCCCAATGGCAAAATTGACCGCAACGCATTGCCCACCCCCCACCCAAGCCGTCAACCCAACCCACACTCCGGGCCACAGACCGGGCCACAGACCGGGCTGGAACCCGGGCTGGAACAGCAGATTGCATCCGCCTGGCGCGCCGTGCTGCAACTTGCTTCCGTCGGGCTGGATGACAACTTCTTCGATGTGGGTGGCACTTCGCTGCTGCTGGCGCAGCTTCACACCTATCTTGTGGAAAACCTGGGGATGACCCTCTCCCCGGTACTTTTCTACCAATACCCCACCATTCGTACACTGGCCGCCCATTTGCGCCAGGCCACCACCACTACAGCCGAACCGCAGCTACCACAACCACACAACTTTTCCCAGGATGCAATTGCCATCATTGGGATGAGTTGTCGCTTCCCTGGCGCCAACGATGTCGCAACCTTCTGGCAAAATCTCTGCGCCGGTGTCGAGACCCTGACGTTCCTGGCCGACGGCGATCTCTTCGCCCCTGAAGTCCCTTTGCTGCAGCAGCCCAACTATGTCAAAGCTGCAGCACTGGTCACTGAGATCGATCAGTTTGACGCCGAGTTTTTTGGCTACAGCGCCAAAGAAGCGGCCATGATGGATCCACAACAGCGTCTTTTTTTGGAATGCGCATGGGAAGCCCTGGAAGAAGCGGGCTATGCATCCAGCAGCTACCCTGGCCGTGTAGGGGTCTACGCCGGCTCTGGACCCAATACCTACCTGTTCAACAATGTCTCTCCCGCTCACCATTTCGCCCATCAACGCTCCTTTTGGGAGCCGATGCAGGAGCTGGCGCTCACACTGGCCCAGGAAAAAGATTTCCTGCCTACCCGCGTCTCCTACAAATTGAACTTGCGTGGGCCCAGCATCAACGTTCAAACTGCGTGTTCCACTTCACTCGTCGCGGTTCACCTGGCCTGCCAGGCCTTGCGCACTGGAGAATGCGAGATGGCGCTGGCCGGCGCCGCTTCGATTATGGTGCCACAGAAAATTGGCTATCTCTACCAAGAAGGTCTGGTCTTTGCCCCCGATGGTCACTGCCGCCCCTTTGATGCCAAGGCGCAAGGCACTGTCTTTGGCAGCGGCGTCGGTGCTGTCTTGCTCAAGCCGCTGGCCCAAGCCCTGGCCGATCACGACCCCATCTACGCTGTGATCAAAGGATCCGCCGTCAACAACGACGGCGCCGCCAAAGTGGGCTATACGGCACCGGGCGTCCAGGGCCAGGCCACGGTGATCGCTGCCGCCCTCGCTGCAGCCAACGTCCCTGCCGAGAGCGTGACCTATTTGGAAGCGCACGGCACCGGCACAGCGTTGGGAGATCCTGTAGAGATCCAAGCCTTGACCCAAGCCTTCCGCCAAACAACGACACAAAACGCGTTTTGCGCTGTCGGCACCGTGAAAAGCAATGTGGGGCATCTGATGATGGCCGCCGGAATGCCTGGTTTGATAAAAACTGCACTGGCCTTGCGACATGCGCTGCTGCCACCTACCCTGCATTTCGAGCAGCCCAATCCCCGCATCGATTTTGCCCACACACCGTTTTATATCAATAAAAACCTGACGCCCTGGCTGCGCCGCGAGGGCGCAGAGATACACCCACGCCGTGCCGGCATCAGTTCCTTTGGCATGGGGGGCACCAATGCCCATCTTGTTCTGGAGGAAGCTCCGCAGCCAGTTGCGTCCCCCACCGTCACCGCCCCGCTGCCACAATGGCGGTTATGCACGTTGTCAGCCAAAAGCCACGCTGCCCTGCGTGCCCTGGCGCAACGGTATCGTGCCTATCTGCAAGGTCAGCCCGACATTCACCTGGCCGATCTTTGTTTTACAACACAGGTGGGACGCACCCATTTCTCCCATCGTCTGGCCCTGACAACCCATTCGCTGGACTCACTCACCGAGCAGCTGGCCGCAGCACAGCCAACAATGACCGATGAGAACAGCACCGACCTGCCAGGCGCTCCCACTGTCGCTTTTTTGTTCACCGGTCAAGGGTCCCAGTCTGTCAACATGGGACGCCAGTTGTACGAAATCTACCCACTCTTTCGCCAGACGCTGGAACGCTGCGATGAAACGTTGCGACCCCATCTGGGCGTCTCTTTGTTGGAGATTCTCTATCCGCCCACAGAGGATACCCACAACATCGACGAGACCCTCTACACGCAACCAGCCCTCTTTGCCTTGGAGTATGCCCTCGCCCAGTTGTGGCTGAGCTGGGGCATTGAACCCACAGTCGTGATGGGCCACAGCGTAGGCGAATATGTTGCCGCCTGTGTCGCCGGTGTCTTTTCTCTGGAAGACGGGTTGAAGTTGATCGCCGCACGGGGACGCTTGATGCAAAGCCTGCCCAGAGAAGGTGGAATGGCCGCCGTCTTTGCAGCAGAAGCAAAAGTGGCCCCTTTGCTGGCTTCCGATCGACTGGCAATTGCAGCCGTCAATGGCCCCGAAAATGTGGTCGTTTCCGGCGATCGGAATGCCCTGGATGCAGTGCGTGCCCAGCTGACCGCGCTCGGCATCAAAAGTGTTGCCCTGACCGTCTCCCATGCCTTCCATTCGCCGTTGATGCAACCGATCCTGGCCGAATTCGCACAAGTGGCACAAACGGTCACCTTTTCAGCGCCACAACGCACGTTGATCTCCAACGTCACCGGAGAGGTCATCGGCGCCGAGTTGGCCACACCGGACTATTGGTGCCAGCATATTCTGGCACCGGTGCGCTTTGCCGACGGGCTGGCAGCACTTGACCGACAAACCATCACGGCGCTGGTCGAAATCGGCCCCAAACCCGTGCTGCTGGGGCTGGCGCGCGCCTGCCTGCCCGACCACAGGGGACTCTGGCTGCCCAGTTTGGACCCGGACCAACCCGACGAAGCACAGCTTCTACAAAGTGTCGGTGCGCTCTACATGGCTGGCGCCACGCTCGATTGGCCGCGCTTTGCACGCAGCACAACAGACTTCCCTGCCCGTCGCCGGTTGCCGTTGCCCACCTATCCCTTCCAGCGACAACGCCACTGGATCGATGCACCAGCAGTTCGATCCGACCGCCGGCCAGCAAAAGCTGCCGATCGGGCCGATCACCCCCTGCTCGGCCACCCAATCTCACTGGCAGGGAGCACAGAAATCCGTTTTGAAGGGCAACTTGACCCCCAGTGGTCCCACCTGAGCTGGTTGCAGGACCATTGTGTGGGCGAGACCCTCCTCATGCCGCTGACCGGTTACTTGGAAATGGCCTGGGCTGCCGGAACCCAACTCTACC
Organism: Chloroflexota bacterium; assembly: GCA_018969295.1. GTDB lineage: Bacteria > Chloroflexota > Anaerolineae > Caldilineales > Caldilineaceae > Caldilinea. The sequence continues at coordinate 69,254 of JAGWYN010000019.1, read as the reverse complement.
CCACCGCTGATTTCACAGTTGCCGATCTGCTGATCCACCAGCCGCTGCCCCTCACCGCAGGCCAGAGCACAACCCTGCAGTTCGCCCTGCAACCGAGCGGAGAAGGCTCATATCAATTCCAGATCTTTGCGCGCACCGAAGCAGCCCCCCCGCCCCAGCCAGCGCCGTGGCAACACACCGTTAGCGGCCAGCTCCTCCAGCGTGCAGCCCGAGAACCACTTCCGCCAGATCTTCCCTGCCAACAACACCCAGGCAGCACAAGCCCGTCGGTAGATCGAATGGCGCTGCGCACGCGCTGCCGTCAATCCATCGACCCAACTGCTTTCTATCGGGCCTACCACATGAACTATGGCCCAGCCTTTCAGTCGATCCAGACGCTTTGGCAAGGAGAGGACGAAGTCTTCGCCCAGATTCAAACACCCCACTCCCTGTTGACAGACCTGGAAGACTACTGCATGCATCCAGCTGTCTTGGATGCATGCGGCCATATTCTGGGTGCCTTGATGCCATCGGCCACCTATCTGCCCATGTTGGTCGAGCGTTGGCAGATTTATCAGCGGCCGACTGCCGAACTATGGAGCTATGCACGCCGCCGCCCGCATCCCCCCGCCATGAGCGACACAGAAACGGATGTTCCCCCCGCGATGGTCGTCGGGGATGTCTATCTCTTCGATGCAGCCGGACAGCTTGTCGCCTCTATGGTGGGCACCACTGTCAAACAAGCTGACACAGCAGCACCTGCCTTTGCAGCCGCCGCTCATCCCCCCACCCCAGAGTGGCTTTACCAGGTCGGCTGGGAACGAACAGCCCCTTTGCTGCCAGAGACCCCACAACTGTTCAAGCAGTGGCTCCTCTTCAGCGACCGCACCGGTGCCGGTACACGGCTGGCCGAACAACTGACACGGCTGGGACAAGAGGTCATCACAGTCCAAAAGGCTGCTGCCTACACCGCAAGTGCCGATCGACACTTTACACTCGACCCTCAACAGCCCACACATTTCGCCCAGCTCCTGCATGCCCTCCAGCCCACAGACGAGACCCCCTCCTCCCCCATCGGCATCGTCTATGTGTGGCCCGTGGACGAATCGGCAGAACAGCCCTCAACCCTCGATGGGCTCCCCCAGGCAACATTGGCCGCCTCGACAAGCCTTCTCCATCTCGTACAAGCCCTGGCCGCAGCCAATCAACCCTGCAAGCTCTGGGTGATCACCCGGGGCGCACAGCCGGTCGTCGACAGCGCGTTACAGCCACCGACCCTGCTCTCGCTCCAACAAAGCGCCCTTTGGGGAATGGGACGGGGGATCGACCTGGAACACCCAGAGTTCGGCTGCACACTTTTGGATCTGGATCCCGCTGTCACCACCGCAACAGCCGTCTGCCAGATGCGACAGGAACTCTTTGCGTTGTCCCCCGAACGACAGATCGCCTACCGCCAGGGCATGCGCTACGTCGCGCGCCTGCACCCTGCTGCGGAGACGCCCAGTCCAAAGCAGCCGCTCCCCAGCACAGATCCCTTCCGGGCCCAGATGGCAGAGTACGGGCTGCTTGAAAATCTTCAGTTCGTTCCCTTGCACCGGCGCCCTCCTGCACCGGACGAGGTAGAAATTCAGGTGCGTGCCGTCGGGCTCAACTTCCGCGATCTGCTCAATGTCCTCGGCATGTTGGCCGACTACTATGCCCAATCGCTCGGAATTACCGATGCCCGTGAGGTGTTGCTCGGCTTTGAATGCGCCGGCACGGTGGTCGCCGTCGGGTCAGAGGTGACCGGCGTCGCGGTCGGCGATGCAGTGATGGCCTTGGCAGATGGCAGTCTGGCTTCGCATGTGACGGTGTCGGCCCGCCATCTGCTGCCCAAACCGGCGTCCCTCAGCTTTGAAGAAGCAGCCACCCTTCCCGTTGCCTTTCTCACTGCCTGGTATGGCTTGCAACAACTCGCTGCCCTGAAAGCCGGCGATCGCATCTTGATTCACGCGGCAGCCGGTGGGGTCGGACAGGCGGCCTTGCAATTGGCGCAGCAAGCTGGCGCAGAAGTTTTTGGCACAGCCAGCCCAAACAAGTGGGCACAACTCCAGGCGCTTGGTGTGACCCACCTCTTCAATTCACGCACTATGGACTTTGCCGATGAGATCATGGCGCGCACCCACGGCCAAGGCGTAAATCTCCTCCTCAACAGTTTGAGCGGAGACTTTATCGCCAAAAACTTCGCCGTTCTCGCCCAGCAGGGACGCATGCTCGAACTGGGCAAACTCGGGATTTGGGATGCACAACAGGTCCAGCAGACCCGCCCCGATGTCGCCTACTTCCAGTTTGATTTCCGAGAAGACACACTGGCAGATCCAACGCTGACACCGACCTTGCTGGCAAAAATTGGCGCAGGAATTGCGGACGGCACACTCACTCCCCTCCCGCACACCGTGTTCCCCCTGACCGAAACAGCCGCTGCCCTGCGCCTGATGCAGCAAGCCGCCTACGTGGGCAAAATCGTGTTGACTGTGCCGGCTCCCACACCCACCGTCGCACCCCGTCGCCCCCCTGCCATTCACGCCGAAGGCAGCTACTGGATCACAGGCGGGCTCGGGGGTCTAGGTCTCCAGGTGGCCCAGTGGTTGGCGACACAAGGCGCTCGCCATCTGATACTCAGCAGCCGACGCGGCATTGCCCCCCCTTCTGCCCAACCCATCCTCGATCAACTTGCCCGCCAAGGGGTTGAAGTACTGACCGTTGCCGCCGATGTGGCCCAGGCCGCCGATGTCCAACGGGTGCTGGCCTGCTGCCCACAACCGCTGCGCGGCGTGGTCCATGCCGCCGGCGTCCTGGCGGATGGGCTGCTTCCCCAACAGTCGGCAGCCACCTTTGCCCAGGTCATGGCCCCGAAAGTCGCAGGCAGCTGGTATCTGCACCAATTCCTTCAACAGACTCCCGCAGGGACGCTCGATTTCTTCGTCGCTTTCTCCTCCATCGCCTCCACCCTGGGGACGCCAGGACAAAGCAACTATGCCGCAGCCAACGCCTTTTTGGATGCCCTCATGTACCAACGCCATGCACAAGGCTTGCCAGCCCTCGTCATCAACTGGGGACCGTGGGCAGACGTGGGCATGGCGGCAGACTTGCGCGAGCGCGACCGTCAGCGGTTGCAGCAACAAGGCATGCGCTTTCTGCCGCCAGCCGCAGGGGTTGCCACCTTCGCCCAGCTGTTGCAGCAGTCTGCCCCCCCAACCGCTGTCATCACGTTTGACTGGTCCCACTGGCTGAGCCAACCGTCCAATCTGACCCCCTTCTATCAACGCATCCGACAAGCAGTGGCAGACCAGGCACGCCACCTCCCTGCCCAAGGATTCGCCACCAGCCACCTCCCCGATCCAGACAAAAGGGAAAGAAACGGCAGCGCACCGACGAGGCATCCCCCCACCACATTCCGGGAACGGCTGGCGCAGGCGCAGCCCGGTCAGCAGCACCCGTTGTTGCTCGCCCATGTGCAAGAACAGGTCACAAAGGTGTTGGGGCGCAGACCAAACGGCAACCTGTTGGGGCCGCAGACCGGTTTCTTTGCTGCTGGCATGGATTCGTTGACCTCGATCGAGTTGCGCAACTATCTGCAGGCAAGTTTGGAATGTTCGCTTTCTGCTACGGTCGTCTTTAACTACTCCACCATCGAACGCCTGACCAATTATCTGGCGACAACCGTCCTGAAACTCACCCTGCCTGCCGATCCAACCGCCACCCAACCGGCCCCGTCTGATCCGTTCGCCAAAACCATCGAGCAGTTGAGCGACGACGAGGCCGAAAGTGCGTTGTTGGCCGAATTAGAGAAGCTGGCCCTTTAAGAACCCTCCTTCTGAAATCGAGAAATCGTCATGAGTGACCTTGAGCAAGAAACCCTCTCCCCAACCAAACGAGCCTTGTTGGCCGTCAAAAAATTGCAGGCCCAGCTGGACGCGTTGAACCATCAACGCACAGAACCGATCGCTGTCATCGGAATGGCCTGCCGTTTCCCAGGCGCCAATACCCCAGAACAATTCTGGGATCTGCTTTGTCGAGGGGGCGACGCCATCAGCGAGGTGCCAGCAGATCGCTGGGATGCAGATGCATACTATGACGCCGATCCGACAGCCACAGGAAAAATCTACAATCGATACGGGGGGTTCGTCGCCGACGTCGACCAGTTTGATGCCCAGTTCTTTGGGATTTCCCCCCGTGAAGCAGAGATGCTCGATCCCCAGCAGCGACTCTGGCTGGAGGTCTGTTGGGAAGCACTGGAACGGGCTGGGATTCCTCCCTTCACCCTGCGCGACAGCCAAACAGCCATCTTCGCCAGCAGCGAACATTTGGACTATCTCCACCTGGCCACTGTCTCAGGTCAGGCGTTGAATCTGTACACCGGCACGGGCAATATGCACAGTGTCACTTCAGGACGACTGGCCCACTTTCTGGGCACCCAAGGACCGGCAGTGACACTGGATACTGCCTGTTCCGCTTCGTTGGTGGCCATTCACCTTGCCTGTCAAGCCCTGCGCAACGGAGATTGTACGTTGGCCCTGGCCGGCGGCGTCAACCTGATCCTCCATCCACTCGTGAGCACCCTCGCCGCGCAAGGACGCGTCTTTGCTTCCGATGGCCGGTGCAAAACCTTTTCTGCCGCTGCGGATGGCTACACGCGCAGCGATGGGTGTGGGGTTGTCGTCCTCAAAGCGCTTTCTGCGGCACAGCAAGATGGCGACACGATTTTGGCAATCGTACGCGGTACAGCCGTCAACCACGACGGCCACAGCAGTGGCCTGACCGTGCCCAACGGCGTCAGCCAACAAAAATTGATCCGCCAGGCGCTGGTCAACGCCCAGGTGAGAGCAGATGAGATCAGTTATGTCGAAACACATGGTACAGGAACGGTCCTGGGCGACCCGATTGAACTGGACGCCCTGGGCGCAGTGTTTGGTCAACGCACCGAACCTTTGTGGATCGGCGCCGTAAAAACCAACATCGGCCATACCGAAGCCGCAGCAGGCGTTGCTGGCGTGATGAAGGTGGTGCTCGCCTTGCAGCATGGTCTGATCCCCCCCCAAGTTCATTTCAAAACAGCCAATCCTCACATCCCGTGGCACGATCTGCCTTTTGTGGTTCCAACAGCTCCCCAACCCTGGCCTACAGCCAAACGACTGGCCGGTGTCAGTTCTTTCAGCCTGAGCGGCACCAATGCCCACGCGATTCTCGAAGCTGCTCCCCCCCCTCTGCCCCACACCCCGGCTGCACCGACCGACACCCCGTATGCCCTGTTGACTCTCAGCGCCCGCAGCGAAACAGCCCTGCAATGCATGGCCAAGCAGTATGCAGATCATTTGGCAGCGCTGCTGGCTCAGCCGACAACAACGCAGCCCACACTTGCCGAACTCGCCTACACAACGCAGACGGGCCGTTCCCATTTTGAACATCGCCTGAGTGTGGTGGCCTCATCGCTTTCTCAGGCAGAACAGACCTTGACCTCCTTTGCCCGCGGGGAGGCGTTGGGCAGCCTCTCCCTCGGCAGCCCTCCACTGGATCCCCCCAAAGTCGCCTTTCTCTTTCCAGGACAGGGGGCACAATATGTCAACATGGGCCTCCAACTCTATCAAAGTGCACCGATCTTTCGCAGTGCAGTCGATGAATGCGATCAAATTTTACAAACGTATCTCGGTCGCTCCCTGCTCCCCATCCTCTACCCGACGCTGGCCGCTCCCTCCACTACAGGAACCACAGAGGATCCACGCGAACCAGAAACGTTGATCTACGAAAGTCTTTATGCCCAGCCAGCTATTTTTACCATCGCCTATGCGCTGACAAAATTCTGGACAACGTTGGTAGGCCCCCCTGCATTTGTGCTTGGACACAGCACAGGTGAATATGCTGCAGCCTGCGCCGCAGGGGTGTTCAGCCTGGAAGACAGCCTGAAGCTTGTCGTCAAACGCGGGCAGTTGGTTCAAACCTTGCCGCCCCTCGGGACCACCGTGGTTGTCATGCAGGATGAGACAACCGTCCTGGCCCTGCTCCAAGCACACCCCAAGGTGACAGTGGCCGCGATCAATGGGCCGGGCAGTGTGGTCATCTCCGGTTTGAAGACAGAGATGGCCCCTGTGCTGGACGAATTGTTTGCCCGCCGCATCATCGCAAGAGCGCTGCCAGTTTCCGTAGCCGCCCACTCTGTCATGATGGACCCCATTCTGGATGAGCTGGAACAGTCGATCGGTGAGGTGCAACGCCACCCCCCCCATCTCCCCGTCGTGTCCAGTCTTCTTGGCCGCGTCGCCGAGACAGAATTGACCGAACCGTCCTACTGGCGCCGCCAGCTGCGTCAACCCGTGCGCTTTGCCGATGGCGTACGCACACTTCACGAACAGGGCTGCAACTTTTTTATCGAACTCAGCCCCAAACCTGTCCTGCTCCACATGGCACAACAATGTCTGCCCAACGTCGGCGTCTGGACCGCCTCGCTGCGCGAGGAGCAGAATGACTGGCAACAGATCTTGACCAGCGTCGGCATTTTACATGCCCATGGCCTCCCCATCCACTGGCCCACACTCTACAGCAGTTCCCTCCCCCACAAGGTGCCGCTGCCAACCTATCCGTTCCAACGGCGGCGTTACTGGCTGGGCATGGATCGCACAGAGGTCCCGCCGGCACCCCTGCCCCAAACCCCTTTGCTCGGCTTCATTCAGCAGGGCAATGCCCAGGCCTTAACCGACTTGCTGCAACAGAGTGGTCACTTCACCGCAGCCGAAAAACCGCTTCTCCAAAAAGCAATGCAGCTGTTGGTACAACAACAGCAGGCACAGCTGGCCGCAACAACAGAGAAAAACTCCGTGCCAGCCCCTTCTGACACCCGACAGCCGCCCGATCTGCAACCAGCCCTCTATGAGCTGGTCTGGCAACCCCAACCACGCCAGGAGACAGATCTCCCCCTGCTCCCCGCAGGGGTCTGGCTGATCCTGGCCGACACAGAGGGTGTCGGCCAGCTGCTGGCCGAACTGCTGCGCGAACAGGATCAAATCTGCTGTCTGGTCTACGCCGGTGAGGCGTACCAACGCACCGAAGAAACGTGGATCCTCAATCCAACACAACCAGAAGCGTTTCACCGACTCTGTCAAGAGATCCGTTCGCTCGGCCCGCTGCGCGCAGTAGTCCAGCTCTGGGGGTTGAACAGCAGACCGGAAATCACCGCAGCAGCCCTCGAAAACACACAACAAACTGTGCTGGGGGGACTTCTCTATCTCAGCCAGGCACTCCTCAAAGAGGGCGCTGCGCCACGCCTTTGGGGGGTCACGCGTGGCGCAGTGGCCGTTACACCGGCCGAAGAGACCGCCTCCCCGCCAGCGCTCCCAGCCATTGCACAGAGTACTCTCTGGGGAATGGGACGGACCCTGGCCCTGGAATTGCCCCACCTCTGGGGAGGTCTGCTGGATGTCGATCCGGTTGACCTGCCGACCAGCGAGGAGACCTTGTTCGCCGCAGCAGCTTCCATTCTCACCGAACTGTGGGACGCCCAAGGCGAAACGCAGCTGGCCTACCGAAAGGGCGTGCGCTATGCAGCACGCCTGCACAAAGCCCCGCCCCCAGCAGCAATGACCACACCAGCCCCCATTCGCGCCGACGCCACCTATCTCATTACCGGAGGGCTGGGTGGGCTGGGCTTGCAGGTCGCGCGCTGGCTGGTAGAACAAGGCGCCCGCCACCTGGTCCTCAGCGGACGGCGGGGGCTGGGTGACAGAGCGGCAGCCATCGCCCCGTTGACAGACGCCGGCTGTACAGTGCACCTGCTTCAGGCAGATGTCGCCCAGGCCGGGGAGGTGGAGCGACTCCTGGCCACCCTTGACAAAACCCTGCCCCCCTTGCGCGGGATCGTCCATGCCGCTGGCCTCATCGACGACGGCATCGTGTTACAACAACAATGGTCGCGTTTCCAGCAGGTACTGGCCCCCAAAGTGAACGGCAGCTGGCATCTTTACACCCAGACGGCTCAGCGACCGCTCGATTTTTTGCTTTTCTTCTCCTCAGCCGCAGCACTCATTGGGTCCCCCGGACAGAGCAACTATGCGGCCGCCAATGCCTTTCTGGATGCGCTCGCCGTGGCAGGCCGCAGCGCCGGACGGGCAGTCCTGAGCATCAGCTGGGGCTCCTGGGGCGGGACAACGCTGGCGGCCGAACGCACAGGAAGCGGAGAAGCCTTGCTCGATCCGGCGCTCGCGCTTCGCTGGATGCACAGCTTGCTGGCACAACACCGAAGCGGTTCTGTCGGCATCCTGGCAATGGATTGGAATGAATTTCGTCGCGCGTCCGCTGCGCCCCTGCCATTCCTCTCCACTCTCGATCTCCAGCCACATCCACCCGCTGAATCAGCACAAGAGCCAGGAACCACCCGTTCGCTGCGCACAGAGCTGCTCCAAGCGCTGCCCGACGAACGAACAGAACGACTGAGCCGCTACCTCAAACAGGAAGTGGCACAGGTATTGGGCGCCTACGAGCTGCCAGAATCCCATCAACGCTTTTTTGAGATGGGCATGGATTCACTCATGACGCTGCAACTGAGCAACCGTATTCAAACCACCCTTGAAGTTCAATGCCCCATTCCCTGGATTTTTGAACACCCAAGCGTCGCCCTGTTGACACGGTACTTGCTCGAGGACGTGCTGGGCTTGCCCGCCGCGCCGGGCGCACCGCCAGCTGCAAAAGATTTCGATCCACCCGCTTCTCCCCCCCAAAGCCATGACACAGCAGAGGCAATCCGGCAGATGTCCACAACCGAGCTGACAGCCCTCATCGACCAGGAGTTGGCAATGCTGCTAGGGGGCGCAGCATGACCCCGGCCACACACCAGAACGCAGAGCTGACTGCCCTGCAACGGGCAGCACTGGCCATCCAAGAACTGCGCGCCCGGCTCAACACCTTGGAAAGTACCCGCCAGGAACCGATTGCCATTGTCGGCATGGGCTGTCGCTTGCCCGGCGGCTGCGAAACACCAGAAGCATTTTGGAGCCTCCTGCACCATGGTGTCGACGCCGTCACAACAGTGCCCCCAGAGCGTTGGGATGTCGAGGCCTACTACGACCCCAACCCCGATGCACCCGGAAAAATGTACATGCGCGAAGGGGCTTTTTTGACCCAAGTCGATCACTTTGATCCTCTTTTCTTCGGAATTTCCCCGCGCGAAGCCATGAGCATGGACCCCCAACAACGGCTGCTGTTGGAATGCAGTTGGGAAGCGCTCGAACGGGCCGGCCATGCCCCCGATCGGCTGCCCGCCCAAACTGGTGTTTTTGTCGGAATCAGCGAAAACGATTACGGCAAGCTCACCCTGCCCCCCAACACCGTCGATGCCAACTACGAAGGCAGCGGCAACAGCTTCTGCTTTGCCGCAGGCCGCATTTCCTATCTGCTCGGCGTGCATGGCCCCAGCTTGAGCGTGGATACAGCCTGCTCTTCCTCTTTGGTGGCGATTCATCTGGCAGTGCAAAGCTTGCGCAACGATGAGTGCGAACTGGCCCTGGCCGGCGGTGTACAGATCAACCTGGCCCCAGAAACCTATGTTCTCATCTCTAAATTGCGCGCCCTGGCGCCGGATAGCCGCTGCAAAACCTTTGACGCCGCCGCCGATGGATTTGGACGCGGGGAGGGGTGCGGCATGGTCGTTCTCAAACGGCTCTCCCGGGCGCTGGCCGAGGGAAACCCGATTCTCGCCCTGATCCGTGGCACAGCCATCAACCACGATGGGCCCAGCAGCGGGCTGACGGTGCCCAACAAACTTGCACAAGAGCGGCTGATCCGGCAGGCACTCCAAAATGCCCGAGTGGAAGCAACCGCCGTGAGCTATGTCGAAGCACACGGCACTGGCACTGTCCTGGGGGACCCCCTGGAACTGCGCGCCCTCGACGCCGTGTACAGCCCAGGGCGCGTGACACCCCTCCTCATCGGTTCAGCCAAAACCAATATCGGCCACCTGGAAGCGGCGGCCGGTGTGGCTGGCTTGATGAAGGTCACACTCGCTTTGCAACATGGCGAGATTCCTGCCCATTTGCACTTTCGTCAGCCCAACCCCCATGTCGACTGGGCTGCCCTGCCCATGACGGTGCCGACCCAAAATACCCCCTGGCCCACACAGACACGTCTGGCTGGCGTCAGTTCCTTTGGGCTCAGCGGCACCAATGCACATCTCATCCTCGAAGCAGCACCGAACGCGTACGCCCCCCCCTCCACAGAGAGCGCCTCGCGCACCCACCATCTCTTGACCCTCTCGGCCAAAAATGCCGCAGCGCTGACAGACCTGGTCGCCCGCTATCAAACCTATCTGACCACTCATGCCGACGTCGCGCTGACCGATCTCTGCGGCACGACCCACACAGGCCGCGCCCACTTTTCTCACCGTCTCGCCCTCACCGCCGAAACCCCCAGCGATCTGGTGGAACGGCTGTCTGCCTTCCAAAAGGGGGATGAAACCGGCATCGCCGTCGGCCAGGTCAAGGGCGACAGCCCCCCCAAGGTGGCCTTTCTCTTCACCGGCCAAGGTGCCCAGTACCCAAACATGGGACACCAGCTCTATACAGCCGAGCCCCTCTTCCGCCAGGCAATCGATGCGTGCGATGAACTCCTGCGCCCTCTGCTGGGGCGATCGATCGTGTCGGTGCTCTTTCCTGGCAACGCAGAGAGCCAAGAAAAAATCGGAGAGAGGGCGGAGACGCTTTTGGAGCAGACTGCCTACACCCAACCCGCTCTCTTCACCCTGGAGTACGCGCTCGCGCAACTCTGGCAAAGCTGGGGAATTACCCCCACCGTGGTCATGGGACACAGCGTTGGAGAAATTGTAGCAGCCTGCGTGGCCGGCGTCTTCAGCCTGGCGGATGGGCTAAAATTGACCGCAGAACGCGGAAGGTTGATGCAGACGCTGCCCCAAACTGGAACGATGCTCGCCGTGCACGCCGCTCTGGCATCGGTTGAGCCGCTCCTCAAAAGCGCCCCTGGACAGATAGCGGTTGCCGCCATCAACGGACCACAAAGTATTGTGCTCGCCGGCGCACAAGACCCGATGGCCGAACTGGCAGCACAGCTGCAGGCACAAGGCATCAAAACCAAAACGTTGACCGTCTCGCACGCGTTTCATTCCCCCCTGATGGATCCAATCTTGGCTGATTTTGCCCAAGTCGCACGCCAGATCACCTACCACCCCCCCCGCATCCGCCTGGTTTCCAATCTGACCGGCCAGGTGGTCTCTGATGCCATCGCCACACCCGATTATTGGGTGCGCCATCTCCGCCAACCGGTGCAGTTTGTCGCCGGCATGGCCACCTTGCAGACCTTGGGCTGTCACGCCTATCTCGAAATTGGGCCGCAGCCCGTGTTGCTCGGAATGGGACGCCAATGTCTGGAAGGCAACAACCAAACCACTGCCTTGCCCACGCAGCCTCCCCCCCCATCCGCCCCGCTCTGGCTGCCTAGTTTGCGCCAGGGCCACGATGCATCGCAGACCTTGTTGGACAGCCTGGCCCAGCTCTATGTCCAGGGGACCACAGTCGATTGGAACCGGGTCGACGGCACAGGGCAGCCGCGCAAAGTGGTGCTGCCGACCTATCCGTTCCAACGCCAACGCTACTGGCTGCGCCAACGCCCAGGCCCGCCCCTCACCAAAACCGCGGAGCGGGAAGAGCAAGCCTGGCGCACCTGGCTTTATACCCTGGCCTGGGAAGCCAGCGCTGCACCCGTGCCCGCTTTCCCAGCCGCCAGGCCAGGGCCCTGGCTGATTCTGGCCGAACCGGAGGGCATCGGTGAACAGCTGGCGGCGGCGCTGCGGGCACGATCCCAATCGGTCACCCTGGTTGCGCCAGCACAACCAGCTTCTCCCACACACGGCGCTCCCCTTCCCCCCGCTGCTCCGTGGGAGACCCTGGACCCGACCGACCGCACGGCCTGGCAATCCTTGTGGCAAAGAGCGCCCTGGCAGGGGATTGTCTATCTCTGGGGTGCTGAAGGGCACACCGCCGCCGACCCTGTCCAGACAGCCGCAGAACGCCAATGCACACCGCTTCTGCCGCTCGTGCAGAGCCTCAGCAGCCACCCCCAGCCCCCCCGGCTGTGGTTGATCAGCTGCGGGGCCCAGGCTGTGCTGCCCGGAGAGAAGGTGCACCCAGCCCAGGCGCCACTTTGGGGATTGGGCCGCACAATCGCCCTGGAACAGCCCGAATCCGGCTGCATCTGTGTGGACCTGCCCCCAACCGCTGACCACGCGGCACTGACCTGGCTCTGTGACCAACTCCTGGCCCCGGATCAGGAAAATCAGCTTGCGTTCCGCCAAAGGCAGCGCTATGTGGCGCGGCTGGCACAAGCCGAGGCTACCAGGAACCCCACACCCTCCATCCCCGTGCGCGCCGACAGCAGCTACCTGATCACCGGCGGTTTGGGCGGACTTGGCCTGGCCGTAACCCAGGCTTTGGTTCAGCAAGGGGCACGCCATCTGACCTTGCTCGGCCGCACAGGCGCGTCCACCCCGACAGCCCAACAAGCGATCCAACAGCTGCGCACGGCAGGGGCCGAAGTCCTGGTCCTTCAGGCCGATGTCGCCGATGCAACAGCACTGGCCACGGCCTTGACAGCCTGTCGGGCTGCAGCGCCTCTGCGCGGCGTCTTCCATGCAGCAGGCGTGCTCGAGGATGGCATTCTGCGCAATCAAAACGCAGAACGGCTGGCACGGGTGATGCAGCCCAAAGTGCAGGGCGCCTGGAACCTGCACAGCTTGACCCAGGGCGACGCGCTGGATTTCTTTGTCTGCTTTTCGGCGGCGGCCCTGCTCGGTTCGGTTGGACAGGGCAACTATGCCGCCGCCAATGCCTTTTTGGATGCTTTGGCCCACTACCGGCAGCACAACGGCCTGCCTGCCCTCAGCATTCAATGGGGACCTTGGGCTGAGGTAGGCATGGCTGCGCGCACCAGCACCCAAACGACCGTGCACAGCGGTGGCTTGCACTTTTTGGATCCGCAGGAAGGTGCACAGATCTGCCTGAGCTTGTTGCAAGAACCTTGGCCACAGGTGAGCGTGCTGCCGATCGTAGACGTCGAGGCGTTTCGCCAGCAAACAATCCCTTCGCTGCTGCCAGCGGCGCTGCGCCCGACCACAGCACCCGCGCCGACCCACCCTTTCCTGGAGACGTTGGCAGCTTTGCCGTTCGATGAAGCCAAAGAACAGTTGCTGGCCGCGATCGGCGGCCAGGTGGCCGCAGTCCTGGGTGTCAACGACCCCCAGACGATCGACCCCACCCAACGCCTCTTTGAAGTCGGTATCGATTCGCTCATGGCAATTGAGCTGCGCAGCCGCTTACAAAGCCGACTCGGCTGTCCACTGCCCTCGACCCTGGTCTTTGACTATCCGACCGTGGCTGAAATGACAGACTTTGTACAGCAAGAGCACCTGCCCGCTCCCCAAGCCCCCCCAATGGAAAACGACCCAGCCTGGATGGACGACGACCAGCTGGCCGATCTCTCCGAAGAAGCGTTAGAAGCCTTGCTGATGCAAAAAATTGCCAGACTGGCGTAAAGAAGGTATATGCAAGATTTTCACAAGAAAGTAGCTGTCATTACCGGTGGCGCAAGTGGCATTGGACGCGCCCTGGCCGAACAGTGTGTACAAGAAGGGGCCACGGTGGTGGTGGCAGATATCGAAGAAGCTGCCCTGGCAGAGACCGCACAGGCGCTGACCGAACAGGGAGGAACAGTGCTGCCAGTACGCACAGATGTCTCCCAGCCAGCAGAGATCGAACGGCTGGCACAACAGACGCTCCAGACCTTTGGTGCCGTTCACCTCCTCTTCAACAACGCAGGAGTCACCGGCTTTGGCGCCGGCGGTTCGGTGTGGAAAAGCAAGACAGCCGACTGGGAGTGGGTCTTGGGGGTGAATCTTTGGGGGGTGATCCACAGCCTGCGCACGTTTGTACCGATCATGCTGGCCCAGGAAAGCGAAGGATATATTGTCAACACAGCCTCGATGGCGGGGCTTATCTCCGGAGAACCCAGCGCCAGCTATCAGGTTTCCAAACATGCTGTTGTGGCCCTTTCAGAAAACCTCTACCATTCCCTGGCCCGCCAAAATGCCAAACTCAAAACCGCAGTGCTTTGCCCAGGATGGGTGAACACCCGCGCGCTGGATTCAGAGCGGAATCGCCCCCCTGCTTTGCGCGTGGAACGTCAGATGCGCCCAGAACAGGCAGCGTTGCTGCAAACGCTGCAACAGCGCCTGACCCATGGCCTGCCGCCGTCACAAGTCGCCTCAAAGGTGTTTGCCGCCATGCGCGCGGGCCAATTCTATATTTTGACGCACCCGGAACTCAAAGAGCTGGTGCGACAGCGCATGGAAGATATTTTGTTGGAACGCAATCCGACTTTGCTCGACATTTTGTAATCTGTAAAGGGCCGCTCGTAGAGAGCCCCCCTTGTGCGTCCACAAATGTTGTGCCAGTTTTATGAAAATGGTCTAGGTAAAAGAGAACGTTCATGACCCACCCAACTTCACAGCGGGCAACCTTGTTACAAGCCTACCGCACGATTGAAAGATTAGAAGCAAAACTCAAAGCCGCTGAAGAGCCCCACGGAGAACCGATCGCGATCGTCGGCCTGGCCGGCCGTTACCCCGGCGGCGCAGACTTGAACGCGTTCTGGCAGACTCTGGACAACGGCGTCGATGCCAGCAGCGACCACCCGACAGAGCGCTGGGACCTGGCCCCCTATTATGATCCGACGCCGGGAACGCCCGGCAAAGTCTACATCCGGCGCGGTGCCTATGTTGCCGACGTGGACAAGTTTGACGCGCGCTTTTTTGGCATCTCCCCCCGCGAAGCCGACAATCTAGACCCCCAACAACGGCTGGTCTTAGAAACCAGTTGGGAGGCGCTGGAACATGCCAATCTCCCTCCCGACCAACTGCAAAATACCCGCACAGGCGTCTATGTGGGTGTCTCCAACAACGACTATATGATGCTGGCACTGGATCGCATCGGGGTCGATCAGTATGCCGGCTTTGGCAGCGATGTGGCACCGCTGGCAGGTCGCCTTTCCTATCTGTTGGGCCTGCAAGGCCCCAGCATGACGTTGATGACCATGTGCTCTTCGTCTTCGGTGGCCATTCATCTGGCTTCACAGGCGCTCAAGGCCAGAGAATGCGATCTCGCTTTGGCCGGCGGCGTCCACCTGAACCTCAGCCCCCATTCGACCGTGGATACTTGCCTCATTCAAGCAGTCTCCGCCGACGGCCGCTGCAAAAGTTTTTCCGCCAACGCCAACGGCTATGGGCGGGGCGAAGGCTGTGGCATGGTGGCCTTGAAGCGGCTGTCCGACGCCGTGGCGGCAGGCGACCTGATCCACGCCGTCCTTCGTGGCTCAGCAGTCAACCACGATGGACCCAGCGGCGCGTTCACCGTCCCCAATGGGCCGGCACAAGAAGCCGTGATCCAACAAGCGCTGGCCTTTGCCCAGGTCGACCCAATCGAAATCAGCTACATCGAGGCACATGGCACCGGCACCCCGCTCGGCGACCCGATCGAAGCACGCGCCCTCAGCCGTGTCTACGGAAAAGGACGCACGCACGCCAATCCGTTGCTCATCGGCTCCGTCAAATCCAACATCAGCCACACCGAGGCTGCGTCCGGGGTCGCCGGGGTCCTCAAAGTGGTCCTGGCTTTGCAACACCATACGTTGCCAGCCAGTCTGCACTTCGACGAGCCCAATCCCCATATTGACTGGACCAACAGCCCCCTCCGTGTTGTCACCGAACGTACGCCTTGGCCACACAGGGTGAACGGCCCCGTCCGTATGGCCGGTGTCAGTTCCTTTGGCATGACCGGCACCAATACCCATCTGATCCTCGCCGAAGCACCCAGCCCCCCCCCCGTCTCTCCTGCCAATCCCTCCACGCAGCGCCCCTACCACCTCTTGACCCTCAGCGCCAAAACCCCAGCCGCTTTACAGGCACTGGCAGATCGGTATGTCACATTTTTGAGACAACGGTCCACCGACGATCTGGCCGATGTTGCCTTTACCAGCCACGTTGGACGCAGCCACCATGCCCACCGCCTCTGTGTGGTCGCAGCCACCCCACAATCGGCGCAAGAAAAGCTGGCAGCCTGGCGGACCGGCGACACCGCAGGCGTCGTCGAAGGTCAAGTCGGGAGCGGAAAAGGCAGTGCACGGCTCCGCCCCAAAGTTGCCTTTCTTTTTACCGGACAGGGTGCCCAGTATCTCCAGATGGGTCGGCAGCTCTATGCGACCGAGCCGGTTTTTCGCACGGCGCTGGATCGCTGCAACGAATTGCTGCGCCCCCACCTGGCAACCCCACTGCTGGAAATACTTTATCCGGCCGTCGACGACGCCCAGCAGGCCCAAATCGACGACACCGCCTATACACAACCGGCACTCTTTGCGCTGGAATATGCCCTGGCACAGCTTTGGCTGGCTTGGGGCATTCAGCCCGATCTGGTGATGGGACACAGCGTTGGGGAATATGTGGCCGCTTGTGTTGCCGGCGTCTTTTCCTTGGAAGATGGCCTCCATTTGATTGCGGCGCGCGGACGGCTGATGGGCGCACTGCCGACAGGCGGCGCCATGTTGGCCGTCGCCGCCGATGTGGAAGAGGTGCGCCACGCCATAGCTCCCTATTCCGCTGACATTGCGATTGCAGCCATCAACGCGCCCCAAAATGTCGTCATCTCTGGCAGGGGAGAAGCAGTCGACGCAGTGAGAGCCTCGTTGGAAGCTGCCGGTGTAAAAACCACCCCCTTGACCGTCTCCCATGCGTTTCACTCGCCGTTGATGGAGCCGATGCTGGCTGATTTCGCCGCTGTCGCCCGCACCATCACCTATGCGCCGCCGCGCGTCAAGCTGGTCTCCAATCTGACAGGCGAGTTGGCAGCCAGTACCCTCGCAACGCCCGAGTATTGGGTGCAACATGTGCGCCAGCCCGTTGCGTTTGCCGCAGGGATGGCCACGTTGCAGGCCCAAGGTTGTCAGGTTTTTATCGAAATTGGCCCCAAGCCGACCTTATTGGGGATGGGGCGCCAATCTCTCGACAGCAGCAGCCAGAAGGTAGAAGCGACGCACGCGGCCCCGCTTTGGCTGCCGAGTCTCCGTCCTGGGCAGGAGGAGTGGCACACCTTGTTGACCAGCCTGGGCACGTTGTACAGCCACGGACACACGGTGGATTGGCAGGGTCTGGATCGCCAGACCGAGCGGCGCAAAGTGGTGTTGCCCACCTACCCTTTTCAACGCCAACGCTACTGGCTGCGCGAAGATCTCGACCTGCCGACACGCGCCGCACAGCCCACGCACCAGACACTCCGCCCCCTGATCGACCGCATGGTCCGCTCACCCTTGCTCGATGGCATCGTCTTCGAAACCACCCTGACGCTGCACCAACAGCCCTTTTTGGCCGCACATCAAGTGCATGGTCAGGTGGTCATGGCAGGCGCAGCCTACCTGTCGATGGTGATCGACGCTGTCGAATTGTTGAGCGGCAGCAGCCACTGCTCTCTCGAAGAGGTTGTCTTTCGAAAAGGTTTGGTCGTAAACCCCGAACAACCACAAACGCTCCAGTTGGTCTTCAAGCCGGTGACAGCCAACGGAGAGGGAAAAAATGGGCACCCAGGCGCGCGCGCCCTTCTCCTGGACGACGCCCCCCCCACCTCCTTTGTCTTCGAGATCATCAGTTTTGCAACCGATCAGGAACGCACAGAGCCCACTTCGTTTCTGCGCCATGCCACAGGCCGGGTTACACTGACGCCAGGTCACCCCCTGCCCGCACCGGTCTCTGCTTGGCAGGCACAGTGCCCCCACGCCATGGAAGGCACAGCCCTGTACCAACAATTGGAACAAGGGGGGGTACAGTGGGGGAGCAGCTTCCGCTGGTTGACAACCTGTTGGTGGAACGAACAAGGGATCTCCTTGGGACAACTCCAGCCACCGCCACACGATCCGAGCACGTCCACCTTTGCACTTCATCCCGGCCTCCTGGATTCCTGCTTTCAAATGGCCGGTTTTGCGCCCACCGACGACACCCGTACCTTCGTGCCCGTAGCCCTGGGCCAGCTGCACTTCTATCGAAAGCCGCAAGGCAACCTGCTCTGGTGCTACGCTGAACCGGTTGGCTCGCAACAATGGGATTTGAAGCTGGTCGAAGCCGATGGGACCTTTGTGGCTAAACTGACGGGCTACGAAGTGACTGAGGTGCGCGCCGAGTCCTTTGCTGCTGCGCTCCCCCCCCCCGCCTGGCAGGATTGGCTTTACCAGATCGCCTGGCAACCGGCGGCACTCCCCCAGCCCGCCAGCGAGCCCTCCCCAGAACCGGGTCACTGGCTTGTCTTTGCCGATCGGCAAGGGGTGGGCAAAGAACTGGCACACCAGCTGGTTGCGCAGGGACAAAGTTGTGTGGTTGTGACCCCAGACCCACTGTACCGCTCCTCCGTCCCCAGCCGCTCTGGCCTGTATACACGTACCCTGCTCAACCCGCTCGATCCAGAACAGGTTGCGCGACTGCTTCAAGAGCAGCAGCAAGCGGGCCATACGAGCTGCCGGTTGCTCTATCTCTGGAGCGCAGAAGCCGCCGGCGAAACCGAAAGCGAGGTGGAGACTGCACAGCTGCACAGTTTGGCCCTCTTGCGGCTGGTGCAAGCCGTGAACGCGACAGGCATGGCGGCCCGTCTGTGGGTGGTGACACGCGGTGCCCAGGCAGTCGCAGAGCGACCCGCACAGCAGGCCGCTGCGGCCGCCCTCTGGGGCCTGGCCCGCACCCTCCACTTGGAACAGGCCGAATTGGCACCCGTCTGTATCGACCTGGACCCCCTGGACGAAAAAATCGACCCCGCAGCGGCCCTCGCCGCAGATGCCACAACGCTCTGTCGCGAACTGCTGACAACCACGCCCGCAGAAACACAACGGGCCTTTGCACATGGCAACCGCTATGTGGCGCGCCTGGCGCGCACCCCTGTTCCGCCCGCAGCCCCCACGCTGGCACCCGACGGCAGCTATTTGATTACCGGAGGCTTGGGAGGCCTGGGTCTCAAGGTCGCTGAATGGTTGGTGGCACAAGGGGCACGCCATCTGGTCTTGGCAGGACGGAGCGCCCCTTCTCCCCAGGCACAAGAGGTGCTGGAACAGCTGCAACGACAGGGTGCCCAGATCACCGTGGTGCAGGCAGATGTGAGCGAAGAAGCCGCTGTGGCCCGTCTGCTCGCCGCTTGCTCCCCCCCGTTGCGCGGGGTCATTCACACCGCAGGCGTGCTGCGCGACGGCCTCCTGCTGCAACAAACTGCCGAAAATTTTGCCCAGGTGATGGCTGCCAAAGTCGCCGGCGCCTGGTATCTTCACCAAATGACACGCGATCGAATGCTTGATTTCTTTGTCCTCTTTTCATCGGCAGCATCCGTCTTTGGATCCCTGGGGCAGGGCAACTACGCCGCCGCCAATGCCTTCCTGGACGGGCTGGCCCACTGCCGGCGCAGCTTGGGACTCCCAGCCTTGTCCATCAACTGGGGATCCTGGGGAGAGGTAGGCATGGCCGCACGCTTGGATGCCCGTCAGCAGGCACGCATCGCCGAACAAGGGGAAAGTCTCCTCGCTCCAGAAGCCGGTTTACAGGTGCTGGCAGCACTTTTACAGCAGCCAGCACCACAGGTGACCGTCAGCGCCATTCAGTGGCCCGCATTCCTGGCACCTTTTGCGGCCACAGCCCCGCCACCGTTTTATACAAATTTTGCCCAGCACCCACCTGCATCTCCCCAAGCCGCAGCCGTCCCCACAGCCTCGTCCAATCTCAGCCGTGCACTGGCCGCACTCGATGCCGCCGGCCAACAAGACCAGCTGGTGACCTATCTCCGACACACCTTTGCAGCGATTGTCGGGCAAACGCCAGCCGAAATTGGGGTCACGACCCCCCTCCCCGCTCTGGGGCTGGACTCCCTGATGGCAATCGATGTTCGCAACCAGACAAAGCGCGCCCTAGGGGTCGATGTGCCGATTGTCAAGCTCCTGGAGAGTGTTACCCTCACCGAGTTGGCGATCTGGCTGCAGCGGGCATGGCAAGACGCACATCTCCAGACCGACGCACCGCCCGCCGACAGCCAGGCCGCTGCGGAAGAACCCCTCTTTGAAGAAGTCGTAGGAGAACTATGAGCCACGCTGCATCCTTCTTACAAGAATTGGCGTTGGCAGGTGTCACCCTTTGGGCGGAGGGCGAGGCAATCCGCTACCGAGGCGACAAGACGTTCTTGACAGCAGCGCGCCTGGCAGAGATCAAAACGCGCAAGACAGAACTCTTGGCCTATCTTCAACAGGAAGGCAGCTATGCCCCGCTCTCCCATGGACAGCAAGCGCTCTGGTTTGTCCACCAACAAGATCCAACCAGCGACGCCTATCATATTCCTCTCGCCTTTCGTATCCACACACCCGATTTAGACCCCGGACGGCTGCGCCAGGTCCTGGATCAGCTCGCCGCACGCCATGCCATGTTGCGTGCCCGTTTCGCCACTGTGGCCGGAAAACCCGTGCAACAGATCGCTCCTCAGCTGAAGCCCGGCTGGACAACGGTCGATGCCACAGGCTGGACAGACACCGCCTTGATGGCACATCTTGACGCCGATGCCCGCCGCCCCTTTTCTTTGGAACAGGGGCCCCTTTGGCGAGCCACCCTCTTTGTGCAAAACAGCTCACCGGGTGCCTTCACAGGAGTGCTGTTGCTCACACTGCACCATATCATTTTCGATCACTGGTCGATCCCTTTGCTCGGCACAGAGTTGTGTACCCTCTACCAGCAAGAGGAAATTACCCCACTCCCCTCACGCACCTACCTGGATTTTATCTACTGGGAGTTGAACTACCTCAGCCAGGAAGGACAAACGCTGGCTCGCTACTGGCGACAACAACTGCAACCCGCTGCAGACACCCCGCTGCCCGTGCTGGAATTCCCCACCGACCACCCGCGCCCTCCCGTACAACGGCTGCGCGGCGCCACCTGCGAGTTTCGTCTGAGCCTGGAACTCTCGCAGCAACTGCGTGCGCTGGCACGGGCAGAAGGCACCACCTTGTACACCCTCTTGTTGGCAGCCTATCAGGTGCTGCTCTATCGCTACACGGGTCAAAACACACTGCTGATTGGTTCGCCAACTTCCGGCAATCGCGCACAAGCCGACTTTGCCGGCATCATTGGGTATTTTGTCAACCCCATCGTGCTGCGCGCAGAAGTCACCGCCGATCTCCCCTTTCACACGCTGCTGGCACAAACCCGACAGACCGTCCTGGAGGGCCTGGCCCATCAAGCGTACCCTTTTCCCTTGTTGGTGCAACAGTTGCAGCCACTGCGCGATGCCAGTCGTTCCCCAATCGTTCAGACAATCTTTGTTCATCAAAAATTGCTGCCCAAAACCACAGTGCCCCCCAAAACCGCTCCCCAAACATTGGAGCTGGAAGGATTGCCCATTCGCCGTATGGAAGGGCAATTTGATCTCATCCTGTTGATGGAAGAGCCAGAGGAGCCGGGTGCAGCGCTGATGGGCGCCTTCAAGTATCACGCAGATCTCTTCGAACCGTCCACGCTGGCACGTCTGACCGACCAGTGGCAAACCTTGCTGGCCGGGCTTGTCCAACAGCCGACACAAACGATTGGCCGGTTGCCGCTGCTGCCACACTCTGAACAACAGCAGGTGGTGGTGAACTGGAACGCCACAGAACAACCCATTCCAGCCCACCTGGGCATTCATCACCTCTTTGCCGACCAGGCCCGCCAGCAACCGACCGCCCCGGCGCTGGTCTATGTCGACCCACAAACAGCGACTGCCCTGGAGAGGTCCGCGCCAGCAGGGCTGGTGCAGCTGACCTACGCTGAACTCGACCGTCAGGCAGAGCAAGTGGCAGACCGGTTGCGCACATTGGGCGTTGGACCAGAAGTCCTGGTCGGTCTTTATGTCGAACGCTCGCCGGCCATGGTCATCGGTCTGCTGGGCATCCTCAAAGCAGGAGGCGCCTACCTCCCCCTCGACCCAACTTACCCTGAAGACCGGTTGATCTGGATGATGCACGACGCACAAATTCATTGGGTCCTGACCCAATCCTCTTTGTGCCAGACACAGGTCGCGCGCCAACCAGCGATCACCCCTGTTTTGATCGATCCCGGGCCAGAAATCGCAGCCTCCACACCCCATCAGGCGTCGGAGGAAGGCGTTGCCCCGAATCAGCTGGCCTATGTCATCTATACCTCGGGTTCCACCGGCGCCCCCAAGGGTGTACAGATAGAACACCAGGGCCTTACCAATCTGGCCACGGCGCAGATCCGGGCCTTTGGCGTCATGCCAGGCCACCGTGTCCTCCAGTTTGCATCGTTCAACTTTGACGCCTCCATCTCCGAGATTGCCATGGCGCTCTGTGCGGGGGCCACCCTTTATCTGGCCCCTGCCCCCGCCCTGCTGCCCGGCCCCCCCTTACAGAAACTCCTACAAGAGCATGCGATCACCCATGTCACGCTGACCCCGTCCACCTTGGCGATGTTGCCGCCAGCGTCCTTCCCTGCGCTGGAAACGCTCATCGTGGCAGGGGAAGCTTGTCCGGGATACCTGGTCCAGCAGTGGAGCCAGGGGCGCCGCTTTTTCAACGCCTATGGCCCCTCAGAAAATACAGTCTGCACGACACTGATGGCATGCACCCATACACCGTACGCAAACGGTCTTGGATCGCCGCCCATCGGTCGCCCCATCGCCAATGTACAGGTCTATCTTTTGGATCCAGAGCAGCAACCTGTCCCCATTGGTGTCCCCGGCGAATTGTATGTGGGCGGCATCGGTGTCGCCCGCGGCTATCTGAACCGGCCAGAATTGACGGCCGAACGGTTTATCGAATGGCGAACGGCAGAGGAGACAATGCTGTCCAGCCACAAGCCCCCCCCAAAACGACTCTACAAAACCGGCGATCTCGCCCGCTATCTCCCGGATGGAACCATTGAATTCCTGGGACGCCTTGACCATCAGGTAAAGGTGCGCGGCTATCGGGTGGAATTGGAAGAAATCGAGAGTCGGCTGCTGAGCCATCCTGGCGTGCAGGATGCAGTGGTGATTGCCGACGGGGAAGCAGCAGATCGGCGGTTGCTGGCCTACTGGACGCCTGGCGCCCACACAGCCGTATCGTCGGCAGAGTTACGGCTCCATCTGGGACAGACGTTGCCTGAGTACATGCTGCCGGCCCACTTCATCCAACTGCCGACCTTGCCCCTGACCCCCAATGGCAAGGTCGATCGCCGGGCGTTGCCGGCGCCTGCAGACGTTGCCTTGGCGAATGCTGCTCATGTCCCTCCCCAAAGCGCGCTGGAACAGAAGTTGGTGGCCCTGTGGGCGAACGTGTTGCAAGCACCCGCCGTCGGCATTCATGACAATTTTTTCGAAATCGGGGGCCATTCTCTCCTGGCAATGCGCCTGCTGAGTCGAATCGAAGAGTCGCTGGGAAGACCGCTGACACTGGCCACGCTGCTACAAAACCCCACGGTTGCACAGCTCGCCCGGCAATTGGCACCTGTCGCAGAGCAGACCGCAAAGCCGCCCGGCAGGGTCGCCGACACGGATTGGTCCCCGCTGGTCCCCTTGCAGCCGCAAGGCCAACACCCACCTTTCTTTTTCATCCATCCGATCGGGGGCAATGTCCTCTGTTATCGGGCATTGGCACAAGCGCTTGGCACCGATCACCCCTTTTATGGCTTGCAATCGCCTTCGCTGCAGGCAGAGGCCACCACTGCATCGCCCAGGATTGAGGAGATGGCCGCCTTGTATCGCCAGGCCGTGGCCAAGGTATGTCCTCATGGACCTTATCGGATCGGCGGCTGGTCGATGGGGGGGGTCATTGCCTACGAGATGGCCTGTCAGTGGGCCCAGGAGGGCAAACCCGTGGCCACGGTGGTCTTGATCGAAAGCTACGTTCCCACTCCAACCCGCCCCGAGCCGGGAAGCCTGTACCACAGCAGCATGGATCCCAAAGGCCGACAGCCAGAGAAGCTTCCGGATCTGCTGATGGCCTTTTTCCACGATCTCGTGCGGTTGACAGACGGAAAGACACTCTTGCCCACACCTACCTTGAACGGAGAGACAGAAACAGACGCGTTTGCAGCCTGGCTGGCGGCAGCACAACAGGCAGGTGCCCTCGCACCTGATGTCACCGCACAGGATTTGGCACCTTTTTGGCGCACCTTTTGCATGCACGCTGCAGCGCTGACAGACTACCGACCCCAGCCCTACCCAGGAGAAATCGTCCTTTTTCGCGGTGACGCCTACCGCACCCCCGACCTGGATCCAGCCATCAGCGCATGGCAGACACTCACCAAGGTCGAGTCCCACTGGCTGCCCGGCGATCACTATACGATCGTCCAGCCACCTTCTGTCGAAACAATCGCTCAACAGGTTGCGGCGTATACCCAACGCCACAACATCCCATACGTAACCCATCAGTAAACAGAAACAGGAAAAAACATGCACCCAATGTCAAAGACCAGCCGGCTTCCTCAGATTGTCTTGCTTCTCTTCGCACTCAGCGCGTGGATGACGGCTTGTCGGCCAATCCAGTCCACTGGTTCTGCAACCGATCCCTCTGCTGCAGCAGCAGATTCGGTTGTGCGTCTGACGCTGCTGCACCTCAATGATGTGTACGAGATCATGCCCGTCGGTGGCGGCAAACTGGGCGGGCTGGCACGGGTGACCACCCTTCGCCAGAGATTGGCGGCTGCCAACCCCAATACCTTCGTCACCTTTGCCGGGGATCTGTACACACCCTCCGGGTTGAGCTCAGCCATCGTGGATGGAAGCCCCGTGGATGGAGAACAGGCTGTGGCCGTCATGAACACTGTGGGCATCGATTACATGACCTTTGGCGACCACGAATTTCACGTACGCCACGAAGATGAATTCTATGCCCGTCTGGCCGAAACCCGCTTCCCCATTCTCTCGAGCAATGTCACCGCTGCCGACGGTGAACCATTCCCGGGGGTGGCAGCCAATGCCATTTTTACGGCGACGAACCCAGCCGGAAACGCCATGCGGGTGGGGATCTTTGGCGTGACCGAACCCATTGGCAAAACACCGGTGGCAATCAGCTATCTCGATCCGATGGAGGCGACCGCAGCCCAGGTGGAAACCTTGCGCGATCAGGTCGATCTGTTGATTGCGTTGACCCACTTTCATGTCACCGAAGACGAAGCGTTGGCACAAGCATTCCCTGAAATTGATCTGATTGTAGGAGGCGACGATCACGAACACATGGCCGTCTCTTCTGGCACCGAGAGCGCACCGATCTACAAATCGGATTCAAACGCGCGCAATGTCTATGTGCTCGAGCTCACCTACGATACAGCGACCGCAGAACTCAAGATAGAAGCAGCCCTTGAGCCGATTACTGATGCAATTGCAGACGATCCAAACACCCAGGCTGTGGCCAATGCATGGGTGGAACGCATCTTTGATGCCTACCGTGCAGAGGGCATTGATCCAGCACAGGAGGTTGCGACCACCCCTGTGGATCTGGATGGCTTTGCCACGAGCATTCGCAATTTTCCGACAGCGCTGACCCACCTGGTGGCCAACGGCATGTTGGCACTCGCTCCCGATGCGGACGCCGCCTTTTACCCCAGCGGTTTTCTCCGGTTGGACGATCTGATCCCGGCCGGCAGTACGGTCACCCAATATGACCTGATCCGCATGTTCCCCAACGACTTCACCCTCGTTCCTGTCGAAATGGCGGGAGCCGATCTCATCGGTTGGCTGGACTATAGCCGTTCTCTGGCTGGTTCTGGCAACTATCTGCTCACCTCCGACAATCTCTACTTCCAGGAGGCGACACAACGTTGGGAGCTCAACGGTGAGACGATGGACCCAGACAAGATCTACCAGATGGTCGCCCCGCAGGATGCGCTCGACCCCAGCCTGGCCATCGGCGAAAAGGTGGGCACCCTTCGGCAAGCATTGCTCACTCAACTGCACCTTGAAGCCTTGCGTTGAACCAATCTTCCAACTCATTTCTTTCAATGGACGAGAAACACCATGTCGACACCCTCTCTCAATCAGCCTGACAGAGCTGACCCGATGGCTGACTTTCCGGTACAGTGGGCCGATGCGGCCGAAGAGGAACGCACCTGGCTGCGGGATACCGTTCATTTTCCGACAGCCATCACACACATGGATTTCACCCTTTTGGTGAAATCTATGGAGCATGGGATCAACCATGCCGCTGCGACTTATGCGCTGGGTTTTCTCGAAGAGTACAAGTACCTCAACGGGTACGTGTATGAAAGCACAGCACTGCCCCTCCTCTCTGCCGAAGAATCTGCCGCCCAAGCCCAGCGGGCCGAGCAGCAGATCGAGGCAGCTATGGGCGAGCTGGGTTACCGCTGGGAACAGATCTGGCTGCCCGAGATTCAAACACATCTGACGACCTGGCAGGAGTATGACCTGGCCAACGCGTCGCTGACGGATCTTCTGGCGCATCTGGCTGCCACTTTGCCCAACTATCGGCGGCTGTGGGAAATTCATTTTTTGCTCTTCTACCCGATGATGCTGACGTTGAACGCGTTTACAGAAATGGTGCAGGAGCTCTTTCCCGAGAGCGACCCCTTTGCCGCGTATACGTTGTTGCGCGGGGAGAACCAGACCACGCGCGGCCACACCGCCCTGGCCCGCCTCTGCCACCTGGCACAAGAAAAGCCGTTGGTGGGCGCCTTGCTGCGTGAACAGCCCGCAGCCAGGGTGCTCGCAGAGCTGGCAAACTCGACCGACGGCCAACTCTTTCTCGACGCGCTGCGGGCATACTTGCAAAGCTACGGCCGCTGCAGCGACCGAGTCAGCCTGTCGGCGCCGTTCTGGCTGGAAGACCCCACCCTCGTCCTCCGGACGATCCAAGAACGACTGACCCACCCCCAACCGTCCCCCGACGACACAACCAGTGGGCAGACCGCAGCCGACAGCAAGGCCCACCGTGAAGCGGCACTGGCTCGTGTGCGCGACGCCTTGGCTGGCTACCCCGAACCAGTCATTGCACAATTTGAAGGGCTGTATGGGTTGGCCTTGGTCAGCTATCAACTCTCCGAGGATCACAATTTTTGGATTGACAACCAGGGCAACTACCACATGCGCCAGCTGCTGCGGACGATCGGCGAACGGCTGACCACACAAAAAATCCTCGAGACGCCAGAGGATCTTTTTTCTCTGACCCTCGACGAAGTACAAAGCAGTTCCGCCGGGGCAGCGCAGTTCCAATCGCTGATTGCTGAACGACGTGCCCAGGCGACCCACTTTGCCGCTGTGGTGCCGCCCCCTCTCCTCGGCGCCCCGCCGACCGCAATGCCGGACGATCCCTTTGTCCGCGCCCTCACCAAATTTTTCGGCGGGCCCCCGCCAGAAGCCCAAGCCCCGAACGAAGTGGGGGGCTACGCCGGCGCACCCGGTGTGGTGCAGGGAACAGCGCGCATCGCTCGCACGCTGGCCGAAGCAGATCGCATCCTCCCCGGCGAAATTTTGGTGGCTCCCACGACGACACCGGCCTGGAGCACCCTCTTCGGCTACATCGGCGCGATCGTCACCGACAGCGGCGGCATCTTGAGCCACTGCGCCGTTGTGGCGCGCGAATATGGCATCCCTGCTGTGGTAGGCACAGCGATGGCAACAGCCCTCCTCCAAGATGGACAGTGGATTGAAGTGGATGGCACGCACGGCGTTGTGCGTATTTTGTAAACAGGAGAAGGAATCCGAGTATGGTACGACTGAGTTGGTTTCAAATTCCGGTGCTGGACATTGAACGCGCTGCCCGCTTTTACAGCGCGCTCTTTCAAATCGAAGTCGTTGTCCAGGACAAACGCAAAAATCACGGCGGCCAGATTGGCATCTTGGTGGATACCGGTGGCGTGTTGGGAACCCTCACCCAAAGCGATCCGACAGTCTTCAAGCCCAGCCAACAAGAGGGTTGTCTTCTTTACCTCAACGCCGACGACGAAGATCTACAACAGCTGCTGGCACGCGCCGTAGCCGCAGGTGGAGAGGTGCTCTTGCCAGCCACACAAATTGAACCGACCGGTCGCCGCGGCTATCTGGCCTGGGTTTTGGACAGCGAAGGCAATCGGCTTGGCATACACTCGCTGCAAAGTTCCGAGGTAACCATTTTTCCTGGCGGCACCTATGCAACCCAGAAAGATACATAGGGATCCTTCTCATGCAAACACCGATCCTGGTCATCGGCGCCACCGGCAACATTGGGCGGGTCTTGATCCAACGCTTACTGCAACAAGGACGGCTGGTGAGGGCTGCAACCCGCCACCCGGAGCGCTACCCAGCCCACCCCGGCGTGACACCGATCTATTTTGACTACGAACAGCCTGACAGCTTTGCCCCGGCCCTCGCAGGCATCAAGCAAGTCTTTGCGATTGCAGGACCCGCCAGTACAGGTGTGACGTTGCCCTTTTCACCTTTTGTGGCGCAAATACAGCGGGCCGGTGTAGAACATCTTGTTCTGGTCACAACGATGCCCATTCTGCGCAGCGATGGGCTGCATCTGTGGGATGAGGTGGAGCAGCCAGTGCTGCAGGCCGGGGTGCCTTGCACCTTCTTGCGGCCCAACTGGTTTATGCAAGCCTTCGTCGACAGCTTCATGGCCACGATGGTCAAACAAGGACGGCTCTGTGTCCCGGCAGCAGACGCACGCATTAGCTTGATCGACGCACGCGATATCGGCGAAGTCGCAGCTGCTCTGCTGACAGCAGAGGAACATCGCACGCACGCCTATACCCTGACCGGCGGTGAAGCGTTGAATTTTACCGAGATCGCGGCCACCCTTGCCCATGCTTCCGGCCGCTCTGTAGAATACCACCACGAACCCCTTGAAACGTTGGGGGTCACAGAGCTCAACGCGGCGGGCGGAACCATGACACCGATCAAAAACTTAACTTATTTATTCAAAACTCTGCGCCAGGGCAGCTTTGCCGAGGTGGACCCGACGGTGGAGAGGCTGATCGGACGCCCTCCCACGACCTTTGCTCACTTTGCCAATGAACATGCCGCCGTTTGGCAAACCGAACCCTCCCCACAGTCGACAAGGAGCGCGTGAATGAAAAACAGTATCTTGGTCATCGGTGCCACAGGCAACGTAGGACGGCCACTGGTCGAAGAGTTGCGAGCCCGTGGAGAAACGATCAAAGTGGCGACCCGCACACCCCAGCGCTACCCCGGGCAGCCCGGGGTCACCGCTGTCTATTTCGATTATGAAAATCCGGCCACCTACGCGCCGGCGCTTGCTGGGGTGGACCGGGTCTACGCGATCAGCGTCCCCACCGACAGCGGCGTAATGGATATTCATGGCCTGATCCCCTCTCTGCAACAGGCAGATCTTCAGCACCTGGTCTTGGTGACCGGCATGCCGGTCATTCGCAGCAACGGACGCCTGCGCCACTGGGAAGAGGTGGAAACTCCCGTCGTTGACTCCGGAATTCCGTACACCCTGCTGCGCCCTGGCTGGTTTATGCAGCTTTTCCTCGAGGGATTTTTGTTCACCATGCTCCAGCAACAACGCCGACTCTGTTGGACCAGCGGCGATGTACAGATCTGCCCGATAGACGCGCGCGATATTGCAGCGGTCGCAGCAGTTGTCCTGACCCAACCAGGACATGAAGGGCAGGCATATACCTTGACCGGAGGCGAGGTATTGACCCTGCGCGACATCGCAGAGCTCCTGACCCAGGCGACGGGCCAGCCAATCCCCTATGCGAATGCTACGGTGGAGGAGTTGGTCCGTTTTATTGAGGAGGTGGGCGGCTTTCCAGGCCCCAAAAAAGGAATTCATTCGATCTTCAGCACGACAGAGCGGGGTGTTTTTGCCGAAACGACGCCGATCGTCGCACAATTGACCGGCCGGACACCGAGGACCTTTGCCCAGTTTGTCCAGGAACATGCGTCGATCTGGCGCCAATGAATTTGCAACTTGCAATGCAACCGACCAAGGAGTAAAAAATGGACTTTTCAGGAGCACTCCAGGCCTGGCGGCAGTTGCTTGGCAACGAACATGTGCTGGTCGACCCCACCAGCCTGGCCCAGGTACAGACAGCGACCTTTGCGACAACCCAGCAGGTACCGGCAATTCTGCAGCCAGCAACCACCACCGAGGTGCAAGCATGTGTACGAATTGCCAATCACTACAAAACCCCCCTCTATCCCATCAGCCGCGGAAAAAACTGGGGGTACGGATCCCGCGTGCCCGTGCAGGACGGCTGTGTCGTGCTGGATCTGGGACGGATGAACCGGATCGTCGATTACAACGAGGAACTGGCCTATGTCACCGTGGAACCCGGCGTCACGCAGCAGCAGATCTATGATTTTCTGCACGATCAAGGCTCACACCTCTTCCTGGGGATGACCGGCGGCCCGCCCGATTCCAGCCTGATCGGAAACACCTTGGAGCGCGGTGTGGGCAAAGGTCCTTATGGAGAACGTTTTGCCCACGTCTGTGGCTTGGAAGTCGTCTTGCCGACCGGCCACTGCATCCACACAGGCTTTGGTCGTTTTGCACAAGCCAAAACCACTCGGCTGCACCGCTGGGGCTTGGGACCGGCCGTCGATGGGCTGTTTACCCAATCCAATCTGGGGATTGTCACCGAGATGACGTTTTGGCTCTTGCCCAAGGCCAGACACCTGCAAGTCTTTGCCTATGCCATTCACGACGTCGAAAAATTGCCCTTGTTGGTCGATGCCTTGCGTCCCCTGCTGCAACAAGGGTTGATCCAGACGACCTTTACCATCAACAACGATTACCGCACCTTCTCGTATGTCCAACAATACCCCTGGACCGAAGCGATCGGGCAAACGCCGCTGCCGCCTTCGCTCCGCGCCCACCTGCGGCAAAAATGGGACACCGGGCTCTGGTTTGGCGAGGGAGCCATCTACGCAGCCAGCGCAGCACAGGCCCACAGCGTCCGCACACTGATCCACGAGGCCCTGGCACCGCTGGTCGACTTGCTCATTTTCTTCGACGAGACAATGGCGGCACTGCCCCGCGAAGCGTTGCAGGCGTTGATCCCAGGAATCGACATCGATGAGGCACTCGCCTGGTATTCTCAACACCCGCAACGGGGCGTGCCCACACAGGCCGCTCTTCCCATGACCTACTGGCGCAAGACAGATCCGATGCCCGCCCAGCCCGATCCAGAGCGGGACCGCTGTGGGTTTCTCTGGTGTGCGCCTGCCATTCCGTTTGACGGTCAAGAAATCTGTGCAGCCGTCACTTTGATCGAAGAAACGGTCTTTGCCCACGGCTATGAACCAAGCCTGGCGCTGCAGTGTGTCAGCCCGCGCACCATTTATATCACCACGGCGATCGTCTACGATCGGACGGTGGCGGGCGAAGATGCACGCGCCCAGGCCTGCCATGATGACCTGCTGGCCCGCCTCCTCCAAGCCGGCTACGTTCCCTATCGATTGGGCATCCAGTCCATGGGACAACTGCCGCCCGCGCAAGATGACACCGTCGCTTTTCTCCAAACATTGAAACAGGCGCTGGACCCCAACCAAATTCTTGCGCCAGGGCGCTATACAGGGTCATAATTTGTGCAACAGACAAAGCGATACAGCCCCCCAAACTCAGGAGACTCCATGTTTTGGAACAAGCTGGCCGATGCAGGGCTGCAGCCTACAGCGCTGAATACCAAACAACGGGGCAAAAACAGAACGCTGATGAGGCTGTTGACCGACGCTGCGGTGAAGCCCCCCCCCTTCGCCTCCACGACAGCTCCGGCCAGACCCGGCGCAGCCTTGTCAGCCCCGTTGCCAAAAACTTGGGCGGCCTGGAATCCTCAGACGGCCCCACGCACTCCCGCCACAGTCTATACAGAGACCACAACGTGGCTGGCAGAACTCACCCAGAAGGTCCAGCACTTTGGCGATGCACACCGCCCCCCACTCCCCGATGCCCCTCTGCACCTTCCTGCATCCCTGAAGACACAGTGGATGGCCCTGGACGAAGAGTGGCAACAATTTGTTCTGCAACATATCGATCCGCTCTTCGGCCAGACGCGCTCCCAACAGATCCGGGTGATGAATGAGCACAACAGCAGCCTAGAGATCACCCCCGAAGAAAGAGCCGTGAACCGAAATTTGGCGTTGGCGCTTGGGGCACTCGGATCGGCCGGTTTGGGGACACTTTTCTTTCCACCGTTGCTCCTGGTCAGTGCCGGTGCCGTTCTCTATCTGTCGATCCCGATCTACCAGCATGCCTACACATCTTTGGTGCATAAACATCGCTTGCGCCCTACCCTGCTTGCCTCTTTTTATATCACTGGGGTCTTGCTCAACGGCTTTTTTGGCGCAGCCGGTGTCGCCGAAGTCATCTATTATGTCAGTGAAAAGTTGGTGATGATCACCTACGATCGGTCCCGTCAAAAATTGGTCAGTGTCTTTGGCCAACAGCCGCGCACGGTTTGGGCTCTGCTGGACGGCATTGAGGTAGAAATGCCCTTCGCCGATCTGAACGCTGGCACCATCCTCGTTGTCCAAGCCGGACAGATGGTGCCAGCAGACGGCGTGATCCTCCAGGGCATGGCCTCGATCGACCAACACATGCTGACGGGCGAAGCCCAACCCGTAGAAAAAAGTGTCGGGGACCCGGTCTATGCAGCAACCTTTGTCCTGACCGGACGCATTTTTCTGCAGGTTGAAAAGGCAGGCGAGGCAAGTCTGGCGGCCCAAATTGGTGAGATCCTCAACCGCACCGCGAGTTATCAGCAACAACTCGAAGCCAAAGGGGTTGCCCTTGCCAACCGATCCACACTTCCCCTGTTGCTGTTGAGCGGTCTTGCCCTGCCGCTGGTCGGTGCGGCAGGGGCTACTGCTGTGTTGGCCAGCAATATTGGGATGACTCTCAAAATCGCTTCCCCGATTGCCATGCTCAACTTTCTCAACCTGGCTTCTCATGCTGGCGTCTTGATCAAAGATGGCCGTTCGTTGGAGTTATTGAACACTGTCGATACCGTTGTCTTTGATAAAACCGGTACATTGACCCTCGAACAGCCCCATGTCATTGCACTGCACCCCTCTGGAACGATCACCGAAGAGCAATTGCTTCTCTATGCGGCAGCGGCAGAACACCGACAAACACACCCCATCGCCCGCGCCATTGTGGACGCAGCCCAAGCACGACAGTTGACGCTGCCGGAAATTGCCGATGCACATTACGCGATTGGCTATGGCATTCAAGTGACCCTGGATGGACGCCGGATTTTGGTCGGCAGTGACCGCTTCATGGTGTCGGAAGGCATTCCGATTCCCCCCGAAATTCAGCAGCAACAAGCCCGTTGTCATTCCCTAGGCCATTCCTTGGTCATGGTGGCTGTTGAAAACACCTTTGCCGGAGCCCTTGAATTGCAGCCGACCCTTCGCCCAGAAGCCCAAGCAGTGATCGCCCAGTTGCGCGCACGCCAGTTGACGCTCGTGATCATTTCTGGCGATCAAGAAGAACCGACCCGAAAACTGGCAGCGACCTTGGGGATTGACCGCTACTTTGCCAACACGCTGCCCGAACATAAAGCCCAGCTGGTCGAACAGTTGCAGCAAGAAGGGAAAACCGTCTGTTTTGTGGGAGACGGGATCAACGATGCCATCGCGTTGAAAAAAGCCAATGTTTCGATTTCCCTGCGGGGCGCCACTTCGGTCGCAACCGATACAGCGCAGATCGTCCTCATGGATCAGAGCCTGCGCCAGCTGATTACCCTCTTTGACATTGGCCAGAAGTTTACCCGCAATTTGCAGCTTGGTCTGATCGCAGCGGTTGCACCTGGCGCTTGTCTGATCGGCGGGGTGTTTTTTCTAAATTTTGGCATCTATGCCGCGATTGTCTTTGAGATTTTGGGGCTGCTGTCCAGTCTGGGAGTTGCCATGATGCCTTTGATGGCGCAGTCGCAAGAAAAGCAACAACCTATGCTGCAGTCGGAATGAACAGGAGTTCTTTCTGGTTGCAGCTCAACACATAGAAACTAAAAAAGGATTCACAAGGTGGGAAAATTTACAACAGAGGCATGGGTTTTACCCAGCGGACGTGGACGCAGTGAAGCAGGGCAACTGGTCAGAGACACTGTGACCCTTTCTGATATTTCGGCAGAAGAGGTTCTGGCAGAACCCCTGTATGGTTGTTGGGAAGGAAATATGACCCATGCCATCCAGCGAAACCCAATCGATATTTGCATGGCACGCCAGGAAGAAAAGGTGGTGATCGGCAACGCAGGTGTGGTCAGAATCCTCAAAACCGGCGAAGCCGTTCACCATCTCAAAGCCGGCGATCACTGCCTGCTCTTTTGCAATGGCATCTGGGATGAAGCTGGCTATCCAATAAAAATTTTGGGCTATGATGCGCCGCGGACGATGGGCGTGTTGGCCAGGCGAATAAAATTGCACATGCAGCAGGTCATTCCCATTCCAGAAGACCCGCGATTTTCTTTGCCCCAATGGGCGGCTTTTTCGCTGCGGTACATTACCGCCTATGCCAACTGGCAAGTGGCGTATGGTTGCTGGCGAACCCAGATGAAACATACAGAGCCGCAGGATGTGTTTGTCTGTGCCTGGGGCGGTGGGGTGTCTCTGGCCGAAGTGACCTTGGCCCAACAGATGGGGTGCCAGGCGGCGATGGTGGCCTCCACCCCAGAACGATTGGCGCTCCTGCAGCAATTGGGAATCATCCCGATCGATCGCAGTGGATTGGACAACATGGCCTTTGAAAAAAAACTCCTCGATCTCGTTTACAGCCAAACGGACGGCAAAGGCGTAGACATTTTCATCGACAACATCGGTACACCCGTCTATAAGCTGACCGTCAAAGCACTGGCTCGACAGGGAGTCATCGCGACATCTGGCTGGAAACATGGGGCTGTCCTGCCCATTTCCCGCGCCATGGAGTGCATCAACCGACACCTGTACGTCCATACCCACTACGCTTCCTATGCCGAAGGCCTTGAGGCTGTCGCTTTCGCACAGCAACAGCAGTGGATGCCGTCCCTGGCTGCGAATGAGAAGATCTACACCTGGGAAGAAATTCCCTGCCTGGTCGAAGATTATGCCGCCGGTCGACTGGACACGTACTTTCCCATTTTTTCTATCAATTCTTGAGGAGAGATCCGTTGCGCGAAAAAATATCTGCCTCTACTGTCAACTTGCAGTCGATTGGTGTCTACCTGCCCAGCGGGCGCGCGTCAAATCTTGCCTGCACAGAAAAATTTGGAGTGACACGTTTTTTTTTGGAAGAAAAACTGGGCGTGGTGGAAAGAGCTGTGAAAAAAGAAGAGGAAACGACCAGCGATCTCTGCCTCAGCGCGTTCCAATCGTTGCAAGGAGAGCAGCCCGTCGACCTGCAACAGATCCAACTGGTCGCGGTTGTTACCCAGAATCCCGATATGAAAATTCCTTACACAGCCGCCATCGTACATCAGAAACTAGGGGTGAATAAAAGCTGTATGACCTTTGATATCGGTCAGGGATGCGCCGGCTACACCCACGCCCTCACCATCTGTACGGCCCTGATGGAACGGTTGCACTTCGATCACGCGCTGCTGTTCACCTGTGATCCCTACTCCAACATTGTCGACCCGCACGACAAAGATACAGCATTGCTCTTTGGCGACGCAGCTTCAGTTTCCTACCTGGCCAGAGGAGGAGCAGGCTATCAGCTCCTGGATGCCGATTTTGGAACAGCACCGAACAGCTACACGTGCCTCCGATGCCAGGATACGCTGACGATGGATGGGCGTGAAGTCTTCACCCATGCTGTTCGGGAAGCTCCCAAAAGCATTCAAAACGTGTTGACACGAAATCAGCTCACCCTGGCCGACATCGATCTGTTTTTGCTGCATCAGGGATCCAAAAAAGTTGTTGAATATATCCAAAAAACGTTGGCGATTCCTGCAGAAAAAGCGCCCTTTGCGATACAAAGCTACGGCAATACGGTTTCATCTTCTATTCCGCTGCTTTTGCAAGAACCGCTGCGTCAAAAACAGCACACAAGAGTTCTCTTGAGTGGATTTGGCGTCGGATTTTCTTGGGGCAGTTGTTTGCTTGAATTCACACAGTAAGGTTGCCCCTCAGACGAAAACCACTGTTTGAAGATTCGCGTGGATGCAATACAAAGGTTTGTTCAGAACAAAGGAAAAAATGGCGATGAAAACAGTAGAAGATATTTTGGCCCTGACCAACGACACGTTCAAACTGCCAGCCAACCTCCAGCATGATCAGTCCTTGCGGGAACAAGGATTGGATTCTTTGGACGTAATCATGCTCCTGCATGAAATTGAAGTAAATTTCGACGTCCAAATCCCCCAAGAACAGACCCGCCAGCTGCGCAGCCTACAAGATATTGTGAATTTTCTGAACACAAGCGTAAGCAGCGACCGCTGAGGCAGAGCAGCTCAACTTGTTGCCCGGCGCTGGCATGATGGCCAGCGCCGTGTAGCATCCGAATCCAATGCAAAGGCAACACCGAGCAGCTATACTTGTTTTCAGCCAACGCAACAAATTTTCTGTCACCCTTCAAGGGCACGGGTGCTTCCACAGCTGCTCCTGGTTGCGGCGTCAGGCCTCCAGACCGCCGCAGCAGCTAGATGGACTCATGTTCTCAACTCCAAAAGATCCCACCGGTTTCCGTAAAGATCTTCGAAGACAACGACGGTGCCGTAGATCTCCTGGCGTGGTGTCTCGACAAACACGACGCCGCGTGCCTGCATGTCGTGATACTCTTCCCAGAAATCATCGGTGTGCAAAAAAAGAAAGACACGCCCTCCCGCCTGTGCACCGATACACTGCTGCTGTGCCGGCGTTACAGCTTTTGCCAATAACAGGCAACAGTCCCTGGCGCCGGGCGGCGCCACCAAGACCCAACGTTTGCCACCGCCAAGGTCGGTGTCTTCGACCAGATTGAAGCACAGCGTCTGTGTAAAAAAGACGATGGCCTCGTCGTAGTCGCGCACCAGGTAGGTGATATAACCGATGTGTTGACGTCTATGCATGCGGCTCAACGGTGTCCATACAGCATCCTGTCCAAATTGAGACTCTTCAACTGTTCAAAACAAATGGTGCACACGCGCTAGGCCAGATCACGGCGCGCAAAGACCCACCCCGCTGTGCCGACGCCGCTGAACAGCCAGACCAACAGCACGAGCACTCCTGCCCAGTCGATGCTCCCTGCGGCGACGATCTCCTGCGGGAAATAGTAATGCCACGGGTTGATCAAGCCGATCAGCGAACTGGCAACCTGCGGGATCACGTCGAGCACAAAAGAGCTGAGTGTCCACGCAATCGCCAGCGCGCTGCTGGTTGACGTGCGGCTGAAAAAGCTGGCAATCAAAAATGCGCCGCCCCCCAATGCCGCAAACAGCAGCCATGCCATCGCCGCTGCCAATAGATAGTTCGCCAGCGGCAGTTCGTAGGGCAGTGCCATCGCGCCAATCCCCAGCCCCCCCCAAGCAGCCAGCGACACCACACCTGCACCCAGCACCATCTCTGCAGCTCTGCCGAGCACAAAGGTCCAGCGCTGCACCGGACGGCTCAGCACAAGATAGATCGAGCTGCGCTCGATCTCACCGGTCAGCCCGTCCGATGCACGCGAAACGACAAACGCTGCACCCAATCCAATAAAGAGCGGATGAATCCACGTAAACGCCAGATAGTCCTGCACACCGAAGCCCGCCTGCAAATTCGGCGCCAGCTTGAGCAGCGAACGTAGCCCCTCTGGAAAGGTACGCACGACGCTGGTCACCACCTCCACCCCTCCAAGAGCGGGGAAACTGACCGCCACCAGCCAGTGAAACGCCGCCACCGACAGTGCAAACCAGAAGAGCGAAGCCCGTTTGCGACGCAGCGTGCCTCGGAAGATCAGCCAGACATCACTCAGTTCCTGCATCGTGCAACACCTCCGGTCGGTAATAGCGGAAGAAGATCTCCTCCAACGACGGAGGTTCGATGGCGACGTCGGCGACAGGCAACGCTGCCAGCAAACGCAACGTTGCTGGCAGATCGCTGGTCAAAAAATGCCAGCGACCGCCGGTCTGCGTCAAGCCGACGATGCCAGGAAGCGCTGCAAGGTGAGCAGCCGACTCAGCAACGTTCGTAGCAAATTGTACCGCAACGCGACGCTGCATCTGGGCACGCAAACGGTCGATCCGGTCGACCGCCGCAAGCTGCCCGCCGCGGATCAGCGCCACACGGTCACACAGTTCCTCCACTTCGCTCAGCACGTGCGAAGAAAAAAAGATGGTCGCGCCGCGCATCTGGGTCTTGCGCAGCAGTTTGAACAGGGCGCGCTTGGCAAGCGGGTCAAGCCCTTCGGTTGGCTCGTCTAGGATCAACAGGGTGGGTCGGTGCTGCATTCCCTGCACGATGTTGATCTTCTGCCGCGTCCCTCGCGAAAGTTGTCCTATCGGACGCCGCAAATCAGGGTCGCGCAGTTCCAGCGCGTCGAGCAGCAGGGCGCGATCCACCGGCGGGCGGCGCTGGAGCTGAGCCAGTTCGTCGAGCAGCGACAGGCCGGTAACGGTCGGGTCGAGTCCAGCGACGTCGGGCACGAAGCCAAGCTGGCTTCGTGCGTACAACGCCGCTTTCGGCGCTGCCATGTCATGGCCGAGCAGATGCACTGTCCCTGTGGTAGGACGCAGAAAACCGAGCAGCAAACGAATTGTGGTCGTCTTGCCCGCACCGTTGGGGCCGAGAAAACCGAGCACCTCCCCTGTTTCGACGCGCAGCGTCAGATCGCTGACCGCGTCGAACTCGCCGTAGCGCTTCGAGACACGCTGAAGCGCAATGGCAGCTGCGAGAGAATCGTTAACGGCACCCATCATAGCCAGACCCAACAGCAAAGTTAACAACAATGAAGACGGTACAAAAAAATTTCGTGGCATTGCCGCACGTCGCCGTGCATACGCGACATCATGGATGCCATCGCTCCAACCCTCGTTGCGCCGCCGTGAATTCAACTGCGTTGTAGACTGACAAAAACAAGTCGTTTTGCCAACTCTCCTCAGAGAGTTGGCTCCGGCCCGCAATCCGAGATGCCTCATGGTCAAAACGGGCTTTGCGCGCAAAACGGAGAACTTCCCAAGAATGGATAATCGCCTCGCGCCGGCCAAACAGCAAATGCCGCGAGGGCAGTTTGTCACTCTTTGCAGCATTGGCCGAAGGAGATGTCGGCACTAAATTCCAGAGATCATTGTTACGCCACAAGGAAAAAGGGATGATGTGGTCGACCTCAAATGTTTTGGGAATTGGAATTCCAACCCACGTACACTCTTTGTCGCTGAGCCTTCCATAGATCGATCGTGCATCCACAACATCCCTCTCTGGGATCGGCGTCGTCAGCAGAAGCTCAATCGCGTCGCTCGTTCGAACTTGCTTTTTCGAGATATCGCTCGTCAGTTCAGCCCACCTGAGAATGACAGCATCTTGAATCCAGTGCCCGACCAAAGACAGCTCACGCCAGATCGCAGCACTCAACCGAACCTCCTTCTTGCGACTGTCGTATTGAAACACCCGCCCAAATTCCAAAGATCCCCCAGCATGTGCCACCGGCCCTTTGACTATTGTGTTGCGAATCTGGACAAACACCCGTTCCACCAAACTGGCTGCCTCACCAGACAGGCGCTGGCTGCGATAATCCAAAACAAACCGCGTAAATCCACCCAGGCTCCGGTAACGCTGAATTAACTTCAACAGGGATGCACGGAATGCAATCGGCATTGCACAAAGAGGAGTT
This sequence comes from Chloroflexota bacterium, assembly GCA_018969295.1. Lineage (GTDB taxonomy): Bacteria > Chloroflexota > Anaerolineae > Caldilineales > Caldilineaceae > Caldilinea. The sequence continues at coordinate 29,489 of JAGWYN010000019.1, read as the reverse complement.
TCGCCGCGGATCTGTGGGATGAAAACAGTTGAATCGACTATCGGCCAGTAATAATACAACCATTTTTCGCAGATACTGGCGACCGGTATTCCAATCATGCCATCGCCAAGCCAACGAGCTTGATCGAATTCCATCGTTGCAATCTCAGACAACGCCCGAAATAGTGCCAGCTTGTACGTTGCTGTCTTGCGATCCCGATTCAAGATGGCCTCAATTTGGTCCAACGGGCGAGAGCTGCCAGGATAGCGAGCCTCAAACAAAAACGTTCTCCACGAGTGTCCCGCACGTGCCAAGGCATCGTCGCTCTCCCAGCGCCGCAACAGAAAAAAACCAATGCGCTCATACAGGAGTTGCAGATAATCTGGATCGATAGGGGTAAAAAGCCTTCCCTGGCCGTCACGATGGTTGTCGTCCAATCCGGGTCGTTCACCAGGCACCGACAACAGCAGTTTGCCTCCGTCTTTCAAAACACTGCGCAAGGCAATGGCTGCATCCAGCATCTCTGCTCGCGTCAGATGCATGAGCACCGCCGAACACACGACAGCGTCAAAATTGCCGCCGAAAGGCTGCCCAAGATTGGGGAGCGCAGCAGAGCCGATTCTCGCAAGGAGCTCAGGATGACGTCGAATGGCCGCCGAACGCAGCGCAGCACATGGTTCAACCCCGTAGGCATCGCAGCCCATCTGGAGAAGTACGCTCAGATCGCGCCCGGAACCCGCTCCGACGTCCAGCACACGCATCCCGCTGTCGAAACTCCGCTCCATGATTCGTTTCAGAGGGGCCTGAATGGCGTCGTAGCGTTGCACAATTTCATCGGAATACGTGGCGTAGTACTTCCCCGTACGTTCGTCCATCAGCAACCACCGATCTCTTGGTTCAAGGCCTGTTCTGCAATCTCTCCGTTAAGAAAGACCGCCGGCTGCCAGTGACCTGTTGTCTTCGTCTGGCCTACCCGGAGCTTGTATCACACCGTCCAGAGAGAGCTGTTCAAAGACGATCACCTTTCTCACTGGGCAAGCCCCCCTTTTCTTGTGGATGCTGGACCTGCCAGGGAGGGATCCACTCCCCCGCCACCCGCAGCTCGACCCCCGCATCCTCTTCGAGAAGCTTGCAGACGGTCATCTCCCCCGCATCTTCCCCATAGCGCTCTGCAGCCTCCCGAAAACGCGCATATGCAGCCTGCGTCAGCTCCGACCGCGTCCCAGTTTCTCGAACCAGTTCGTCGATCAGGGCCAGGTCTTTCAAACAAAGCGCCAACCGAAACGAGGGGTCGTAATGGCCCGCAAAAATAGAAGGCACATCATGCTGCATGACAAAGCTGTCTGCCGCCCCACCCTTCATGGCGGCCCACCAGACCTCAGGTGCCAACCCTGCCTTCTTCGCAGCCACCATCGCCTCTCCAATGGCGGCTGCATGAATTTTCCAAAGCTGGTTGTTGACCAGCTTGGCAACATACCCGTTGCCGTAGGGGCCGACACGCCGGATTTCTCCCATGGCCGCCAACACCGGGTGGACCCTGGCCACCGTCTGCTCGGCCCCCCCCACAAACAGGATCATGTCGCCCCGAATTGCAGAATCGACCGATCCAGTGACCGGCGCGTCCACCGCCTCTCCCCCCGCTTTTTCAAATTCTGCAGCCAGCTCACGCATCAACGTCGGGCTGCTGGTGGTCAGGTCGATCCAGACTTTGTTGCGGCAGTCGCCGGCCAGCAACCCTTGCTTCCCGCGCACAACTTGCTCGATCTGCTGCGGACCAAAAACCATCGTAGCGACGATCTCGACCTGGTTGACCACGTCAGCCGGCGTGTCGGCCCAGCATGCCCCCCGCTCCACCAATGGTTCGGCCACTTGTCTGCGCAGGTCGTGGACGGTCAATTCAAAGTGCGCGCGTTGCAGGTTGCGCGCCGCCGCCGCCCCCATGTTGCCCAAGCCAATAAAGCCCACTTTTGTCATCGAGACCTCCTCTGCAACAACTCCAGATTGCCCCATTTGTCTGCTCGAATTATCGCACGAACCGACCCGGCTCACAACCCGTTCTGCAGGATCTCTGTTGACACGCAGAGCTCCTGCGGATGCTCGAGGCTGGCCCCCCACATTTGTTTTCCCCCATGCCATCGTGTATACTGTCGGGCAGCTTCACAGCTATCTGCTGTAAAGCTGCCCGACAACAAGGAGAATCCACCCCATGCTTGCAGGAATTTTGCAGCCATTTCAGCCCCAGCTCGACCGTTCACGGATGATCGACCTGCTGAAGATGCAACCTGGCACCTCCGAAGAGCTCCAGACCCTGATCCAGCAGGAAGACCGCTGGAACCGGGATTTGTTGATCACGGTGTTCAGCGTGACGACCGCTGCCATCCATTTCTACTACGGAGGCACCGTCTTTGTGTTGGATGGCGCAGGCTTTCTGGTTTTTCTGGCTGCGCGCTATTTCCTACCCCAGCGCGAGTCCTATCAACGCTATGTGCGCGACGGCTCCATGCTCTACGCCGCACTCAACATCATCCCCTATTTCGCCAAATATGGGCTGTACGACGGCTTCGAAAATCCGATCGGCATGGTTGCCAAGCTGTCTGAACTGGGGTTGATCTGTGTGCAGTGGCGAGAGGGTCAGACGGCACAGACGCTTTCCAGCCTGCTCACATCCACCCAAGGCACCTCCGGCCCGGCTGCCCGATGACCCCATCGACGACGCTGCAAAAGACGCGACAACAGCCACCCACAACTTTCCCCACCCCGCCGCGCCCGCCGACACCGCATCCCTTTTCTTTGAGCTGGCTGCTGCCTGCACCTCAAAAACGACGCCCCCAACGACTGATCCACTTTCTGACCGAATCCCAAAAGGCTCCTCCCCCCAGTCGATTAGAGCCAGTCCAGCAGGCAGACCGACAGCTGATGTTGTCCGCAGGGCTGCTGGCTGTCACCAGCCTGGGAGCTCTGCCAGCACTGTCGCTCCTCAACCTGGCTGCGCTGCCCGGCATCTTGCACCTGAACCTGCCCTTTGTTCGCCAGGCCTGGAAGGAACTTGTCCACGAGCGACGTGTGGGAATCAGCCTGATCGACGGAATCATCGGGTTTGTCAACGTGGCGCTGGGCTATTATTGGGTCGAATGTCTCTTTCTTACCATTTTTGCGTTCAACCAAAAGTACCTGCTCAAAACGCGCAGCCAGTCCATCGCCGACCTGATCGATGTGTTCGGCGACCAGCCAATGTCAGTCACCCTTCTGGTCGAAGGGCGTGAAGTCAGACGACCGTTCGCCGAGTTGCAGGTGGGCGACCAGGTGGTTGTCCAGACAGGTGCCCTTGTCCCCGTAGACGGCCGGGTGGTCGATGGGTTTGCCCTGGTCGACCAACACAAATTGACCGGGGAAGCACAGCCTGTCGAGAGGCTCCCCGGCAGCCAGGTGCTGGCCAATACAGTGCTGCTGGCCGGCCGTCTCACCATCGTCGTCGAACAGGCCGGCAGTGCCACGGTCGCAGCCCAGATTGGGCAGATTCTGCAAAAAACCGCCGACCACAAGACGGCCCTGCAATCCAAAGGGGAAGCACTTGCCGATCAGAGTGCACTGCCCGTTCTGGGGCTGAGCGCCTTCACGCTGCTGATCCTGGGCCCAGCCAGTGCAGGTGCCATCCTGTTTTCTTCCTTCGGCTATCTGATGCGGCTCCTCTCTCCCTTCAGCGTGCTCAATTTTCTGCAGATCGCTGCACGGGAAGGGATTCTGGTCAAAGATGGGCGAGCGCTGGAGACACTGCCACGGGTAGATACAGTGATCTTCGACAAAACCGGCACCCTGACGCTGGAAACGCTGACCGTGGTGCGCTGCCATCGCGTGTGGCCCGCTCTCTCCGAAGACGAGCTGCTGGCGCTGGCAGCTACCGTCGAACAAAACCAGGAACACCCAATCGCTCGAGCGTTGTGCAACGCTGCCCGCCAACGCCAGCTTGCCCTGCCCGCCACCGACGCGGTGCACTACACTGTCGGGCTCGGCATTCAGGCCCGCCTCGGTGACCAGCTCGTCCAGGTCGGCAGCGAACGCTATCTGGAGACGATCGGCGTGGCGTTGCCCGACAGCCTGCGCGCCACAGCCCAGGCCTGCCACAGCGCTGGAGGTACACTCGTCTACGTCGTCGTCGACCATGCGCTCTGCGGAGCTGTCGAACTGTGCCCCACCCTGCGTCCAGAAGCCGCTCAAGTTGTCGCTCAGCTGCAACAAAATAAGCTGGACATACAAATTTTGTCTGGCGACCACGAAGAGCCTACCCGACGGCTGGCCCAGATGCTTGGCATCACAACCTTCCACGCCGCCGTGCTGCCCCAGGACAAGGCAGCTGTGGTCGCCGAGCTGCGCCGCCAAGGACGCACAGTCTGTTTTGTCGGAGACGGCCTCAACGACGCCCTGGCCTTGCGCGAGGCAGACGTAGCCGTCTCGCTGCACGGCGCATCCAGCGTCGCCCGTGACCTCGCACAGGTGATGCTCATGCACCAGCAGTTAGGCCAGCTGCCACGGCTCTTCACCCTTGCTCACCAGTTGGAACAAAACCAGCACACCAATCTGCTGATTTCGCTGCTCCCAGGGATGTTGTGTCTCCCCGGGGTCTATCTGCTCAATTTTGGGGTGCTGGCCGCCGGCCTGCTCTCGAACCTCAGCCTGCTCGCCGGCCTGGCCAATGTGGCGCTCCCGCTGACAGCGTACCGTCGCCAGATTGCGGCAGAGCGCCCCCGTTCCCAGCCGACCGCATCCCGCTGACTGCATACCGCTGACTGCATACCGCTGACTGCATACCGCATCGGAGCCATCATGTACGAACAGATTGCCCAAGAGTATCAAAGGCTCGTCCGCGACCCGAACTCTCCCCTCTGCCGGGCAGAAGCCTACACCTTCCAACAGCAGATCGGTCCCCTGGACGGGCTGAGGGTGCTCGACCTGGGCTGTGGGGAAGGTTTCTACACGCGGCAGCTCCAACAACGCGGGGCAGCTGCGGTGGTCGGGGTCGACCAATCGCCCTCTATGATTGCCCTGGCCCGGGAGGCAGAAGCCAAACAGCCCTCTGGCATCCAGTACCATCTGGCCGATGTGTGCACGCTCGAACCACTCGGCCAGTTTGACCTGGTGGTCTCTTTTTTTATGCTCAACCATGCCCGAAGCTACACTGAACTGGCAGCGATGTGCCGCGGGATCGCCGCCCACCTCAAAGAAGGTGGACGGTTTTTCGGCTTCAACCACAACCTGGAACTGCCCCCTGCAGCCTACCCTCTCCTTCAACAGTATGGACGAACCCACAGTGCACCCGACCCGCTGCGCGAAGGGGACCCGATCACGGTTTCATACGGGGACGCAGCAGACTGTGACGCAGCAGACTGTGACGCAGCAGACTGTGACGCAGCAGACTGTGACGCAGCAGAGTGCAGCTTTGTCGACTACTATCTGAGCCGCGCCACCTACAGGGCAGCCTTCCAGGCGGCCGGATTGGAGGCGCTGCAGTGGCGCCCACCCGATGTAGACCCGGCCGATCTGGCCCGCGAAGGAGAGACTTTCTGGCAAACCTTCCTGGCCTATCCCTCTTTTGTCACCCTCGAAGCCTCGCGACAGCACGCACAGATCCCATAAAATTCAAGCAGATGGCTCTGGATGCAAAACCCAAAGCGCTCCTCCAACTCCCGCTCCATGCTTTCGACGACGCATTCGTCAAAATCGATCACACGGCCACAGCCCGAACAGACAAGGTGGTGATGCCCACCTTCTGCACGGATGTACGTCGGCCCGCTGTCGCCGACGTAGATCGGGCGGACCATGCCGAGGGTAGTCAACAGTTCAAGCGTGCGATAGACGGTCGCCCGCCCGGTCTGGGGGTGGATGCGCTGGGCCTGCACCAGGATCTCGTGGGGGTTGAGATGTTCGCTCTCCCGCTGGATGACTTCCAACACCGCCAGACGCGGAGGAGTGATCTTGTAGCCGGCCTTGCGCAGCCGATTGATCAGTTCGCTTGTCATACAAGAACTATACCACAGAACAGCCTCTCTGGGGCCGCTCACTCGTCAGGGAAGTGCGTGAACCGTTCATGTCTGCTGCGACCTGCGCTGGCCCAGCCCCCAAAACGCGAATTGCACAATCTTAAAATTTTTGGTATGGTCTATGTGCACTCTATTTCCCCATTTTAAGTACACAAGGAGAGACGATGATGAGCGAACCACGTATCCACCCCTTAGCCCTCACTGCGGTCGACAAATTGCAGCGCGGGCGGATCAATCGGCGCGAGTTTCTGCGCTATACCACCCTGCTCGGTGTTTCCGTCGGAACCGCCTATGCGCTGGCCGGCTGTGCGCCCGCAGCCGCTCCTGCCAGCGTCGGAGCCCCGGCGGCTGCCGGCGGGATCACACGCGGCGGCACCTTGCGCAAGGGCATGCTGATCCAGCAGATCGACCACCCAGCCCGCCTGTCGTGGGTAGAAGGCTCCAATGCGATTCGGCTGGTCAACGAATACCTGACCGAAACCGGCCCGGACAACATCACACGTCCCTCTTTGCTCGAAAGCTGGGAAGCCAGCGACGATGTGAAAACCTGGACCCTCAAGCTGCGACAGGGCATCAAATTCAACAACGGCGACGACCTGACTGCGGACGACGTGCTCTACAGCTTCAGCCAGTGGCTCGACCCCGAAGTCGGCTCTTCGATGCTCGGCCTCCTCTCCTATCTGGACGGCATGAACAGCGTCGAAAAAGTCGACGACTACACGATACGCCTCAACCTGGCCTCCGCCAACATCGGCGTGCCCGAACACCTTTTCCACTACCCAGCCGCGATCTTGCACCGAGACTTCCAGGGAGATTGGGTGAAACAGCCGATCGGCACCGGTGCCTTCACATTGGTCGAATACCTGGAAGGCGAACGCGCCTCCTTCAAAGCACGCACCGACTACTGGCAGATGGGCGAAGACGGCAGCCCGCTCCCCTATCTGGACGAAATTGTCTTCGTCAGCGTCGACAAAGATGCCTCCGTCGCCGCGATCCAGGGCGGCCAGCTCGATACCCTCTTCAAACCGCGGCCCAGCGACTTCCTGGCACTGAAAGACAACCCAGATCTGCAGATCCAAGGTGTGGCGACCGCCAATTGTTTTGTGGTTCGTATGCGCGTCGACCAGGAACCCTGGAATGACAACCGTGTGCGCACGGCCCTGAAGATGTGCCAGGACCGCCAGAAGATCCTCGACCTCTCCTACAACGGAGAAGGAGTCCTCTCGCTGGACGCTCATTTCTCGCCGGTGCACCCAGCCTATGCCGAACGCCCCATCCCAGCCTACGACCCGGAAGGCGCGCTCGCGCTCTTGGAAGAGTACGCAGCCGAGAAAGGGATCCAACTGCCCCTGCAGGTGACCCTGTCGACCAAAAACGACCTCTCCGAACCCGAAATCGCCCAGACCCTGCGCGAGTCCGCAGCGGCCGGCGGGTTCGACATCACACTCGATATCACCGAACCCAACGGCTACTGGGATCGCTGGACCGAGGTGCCGCTCGGGATTACGATCTGGGCCCACCGCTCGCTTGACACCATGGTGCCCCCTCTCGCCTACATCGCCGACGCCGACGGAAACCCCGTCCCTTGGAACGAGACCCGCTGGGTAGACGCCGAATTCTCCGAAAAATTGCGCCAGGCCGAGCTGACCCTCGACATCGAAGCACGCCGCGAGATCATCGGGGAGCTGGAAGATATCATGCAAGAACGTGGCCCCATCGGCAACAGCTACTGGACCAATGAGTGGGAGATCATCCGCAAAGAGTTCCAGAATGTGATCGCCCACCCGGCCAACTTCGATTTCTATTATTCGGTCTGGAAACAGCAGTAAACGACCTGGCTGTCTGTGTTGCCTGCAGCACAGACAGCCCCCCTTCTTCTCTACCGGCATTGCCAACTCTACAGCCGCCCTCTGGGGCGGCTGGCAGAGGGCAGGGAGACAGTCTGTATGGCACGTTTTTTGGTCCGCAACCTTGTTTCAATGGGCACAACGATGCTGCTCGTCTCTGCGCTGCTCTTTTTGCTCCTCGAAGTGGCAGGCGGAGACATCACCGTACGGCTGCTGGGGGTTTTTGCCAGCCCGGAGCAGCGCGACTCGCTGCGCCGACAGCTGGGTCTGGACGCCCCCGCCTGGCAGCGCTATCTGGACTGGCTGGTGGGCAGCGACTGGCGGGCCCGCCCACTCTCTGCCTATCCGCTGGTGACCACCCCCAATCCACAGAGCGGGGAAGCCGAATGGTGGGCCGAAGTCGCCGGTGTCTTGACCCGCTGGCGGCTCGTCGACGGCGAGCTGACGGCCATCCAACGAGCGGCCGACGGCACTGAATCGACAGCACCTGCGCAGACCGTCTGGCAGCGCGCCCCCGACGGCAGCGAGATTTTCTGGGGCGTCGACATCCGCAACAACCTGGTGCAGTGGCAGCGCGGCAGCGATCTGGAGGTGCTGGTGTTGAGCGAGGCGGGGGTACGCAGCGAGCGCGGCGGCCCCCAACACTATATCCCGCTGCGCAAAGGCATCGTGCGTGGGGATGCCGGGATGTCGCTGCAAAGCAATCGGCCAGTCTCGGCCACGATCTTTTCACGCGCAGCCAACAGCCTGATCCTGGCCGGCGCAGCCTTTTTGCTCGTGATGCCGCTGGCCCTTTTCTGCGGGGTGCTGGCCGGTGTCCACGAAGGCAGACCGCTCGACCGCATTATCTCGATCACCGGGCTGGGTTTTACCGCGACCCCAGAATTTGTGATCGGCATCTTTCTGATCCTGATCTTCGGCATCTGGCTGCGCTGGCTCCCGGCGACCGCTGTCTTTTTGACCGGAGATGCCATTCTGCGCGACCCCAAAATTCTGGTGCTGCCCATTCTGACTTTGATGGCGGCCGAATTTGGCTACGTTGCCCGCATCACCCGGGCCAGCATGGCCGAGGTGATGCAAACTCCCTATATCCGCACCGCCTTCCTCAAAGGGCTGCCGCGCCAGCGGGTGATCTTCCGCCACGCGCTGCGCAACGCACTGCTGGCCCCCGTCACGGTGATCATGCTGCAGATCAACTGGCTGATCGGCGGCGTCATCGTGGTCGAAGTGCTCTTCGGCATCCCCGGGCTGGGCAGCTACATCTACGATGCAGCCATCTTCGGTGATTTCAACGCGGTCGCCGCCGCCGCTATGCTGACCGTGTCGATCGCCGTGCTCACCCGGCTGGCCGGCGACCTGCTCTATCTTTATTTGAACCCGCGCATCCGCTTTGCTTGAGTGCACTGGCTCTGGAAGGAGACCCATTTGAACTCGACGACCCTCTCCCCCCCCACCCAACCGCCAGGGCTGCTTCGCAAGCTGGCCAACATCCTGTCGATCCTCCTCGGCTCGCGCACGGCTGTCACTGGGCTGGCAGTGGTGCTTTTTTGGCTCGGGATCGGCCTGCTCAGCCTGGTCTGGACCCCCCACCCCCCCAATGCCCAGGCCTTCGACGCCAATCTGCCCCCCACCTCCACCAACTGGATGGGCACTGACCACCTGGGCAGGGACATCTGGTCGCGGGTCATGGCCGGCACGCAGGTGGTGTTGCTCAAAACTCGCCTCTCCACCGACCCCCAGGTCGTTGTCCCAGGGGGAGTAGCACTCTGGGGGGTGATCGGCGCTGTGGTGGTCGGCGGGCTGCTCGGGGTCAACGCCGGCTATCGGGGCGGCCGTGTCGACCAGGCGATTATGCAGCTGCTGGACGCCTTGATCGCTTTTCCAGTAATTGTGCTCTATCTGGTGATCGTCACAGCGCTGGGCAGCGGGGATGTCGTCGTCGTTCTGGCAATTACAATCACTGGTGCACCAGGGGTCGCACGCCTGGTGCGCGGGCTGACGCTCGATATCAAAACACGCGAGTATATCCGTGCCGCCGAAACGCGCGGGGAGTCAGCCAACTACATTATGTTGCGCGAAATCCTCCCCAATGCCCGTGGCCCAATTCTGGTCGATGCCATGCTGCGGGTCGGCTACGCCATCTTTGCAATCGGCACGCTCGGGTTCCTTGGTCTCGGGCTGCCACCGCCAGACCCAGACTGGGGCAGCATGGTCAACGATGCCCGCAAGTATATCTACGCCAACCCCATCGCCATCCTGTGGCCCGCATTGGCCATCGCGACCCTGGTGATCGGGGTCAACCTCTTCGCCGATGGGCTGCGCGAGGAGCTCACTCGCTACCAACAGTAAGAATGCCCATCCAAGGATTCCACATGAACCTGCCACCCTCTCCTGAACCGTTGCTCGCCGTGCAGGACCTGACCGTCAGCTACCGCACCCGCACTGCCCGGATCCAGGCGCTGCGCAACGTCTCGCTGACCCTCAAACCAGGCGAGACCTTGGGCATCGTCGGCGAGTCCGGCTGCGGCAAAAGCACGCTGGGCTGGTCGATCGTCAATTTTCTGGGTGCCAATGGATTCATCCAGAGCGGCTCGATCCGCTTCGAAGGCCAGGAGTTGGTCGGCCGATCGGACCGCCAGCTGCAGCAGCTGCGCGGCAATCGCATCGCCATGGTCTTCCAAGATCCGCTGCAGGCGCTCAACCCTGCGCTGCAACTGGGCGAACAGATGCGCGAAGTGCTGAGGGTCCACCAACAGATGAGCAAGGCAGAGGCTACTACCCGCTGCATTGAAACGCTGAAACGGGTTCATATGCCCGACGCAGCCGGGCTGCTCGACCGCTATCCCCACCAGATTTCTGGGGGACAGCAGCAGCGCGTGGTGATCGCCATGGCGCTGCTCAACGACCCTGCCCTGCTCATCCTGGACGAACCCACCACGGCGCTGGATGTCACCGTCGAAGCGGCTGTCCTCGATTTGGTGGCTGAACTGCGCCAGACCCTGGAGACCGCCCTCCTCTTCATCAGCCACAACCTCGGCGTGATCGCCCGCATCTGCGACCGCGTCGCTGTGATGTACGCAGGCGAGATCGTCGAACAGGCGACCGTCACCGAAATTTTTCAAAGCCCTCGCCATCCTTACACCCAAGGGCTGATTCGCTGTGTCCCCCGTCTGGGCACCGACAAAAACAGCAGCATGCTCTTTCCCATCCCAGGCCGCGTGCCCCGCCCCGACGAACGACCGGCCGGATGTCTCTTCAGCACCCGCTGCCAGTACGCAGAAGAACGCTGCCGGACCGAAGCCCCGCTCTTGCGCTCCCTGCCCAGCGGCACACAGGTGCGTTGCCACCTGACAGAACAAATTGACCCCCAACGCTGGACCCCCCCTGCAGAGGCGGAAATGCCCCCCCCCAAGACCTCCCCTGCGTCCCCTTCCCTGCTCCTGACCGGCAGCCATCTGCACAAAGCCTACCCTGTGCCCGGCACTTCCCTGGCCAGTCTGGTCGGGCTCGAAAAGAGAAGGTCGGTCAAAGCAGTCGACGATGTCTCGCTGAAGGTGGACAAAGGAACCACCCTGGGCATCGTCGGCGAATCCGGCTCAGGCAAAAGCACACTGGTCAAAAGCATCATCGGCCTGGAAGGGATCGACCACGGCTCGTTGGAATTTATGGGGATGGAGATTCACCAGCCCCTCTCCCGACGCACGCTGGAGACAATCCGTGAGCTGCAAATGGTCTTTCAAAACCCTGACTCCACCATGAACCCCTCCTACACCGTAGGCCAGCAGATCGCCCGACCGCTGGAACGTTTCCACACCGTGCCGCGCAGCCAGATACGCGACGAGGTGGTCCGGCTGCTGCGCGCAGTGCGGCTCAACCAAACCTACTACGACCGCTACCCGCGCCAGCTCAGCGGCGGCGAAAAACAGCGGGTTGGAATCGCCCGCGCCCTGGCCAGCCAGCCCAGCCTGATTCTCTGCGACGAACCGGTCAGCGCGCTGGACGTCTCCGTCCAGGCCGCCATCCTCAACCTGCTGCTCGAAGTCCAAGCAGCCAACCAGACCACCCTGATCCTCATCGCCCACGACCTGAGCGTGGTACGCTTCATCGCCGACCAGGTCGCCGTCATGTATCTTGGACAGATTGTCGAAAGCGGGCCTGTCGACGCGCTCTACGCGCCGCCCTACCACCCATACACCGAAGCCCTGCTCTCCGCTGTCCCCGAACCCGATCCAACCCTGCAGAGAAGCCGCATCCGGCTGGAAGGCGAAGTGCCGAGCGCGATCAATCCGCCGACCGGCTGCCGCTTTCACACCCGCTGCCCACGGCGTTCCTGGATGCCCGACGGCGGCCAGCGCTGCCAGACAGAAGCCCCGGTCTACCAGGAAGCTTCGCCCGGCCACCAGATTCTTTGTCACCTGCCGCTGGCTACCTTGCAGCGCTTGGAGTCGGAGACCCTGTCGGTGTAGCAGGGACTTCTCCTGCCCCCACCCGTCGACGAAGGCTCGGCCCCAAGCTCTGTCCAACGCCAGGCTCGGGCCAGAAGACATTTCAGCGGGCTGCCAGCTCAGGTTGCTGTCGGCGGCGCCACTCGCGCCAGACACTTACCAGCAGTGTGACCGCCGTCAGGGGCGCAACAAAGACCAGCATGAAAGTTCGATATTGTTGCGCCGCCGGGTGGCCAGAACCATCCAGAAAAAGATAGAGGGTATAGGCGATGTAGTACCCCAAAAACAGGGCGCCCTCCCAACGGTCGATCAGGTTGCGCGTGAGGAAGATGGGCAAACAGGCAAAGGCCACAGCCACCATGAACGGCAAATCCAGGTTAAGGGCGCTTGCCGAGACAGGAACACCGTTGGGTGACAAAAGTGCGGTCAGCGCCAGCACAGACAGCAGGTTGAAAATGTTGCTGCCGACGACGTTGCCGACAGCAATGTCACGCTCTCCCTTGAGAGCTGCCATGACCGATGCCGCTACCTCAGGCAGCGAGGTGCCCAAAGCCACGATCGTCAACCCGATCACCAGATCGCTCAACCCCAAAAGACGCGCCAGATCGCTGGCCCCTTGCACAAAAAATCGTGAACCCAGAACCAGCATGGCCAGCCCCACCGCGACCAGCGTCAGGTTGACCCCGATCTGACGCCCTCCTCTGCCGTTGTTCCCTCCATATTCCTGCTCGTATTCGGCGCTCACAGCCGATTGTTTTTCCTGGAGACTCTGTCTGACCAAAAAAACAACATAGCCGACCATCAGCAAGACCAGCAGCAAGCCTTCCCAACGCTCAATCCCACTGTCAAGAGCCAATCCCCAGACCAGCAGCGAGGCGCCGATCATGATCGGCACATCCAGCCGCACAAGCTGCTGGGCAACCACCAGCGGAACAATCAAGGCAGACAAGCCAAGGATCAACAGCACGTTGAGAATGTTGCTGCCCACAACGTTGCCGACCGCCAGATCGGGCTGGCCGTTGAAGGCAGACTGCAAGCTGACCGCCAGCTCGGGTGAACTGGTTCCAAAGGCGACCACCGTCAACCCGATAATGAGCGGAGAGATCCCCAGCGCAGTCGCCAGCCGGCTCGCCCCCCGCACCAGAACCTCGGCTCCTGCCACCAAAACGACCAACCCTCCCACAATCAAAAGCCCTATCATCCACATGGCGTTCAGCCCCTCCCGATGGCGCTTTTTCACATTTTGTTCGAACGATCCGGCACTTTTTGGCTGTAAAAGCGCCGCTTTGGCCACAGACTATACCATCCAGAGCAGTTGCTCACTGTGATCCTGGCTTCAGATATTCGAGAGCTGCCTCGCTGTCGGTTGCAACGACAGCAGCCTGTGCTGAAATCCCAGACAACAGAGCGCTGTTTTTAATCGAATTCTCAGCCAGCCTTCATCTCATTCTTAGACAAAAAAACGATTCTATAGGTGCGCTGTTGTTCCGAAGTCGGTGCCCTTCTCACCGACTCGAGAAAGTCCCAAAGGCACCCAGCCCAAGGGCTTTCAAAAAGAAAAAGTCCCGTCGATTCTACATCGGTGGGACTTTTCTTGCAGCGTTCATGCGCACAAGCTGGCATCAGCCCCCTGCCGATTTGCCAAAATCGCGCGGATCCGATATTTCTAAACAAAACGATCCTTTTCACAGACAGCGCTCACAGACAGCGCTCACAGACAAAAGACAGGGCACGGCAATCGGATATGACCATCCAAGCAATTCTCTGGGACCTGGACGGAACTCTGGCAGACTCCACGGCACTGCACTACCAGGCCTGGCAAACCACCCTGCAGCAGCACGGTGAACCCTTCACCTACCAGGAATTCATCTCCACCTACGGGCGGAACAACCTCGACATCCTGGGCAGCCGATTCAGGCATAGGTCACGCCCCCAGCTGTCCGCCATCGCCGACGAAAAGGAAAGCACTTTCCGCAGCCTGCTCCACCCTGGTGTGCTGCAGCCGCTGCCCGGCGTCCTCGACTGGCTGGCTTTCTTTCGCAGCCAAGGCATGGTGCAGGTCGTCGGCTCTTCAGGCCCGATGGCCAATATTGCGGCCAGCGTCCACGCCCTCGCCATCGCCGATTATTTTTTGGCGCTGGTCTCGGGCACACACCTGCCCCAGGGCAAGCCAAACCCCGCCATTTTTCTGCGCTGCGCGACTGTCGCCGGCGTGGCACCCGCCCAGTGCGTTGTCATCGAAGACAGCATCCACGGGGTTGAAGCAGCCCAACGGGCCGGCATGCGCAGCGTAGCCGTCGGCACCCTGGCGCAAAGCGAGGAGTTGGACCGGCTGCTGGCTGCACCTGCCGCCCTCCCCTGCGCCAGGGTGCCCAACCTCGCCCAGCTCGCTGCACCTGATTTCTGGCAGAGTCTGCAAAAACCCGCCGCCCCCTCGCGATGATCGCTCTCCCCGGCGCGCACAAAGGGGCCCGGCACCTCTTCTGCGTCGCTGTTCAACCAGGAAGTACTTCGCTATCCTGTAGACGCGCCAACATAGGCGTGCGATTCGCTTGCCGCCCAGCCTCCAGCGCGTCTGGTACAGATGGTCTGAAATAAGCAAACAGTCTGGCTGAAGCCACAGCTCAGGCGGCAGTGCGCCCCCGGTTCTTGACACCTGGCTGGATCATCTATATTATACGGATAAATTATCATAAAGATAAGGTATAACATTGATGAAATCGTTGTTTGTGGGCCGTGAGGCTGAGCTGCACCTGCTGGATCGCCTCTGGGCACGGCCGGATGCCACGCTCCTGATCCTCTATGGCCGGCGCCGCGTGGGCAAGACCAGGCTGCTGACCTACTGGCTGCGCCAGGGCGGTACCGGTGAAACCGGACAGGGGCCACCGGTCCGGCGTGTGCTCTACTGGGTCGCCGAACCCTCCTCGGCCCGCGACCAACTGCGTTCCTTCTCCCAGGCAGTCTACAACTTCGCCAATCCCCAGGCGCCGGAGGATTTCACTTACGCCAACTGGCAGCAGGCGTGGCAACAGGTGGCCGTGCTCGCGCAAAACGAGCGGTTGGCGCTCCTGCTGGATGAGTTCACCTATCTGCTGGAAATCGATCCCAGCATCGCCGGCCAGTTGCAGAATCTGTGGGATCAGACCCTGAGCCAAACAAATCTCTTCCTGGTGATCTGCGGCTCACATCTCGGGATGATGCTGCGGCACGCGTTGTCATACCAGGCGCCGCTCTACGGCCGGGCAACCGCCCAGCTGCGCTTACCTCCCTTGCCTTTCGGCATGACCGCGCGTTATTTCCCCCGCTTCGATGCTGACGAACGGGTGGCGGTCTATGCCATTTGGGGTGGCATCCCGGCCTACTGGGAGCAGCTCGACCCGGCGGCGACGCTCTCAGACAATATCCGGCACGAGTTGCTGAGCGCCAACACCCTGATGCAGGCTGAGCCGCGCCTGCTGTTGCAGGATTTTGTCAACGAGCCGCACAACTACGTGGGCATCCTGCGCGCCATCGCCAACAATGCGCGCACGCAGGGCGAGATCGCGGCTTTCAGCGGGTTGGCCCAGGGCCATGTGTCCCAATATCTGAGCATCTTGCAGGATGCAGGCTTCGTGGAACGCCGCGTGCCAGTCACGCTGGGAGAACGCACGCGGCTGGGTCGCTATCATATCGTGGACCCCTACCTGCGCTTCTACTATCGTTTCCTCGCCAACCGCCAGTCGCAACTGGCCCTGGGCGTCCAGGAGCAGTCGTTAGCCGAGATCAAGCGTCATCTGCGCGACTTCATCGGCGCCAACACCTGGGAAGAGCTCTGCCGGGAATGGCTCCTGCGCGCCAGCGCGCAGCAAGCTATGCCCGTGCTGGTCGATCAGGTGGGCAGCGCCTGGACGCGCACCGCCCAGGTGGATGTGGTGGGTGTCAACTCGATGACGAAGACGCTGGTGCTGGGCGAGTGCAAGTGGGGGCCAGAACCCAGTGGGCGCAGTGTCCTGACCGATCTGGTCGAAAAGACGGCGGAGATCGTGCCCAGCCAGGGCCAATGGCAGGTCTACTATCTGGGGTTTGCCCGGGCCGGCTGGACCCCTGCCAGCCACGCATTCGCCCAGGAAATCGCCAGCACCCCCCCGACCGGCAAAAACTGGCGAGCGCTCGGTGTGCGCCTGCTGGATCTGACGCAAGTTGACCACGACCTGGGGAGGTGGGTGAGCTGACGGCAGCAGCGCGGATTCCCAACCTTCAGAGTCCACTGGCAGGCGTTGCCAGCAAAGACAGACTGATAACGTGGACGCCGGCAACGTGGACCGACTGCCGCCCTCCCCTGCGCCAGGGTGCCCAACCTCGCCCAGCTCGCTGCAGCGGATTTCTGGCAGAGTCTGCAAAAACCCGTCGCCCGCTCGCGATGAAGAAGCAGCCATCTGCTAGGGCTGGGCAACGACCGGCAGGTAGAATTTGTGACCCGAGCGCTGCAGGCCACTGCGGGCGAACTCTGTTGCCCCGCCCGCAGAGACCCACTCCAACCGATAATAGACCTCCCCTTGCGGCGCTGCGGCGTCGACGACGCTCAGCAGCGTGGGATCGCCCTCCCCGGCGCGCACAAAGGGGCCCGGCACCTCTTCTGCGTCGCTGAATTCCGGGGTGCGGCTCCGCCACAGGATGAACTGCTGATCCGCCGGGAGCGCCCGCACGGACCACTTGACCTGAATCTCCCCCCCAGGGGCGCGTTCGGCGACAAAACTGCACAGACTGGCGACCGCTGGGTCTGCGCCCGCCACCAGCGGCTCCCCAGTTGCAAGCCAGTTCAACCGGTCAGCCCCCAGTGCAGTCGGTGCCACACGCTGCCAATAGGTGGCTCCTGGCGTAGCAGCCAGCCGTCCTACCCCGTCGTATACAATCTCGTCGACCCACAGCACGCTGGCCTGGCCAGTCGTCGTGTTCTGCCACGGCGCCAGCAACCGCAGCCGCCCCCCGCTCTCTGCTAGAGGAATCGACAGCGGGCCTGTCACTTGCCACCCAGCCGGAGCCACAGCAGCTGCGCAGGCCGCCGATGGGTCCCCGACTGCCACCAACACCCGCCCCCCAGGCGGCAGCGTGAACGCAGCTGGGAACCCAAAAGCCACACCGTCCAGCCACCAGGTCGACTCCGGGTCCTGAGCCGAATACAACGCTACGGGCTCAGCACTCTGGTTGGTCAGCTCGACCCACTGCACCGGGCTCACGCCATCGGCCAGCAGACGCACCTTGGTCAACACCACCGGAGCCGTTGTCGGGTTCAGATTGGCCGTTCCCAACGAACTCTCCTGCGGCGCGTAGACCACACCGCCGTCCTGCGCAACCACACGCCCCATGCTTCCTGCATAGGCGGGCGCATAGAGATGCACAACCTGCGCGTACCCGCTGGATCGCCCTCCCGGGAGCGTCGATCCCACCATCAAGGTGCCCGGCCCGCTGTGAAATGGCAACGGCTGGCTCAGCTGCGCCAGTGAAACCGACCGGTACCCGCCGGCAGGGATCTGTGTGCCCGCCGGGATCAGGGCGACGTTGCCGACCGGCAGCCCGAACGACGGCATCTGCGTCAGCCGGGCAGAGATCACCCAGCCGCTGAGATCGACCGGGTACGGAGCAGGGTTGTAAAATTCGATGGCCTGCAGGTTCTTGGTCGCCGGGTCAAACGCAAATTCGTTGAAGAGCACTGCGATCGGATCGTCGACCCCCGGCGACCCCCCCGGCACAGTGCTGGCACGCCAGCTGGAAGATGCGTTGGGGTCCCCCCCCCCGGCTGGGTCGACCAGCGTGAGCGACGGGCCAGCGCCGTCGGCAAACAAAGGCCAGCCTGGCTCGTCGCGGTAGGTCACAGCGACGAGAAGACGGCCAAAGGCATCCCACAGCTCAATCGTTTCGCCGCCGTTGTTCAACTGCCCACTGTACTCGCCCTGCGGCACAGCATGATAGACTTTCTGGTACTGTTCAGCGTCTGCCGCCAGAACGATCCAGCTGCCCGGCGCCAGCTCTGTCCCCAGCGGAAAGGTATACTCGACCGCACCAGCCAGCCGGACGTTGCCCAGATCCAACGCTGCAGCGCCTGTGTTTTTGAGTTCGATAAACTCCAGTTCGCTGCCGATCACATTGCCGACATTGAGTGGGTTGTACATGATCTCTGTGATCCGGAGGGTGTCAACCGCAGGTCGGCTGGGAGCCCCCGCCACAAACTGCAGCGGCTGTGACCAATGGCTCCAACGGCCGGTGCTGTCCAGCATCCGCACACGCACCCGGCAGGTCAGCCCCGGCTGGCAGATCCCCGGGGGCAACGTCACCGCCGTAGGCTGCGTCAACACCGGGGAGACCCAGCTCCCCTCAATCTCATAACGGTTGGGTTGACCTGGCTGATACCCAGGCAACCCTGGCCAGAGCACCTGGGCAACACGCCATTGCAGACCCGCCAGGCCATCCCCCTGAGGGTCGGCGTAGGCCCCTGGCACAAACGTCAACAAATCTGCCGGATAGTTTGCCGGCCCGCTGTAAACCAGCCCTGGGGTGGCAGGCACCTGCGGGTCCGTCAGCAGGAATTGATCGATCCAGGCCATCCGATTGCTGGCCCAACTTTTCATATGGGCCAACATCCCCGGAAAATCTCGGGTCGGGGACGAGAGATAAAACTGCCCCCACCGGGCCCGCCCTGGCGCGACGTAGCGCGAGAGCAGGATGGGGTTGTAATCCCACAAGGCTCGGTCGGCGTCGACCATGCTGGCACCATCCGCCGGCGTGTCGATCCAAGCCGCAGTTTCATTGACCAGCAGTTCGATCTGTTCCGGGTTAAAGAGCAGATCGCGCAGTTCCCGCAAATGGTTTTGGTATTCGAGCACAAACGCTGGAAACGCCAGAACCCGCGAACGAAAGGGTTCGTTGCCCTTGCCAAAAAAGTTGGCCCAGGTCAGATCGGTGTCCCAAGGCCAGATCGACCAACGATTGTCCACAGGGCTGTGATAATAGAAATAATTTTTACCCTGGTCCACATCATAGTGGCGCACTGCCTCCAGGACAGCCCGAAAACGGTAGTAGCCTTCGAGGTTGAAATGGGCCCGCCACCAGGACTCGTCGGGCAGCTGGCCGTAGGTCTGTATAAAATTGACCAGGTCAGAGCCGTCCCCAGGCTGGCCGTCCCCTTGATTTTGCAACGTACCAGACCACTTCTCCATCTTGTACAGGTTGCCGTCCGGCAGATTGCGGGCAGCCAGGAAGCGCGCCTCGGGCTCCTCTACAGCCAGATAAAGCCCCCAAAAATCTCCCTCATACTGGTTCGTGGTGATCTCCGCTGCTGCGTCCACAACCCGCAGATGGATAAAATGGGTCTGCGGGGCCGGCACGCCCGCCAGCGCAAACAGCCGCATCGAAAGTGACTCGAACAGACCGTGCTCGCCCCGGTAGCCGCGCTGCGCATGCTGCATCCCACTCGACAAATTGAGTTTGTCCCAGCTCACCGGATAAAGAAGACCATAGTTGTCTCGGGCCTGCAGCGGGTGTCCGGGCAGAAAATTAAACTTCCACTTGTTTTTCCCGGTGCCATACCGATATGCCTGCCCGCGCGCCCGAAATCCAATATGGTCGTAGACTTGTCCGTCGTAGACAAACGTTCCCCGCCAGAGATATTCGTCGCCCATGTAGCCGCTCGGCAGCGCAGAAGGGGGAATGAACTGAGCGTCTGCCACATCGGCGGCGGCGGCGATCAACTGGTAGACCGGCAGCGGCTGCATCCGGGCAAAGTTGAAGAGCGCCACCGCCCAGCCGGCATGCGGGTTGATCGAGCCAGCCCACGGCACCGGGCTGTCGTCGACAAAAAGTGCAAAATTGGGCTGTGGATCCTCTGCCAGCGGGGCCACTACCCGCTGCCCGGCGTTGTCGGTCGCCTCTACTCGATAGCGGAGAAGGGTGCGATGGCGCACCAGCTCAGCCGGCAGCGTCACCTGGTACAGGTCGTCGCCGGCCGGCTGCATGGTGTAGGCGGACCACTGGGTGGCGTAGGCCGGGTCCGTCAGCCGGATGTAGCTCCCCGGCAGCACCACCTGTACCTGCAGCACAACCCCCTGCACGCCCTGTACATCGGTGACTCGAGCCCGCACCGTGACCGGCGTGCTGCTGGTCGGTGCCTGCGGCCAATGTTCGACCTGGTCGATCAGTGGGGGCAGATTCGCCGCTGCCCCGGGAAAACCAGCACCTGGGGTCGGGGCGGCCGCCCGCCACGCTCCCCCACGTGCGTTGTCTGCAGCGGCGTGCAGCAGCTGAATCGACTGCTGTGTCGCATAGCCCACCACAGGCCAGGGAAACCCTACCCCGTACGCGACCTTGTCGACCTCCTGCGCCAGCGAATTGCGCAGCACCACCTCGTCCCCTTCATTGGCAAGCTTTCCCTGCAGCGGGCCCCACGCACGGACCCCGAATGTCGCCTGCACCCAGCCTGGGTCGACCGCAACCAGACGATACCCCAGCGGCGGCAGAGAGGCATCCTCCGGAAATTCAAACCGCACACCGCCCGCCAGCGCCCAGCCAGCCAGGGAGACTGCTGCCCCACCCGGGTTGTACAGTTCGACAAATTCGAGCAGCGGAGAAGCGGGATCCGGGTCGTAGTGCAGCTCGGTGATGACCACAGTCGGTTCTCCTGCCTCCTCTGCGGCAACGGGCAGGGCAGGCAGAAAAAGACAGAGACACACCAACCAGACAAGCCAAGACCGGGCAACCACTGCTGGCCAGGGGGGGCGTCGCCACCCAGAGGCCACCCTCATATGCACCTCTTACAACGATCCATTGGGCTCATTCCTACTCATGCTTGACTTTGGTATGTCGGCGATTAACAGCTATTATAGCAGATACTGGGGTTTCACTCGAATTGGCACGCCGCCAGGGACCCACCCCCCCCTGGGTGCCAGGGTGCACAGCTTGTCGGCTACATTTGGACGCCAGTGCTACACGGTCAATGAGAAGGTACGATTACGATGTACAAATTTTTTCGTCTCCTGGCGATTTTGGTCGCAGCAGCCATCGGACTCCAACTCGCCCCCTGGCAGATCTTGCCACAATCCAATCGATCCGATTTCACCGCAGCCGTTGTGGCTGCCCCTGCTGTGGCTGCCCCTGCGCAGGTGCCCGCACAACAGGCAGACTCTGCAGTACCTTTTTCTGACCAGATTGTCGTTGCAGCCAACGCTGTCGGGGCCCATTCGGCGACCTCCGCCGATTTCGACCGAGATGGACGCATTGACATCCTGGCCGCCTCGCGCGAAGATGGACAGATCGTCTGGCACCGCAGCACAGGCAATCTGCGCTTCACCCCCTTCCCCCTGGCAACCGCCGGCGGGGTCTATATGGCCATCCCGGCCGATCTCAATCGGAACGGCTACAGCGATGTGCTGGCCGTCGCCGTAGGAGCGCTGGCACCTTCTGCGGCCAGCGAGGCAGACCAGACAGCCAACGGGGGCGGTGTGCTCTTCTGGCTGCGCAACAACCTCGGCAACCGCGATCTGCAGTTTACCCGGTTCGACATCGACACGGGTCTCGCCTATCCTGTCGCCGTCCATGCGGCCGATCTCGATCGGGACAACGACCTGGATGTCCTGATCACGACCCGAGACGGCAACCAGGTGCTGCTTTATCTCAACAGCGGCGGCGCAGAGGTGCCGACCTTTACCCGGGTCACGATCGACACGGCACTTTCAGGGGCGGTCGCTGTCACGACGGGCGATCTCGACAAAGATGGACAGCTGGACATCGTTGCCGTCGGCGAAAACAGCAACCAGATCGTCTGGTACCGGCAGATCGCCGCCCAGCCCCTTGCCTTCGAACGTCGTTTGATTCGCAACGGCCCAGTCCCCGATCCGAACAACGACTACGCCAAAACCGTCGCAGTCGGTGACCTGGACGGCGACGGAGATCCAGATCTGGCCTTTGGGTCGGAGGGCGAGAACCTGGTCGGCTGGTATGAAAACCAAGGACAGGGCGCTGCGTTTGCGCTGCATGTGTTGTACACCGCCGCCGACCATGTCAAAACCGTGGCGATCGCCGACATCGACCGCGACGGGCGCCCAGACATCCTGGCAGCCTCGTCCGACGACAACACCGTGCTGCTCTTTACGCAGGCTGGAGACAGCCCCCCCACATTTGTGCGCAGGGTAGTGACCTACCAGGCGGAGGGCGCGCGCGGTGTCCATGCAGCCGATTTCGACCGCGACGGCGACCCCGACATCGTCGTCGCGTCGCGCGTAGACAACCGAGTCGTCCTGCACGTCAACAACTCGATCCACCGCTCCGCCCTTCTCGAAGGAGAACGGGTGGTCAACACCTTCAGCCAGACCCGCTCGGTCTCGGCTGCGGATCTTGACGGCGACGGGCGCACCGATATCGCCTCCACCTCCAACAACGTAGTTGCCTGGCACCGCAACCTGGGAGGGAGCCCGCCTGTCTTCGAAACCGTCGTGCTGGACAGCAGCCTGGCAGGAGGGCGCTGGTCTGCCACCGGGGACGTCGACAGCGACGGCGACAACGACATCGTGGCGGCCGACCGTGACACCAACCGCATTTTAATGTATGTCAACCAGCTGCGCCAGAACGGGACCCCCACCTTCGTCACCCGCCTCGTCAGCGACTCTGCCAGCCGAGTGCGCGATGCCAACCTCGCCGACATCGACGGCGACGGCGATCTCGACATCTACTCCGCCACCGACGGCGACGGCTCAATCGCCTGGTACGAAAACAGCGACCGCACCGGCACCACCTGGGCCAAACAATTTGTCAGCCGCAGCCTTGGCTACCCCCGTTCCAGCTATGCAGCCGATCTGGATGGGGACGGCGACATGGACCTGATGGCCGCCTCAGCCAACGACAATCGCGTAACCATTTTCCGCCAGACCAGCCCGCGCACCTTCAGCCAGGAGATCCTCTACGCCAACGCCAATGGCGCGCAGTTCATCCATGCAGCCGACCTGGATCGGGACGGCGACATGGACATCATCGTCTCCTCCGAGCGCGACCACACGGTCTCCTGGTTTGCCAATCGTCTCAACACCGGTCTGGGCTTTCAACGGTATGTCGTCAGCGACACTGCACGCGGCGTCCACGCTGCGCTCGGAGCCGATCTGGACGGCGACGGCGACCAGGACATCGTCGCCGCTGTCGAATACAACAACCAGATCGTCTGGTACGAAAATATGGGAGAAGTTGTCCCCAGCTGGCAGGAACACCTGATCAGCCCCTTCGCCGAAGTGGCGCACGGGGTCTTTGTCGCCGACCTGGACGGCGACCAGGATCTGGATGTGCTCTCCGCCTCGCGCCAGGACGGCAAGGTCGCCTGGCATGAAAACCGTGGTGGGCAGTTCCGCCTGACCCAAAGTTCGCCCAATCTCAGCGCAGGCACCCAA
Source organism: Chloroflexota bacterium (assembly GCA_018969295.1). GTDB lineage: Bacteria > Chloroflexota > Anaerolineae > Caldilineales > Caldilineaceae > Caldilinea. The sequence goes on along the minus strand of JAGWYN010000019.1, from coordinate 5,781 downwards.
CGCCTGCTGGTCGAAACCAGTCTGACCCACCGCGGGCGGCCAGGCAACCCCCCCCTCCAGCTCGCTTCGCTCACGCTTCGCTTCGAAAACAGCGACGGAACCCTGCTGACCACCGACCAGGTCAGCAGCCTCTTCTCTGCCATGCAGGTCTATCAAGACAACGGCGACGGCCGTTTCGCTGCGGCAAGCGATACGTCGATCCGACGAGAAACCCTCTTCCTGCTCGACAACGGGGAGATGTTCCTCGATCTGCCCGCCACGTTCATTGCCCCAGGAGCCACCACCCGCTACTTTGTGGTAGCCGAGCCCAGACCCACCCCCCAATGCGGCACCGGAAGCCTGACCGTTTCGATCGTCAGCAACGGGCGCACCGCCGTCGACGGCGTCACACGCATGCCGCTGCTCGGCGAGTATATGCGCTCGCTGACCGACAGCAACGACCCCAGCCAGAACCGCAAAATCCCAATCGTGGTCAACGAACTCATGGCCGACAACCGCACCGTCCTGGTCGACCCCGACGAACCGCTCGAATATCCGGACTGGTTCGAACTGCACAACACCAGCAACCAAAAAATCGACCTGGGCGGCATGTATTTGACCGACGACCCCACCGACCTGCGCAAATATCGGATCCCGGAAGGGACCCTGATGGAGCCACACAGCTACCAGATCTTTATCGCCGACGCCGAACCAGAACAGGGAAGTTTCCATGTCCCCTTCAGCCTCAGCCGGGACGGAGAGACCCTTGTGCTGTACGATATCGACGCACGCGGCAACCAGGTCATCGACCAGGTCTCCTTCGATCCGCAGCTGCCCGACCACGCGTGGGCACGTTCTGACCTGAATCCCAACGAATGGGTTCGCTACGCTACCCCGACGCCTGGCCGCTACAATCTCTCGTTTGCCCCTTCTTCGTTTGTGTACCTGCCTTCTGTCGCCGACGGCAGCGGCTGCTACTGAACCAGCCCAAGGAGTGATGCCCATGCACCCTGTCCTTCGCACAACGACCGCCCTGCTGATCGGCAGCCTCCTGGCTGCCACACTTTTTTGGGTCGCCAGCCCGGCAACTGCTGCACCGGAGCAGCCTGCTGGGCTAGCTGACCTCCGCCTCAACGAGCTGATGGCCTCCAACAGCTCTACCCTCTTTGACCCGGACGACCCCGACCGCACCCCAGACTGGATCGAACTCTACAACCCCACCGGCAGCCCGGTCTCGCTGACCGGACTGGCCTTGACCGATGACCCGGCACGGCCCACCAAGCATGTGATCACAGCCAGCCTGACGATCTCTGCCTACAGCTTTCTGGTCCTCTTTGCCGACAATGACCCGCAGCGGGGCCCCCTCCACCTGGATTTCAGCCTGTCAGCGGGAGGCGAATATGTGGGCATCTACGCAGTCCAAAGCAACGATTCTGTCACCAAAATCGACGAGGTAGAATTTGGGCCCCAACAGAGTGACATCTCCTACGCCCGCAGCCTCGACGGCACCGGAACCTGGCGGACCGGCCGCCCCACCGCCGGCAAAAGCAACAGCGTCAACCCGCCCTATATCTCAAACGTGACCTCACCGACGCTGACGGTCGACCTGCCCGGCCCCACCGGCCCTTTCACAGTCAGCGCGACGATCACCGACGACATCGGGGTCGCCGTGGCGCAGATCCGCTACATCACCCAGACAGCTCCCTACACAGGACCTCTCTCCTGGACAACCCTCCCGATGGCCCAGGTCGGCCCCACCCAGTATGCAGCCGCTCTTCCAGCCATGCCCACGGGCACGCTGGTGCGCTATTATGTCGAAGCCAGCGACGGACAGGCAGAAAGCACACGCTTCCCGCTGCTCGGCCGCGACTACGGCTATATGGCCGGCTATGTAGCACCCAGGGTGTTGATTCACAAAGTCGTTGCCCGCAACGACTACGTCCCCGACCCCGACGAACCCGCCGAACGGCCAGACTGGGTCGAGCTGTACAACCCAGGCACCGCCGCCATCTCACTCGACGGCCTTTCGATCACCAACGACCGCAACGAACCGCTGAAGTTTCGGATCCCCGCCGGGGTCACGCTCGCCCCTGGCCAGCTGCTCGCCTTTCTGGCCGACAGCGACATCGGCCAGAATACGCTCCCCAACCGCAGCGTCTGGCATATGAATTTTACCCTGGAGAACGCCAACGATTTCGTCGGCCTGTACGGCGGAGAAGGCACCGCGCTCGTCGATGGGTTCGACTGGGACGAACGGCCGCGTTTCGGAGGGTTTGGCCGCGTGCCCACAGGAGGAACGTGGACAGACCTCATCTGCGTGGTCGCGTTGGAAGAACCCAATCTGCCCTGCGACCAGCAGATCTATCTGCCGACTGTGAGCCGCTGAGCAGACTAACCGTTCCCAACTATCAGGTCGGTGCGGACGCCACCCCATACCGCCGCCCGCACCGACTCCTCACACGAAATTGTTGACGATCTCGCGCACCACATAGATCGGCTTGTTCTGGCTTTCATAGTAGGTGCGCGTGATCATCTCGGCCAACAGCCCCATCGTCACCAGTTGCACGCCGATCACCACAAGCAGCACCGCCAGAAGCAGGAGAGGACGGTTGCCAATGCTCTCCCCCCAAAAAAGCTTGAGCGCCGTCAGGTAGCAGCCCACCAACATCCCAAACAAGCTCGAGATCAGCCCCAGCGTGCCAAAGACATGGATCGGCCGCGTCGAATACGCGCCCAGAAACCAGACGTTGATCAGATCGAGCATCACCCGCACGGTGCGGCTGATGCCATACTTGGAACGGCCAAACTGACGGGCTCGATGGTTGACCGGCGCTTCTGTCACGCTTGCTCCGACCTGGCTGGCCAGTGCTGGGATAAAACGATGCAGTTCGCCGTAGAGCCGCACATGTCGGATTACCTCGGTGCGGTAGGCTTTGAGCGAACAACCATAGTCGTGCAGACGAACATCGGTCACATTCGAGATCAGCCGATTGGCCAACAGCGAGGGCAGCTTGCGGTCAAGCCAGCGGTCCTGCCGGTTCTTGCGCCACCCGCTGACAATGTCGTATCCTTCATCGATCTTCGCCATCAGCCGCGGAATATCCATCGGGTCGTTCTGCAGGTCCGCATCCATCGTGACAATCACTTCCCCGCGCGCCTGCGCAAACCCAGCGGCAAAGGCGGCCGTCTGACCGAAGTTACGTCGAAATCGAATGATCGTAAAACGGGGGTCCCGGGTCGCAATCTCCTTGAGCAACGCAAAACTGCGGTCGCGCGAACCATCGTCGACCACGATCACCTCGGCAGGCTGCCCATAATGGGCAATCGCACCATCCAACGCTGTGTAAAGCTGCGGAATGCTGCCCTCTTCGTTGTAAAGTGGAATCACAATACTGATTTTGAGCGGCACAGCAGGGGCCGCTTGCCCTGCAGAAACCTGGGTCGACTGTTGACTCGTCACACCTCTTCTCCTCTCGGATCGATTCACTCAGCGCCGGCCTGAATCCAGCCCGGAGACATCCAGCGGGCCTGCCACCTTTGCGCCCTCAAAAGTTGCCATTTCGTTCAATGTGGCCCGTGCAGCGTCCAACAGCGGGAGCGCCAGCAGTGCGCCCGACCCCTCCCCCAGCCGCATCGACAGATTCAGCAGGGGAGAGAGGCCGGTGCAATCGAGCAAAGCCCGATGTCCAGGCTCCTGGCTTTCGTGGCCGGCGATTGCAAATGGCTGCGCTGCCGGGCACAGGCCAAACGCCAGCGCAGCCCCCGCCGTCGAGATGAGCCCATCCACCAGCACCGGCACCCTGGCCGCAGCAGCCGCCAGCACCACCCCAGCGATCGCCCCGATCTCCAGCCCCCCAATTTTGCTCAGCACGTCGATCGGGTCGCTGCGCTCTGGGCAGTGTCGCGCCAACGCCTCTTCGATCACGGCGACTTTGTGCTGCCAGCGCGCTTCGTCGATCCCAGTGCCCCTGCCCGTGACTGCGGCCGGGGCCCGCCCGGTCAGAACCGCGGCGATGGCGGCGCTGGCTGTGGTGTTGCCGATCCCCATCTCACCGGTGACCAGCAGGCAGGCCCCTTGCTCGACCGCCGCCCGGGCCACCTGGATCCCAATCTCGACTGCGGCGACGGCTTCGTCAGGGGTTAAGGCAGGAGCCTCCAGAAAATTGCGCGTCCCTGGCCGGATTTTGGCTGCCACGAGGTGCGGATGGTCGGGCAGCACAGCCGCCACCCCCACATCCACCACCGTGACCTCCGCGCCTACCAGACGGGCCAGCACATTGACCGCCGCTCCGCCTGCCAAAAAATTGTGCACCATCTGAGCGGTCACCGAGGCTGGATAGGCGCTGACACCAGCCGCCGCCACACCATGGTCGGCCGCACAGACAATCACCCGGCAAGGACGCAGCGGCGGGCACAAACTGCCCGTGATCCCAGCCAGCTGGACACTCAGCGCTTCCAGCCGACCCAGCGCGCCGGCTGGTTTGGTCAGCTCTTGCTGGCGCTGCTGAGCAGCCAGCTGGCTCACCGGGTCCAGCGCGCCGATTTGGGCGACCGTCTGCGACAACAACTGTCCTGACACCCTGCTGCTCATCGGCTGCTCACTCGTCCGACGTTGCCGTCCACGCTGAGCCCGGCAGCTGCCCCCTGCCCAGGAAGGTGCGCCCCGACCACAGCAGGTCGCCCCAGGGCACGCGCACAGTCGGCCAACGGGTCGATCAGGCTGCCCTGCGCGATGAGCAGCGCAGCCGAGGCCGGCAGCAACACCGCAGCTGCGCTCTCCCCCACCGGACAGCCCCATACGCAGCCAGGAGAAGGAACCTCATCCGCAGCCATTCCGCTGGCCACCCCTGCCGCTGCCGGCAGCACCGCCGGATCCCGCCGGGCTTCCCGCTCCCCCCACAACAGATCCGCCGGCACCACCTGCTGCGCCTGGGCCAGCTGCGCACGGCGTTCCCCGGCGGTTGCGTGGATCCCCGAACGATCGCTGATGTTCCATTCTCCGGTCATCATCTGTTTCACCTCTTCGAGCTCGTAGAAAAAGACATCCTCGCTGGCCAGGAGTCGCTGGTCGACCGTTGCCTCGCGGCCAGCAGCCAGAGCCCAGCGGCGTGTCCCAGCCAGCACAAAGGCGAAAGCGTGCAGCCCACCGCTCTGCAGTTCGATCGCCCGACGCATGCGTTCGAGCAGGTGGAGCGTCTCTTTGCGCTGGTTGCTGTCGACCGCTGCCAGCAGCGGCGCAGGGTCAGCAGGGAGCGGCTGCGCTGACGACCGCTCGCCCGCAGCAGCTGCCTGCAGCGCCCCAACCAACGGCGCAGGATCTTCCTGCCAGCGCGGCACGGCCATCTCGCCTTCGCCGATCGCTCGCTGGCCATACAGGGCCATGAACTGCTCGAACGCCTCGCCAAACGCACCCGCTGGCAACGACCGCTGCCAGTTGGCGTCGACCGGGCCCCGCAGCCAGGCCAGGGCAGCAGGGTCGGCGGCTGCCTCTCTGCCCAGCGCAGCCACCCGGTTTGCCAGATCCAGCTCGACCGTGCGTGCACTGCCCCCCAAAGCAACCGCAAGACGGGCTGCCCGCTGCTGGGGTGTGCCCTCCCGCTGCGCCAACAACAGCCGCCTGCAGGCAACATCCAATGTGTGGCGGGCAGCAAAAAAGGGGAGCAGCGCAGCAGCACCGGCCCGTTCAATTTCTTCCATAATCTGGAGAACCTCTGCCTGTGACCAGCGCAGCGCCATCACCCGCTGATACCAGCCCTGGGCGCGGGCAGTCGTGCCAGGCAGTTCGCTCTGCAACGCAGCCAG
>JAGWYN010000120.1 GCA_018969295.1 Chloroflexota bacterium | reverse complement strand
GACCTCCACCTCGCCCGGCCCAGGCTGCCGCCGCACCGCAGGCACAAAGTGCAGCGCATCGAGCGAGCCGTATTCGCTCAGCTGCAGACGCACGGGGTGGTCAAGGTCTGTCACAGTGGGTTCTGCGGGGGAGCGGACAAGATGCGCCTGGTAGCGAACCCCGGCGCGCCAGGCCCGCTCGGTGCCCCCTGCTTCAGGGGCCGCCCGCAGCTCGCGGGCCAGCAGGTCGGTTTGCAGAGCGACACCTGGCTCCAGATCCACCAGCACACAGCGCAGCCGCGGTTCCTCCAGGGCCAGGGTACGTCCCAGCCCCCACAGGCTGCCCCCTACGGCCGTCCCCTCGGGTTTGGAGGCAGCCTGGCCGGCAACCGTCTGGGCTCCAGCGGTGACCACCCAGAGCCGCAGCTCCAGGCTGGTCGCCAGCAGCGCCTGACTCAGCGTCAGCAGCGCCGTGCATGCCTGGAGCGCCTGCTGGGGAGCCGAGCTTTCTTCCGGCGCAGCTGCTGGCTGGAAGACCACGCCCACCGACGCGTGGCGGGCAGCGATCTCGCTGACCTGGCGCTGGAGCGCCTGTGCGTCCGCTGTGCTGTCGAGCCGATAGGAGGGCGCTGTCCAGCCAGCGGGCTGTTCTGGAGCTGCTCCCACCCAGAGCCAGCAATCTGGTTCGGGGACAGATGCAGCTGAGAGCGGAGCGGGCCGCCACTCCAGCGTGTGCAGCCACTCGCGGCGCAGCGACTCCCCGGCGATCGCTTCGGCGCTGGCCGCACGCATCTGGAAGCCGCTGGCTGCGAGTACGAGGAGCCCCTGCTCGTCGAAGAGCTGGATCTCCCAGAGGGGTGTCGAGCTGCCCCCCTGGCCCGAGCGCTGCACAACATGGCACCACCAGCTGTCACCCGCTGGCCGGCGGCAGAGCTGGAGCTCTGCCAGCGCGAAGGGCAGGCCTCCAGCCTCCGGTGCGGCGGCCAGACTCGCCGCCTGGAAACAGGCGTCGAGCAGGCCAGGATGGAGCAGATGGCCCTCCCCTTCCTCGACCACGCTGGGGCGTGCCAGGCGTGCCAGCAGCTGGGGCACGGCCTGTGCCGGGGCAGACCAGCCCTGGGCGATCCAGCGGAAGGTCGGGCCCAGATCCAGCTGCGCTGCGGCCAGGCGGGCATCCAGCGCAGCGAGGTCCACTGGCTCTGTGCAAAGCTGCTGCAGAGCAGCCAGCTGCATCTGCACAGGCAGGGCCTGCAGCGGAGCGACACGCCCCGAGGCATGGGTGCGGAGCTCGACCTCGTTGTCTGTCTGGGCGGACGCAAAGCTGACCAGCGTGAAGGGCCGCTGCACAGCCCCGGGCTGTTGCTCAAAGAAGAGCTGCACGGTGCGCGGTTTTCCCTCCGCCAGCACCAGCGCGCTGGGCAGCACGAGGTCGGTCAGCGAGAGCTGCTCGCCGAAGTGCAGCGCTGCTGCACTCAGCGCCATCGCAATCTGGCAGGCGCCGGGGGAGACCAGCTCCCCATAGACCCGGTGTTCGGCCAGGAAGGGGAGCGACTCGACGCTGAACTCCCGTTCGTAGAGGGTCAGCTGCTGCTGCGGGAGCGGGGTGACCTTGTCGATGAGCGGGTGCAGCGGTGCGGGGGCTCGCCCGGCTGGGCGACTCTGCACCCAGTAGCGCTGGCGTTGGAAGGGGTAGGTGGGCAGTGCAAGCTTGCGCCGTGTGTACCCGCGGTCGAAGCCCTCCCAGTCGATGGCGGCCCCCCGCACGTAGAGCGCACCCAGGCTGGCGAGCAGCTGCTGCCACTCCCCCTGGCCAGGGCGGAGCGAGGGCAGCAGAGCTATTCTCTCTGCCTCCTGGCCCCTGCCCCCTGTTCCCCACTGACCACTGGCCACTGACCACTGACCACTGGCCACTGACCACTGTCCACTGTCCCCCCCTGCCATGCTGAGCAGCACGGGCTTGGGGCCGATTTCGAGGAAGATCTGGACGCCCTGGCTGTGCAGCACGGCGACGCCGTCGGCGAAGCGCACCGCCTCACGCACGTGGCGCACCCAGTACCCAGGCGTAGCGATCTCGTCGCCTGCCAGCTGGCCGGTCACGTTCGAGACCAGCTGCAGCACGGGCTTGTGATAGGTGACCTGCTCGGCCACCTGCCGGAAGGCCTCCAGCATCGGCTCCATGAGCGGCGAGTGGAACGCGTGCGAGACGGTCAGCCGCTGGCTCTTGACCCCCTCGGCAGCAAGAAATTCGCTGACCGCCAGCACCGCATCACGGCTGCCTGAAATGACCACGCTGGCCGGGCCGTTGACCGCGGCAATCGACAGCTCGTCCGCGTAGGGGGCAATCGCCTCCCGCACCCTGGACTCTGCGGCCAGGAGCGAGACCATCTCGCCCTCCTGCGGCAGCGCGCCCATCAGCCGCCCGCGCGCTGCCACCAGCGTGAGCCCGTCCTCCAGGCTGAAAACCCCGGCCACGCAGGCTGCGGCCAGCTCTCCCACGCTATGGCCCAGGAGGGCAGTTGGCTCGATGCCCCAGCTGCGCCAGCGCTGCGCCAGCGCGTACTCGAGCACGAAGAGTGCAGGCTGGGTGTTCTCCGTGCGGTCAATGTGCTGCTGTGCTGCTTCCCCGGTGTAGCCCAGCAGCTCCAGCAGCGGCGTTGCCAGCTGCCTGTCCAGCAGCGCAGCGCAGCGGTCGATGCTCTCCCGGAACATGGGCTCTGTCTCGTAGAGCTCCCGCCCCATGCCAGCATATTGCGACCCCTGGCCGGTGAAAAGGAAGGCGATACGCGGCGCCTCTTGCTGTGCTGCGACAACACCTCGCTGGGTTTCCTGTTCACCCCTGCTGGCTGCGACCAGTTTTTCACGCAGTTCAGCGACCGACCCTGCCACCATACTCAGCCGGTGGCTGAAGTGGCTGCGCCCGACATGGCCCGTGTAGGTCAGATCCCCCAGGTCGAGCTCGGGGTGTGCCTCCAGGAAGTCAGAGTAGCTGCGCGCATACGCTGCCAGCGCCGCGTCGTCGCGTGCAGACAGAGTGAGCAGATGCAGCGGACGCTCAGCAGCTGTGATGGCAGCCTCTGGAGCGGGCGCCTCCTCGACCACGACATGCGCATTGGTGCCGCTGAAGCCGAAGGAGCTGACCCCGCCGATCCGCCGTGCGGCGTTGGGGGCCCAGGGGGTTGCTGCGGTAGGGACACGCACCGGCAGCGACGCCCAGTCGATGTGCGGGTTGGGCTGCTGCAGGTGCAGATGAGGCGGAATGAGCCCCTGCTGCAGCACCATCACCAGCTTCATCACTCCTGCCACCCCTGCTGCAAATTCCAGATGGCCGATGTTGGTCTTGACCGACCCGACGTAGAGCGGGTCGCTCCGTTCGGCAAAGACCTTGCCCAATGCCCCCACCTCGATCGGGTCCCCCAGCGGCGTGCCGGTGCCATGCGCCTCGATGT
>JAGWYN010000062.1 GCA_018969295.1 Chloroflexota bacterium | reverse complement strand
TACTATCTGTTTGAGAATCTGGCGGCTGGGAACTACAGCCTGGAGTTTGTGCCGCCGGCCGGGTATCTGATCAGCCCGAAGGATGCAGGAGGGAACGACGCTGCGGACAGCGACGTCGACCCAGCCACGCGGCGTACCCCAGAGACCACTCTGACCGCTGGCGAGTATGACCCGACCTGGGATTTGGGTCTGTACCTGCCTGTGCAGCCGGCTGCGATCGGGGACTATGTCTGGTACGACAGCGACCGGGATGGACTCCAGGATGCGGCGGAGAGCGGTGTGCCGGGTGTGACGGTCAAGCTGCTCGATGACAACGGGGCCGTGGTCGCCACGACGACCACAGATGCAGATGGGTACTATCTGTTTGCCAATCTGGCACCTGGGAACTACAGCCTGGAGTTTGTGCCGCCGGCCGGGTACAGCATCAGCCCGCAGGATGCGGGGGGCACGAACGGCAACGACCAGAGCGCCAACGGCGGGGCAGCAGACAGCGATGTGAACCCTGCGACCGGGCGCACGGTGGAGACAAACCTGCAGGCTGGGGAGACCGATCGGACCTGGGACCTGGGGATCTACCTGCCAGTGCAGCCCGCGAGCCTGGGCGACCGGGTCTGGTGGGATGTGGACCAGGATGGTCTGCAGGATGCGAACGAGACGGGTGTGTCCGGCATACCGGTGACCTTGTATCGGGCAGACGGGACGCGTGTGGCTGAGACAGTGACCGACGCCAACGGACGCTATTCGTTCGTGAACCTGGCACCTGGAGACTATTTTGTCGAGTTTGATGTGCCTGCAGGCTATTTCGTCAGCCCGCAGGATGCCGGCACCGACAACAGCGTGGACAGCGATGTGAACCCGACGACCGGCCGCACGGCTGTGACGACGCTGGATCCCGGCGAGAACGACCTGACCTGGGACCTGGGGATCTTCCAATCGGCGAGCATCGGGGACTACGTCTGGTTCGACAGCAACCGGGATGGTCTGCAGGGTGCGAGCGAGACGGGCGTGTCCGGTGTCAAGGTCGAACTCTACGATGCGGCTGGCCGTCTGGTGGCCACTACGGTGACGGATGGCGACGGATACTACAATTTTGTGAGCCTGATGCCTGGGAGCTATGCGGTGAAGTTTGTGCCGCCGGCCGGGTACAGCATCAGCCCGCAGGATGCGGGGGGCACGAACGGCAACGACCAGAGTGCCAACGGCGGGGCAGCAGACAGCGACGTGGATCCGGCGACTGGGTGGACGGTGCTGACCTCGTTGAGCGCTGGGGAACATGACCCGACCTGGGACATGGGGCTGTACCTGCCTGGGGAGCCTGCCAGCATCGGCGATACGGTCTGGTACGACACGGACCGGGACGGGGTTCAGGATGCGGGCGAGAGCGGTGTGCCCGGTGTGACAGTCAAGCTGCTCGACAGCAGCGGCGGTGTGGTGGCCACTACACAGACCGACGCAGCAGGCAAGTACAGCTTTGTCAACCTGGTGCCAGGAACCTATGCGGTGCAGTTTGTGCCGCCGGCCGGGTACAGCATCAGCCCGCAGGATGCAGGGGGCAACGATGCGTTGGACAGCGATGTGGACCCACTGACGGGGAAGACGGTGCCGACGGAACTGGTGGCGGGAGAAAACGACCCGACCTGGGATCTGGGGCTCTTCCTGCCGGTTACCCCTGCGAGCCTGGGGGATTACGTCTGGTATGACACGGACCGGGACGGGATTCAGGATGCGGGCGAGACGGGTGTGGCTGGCGTAGAAGTCCACCTGCTGGACAGCAGTGGGAAGGTGCTGGCGACCACGGTGACCGACGACGACGGCTACTACGGGTTTGCCAACCTGGCACCTGGGAGCTATGCGGTGCAGTTTGTGCCGCCGTCTGGGTACATCATCAGCCCGCAGGATGCGGGAGGTGCAGCGGGCAACGACCAGACGACGGGTGGGGCGGACGACAGCGACGCAGACCCGGTGACGGGCAAGACGGCGCTGACGACGCTGGTGGCCGGAGAGAACGACCCGACCTGGGATCTGGGAATCTATACGCAGCAGCCGCCGGCAAGTCTGGGAGACCGGGTTTGGTACGACACCGACCGGGACGGCATCCAGGATGCAGGGGAGGCAGGTGTAGCCGGTGTGACGGTGAAACTCTACCGTGCGGATGGCAGCCTGGTGGCGACGACGGTGACTTCTGCAGGGGGAGACTATCTCTTCGACAACCTGGTCCCTGGCGACTACTACGTGCAGTTCGTGCCGCCGACTGGGTACGCAATCAGCCCGCAGGATGCGGGAGGCGCAGCGGGCAACGACCAGACGACAGGTGGCGCGGACGACAGCGATGCCAACCCGGTGACCGGGCAGACGGCTGTGACGACGCTGGTGGCCGGAGAGAACGACCCGACCTGGGACCTGGGCATCTACCAGGAGCTGGCTGCGATCGGGGACTATGTCTGGTATGACAGTGACCGGGATGGGATCCAGGATGCGGCGGAGAGTGGCGTGCCGGGTGTGGTGGTCAAGCTGCTCGACGACAACGGCACCGTGGTGATGACGACGACGACGAATGCGTCCGGCTACTATCTGTTTGAGAATCTGGCGGCTGGGAACTACAGCCTGGAGTTTGTGCCGCCGTCTGGATACAGCATCAGCCCGCAGGATGCAGGAGGCACGAACGGCAACGATCAGAGTGCCAACGGCGGAGCAGCAGACAGTGACGTAGACCCGGCGACAGGCCGTACAGTGGAGACGAACCTGCAAGGTGGGGAGACCGACCGCACCTGGGACCTGGGGATCTACCTGGCTGAACCGCCGGCTGCCATCGGAGACCGGGTCTGGTACGACACCGACCGAGATGGGATCCAGGATGTCGGAGAGAGCGGTGTGGCTGGGGTGACCGTGCAACTGCTCAACGCCAGTGGGGCTGTGGTGGCAACGACTGTAACGGACAAGAACGGGAACTACCTGTTTGAGAACCTGCCGCCTGGCGACTATGCAGTGCAGTTTGTGCCGCCCGCAGGCTACACGATCAGCCCGCAGAACAGCGGCAGCAACCCTGCGCTGGACAGCGATGTGGATCCTGCAACCGGACGCACGGTGGCCACGAACTTGCAGCCTGGGGAGACTGACCGCACCTGGGACATGGGAATCTACCTGCCCACAGAACCGGCTGCGATCGGGGACCGGGTCTGGTTCGACACCAATCGTGATGGGATCCAGAACGCCGACGAGAAAGGTGTGGCTGGGGTCATCGTACAGCTTTACACAGCGGGCGGTGTGCTGGTGGCAGAACAGCGAACCGATGGACGGGGCGACTACCTCTTCCAGAATCTGCCCGCCGGGGACTACTACGTGCAGTTCATTCCGCCCGCCGGGTACAGCATCAGCCCGCAGGATGCGGGGGGGACAAACGGCAACGACCAGAGCAGCAACGGCGGAGCCACAGACAGCGATGTGGATCCTGCAACCGGACGCACGGTGGCCACAAACTTGCAGCCTGGGGAGACCGACCGCACCTGGGACCTGGGGATCTATCTGGCTGTGGAACCAGCCAGCCTGGGGGATCGGGTCTGGTTCGACACGGACAAGGACGGGGTGCAGGATTACAACGAGAGCGGTGTAGTGGGTGTGGTGGTGCAGCTGTACGATGCAGCGGGCACGTTGGTGGCAGAGACGGTGACCGACGCTGTCGGCAACTACCGTTTTGACAACCTGATGCCAGGGGACTACTACGTCAGATTCGTGCCGCCGGCCGGGTACAACATCAGCCCACAGGATGTCGGCAGCAACGATGCCGCAGACAGCGACGCAGACCCGAACACCGGAAAGACGGTGCTGACCAACCTGGTGGCCGGAGAGAACGACCCGACCTGGGATCTGGGCATCTACACACAGCAGCCACCGGCGAGTCTGGGGGATCGAGTCTGGTACGACACAGACAAAGATGGGGTGCAGGATGCCGGGGAAACAGGCGTGCCGGGCGTCATCGTTCAGCTGTACAGCGCAGCAGGAGCGTTGGTGGCCGAGACGCGCACCGATGCGAACGGCAACTACCGTTTCGAGAACCTGGTGCCAGGTGATTACTATGTGCAGTTTGTGCCGCCGGCTGCGTACACGGTGAGTCCGCAAGATGCGGGGGCAGACGATGGGGCAGACAGCGACGTGAACCCGCTGAGCGGGCAGACTGTCGTGACGAATTTGCAGGCTGGAGAAAACGACCCGACCTGGGATCTGGGCATCTCCCTGGATGTGGAGCCAGCCAGTGTGAGCGACCGGGTCTGGTTCGACACGAACCGGGACGGTGTGCAGGACCCAGGAGAGACCGGGGTGGCTGGCGTGGTGGTCCGTCTGTACGATGAATTCGGGAACCTGGTGGCAGAGACTGTGACGGATGCAAATGGGGACTACCAATTTGTCAATCTGCCGCCGGGCACCTACCAGCTGCAGTTCAGCACGCGCTCTGGCTACACGATCACCAACCCGGGGACTGGAACGGGAGGGGACAGCGATGTAGACCCGCTGACCGGTCGGACGGTGTCGATCGTGCTGGATCCGGGCGAGAATGACTCGACATGGGATCTGGGGTTGCATCTGCAGAACACGTTGCCGGCAAGCCTGGGGAACCTTGTCTGGTTTGATGACGACCAGGACGGGGTGCAGGATGCAGGGGAGGCCGGGGTGGCTGGCGTGGTGGTCCGCCTCTACGACGCTGCGGGCAACCTGGTGGCGGAGACGGTGACGGATGTGAACGGGAACTACCTCTTCCAGAATCTGGTGCCTGGGGTGTATTTCGTGCAGTTTGTCCCGCCGCCCAATTACACCGTGACCGGCCAGAACCTGGGCGGCATCGGGGAGGACAGCGACGGCGACGCTGTGACCGGGATCACCGTGCCTACGACCCTGGACCCAGGAGAGAACGACCTGACATGGGATCTGGGAATTCACCTGGTGCCGACTGCGCTGCCGGAAGAGGTGGAGCCGGAGCTGACCCGCTTCCTTTACCTGCCGGTGGTAGGAAATCGGAGCGACAGTGCAGTCTCTGAAGCGGCGACAGTGCAGGCGGAGCCGGAACTGACCCGCTTCCTTTACCTGCCAGCGGTACAGGGAGGTGGGGAGACAGAGCAGGCAGCGAGCGCTGTTCCGGTGCCTGATGCCGTGCTGGAGGAGGAGAAAATCCCGGTCATCCCTGCGATGCCGGAGCTGCCGAGTCAAAGCAGTGAACCGGCGAGCCAGGTGGAGATCGAGACCAGCGCGCCGTAACCGACGGAAAAAAGAAGGGGCCGGATCTCTGGGGGGGCTGTTGCCAAACAGCCCCCCCAGAGATCCGGCCCCCCATTCCAACAGAATGAAGCAGGGATGTATGCAGTTTTGGTCCGCCCATGTTTTGCCGGGAATCTATCGAATTGTTCTGGGCGTTCAACTGACGTCGGATCGGCTGCCCTTGTATTCCCCGATTGTGTTGGAACAGATTCGAGACTGCGAGATAGGGGGGGTCCAGGTCAGCGAGCTTTGGGTCAAGCTGCGCGACCAGGCGGATCTGGTAGAATTCCTCAGCGAGCTGCATGAGGTCTGCATCCCGATCTACAGCGTCACTGTCACAGAACTGCTGCGGGAGTCCTGACGCAAAGGCCAGGCAGAAGTGCTGTGTTCAAGGCCAGAGCTGTTGCCTGGAAGGCATTGGGGGCCTCCACAGACAAACAAAAAAATTCCTCTTGACGTTGTCTTATGTCGCTGGTATAATTGGGGGGCAAGAAGGCAAATCGTAGACAGGAATGCGAGCCCACAAAGTCCGCGCAGCCCTGTTTACACCAAGACCCACACCATACTGCGAGGTTGTGTAGATGTCTGAGGCAGCAAGCAAGAGAACCGCGCCGGTCGGCGAGGAAGCAAAATCGTCCGATCTGCAGCTGTTCGAGCAATATTTGAGCACAGGGATCGATCTGGACATGCCAGGACGCGGCGATCTGCGCGAGGGTGTGATAGTCGAGGTCCGTCCCACGGAACTGCTGGTCAACGTGGGGAGCAAGCGCGACGGCGTCGTTCCGCAGTCTGATCTGGCAAAACTGGACCCGGAGTTTGTCAAAAATTTGCGAGAGGGGCAGACTGTCGATGTGGTGGTGGCCAAACAGCCAGAAGATGACAGCGTCTTTTTGTTGAGCATTGCCGATGCGCAGCAGAAGCGGGATTGGAGCATGGCTGAAAAACTGCTGACCAGCGGCGAGATCACAACGCGCAAAGTGGTCGGTTTCAACAAAGGTGGGCTGACGGTAGAGTTCAACCATCTGCGGGGGTTTGTCCCTGCTTCGCATGTGATCGACATGCCGCGCAACTTGAACGAAGATCAACGCCGCGACGAATTTGAGGGCCATGTCGGCCACGAAATGCGCCTCAAGGTGATCGAAGTGGATTCGAAACGGCGCCGCCTGGTGATGTCGCAAATGCTTGCCGAGCGCGAGTATCGTTCGGTACAGCGGGAAGAACTGTTCAAACACCTGGCGGTCGGCTCGGTGGTGGAGGGTGTGGTGCGCAGCATCCGTCCTTTCGGCGCATTTATCGACATCGGTGGGGTCGACGGTCTGCTGCACGTCAGCGAGATTGGCTATGGGAATGTCAACCACCCGCGCGATGCGTTGACGGTCGGCGAATCTGTGCGGGTGCAGGTGATCCGGATTGACAGCGAAAATCAGCGGGTGGCGTTGAGCCGCCGCCGTTTGTTGACCAATCCTTGGGACAGCATCGAGCAGCGGTATGCAGCCGGTACGGTGGTGCCGGCGACCATCACGCGGATTGCCGACTTTGGGGCGTTTGCCGAGCTGGAATCAGGGGTCGAGGGGCTGATCCATGTCAGTGAGCTGGCGGACATTGCGGTTGCGGAGCCGCTCAAGACGGTACGGGCCGGTGACAAGGTGACGGTCAAGGTTCTGCGGGTCGATGCCAAACGACAACGGATCGGGCTGAGCATCCGTCAGGCCAGCGACCCAGGTGGGGTTGCTGAGTGAGCCCTCTGCCACAAGCTTGCAGTGAGAGAGAGACAAGTCTCTTGTGGCCCTGTTTTTGGTAGAAACGCCGGAGCTGTTTGGTGTCTCGGCGAAGCGCGGCTATAATCAGACTTTGGATTGAACAAAGGTCGTAGAGGGTCATGAGGGGAGGTGAGTGGTCATGAGTGTTGAACTTCGCCCAGGGGAATCCCAAGATGGTCTGTTGAAGCGTTTCCGCAAAGCGGTCGCCGAGGCGCGCATCCTGCCGATTGTCCGGCAGAAACGTTGGTTCACTTCCAAGAGTGAAATTCGCCGTATCAAGCGGCAAAAAGCCATTCGTAAATCGCAGCGTTTCAGCCGTCCGTAGTTGAACCGCCCAGATTGGCGCAGGGGTCTCTGTTCCAGAGACTCCTGTACAGTACACTGATAAGGGACACATGCCAGAAGAGACAATTACCCTTGACGGCAAAATTGTAGATGCATTGCCCAACGCGATGTTTCGGGTAGAGCTTGAAAACGGCCATACAGTGCTTGCCTATCTCTCTGGCAAAATGCGGAAATACTACATCCGTGTTTTGTTGGGAGATCGGGTCAAAGTCGAGATGAGCCCGTACGACTTGACGCGCGGGCGGATCACCTATCGACACCGCAACTGAAAGCGGCCGAGGCGTTCCTGGCTGGCAGGGCGCACATTGCTCGTTTTTCTGCAGCAGAAAAAAGTTGAAAGGCCGGAGGGTTGTTTTTCAGCCTTCCGGCTTTTGTCTGGAGTGTCTGGAGTGTATCGGAGGCCAGGGCTGCCCCAGCTGCTGGTAGGCATCGATCGCCCGACGGGCAAATTGTTGTTCGGCTTCGAAGGTCAGACGGGTCACTGCCTGCTCCAGCGGGAGCCACAGCCGCACAAACTGCGCTTCATCCTTGGCGTTGCGCCGGACGATGCGCTCACTGAGCAGACGGAGCAAAAAGTACTGCTCGCTGCGGACAAAATCATCGCCCTGAAAGTTGAATTTGACAACCTGTTGGCCGAGATCGGCCACAGCAGCCAGATCTGCATAGCCAGTTTCTTCGGTTGTCTCGCGCAGCGCAGCCTGCAGCGCACTTTCCCCAGGGTCGATATGGCCTTTGGGCAGGCGAATCTCTTGTTTTTGGGGACGGTCGAGCACCAACAGATGACTTCCGTCGATGATGATCCCCCCCGCTGCACTATAGTGCTTGAGCGCCATCGACAGCAACCTCCTGAATGAGTGCAGGCTCGACTACCAGATAGAGCTGGGCTGCCAGTTCAGAGCCGACAATCTGCCTCTGGCTTCCTCCATCCCCAACTGTCGCAACAGAGAGGGTCAGCGGGCCGTTAAAGGGCGCTTTGTCGACCAAAGCAACCCACTGGCCAGGGACAAGCTGCAGCTGGGTCAGATAGCGGAGCACGCGTGCATCGCGGCTGGCCACTCGGCGCAGCCTTCCCTCTTCTCCGATCTGTAGCGTGCTGAGTGCCCGCAGTGTCTCCTGCGTCATGCGCCCATCGGGGCGCGGAATAGGGTCTCCGTGCGGGCAGTGAGACGGATACCCACACTGCCGGTCCATGCGTTCCTCGAAGGCGCTGCTGATGGCGTGCTGCATCCGGTGTGCCTCAGCATCGACCTGATCCCAGGTGTAGCCCATGACCTCGATCAGAAAAACCTCCAGAAGGCGGTGGCGCCGAATCAGCTGGAGGGCTGCCAGCTCCCCTTGTTCGGTCAGCAGAATGCCGTCGGCGTTAGAGCGGTCGATGAAACCAGATTCTTCCAGCCGTTTCAGCATGCTCGACGCCGCTGCCGGTGAAACATGCATTTCATCTGCCAACGCCGATGTCGTCACCTTGTCTGCGGGTCGCTGACGCCATGCCCCCAGCCTGTAGATGGTGGCCAGGTAGTCCAGCATGCCGTCGGTTGTGATCCCACAAAAGGTCTGCATCGAATTTTTCTCATCTTGTTTAGAATTATTGAATTAAAGTATAGCGTCTGTGGCGCTGCTTTGTCAATTGCCCAGATATGCTACAATCTAGCTCTATGCAAACATCGCCTGACCCATCTTGCAGCCAGCCAATTTCCCCTGATTCAGAAGAAGAGCTATCGTTGCTGGCTGCGGGCTGTCAGCAGTTGGGGATCGAACTGCCTACCGGTGCACTGGCCGCATTTGCCCGCTATGGCCGTGAGCTGGTCGAGTGGAACACTCGGCTGAATTTGACTTCGATCGTCGCCAGCGCAGAAATTCAGACCAAGCATTTTTTGGATTCGCTGGTCAGCCTGCCGGTGTTGGCGGAAGAGCTGGGGCAACCGTTGCCTGCACTCCGTCTGCTGGATGTCGGAACCGGCGCTGGGTTTCCGGGGATTCCCCTCAAGCTGGCTCTTCCTGCTTTGCAGTTGACCTTGATGGAGGGTACCCAGAAAAAAATTGCGTTTTTGGAACATCTCCTCGCTCAGTTGGGGATCGGGCCGGTGACGCTGGTGCACGGGCGAGCCGAGGAGTTGGGCCGGCTGCCGGCGCATCGAGAACGCTACGATGTGGTGGTGGCGCGTGCGGTTGCACCGCTGAACACCCTGGCCGAATACCTGCTGCCGTTGGTGCGTCGCGGGGGGCTGGCTGTTTTGTACAAAGGACCTTCTGCACCGGAAGAATTTATGGCTGCACGCCATGCGCTGAAAGTTTTGGGCGGTGAAGCGGTACGGCTGGCACCTGTTACCGTTCCCTTTCTGGAAGAACGGCGTTTTTTGCTCCTGGTCAAGAAGATGGCAGCGACGCCCGCACAGTATCCGCGCAGCCAGGGTCTGGCCCGCAAACGGCCGCTGTGATCGACTCGCCGGCAAGGCCCCCGGGGCCGCCCTCGCTGGAACAGGCCCCTTCAGTCGTTGACACACGCTTTTTCGAGATAGAAGGTTATGTGTTGAAAGTGGATGACCGGATCGATATACTCGACCCGGATGTAGGAGGGGACAGTCAACTTGATCGGCGCATAGCAGAGCAGGCTTTTGATCCCCGCAGTGACCAGCTGGTCTGCCACCCGCTGTGCCGCTGTGGCTGGCACGGCAATCACGGCGATCTGGCAGCGTTGCTGGCGGATCGCAGCGGGCATGGCATCGAGTCCTTCTACGGTGACCGCTCCAATCTGGCCTCCGATCTTGGCTGGGTCGTTGTCGAAAACGCCGACAATTCGAAAACCGCGTTGTTCGAAGCCGTGATAGCTGGCCAGCGCATGGCCCAGATAGCCGGCGCCGACCAGGATCACCGGCCAGATACAGTCGACCTTGAGAATTTTTTCGAGTTGGGTACAGAGGTAGGCAACGTTGTACCCTGTTCCTTGTTTGCCAAACTCACCGAAATGGCTGAAATCCTTGCGGATCTGGGCTGAACTGAGACCCAGCAGCTGGCCAAGCTCCTGGCTCGAGGTCACCTCGGCTTTTTGGGTGTGGAGCAGGCGCAACGTGCGCAAATAGATGGGCAGCCGGCTGATCACAATATCTGGGATTTCTGACACAGGCGTTGACAGACTCATGTTGGCGGGCCTTGTCGAAAAAGAGCTTGACAAGATAAAATCTTATTGATTTTATCACAAGAGGGCGTCAGGTGCCAGTTGGACAAGCCAGGTAAAGCGTGTCTTTGATCAAGGGGGGGATATGAACCAACAACCAACTCGTCGAATCCAACGGTTTGTGCGGGGAGCCGTGCTGACGCTGCTGATCGGTGCCACATTTGGGGCTGGGATGGTGGTCGGGGGGGCCAGCCGGTCTGTGTGGGCGGCTGAACGACCCCCTCAGTTTGCTGTCTTTTGGGAAGTGTGGGAGCTGGTCGAACAGTATTTTGTCGACCGGGCTGCGATCGACCCGGCGCGCATGACCTACGGCGCCATCCAGGGAATGTTGGCGACGCTTGGCGATGAAAATCACACGGTTTTTTTCAGCCCCGAGGAGGCGACACAGCAGGAGGCTGCGCTGGAGGGATCTTTCGAGGGGATCGGCGCCTATGTCGAACAGGAGGGAGAGCTTTTTCGGATCGTCGCCCCGATCCACGGTTCTCCTGCCGAGGAGGCGGGGATTCTGGCGGGGGATATTGTTTTGCGTGTCGACGGCGAGCCGGTCGAGGGGCTGCCGGAATGGGAGATCATCTCGCGGATCCGAGGCCCTTCTGGAACCACCGTGGTGCTGACGGTGCTGCACCCTGACAGCGAAGAACCGGTCGAGATCCCGATTGTGCGCGGCCAGATCGATGTGGACAGCATCACCTGGGCACGCATCCCCCAGACAAAGCTGGTCTATCTGCAGATTGCTCAGTTTGCCGAGGATACTGGCAGCGAACTGCAGCAAGCGTTGGAAGAGATTGCCGCTGAAAAAGCGTCTGGTCGAGCGGTCGAGGGCCTTTTGTTGGATCTGCGCAACAACCCGGGAGGCTATCTGCAGGAAGCGCTGCGGGTCAACAACCAGTTTCTGGAGGCGGGCGCAGTGATTCTTTACGAGCAGGATGCCACCGAACAGCTGCAGACCTATCGTGCGGTGGGCCCTGGGCTGGCGAGGGCCTATCCGATGGTCGTTTTGATCAACGAGGGGACAGCCAGCGCCGGGGAAATTACGGCGGGTGCTCTCAAAGAAAACGGACGTGCCAGACTGGTGGGTCAGCCGACGTTGGGAACGGGCACCGTGCTGCAGCCTTTTACGCTGAGCGACGGCTCTGTGCTGCGGCTTGGGGTGACCCGCTGGCTGACCCCGGACCAGAACCTGATCAAAAATCAGGGTGTGCAGCCAGACAGTCTGGTCGCACAAGATCTCTCTGTGCAGAAGGTCGACGCTGTCTTGTTGAAAGAGACAGAAACACTCTCTGCCCTCCTGGCACAGGGGGACAGACAGTTCAACCTCGGGCTGCTGCAGCTGCGGCTGTTGGCCCGGTAAAGCAGCTTCTCTGCTCTACCCGCGGTAGAGGTTGTGTTTGTGGATGTAGGCTTCGACGCTGCGCGGCACCATGTGGCGGATCGGCTGGCCGTTGCGCACGCGTTGTTGGATGACATGGCTGGCGATCTCAAGCTCCGGCATGTCCAAAATGATCACACGGCTGCGAACTCCTGGGAGGGCTGTCTCCAGCGCCTCCCAGTCCAGCGTGACATCGTGGCGGCTGAGCGCCACCAGGCGTGCATTTTCGACCAGCCAGCTGGCCTCGTGCCAGGAGGGCAGGTCGCGCAGGCTGTCCATGCCCATCAAAAAGTAGAATTCGGTATCGGGGCCTGCCTCGGTCTGTAACAGGCGCACCAGGTCTGAGGTGTAATGGGGGCCTGGCCGGTCGGCATCGATGCTGCTGACGAGGAGGGAGTCGATGTCGGCGGCGGCCAGTTCGGCCATGAAGAGACGGTCGCGCACAGGCGCCAGCTGTCTGCCCAGCTTGTGGGGCGGGTCCCCAGCAGGCGCCAGGTAGACATGGTCCAGCTGAAGCTGAAACCAGGCCTCCTCTGCCAGGATCAGATGGCCGATATGGATCGGGTCAAAGGTGCCCCCAAAAATACCGATGCGCCGCAGATTGAGCCTTCTTCGATTCATCATGATCCAAATGCATTTTCATAGCCCCAGACCAGCTCGACGTTGCCGACCCGGACGCTGTCTCCCTCTTCGATCCCCGCCTCGACCAGCGCCTGCTTGATCCCCAATGCGCTGAGCACACGCTGGAACCGCAGCGCGGCCTCGTAATAGTCCCATTGGGTCATTTGGGCCACTTTTTCGATTTCGATGCCTTCCACCCGCCAGACTCCTTCGGCGATCTGGTCGATCTGAAATGCTTTGTGGTCAGGCGGCGGCACCAGTTCGACCCGCTCTTCGGGCTCTACGGTCGGCAGCAGCGCCAGCATCCCCCAGATTTCTCTGAGCAGGGAGGGGATCCCTTCCCCCGTCAACGCGCTGATCCCAAAGAGGGGAGCGTGGGTGGCTTCGACCGCAGCCTCGACCGCCGGCCGGATTGCCTGCGCTGCGGGCAGATCCAGTTTGTTGAGGACGACCCGCTGCGGCTTGTCCGCCAGGGCTGGGTTGAAGAGGGTCAGCTCCTGGTTGACGGCTTCCAAATCTCCAGCAGGATCGGGGCTGGCCCCGTCGAGCAGGTGAATCAAAACCCGGCAGCGTTCGATATGGCGCAGGAACTCGAGCCCCAACCCGACACCTTCGTGCGCCCCTTCCAGCAGGCCAGGAATGTCGACCATCACGATCGGATGATGGTCAATTTCTGCCACCCCCAGGGTTGGGGCGACCGTGGTGAAAGGATAGTCCGCGACCTTGGGCCGCGCCGCGCTGACTCGGCTCAGCAGGGTAGATTTGCCTGCGTTGGGTACGCCGATGATCCCAACGTCGGCGACCAGCTTGAGCTCCAGCTCCAGCCAGAGCTCTTCCCCTTGTTCTCCTTTTTCAGCCAGCCGCGGCGCACTGTTGTGGGCGGTCTTGAAGGCTGCGTTCCCCCGCCCGCCGCGCCCCCCCTGCACGACCACGTGGGGCTCCCCTGGATGCACAAGGTCGGCCAGGAGCTCTCCACTCTCCGCGTGGCGGGCCACTGTCCCGGGTGGAACAGGAATGCGCAGGTCAGCGCCGTGCGCACCGGTGCGGTTGGCGCCCCCACCGTGGGCACCTGCCTCTGCCCGATGGTGAACCCCATGCTGCAGATGGTAGAGGGTGTTGAGCGCCGGGTCGACATACAAAACGACATTGCCCCCTCGCCCACCGTTGCCCCCATTGGGGCCACCGCGAGAGACAAACTTTTCTTTGCGGAAGGAAACGACACCGTTGCCGCCATTCCCCGCTTTTACATAGATACGCGCACGATCGTAAAACATTGCTTGGTGCCTCCAAATGTACACCTCTGTATTCTACCACAGCAAGGTGGCCAGCGGCCGATCTGATGCTGACACGCAACATGCAGAAGTTGCAGGGACATGGTATAGTAGGCAAAACGATTGATGCCTTGACAAAAGGAGAGAACTATGACAGAAAGTGCCTTGCCCACATCTGCACGGCTGGTCATCATCGGCGGCGGCATCGTTGGGTGCAACGCTGCCTATCAGCTGGCGCGACTTGGCTGGCAGGATGTCCTGGTGGTCGACAAAGGTCAGCTGCCCTACAACGATGGGTCGACCAGCCACGCCCCCGGCGGCATGCATGTGACCAACGCCAGCCGAATGATGACCCGTTTTGCTGTCCAGTCGGTCGAAATTTACAGCCAATTGCCTGAATACGAGGCGGGCCGCCCTCCGGTGCGCCGTGTCGGTGGCTTTGAGGTGGCCTACACCGCCGAACGGTTGGAAGATCTGAAGCGCAAACAGGGAATTGCTGCCAGCTACGGTGTGGAGAGCTATCTGCTCTCCCCCGAAGAGAGCGTGGCACGCCTGCCGCTGCTCGACCCCAAGGTGATCCAGGGCACTTTTTATGCGCCCCTGGACACCAATGTGTTGGGGTGGCATGTGGCTGGTTCGTTGGCCAACGAAGCGACCCGGATCGGCGGGGTCCGTTTTTTGACTGAGACTGCGGTGACCGACATCGAAGTCCGTCATGGCCGGCTGGTCGCACTCATCACCGACCGGGGGCGGATCGAGTGCGAGGCAGCACTGCTCTGCGCCAATATCTGGGCACCTGCGGTCAGCGAAAAGGCCGGGTTGGCGATTCCCCTGCTGGCTGCCCAACACCAGTATACCATTTCTTCGCCGCTGCCGGAGCTGGCTGCGTTTGCACAGGCCAGCGGCGGGCGCGAGATCGTACACCCTATCCTGCGCCACCAGGACGCTTCGCTCTACTTTCGCCAGCACTGGGATGCCTACGGAATTGGCAACTATCGCCATGTGCCGCTCATGGTGCGTCCCAGCGACCTGGGAAAGACCGCCAAATTGCCGTTCACCCCAGAGCACTACACGGCCGCTGCACAGGCTGCACGCGAACTGCTCCCGGCGCTGCGCCAGGCAACGCTGACGACAGCTTTCAACGGGATGTTTGCCTTCACTGTGGACGGCTACCCCGTGCTCGGCGAAAGCAAGGTGCGGGGGCTCTGGACCGCTGTGGGGATCTGGATCACCCACGCCGGCGGTGTCGGCAAGGCGATCGCCGAATGGATGACCTACGGAGAGCCGGCGATGGATGTCCACGAAGCCGATATCAACCGTTTCCTGCCCCATCAGAAAACCCAACACTATGTCGACCTGCGCTGCGCACAGAACTATCGGGAGGTCTACGATATCATCCACCCAGCCCAGCCGATCACAGAACCGCGCGCTGTCCGCCTCAGCCCCTTCCATGCGCGCCTGGTGGAGCAAGGCGCTGTCTTTGTGCAGTCGGGAGGGTACGAGGTGGCCCAGTGGTATACGGCCAATGCCAGGCTGGTTGAAAAGTATGCTGGCCAGATTCCCCAGCGGCAGGGCTGGGCAGCCCAGTTCTGGTCTGCTGTCCAAGGGGGCGAGCATCTGGAGGTGCGCAACAACGTGGGCCTCTTCAACCTGGCCGCACTGGCGGTGATCGAAGTCAGCGGCCCGGGGGCTGTGTCGTTTTTAGAGCGGCTCTGTGCCAACCGGATCGACCAGCCTGTCGGCAAAGTCATCTATACCAGCCTGCTGACCCCGAACGGCGGAATCCAGGCGGATCTGACCCTCGTCCGACGCAGTCAGGAGTCTTTCTGGCTGATCACAGGGGGGGCGCTGCTGGCGCATGACCTGGCCTGGATCGAGCGGCATGCGCCGACGGACGGCACGGTGCGGGTGGTCGACCACTCCTCTACCTACACGCCGATCGGCCTGTGGGGCCCGAATGCTCGCCAGGTGCTGGCCAAGGTGACCCGCCAGGATGTGGGGCACGCTGCATTCCCGTACTACACAGCCCAGGATCTGGAGGTGGATGCGGTTCCTGTGACTGCCCTGCGGATCTCTTACGCGGGTGAATTGGGGTGGGAGCTTTACAGCCGGGCTGAGTTTGCGCTGGGGCTGTGGGATCGGCTTTGGGAAGCCGGCCGATCGTTCGGGATGATCGCGGCAGGCGCTGGCGCATTTGATTCGCTGCGGCTGGAAAAGGGGTACCGGCTGTGGGGGCAGGATATCCATCCTGACTACGACCCCTACACGGCGGGGCTTGGGTGGGCTGTCCGTCTGCAGAAGGGGGAGTTTATCGGGCGTGCTGCTCTCCAAGCTGTCAGAGAACAAGGTCTGCAACAGCAGCTCTGCTGTCTGACCCTGGACGAGCCCGGCAGCATGGCGCTGGGCAAAGAACCGATCTATGCAGGTTCCCGTTGTGTCGGCTATGTCACGAGCGCCAACTACGGCTATGCAGTCGGCAAACACATTGTCTACGGCTATCTGCCGACCGACGATGCGGTGCCAGGCAGGCAGCTGGCGGTCGAGTACTTTGGCGTGCGCCAGCCGGCCACCGTGGTAGCCGAACCGCTCTACGATGCCCCGATGCACAAGATCAAGTGCTGAGCACTTTTTCGAGGATACTTTGGGTGGGAGGAGAGGTGGACGTCACCGTCAGCTGTATGTCTGACGGTGACGCCCGGAGGAAAAAGGAGGTTTTCCCGTTGCCGGGAAGAGGTGAGTGTGTGCGAAGTTTGCTCCCCAGTAAACTTCACACATATTGTAGTATGTACACAACTATAGCGCATCCACCAAAATGCACAAAATTTTAAAGGGTCTATTGTGCATTTTGTCACAACTGTAGGATCCACCCCACGAGCGTTCAGTCTCTTCTGTTAGAAAAATTTTTGCATGTGTCGGCCGTCTGTGTCCGATCGGCCCTGGCCGGTCTGTGTTGTGCGTGGCAAGATCCCGTTTGCCGCATCAGGCAGGCTACACAATATAATGACAGGGGATTTGTAAGCAATTTTTCTTTATTCAGGAGTTCAGAGATGATGAAGTGGCAGAGACATTCAATCTGGCGTATCACACTGACAGCTGGTTTGTGGACGGTGTTGTTGTGGCTGGCTGCCAATGCACAGGCAGCGCCCGCTCTCCCTGCCAGCAATTCGCCCGAGTGGCGGGGTCTGGTGGAGTCTAGACCGGCCGGGATTGCAGGGGAATGGGTGATCGGGGGGCGCACATTTCTAGCCACCAACAGCACCCAGATCGAGCAGGAACAGGGTGTATTGCAGGTCGGTGTCTGCGCCGAGGTCAAGTACCGGATCGAGGGCAGCGGCAATCGAGCCCTCAAGATTGAAAGCGCAGAGAACGACGAGTGTGGCCCTGACGGCGGCAGCGATGGGGGACAGAGCCGGAAACGCTACGGTTTGGTGGAAAGCATGCCCCCATCGGATGATCTGATCGGTGCCTGGCGGATCGGCGGGGAAGAGTATGTGACGAGTGCCAACACATATTTTGAGCAGGAACATGGCGGGTATGGGATCGGGGCCTGCGTCGAAGTCTATGCAGGGGTAGGCACCCCTGCGCCGATCTCCAAATTGTCGACCGAGAAATCGTACAAATGCCGCCGCTCCGATGGCGGCGGTACAATTCCCCCAACGGTTCCCTACGGGGAACTGTATGGGCTCGTGAACGAGTTCCCACCCTCCTTGATCGGCAACTGGGTGGTTGGTGGGGTGTCCTTTGTGGCGGACAGTTCGACCCGCTTCGAACAAAAACGGGGTTCGTTTGCGGTCAATACGCTGGTCGAAGTCAAGTTCTATGTCGATGCAAACGGTCTGAACCGGGCCACCAAAATTGAAAGCAAATATCGCTCCGATTCTGGCGGGGACGGCAATGGCACGCACGAGGGCAACGAAGGGCATGCCTACGCCGCTGTGGAAGCGATGCCCGCCAACGGGCTGATTGGAGACTGGACCCTCGGCGGGCTGCTCTACAAGAGCGACAGCCGCACCCGCTTCAAACAGGAGCATGGCTCGTTTGCTGTCGGGGGCATGGTCAAGGTCAGATACTATCTGGATGCCGCCCAGAACCGGGTCGCACGCAAAATTGAGACGACCTCCAAGAACGGCGGCGTCGAAGTGCCCGGCAACTTCAAGCTCTATGGGTTTGTGCAGAGTATGCCGTCCACCGGTTTCAACGGCACCTGGGTCATCAACGGTGCCCAGTTCATCGCCGACCCGAACAGCCTCTTCGATGAAACCCAGGGATTGCTGGCTGTCGGGGCGTACGTAGAGGTGGAGTATACGCAGGAGGGGGCAGACGCTCGGATTTATAAGTTGGAGACCCATGTGCCCCCTGGTGCCGGTGCGGCCAACCTGTATGGGGCGCTCTCCAACGTGAGCGGCAGTGTCAGAAGTGGGGCAGGGACCTACAACGAAACATGGACGATCGGTGGCCAGGCGGTGACTGTGACCGATGCGACCTTGCTCAGCGATCTCGGCGGAGAGATGGAGATCGGTACCTGGGTGCTGGTCAACCTGGCCGACACCGCTGGAGTGGCGACGCAGATTGAGACAGTGCCCAACACGCTCTATCTGCCGCTGACACATCGGTAGTTGTGTGTGTGGGGGGGGGCAGATCCCCCCCCCCACACGGGGCATGTCAGCTCAGTAACGGCCGCGCAGGGGCAGTGGGGGCAGCTGTTGCGCCTCCTGTTTGCTGGCGATTTGAATGTCGACCGCGCAGGCCTTGAACTCGGGGATTTTGGCTTTGGGGTCCAGGGTGTCGATCGTCAGCAAATTGGCCGCTGCTTCGGCAAAATGGATCGGGATGAAAACAACGCCGGGGCGTGCTTTGGGCGAGACCGCCACGCGCAGCAGCACAGTGCCGCGGCGTGAGGTGACACGCACAGCGTCGCCGTCTTTGACCGCCAGCCGGGCTGCGTCGATTTCATGGAGTTCGACCATCGGTGCTGGGGAAAGCGCGTCGAGCTGCGAGTGGCGGGTCAGAGTACCCCCATGCCAATGTTCCAGCAGGCGACCGGTGGTCAGGATGAAGGGGTACGCCTCATCGGCTTCTTCTGCCACAGGCACGTATTCGAGCGGGAAGAAGCGCCCGCGCCCCGCTGGAAACGTTTCGGCGAACAGAAAAGGGGTCCCTGGGTGGTCGAGGCTGGGCACCGGGTACTGGAGCCCGTCTGTTTCGATGCGTTCGTAGGTGATCCCGGCAAAGGGCGCAGCGACGCTCGCCATCTCCCGGTAGATGGCCTCTGGGCTGGCGTAGTGCCAGCCTGCACTGGCCGGTCGCCCCAGCCGCTCTTCGATGCGCAACGCCAGGTCGCAGAGAATATCGCTGTCCGGCCGGGAGTGGCCGCGGGGGGCAATGGATCGGCGGACCCGTTGGACGCGCCGGTCCGTATTGGTGAAGGTGCCCTCTTTTTCTGCCCAAGAAACAGCCGGCAGAAAGACATCGGCAAAGGCCCCGGATTCGTTGATAAAAAGATCCTGGGCCACCAGAAATTCCAGCTGCTGCATGTGCTGGCGGGTCAGGTTGAGGTTGGGCTCGGACATCATCGGATTTTCTCCCATGATGTAGAGCGCTCGCACCCCCCCGGGGTGGGCGTTGGAGAGAATTTCGGTGGTTGTCAGCCCCCGTGTGCGGTTGAGCCCGCCCGGCTCAATCTTCCAACATGCTTCCCAGCGACGAGCATTTTCTTCCTTGTCGACTTCCATATAGCCAGGATAGTGAAAAGGCATGGCGCCGGCGTCGGAGGCGCCCTGGACATTGTTCTGCCCGCGCAGTGGGTTGAGTCCGGTGCCCTGCCGCCCGATGTGGCCGGTGAGCAGTGCCAGGTGGATCAGCCCGAGCGCGCTGGCAGTGCCGTTGCTGAATTGTGAGATTCCCATCCCCCAGTAGATGGCGCCGTTGCGAGCGCTGGCGTACAGCCGCGCAGCTTCGACGATCAGCGAACGGTCGACGCCGGTGATCTGTTCGGCGTAGGCCGGGGTGAAAGGCTCCAGCGAACGGGCAAACTCTGCATAGCCGCTGGTGCGGGCGTCGAGAAAGGGCTGGTTGACCAGCCCTTCGGCCACGATCACGTGGGCCATGGCCGAAAAGAGCGGCACATTGGTGCCTGGCTTGAGCGGAAGCCAAAGGGTAGCAAAGTTGCACAGCTCCAGCCGGCGCGGGTCGACCACGATCAACTTGGCGCCATGCTTGCGGACCGCTTCTTTCATCTGCAAGGCAATGATCGGGTGGTTTTCTGTCGTATTGGAGCCGGTGACGATAAAACAGTCGCTGTGGATGACTTCCGCAGCTGTGTTGCTCATGGCAGAGGTGCCCAACGCCATTTGCAAGGCGACGACACTGCCTGCATGGCAGAGCCGGGTGCAGTGGTCGACGTTGTTGGTGCGAAAGAGGGCACGAAACAGTTTTTGCAGCAGATAGTTTTCTTCGTTGGTGGCTTTGGCACAACAGTAGACCGCCATCGCCTGGCTGCCATCGCGCCGGTAGAGGGCGACAAGCCGGTCGGCAACGAAGTCGAGAGCCTCGTCCCAACTGACCTCCCGCCACTCGCTGCGGTCAAAGGCCTGGGTGCGCTGGCCAGCCTGCTGCGGTTGCCTGCGGATCAGCGGGCTGGTCACTCGGTCGGGGTGATACATAAAATCATAGCCGAACCGCCCTTTGACACAGAGATTGCCCTGGTTGACGACCGCATCGTGCGGGGAGGTGATTCGGTAGATGAACTCCTCTTTGCTGTGCAGCTGGAGATTGCAGCCGACACCGCAGTAGGGGCAGGTGGTCGAGGTGACTCTGTCTGACTTGATCATGGCGATCCTCCCGTGCTCGATCGATCGGTATGTGCTAGAGAGCTGGCTGGCCCGGAGGGGGCAGCACACTTGCCCCCACAAAGTAGCATAGGCGGTTGCTGGCTGTCAACCCCTGAGCGGGGCCCTGGGGCAGATTGTGGTTGAATCTCTCACTTTTGCCCCTGACAATTTGACCGCGGTCGGCATTGTGCTATACTTTGTAGGTAAGTGTCTGATGAAGTACACTAAGGTGAAGTACGCTGAAGTGCAGTATGCTGAAGTGCAGTATGCTGAAGTGCAGAGACACGGCAAAGGTGACAGGGCAAAGAACCGAGCACATCGATGCGCCGGCGTAGCTCAATCGGCAGAGCAGCTGTTTTGTAAACAGCAGGTTATC
>JAGWYN010000061.1 GCA_018969295.1 Chloroflexota bacterium | reverse complement strand
TGTGACCTGGCCGGCGTGCGCGGAAGCGCTGGAATCGAAACCCGCGTCTATGTGCCCGAATTTGCCACGCGCGAGATCAACTCCCCCGGCGAGCCAGGCGTCCTGTACCACATGGCGATCGGGTTCACCACGACCGCCGTGCCCGCGGCAGCCCAGGCACTTCTGGACGAACTGCGCAGCCAGTCCGCAGCACGCAACCGTGCGCTGCTGCAGCGCGTCAACGCCTACCTGCACCCGGTCGTCGTCGACTACGAAACCGACGTTCTCCCGCTCACCCCCGCCGGCAACGCCACCGAACGGCACATCGTCGTCGCCTATCTCCGCGCAGCGGCCCGCCAGTACGACCAGCCGGCCACCTTCTGGGCCAGCCGTCTGGAGCTCGACCCGGTTGCGGCCGAGAAAGCGTTGCAAGACAGCGCCGGTTTTCAAAATCGGGTTCGCAGCAAACTGATGAAACGAGGCGGGCCAGGCTATATGCAGCCCGATGCAGGCACCTTTCCAGAAGCCAGCCGCCTGCACGAACTGGCCTACCACTGCCGCGCTTTGCCCTGCGCAGCCTGGCTCGACGGCAGCTCGGAGGGAGAACAGTCGATGGAAGAGCTGCTCACCCTGCTCGTCGGCCAGGGAGTCGCAGCACTCAATATCGTCCCCGAACGCAACTGGAACTTTGCCGACCCAGCCGTCGCTGCTTCCAAACAGGCCAAACTCTACGAAGTTGTGGCGTTGGCCAGGGCGCTTGACCTGCCCCTCAATATCGGCACCGAGATGAACAGTTTTGGCCAGCCCCTGGTCGACAACTTTGCAGCCCCCGCCCTCGCCCCTGTGCGCGAGGCCTTCCTGGACGGGGCCTATTTTATCTACGGCCACACACTGCTCGAACGCTGGCTGGCGCTGGGCTACCCAAGCGACTGGGCTGCCGCCTACCTGCCCACCCGCGCCAGCCGCAACCGCTTCTATACGGCTGTTGGACGCTGTACGCCGCCAGGCGCCCCTGGCCGCAGCCGACTGGCCAGCCTCCACGCAGCGATGACACCCGCTGAAATTCTGCAAACCTTGGCGTAAACCCATCCTTGGGGGGCCTCCAGCCCAATCGCCCCCCACACCAGAAAACAGTTGAGAATATGAGCGACACCACTCTATCCAAACTCACCGATTACCGCCGCAGCGAACGACCGCTGGCCGCAGCCAATCGACTCTGGCCCCTCTACGGTGCCGGCTGGGACAATCTGGGCAAAGAGGGCGGCACACTGGAACTTCCCATCCCTCAGCCAGGCCCGGACGAGCTGCTGGTCCGCCACGACGCTGTGGGCATCTGCTTTTCAGACATCAAGGTGATCCGGGCCGGAGAAAAACATCCTCGCATCCACCGCAGCATGAAAGAACAGCCAGTCGTGCTCGGCCACGAAGTGGCACTCACCATCGTCGAAGCAGGCGAACATCTGCGGGCACAGTACAAACCCGGCGACCGGTTTATTGTGCAGGCCGACATCTATCTCGGCGGCAAAGCCTACGCCTACGGCTATGAGCTGCAAGGCGGCTTTTCTCGCTACAGCCTCGTGGACTGGCGAGTCCTCAACGGCGACCACGGCAACTATCTGGTGCCGGTCCAGCCCGAGGACGGCTACGCCGAGGTCGCACTCTGTGAGCCCTGGGCCTGCGTCGAAGCCTCCTACACCGTGCTCTACCGCACCCACTGGCTGCCCGGCGGCACAGTCTGGCTGGTCGGCGACGGACGGGGCGTCCATCTGGGCCAGGCAGCCAGCTGGCACCCTGCCAAGGTGGTGCTCGATGTGCAGGACGCAGCCTTTGCCAACACAGTGCGCGCCTGGGCCGCCGCCAATGGCGTGGCCGTCCAGGAAGGAGACGACGGTTCCTCCCGCTACGACGATATTGTCGTGCTCGGCCACGACGCCGCCCTCTGTGAACGGGCCTTCCCGCGCCTGGCCAACGGTGCCATTCTCAACCTCGTGCTCGACGCGCCGCTCGAACGGTCGGTCGCCGTCGACATCGGACGCATGCACTACGACCACCTGCTGGTCGCCGGCACCGACTCCCCTGACCTCTCTGCCGCCTACATCCCCGTCCGCACACAGCTCAAAGAGGGCGGCCGCTGCTGGATTCTGGGCGCCGCTGGTCCTATGGGGCAGATGCACCTGCTGCGTGCGCTCTCGATGCCGGCCCGCCCAGCCAAGCTTGTCGCCACCAATCTGCACGCCGTGCGCATGGCGTCGGTGCAGCGCCAGTTTGCCCGCCAGGCCGCTGCAAATGGGGTGGCCATCGCCTTCCTGTCGCGCGACCAGTTCGCCGACGAGACAACTTTTCTGGCCCAAAAATGGGCCGAATCCGACCAGCAGGGCTACGACGACGTGGTCATCATGGCCCCCTCGACCGAGGCCGTCCAGCAGGCAGCCGCTGTGGTGGCCGACGGTGCTGTCGTCAACGTGTTTGCAGGGCTGGCGCGCGGCACGTTGGTCGAGCTGGATTTGAACCCGGTGGCCGCACGCCAGGTGCGCTACACCGGAACCAGCGGCTCTTCGATCGAGGATCTGCGCCATATGCGCGACCTGGTCGAAAGCCGACAGCTGCCCACCAACCACTCGGTCGCCGCAGTCGCCGGGCTGGAAGGAGTTCGCGATGGACTGCATGCGGTCGCAGAGGGCCGCTTCGCCGGCAAAGTCGTCGTCTATCCCAATTTGAGCCACCCCTTGCCCCTGACCCCGCTGGCCGAACTGGACAAGGTGCTGCCCAGCGTCGCCGCCAGGCTGGACGCCGATGGGCTGTGGACGCGCGAGGCGGAAGACGAACTGCTGCGTCTGCTGCTCTAACTTCTCTGGCTGCGGCGCGTGCCCTGCAGTGCGCACGCCGCAGCCGACCCAAAGCTTGGGAGATCCACGATGCAACACTTGCTCGATCGCATGGCCCTGGTCACCGGCGGCGCACAGGGGCTGGGAGCAGCCCTTGCCCTGCGGCTGGCCGAAGAAGGCTGCGATGTCGCCATCGCCGACCTCAACCTCGACCAGACAACCGCCACTGCCCACACCATCGCCGCTGCCACAGGACGCCGCTGCCTGCCGCTGGCGGTAAATGTGGCCGACGAAAACCAGGTGCGCAGTATGGTCGAAAGCACAACCGCCACGCTGGGCCGCCTCGACCTGCTGGTCGCCAACGCCGGCGTCGTCCGCTCAGGCCCTGTCGACGAGCTGAGCCTGGCTGACTGGCAGCGGGTGCTGGACGTCAACCTGACCGGCTATTTTCTGTGCGCCAAATATGCCGCCGCTGTGATGAAAACCCAACGCAGCGGCGCCATCATCCAGATCAACTCCAAGTCCGGCAAAAAGGGGAGCTTCAAAAACAGTGCCTATGCCGCCAGCAAATTCGGCGGCATAGGCCTGACCCAAAGCATCGCCCTCGAACTGGCCGAATATGGCGTGCGCGTCAACGCCGTCTGCCCAGGCAACCTGCTCGATTCCCCACTCTGGGTCGATTCCCTCTACAGCCAATACAGCAAACGGCTGGGCATCTCCGAAGAAGAAGTGCGCCAACGCTATATCGACCAGGTGCCCATGAAACGCGGCTGCACCTACGCCGATGTCGCCAACGTCGTCGTCTTTCTCGCTTCCGACCAGTCCAGCTACATGACCGGCCAGGCCATCAATGTGACCGGCGGACAAGAGATGCGCTGATGAGCTCTTTTGTCGGATTCGGCTTTGGCCCGATCCAGGCGGGCCTCTTTCTGGCTGAAGCAGCTTTGGCAGGCACCTTTGCCAGATTGGTCGTCGCCGAGGTGCTGCCAGATGTGGTCGCCGCCGTGCGCCAGACAGGCCACTTTACCGTCAATGTCGGGTACACCGACGCCATCCGCCCCCTCACCGTCGGCCCGGTCGAACTCTATATGCCCGCCGTTCCCGCCGACCGGGCTTGTCTGGTCGAAGCCGTGGCAGACGCCACCGAACTGGCCACCGCACTGCCCGACGTCACAGTCTACACCGCCGGCGGCCCCGAAAGCGCAGCAGCCATCCTGGCCGATGGGCTCTTGCAAAAGCTGTCGAAGGGCGGCCCACCCGCCGTGGTCTACACCGCCGAAAATCATCCGCACGCCGCCGCTCTGCTGGCCGCCGCCGTCTCCGCCGCCCTGCCGGCCCCACAGCGCACAGCAGCCCTGCACGCTGTCCAGTTTCTGGATACGGTGATCGGCAAAATGAGCGGCAGCCCAGAGGAATGCAGCGACCTTCAACCGATCGCCCCAGGGCTGCGGCGTGCTTTTCTCGTCGAGTCGTTCAACCGCATCTATATCTCCCAAATCCAGCGCCCAGCCAACGACCCCGCCGGCTGGCAGCAGTTTGAACGGGCCATCCAGGTCTTTGTCGAACAGCCCGACCTGCTCCCCTTTGCCGAGGCCAAGCTCTACTGCCACAACGCCGGCCACGCGCTGGCCGCCTACCTGGCGCATGCGCTCGGCTATCAACGCATGGACGAGCTGCGCCAGCGCCCCGATCTGCTCGATTGGGTGCGAGGGGCAATGCGCGACGAATCCGGCCCCGCACTGTGCAGCCGCTTTGCAGGGGTCGACCCACTTTTTACAGAGGCCGGAATCCACAGCTACGTCGACGACCTGGTCGAACGAATGGTCAACCCCTTTGTGCGCGATCGCGTGCACCGCGTGGGCCGCGACCCGGCACGCAAACTGGCCTGGGACGACCGGCTGGTCGGGGCCATGCGCCGCGCGTGGGCCGCCGGAATCTCCCCGCAACGCTACGCGTTCGGGGTGGCCGCAGCCCTGGCCTGGCAACAAGTCGCTTCTGCCCAGCCCTATCTGCAGACCCTCTGGCAGCCTGCCAACCCGGCCGCCCCCGAAGAACAAGCGATGCTGGCCCTCATCACCCAGGCCCAACAAGCGTTTGCCAGCTGGCAGCAGCAAGGCCATCCCCCCCTGGCCCGCCACAATGCAGAGGAGAAAGACCAGGATGGGTGAAAGGCCACGCCCCCCACTGCCCGAAAACACAAAAGCGGCGTCGCACACACTTGCCCAACAGATGTCGTCGACAGAGCCCCCAGCCCTTGTGCCAGACAAGCCCCTCCCCTCCAATCCAGACCGAATACGTGTGACAGAGATCAAACGGAGCAGAAATCATGGGTGAAACCGCCAATTTCCTTGCCGCAGACCTGGGTGCCTCCAACGGCCGCGTCTTGCTGGGGCGCTGGGACGGCCAACGCTTCGGAATCGAGGTGCTGCATCGTTTCGAGAACGGACCCACCCACGTGCTGGGCCGACTTTACTGGGATGTCCTTGCCCTGTGGCGTGAAGTCAAAAATGGGATGGCCCGCTATGCCGCCAGCCACCGCACCCCGCTGGCCGGCATCGGCATCGACACCTGGGGCGTCGACTATGGGTTGCTCGACGCCGCCGGTCGCCTGCTCGGCAACCCGGTCCATTATCGAGACAGCCGCACCCAGGGCATGGTCGACCACCTCTTCACCCAGATCCCCAAACAGGAGATCTTCGACCGCACAGGCATCCAGTTTATGGAACTCAACACGCTCATCCAACTGCACAGCATGCGCGTGCAAGGGGATCCACAGCTGGATGCAGCCCACAGACTGCTGATGATCCCCGATCTCTTCCATTACTGGCTCTCGGGGGAACAGGTGGCCGAGTACACGATCGCCTCCACCTCCCAGATGCTGCTGGCCCGCGAACGGCGCTGGGACACCCAGCTGCTCGAACGCCTGCAGCTGCCCACCGCCCTCCTCCCCCCTATCGTCCAGCCCGGAACGGTGCTCGGCCCGCTGCTCGCCCAGGTCGCTGAAGAGACCGGCGTCGCCCCCGGCGTCCCCGTCGTGGCCAGCGCCACCCACGACACCGGCAGCGCAGTCGCCGCTATCCCAGCCATCGACGCCCACAGCGTCTACCTGAGCAGCGGAACCTGGAGCCTGATGGGAATCGAAGTCCATCAGCCGATCATCAATTCCAGAATGCTCGACCTCAATTTTACCAACGAAGGGGGCGTCGACGGCACCATCCGGCTGCTCAAAAATATCTCGGGCCTCTGGCTGCTGCAAGAATCCCGCCGCCAGTGGGAACGCGAAGGACACAGCTATTCCTGGGAAGATCTGCTGGCACAGGCCCAGCGGGCACACCCCTTCCGCTCCATCCTCAACTCCGACGATCCAGCGTTCAACACCCCGACTTCGATGGTCGACGCCATTCGTGCTTTCTGCCGACGCACCGGCCAGCCAGAACCACAGTCGCCCGGTGAGGTGGTCCGTTGCTGTCTGGAAAGCCTGGCGCTGCGCTACCGCTGGGTGGTCGACGCGCTCGAGGCCATCCTGGCCTCCACCACACACGCCAGCGGACGCCAGCTCGACACCATCCGGGTGGTCGGAGGAGGAAGCCAGAACCGACTGCTCAACCAAATGACCGCCGACGCCAGCGGCTGTACCGTCGTCACCGGCCCGATCGAGGCAGCGGCGCTCGGCGTTCTGATGATGCAGGCGGTCGCTACCGGCCATCTCGCCAACGTGGCCGAAGGGCGCGCTGCCGTCGCCGCTTCGATCGAACAGGAGGTCTTCGAACCCCACCCGTCGCCCGGCTGGGAAGATGCCTACGCCCGCTTCTTGCGCCTGATCGGCTGACCGCCCATCGGCTCGCCCGCAGAGAGCCTCCCTGCACGTTTCGTTTTCGCTGAACGCTTCCATCCTTTCAGAATACGCGTCGCCGGGGGGGAGACGATCGTCTCCCCCCCGGCAGTTCCCTCTTCAGCGCAAGGCTGTCCAGCCTACCCCGCCTATTCTTCGATTCGCCAGACCGTCGTCGTGCCACTCAGTTCGTTGGCCACCAGCAGCAACGGTTCGCCGATCGGGCTCTCTTCTGCTGGAACAAAGACGATCCCCTCAGGGGCCAGATCGCCGGCGCTCTCCGAAGCCGCCGTAAAGTCGCGGTTGTTGACATAGGTTACGTAAAACGGGCTGCGCGG
This sequence comes from Chloroflexota bacterium, assembly GCA_018969295.1. Taxonomy (GTDB): domain Bacteria; phylum Chloroflexota; class Anaerolineae; order Caldilineales; family Caldilineaceae; genus Caldilinea. The sequence continues at coordinate 14,230 of JAGWYN010000061.1, read as the reverse complement.
GTCTGTGATATCCCAGACCAGGATGCCGCCGATCCGCTCCAACCCCACAAACGCATAGACACGGCCGCCCAGTTCGCCCAGCGCCAACGCCTCGGGCTCAGGCCCTTTGTCGTCGCTCCGTTCGTCGCTGGTTTCATTTTCACCGCTGCTGTTGAAGAATTCTGGGAAGATCTCTGCGGTGATCCGCTCAAGGGCACTGCCACTGTCGAAGACGACGTTGCCTGCTGTGTCCCAGATCGTGAACGAACGCGCGCCAAACGCAGCAATCCGGTCGACCAGCCCGTTGCCGTCCTGGTCTACACTGACAGTGCTGACCCGCAATCGCCCCAAGGCTTCGTCGCGCTGCAGTTCTGCCGCATTGGGGAAGACCGCAGCATCCAACACCAGATCCCCAAGCCGTTCTTCCTCCCCATACCCGTCGTAGTCGCGCGCGTCCCCTTCATTGGCCGTCACCAGATAGGTTTCCCCGTCTGCGCTGTAGGCGGCGATCGCATCGGGCATGTACATTCCCTGCACAGGCCAGGGCAGAATCGCAGGTGCGTCGTCTCGGTCGCTTGCATCCAGGCCATTCTCGCGCAGATGAACCAGCCCTAACACGATCGGGGTCGGGGTCGAATTCTCCTCGATCAGACCGGTGGCCGGGTCAAAGTCGCCACCCATGCCAAAGTCGTTGTCGTTGATGACCGCCAGCGTCTGCTCGTCGACCCACGCCATGCCTTCCGGTTTGTCGACGGTGTCGTAGCCGAGAGCCCCAAGGTCAATGTAAAGCTGCTTGCGCGCCGGAACAATTCCCAGTGCAGCCAGCCCGGCATCTTCCTGCAGCTCCACCCCCAACGGCAGATCGCGGCCCAAAAAGTTGGTCGCCTGGTCAATATCGATCTGGTAGACCCGTTTGCGAGCGGCCTGGCCCGTGGCATCGTCCCGCTCCATCACCAGAAAGGTCCCATCCGGCAGCACGGCCGCGTCTCCGATTTTATCGACTCCCTGGCCATCCAGCCGGTAGAAGTACTCGCCCACACTCTCTGCTGCCGCCGTATCGAACGCAAGAATACGCACCAGCGTCGCAGCCTTTGAGCTGTTGTCTTTGGGCTGGTCGGGGTTGTCGAGCGGGCTCTGGATGAAGGCGTACAGGATGCCGTCTCGGTAGGCTGCGGCCTCAAACCCACGGTTGGCGCGGCGCTGGGCGTAGATTGCGGGCAACGCCTCCACCCCAAACACAGCCTCCACCGCTTCTCCGCCGGTGCCCTCCGGCACATAGCGCGCAGCCAGAACGCCCGCAGAGGTAAAATGATAGATCGCAGGGCGATACTCGTCGACCATCCAGTAGGTGCCATCCTCGGCCACGACGATCCCTTCGAGATCAGCGCCCAAGGGGTCCAGTTCCAGCGGATCTCCAAAAAGATCGACCGGCTCTTCGTCGGCGTAGGCCATTCCAGGCTCTCCCGCCAGGTTGGGCAACCCGGTCAGCGGCGTGCCCTCCTCGCGGGTCAAACCGATCTGCTCCAGAATCTCGATCTCGCCCGTGGCCGGGTCCAACGCCAGCCGCACGATCTGAGGCTGGAAGGCGGGCAACGCAAAGGCCCGCTCGGCAATTCCGTCGCCGTCCACATCCTGCGTCTCCGGGTTGGGACCCCGATCGGTGTGGGTGACAAAGGTCAGGCGTCCATCTTCGCTCGCCCCCGTATAAAAGAGCCCCGAAAAACCGCCGAGCAAAATTTCCTGGCCCGCTGCGGTGGTGCCGATCGACGGCAGCTCTGTCATCTCCCATGCATGCAGCGTGGCGGCTGGCCCTGCATAGTTTTTGTAGCCCAGTGGCAGCAGATCGACGACAGCAGCGTCGGCCAGGTCGACCACTGCCAGCGCATTGTTTTCCTGCAAGGTCACATAGGCAGTCGTCCCGTCTGGAGAAATGGCAATGTACTCCGGCTCAAGGTCCTGCGCCACCGTCGCATCAGGCCCGTAGATCCGTATGCTGGGGTCGAGCTCGGCGTCGTTGAACCGGCTGAACTCCGCAGTCCGCACCGAGTCAGGAGCCAGCGACGCCACCCCAAGACGCAGATCGATGATCGACACCGAACCTTCGGGGTCCACCGTGTAGTCGCTGTTGGGCTCCCCCTCATTGGCGACCACGACGTGCAGCCCGTCCGGCGTGAAGGTCAACATGTCCGGCAGGGCACCGACCGGCACTGTGGCCAACACAGCCCCTTCCGTATCCAGAAAGAGCACCTGGCCCGGATCTGTCTTTTCGGCTGCGGGCACCGCCACGGCCACCAGCCCGTCATGGACTGCGACGCTGGTTGCGCCGCCGCCGTAGACCGCCATGTCAAGCTGTGCGACCCGCACCGGGCTGCTTGGGTCGCTCAGGTCGAGCACATCCACACTCTGTTCTCCCCCGTTGACCACAAACGCGCGCTGTGAAACCGGGTCGTACGCCACAATTTCGGCAGCGGAACTGTCAAAAATCCCCGTAGCATAGCTCCCCAGCACGCTCAGGGTCAGCGGTGTCGGTTCTTCCTGGGCGCTGACCGTCGCCGGCAGCAGCGTAGCGATGGCCAGCAATGCCCCTGCCAGCAGGCCTGCCCGCCGTAATGGATCACACTTCATCTCAATTTCTCCTTGCATCAACTCTTTTTGCGTTCATTTGTTGCATCGATCGCCCTCTCAAAATAGCCTGCCCGCATGAACAATTTGTTATCACATTGTAAAGATGCTGCACACTTGCTCCCCACGAACGACGCGACGCCGTTGTCCCTCCATTCTAGGGGTTCTGCCGCTCTCATGATACACTTTTTTCCCATGAAAAACAGTTGGATGGTTGCAGCACTGGCCGCAGCGCTGGCGGCACATGTCGGGCTGGTTGTGCCACAGCCGCTGATTCAAGCGCTGTCCGTATGGGTGATCGCAGGATGGGTGCCTGGGTTCTTGCTGGTCGAAGTGCTGGTCGGGCAGAGTGACTCCCCCCCCGACCCGCTCGAACGGCTGCTGTACAGCACGGCAGCCGCGATGACAACCCTGGTTGTGGTCATGCTCCTGCTCAGCTACCTGCCAGGCGGGCCGACCCAGCTGGGGACACTTCTTGCCTTCGACGCAGTCACCCTGCTCTTGGCCCTGCTCTGGTGGCTGCGCCGGCGCGTCCCCGCTGGAAAGGCTGGCTGGCCCCCTTTGGCTGGAGACCGGCGCTGGCTGTGGGCTGGCATGGCTGTGCTGCTGGTTGCAGGGGCAGTGACCCGCTTCGTCGGGCTCGGCTACTCCGACTTCCAGGGCGACGAGGCACGGGCAGCGCTGCGCGCAGCGGCTGTGCTCCAAGGGTACGAAGATGTGCTCATGCTGCACAAAAAAGGGCCAACCGAAATTCTGCTGCCCACGGTCTTTTACACCCTCTCCGGCCATCTCAACGAACAGAGTGCCCGGCTGCCCTTTGCGATCGCCAATCTGGCCGGTCTGCTGGCGCTCTTTGTGCTCGGCTGGCGGCTGCACAGCGCGCTGGCCGGCTGGATCGCAGCCCTGTTTCTGACCTTTGACGGCTATTTCATCGGCTTTGCCCACATTGTCCAGTACCAGAGCGTCGTCTTCCTCACCTCCGTGCTGGCGGTGCTGGCAATCTACCGCATCTACAGCAGACCGGTCGCGCCCGCACGCTATCTTGCGCTGGCAGCACTCCTGCTCGCTGCCGGGGCGCTCTCCCACTACGAAGGCGTGCTGGCCGCACTGCCCGCCGCATTCCTCCTGGGGGCCACCTTCTGGCGCCACCGCACCCAGTGGCGCCCCCTGCTCGGCGCCGCCGCTGTCGGCAGCGCAACCGGAGCTCTGCTCGTCAGCATCTTTTATCTGCCCTATGTGCTGCACGAACGGTTTGCCGCAACTTATCTCTACCTGACCGCCCGACGCATCGGCGGCAGCCCCCCCTACAACAACCTCGCCGACGTCTTTCTGCGGACCACCCTCTACAGCACCACCTACCAGGTTCTGCTGCAGATCGGGCTCACCGTCACCTCAGCGCTGCACGCGATCGGGAACGGGGTCACCCGTCCTCTGCGTTTTGGGCTCCAAGCCCTCACACTGCTGCTTTTCGGGCTCACCCTCTGGAACCCAGAATGGCTGACGGTCGGAGACAAAGACTGGATCCTGGTGCCGTTCACGCTGCTGTTTGGCCTGCTGCTCCTCCTCCCACGGCAGCGGGTCGAAGAACGCATGCTCTGGCTCTGGTTCGGCGCGGTCATGGTGCTGGCACTCTTCCTGACCGAAAAGCCGCGCACCCATGTCTATACCTTTTTTATACCCTGGGCACTGATTGGCGGCAGCGAGCTGGCTCGCCTCTGGCAGCGCCACCGCCAGCACCGCGCCGCCCCCCTGCTGGGCAGCGCCGCTGCCGCTGCCGCCATCCTTGTCTTTGGCACCTACAGCTATCACTACTTCCTCAGCCAGGACGAGGTGCTGCTCGACTATTTTGACAAACGGCCGCCAGGCTACTGGGTGCCCTACACAGAGCCCGACAACAAGGCTCGCTTCGGGTTCCCACTGGCCAACGGCTGGAAAACCATCGGCGAACTCTACCGCCAGGGCGTTCTGAGCGGCCCCTACGAAACCAACGAGAAAGAAGCCTGGGTTCCTGCCTGGTACACACGCGGGGAAGAACGCTGCCGCCGCGACGCACAGTGGTTCTTCGATATCCGCAATCTGGAATCGTGGAGCACCGAAGACGCCCTCAAAATGGAGCACTACCTGCGCGAAGGGTTCGAAAAATGGGGCCTCGTCGAAGTCAACGGCCGCCCCAAAATGGTCATCTACCAGCGCACCGGCGCACGCCATGAATTTCCCACCCAGCTGCCCAACACAGGGTTGACCACCTTCCAAAACGAAGCGTACGCAGCAGCGTTCGACCGCAATGCCCTGGCTGACCTGCCCCTGACCTACCCTGCAGTCGACCCGCCGGTCACCTACCCGCTGCACGCCAATCTGGGCAACCAGATCACACTGGAAGGGTACGACCTCCAGTACGAAAAACCCCTGCGCGCCGGCGACACGATCCACCTGACACTCTACTGGCGCGCCCAACAGCCGATCGACCGCTCCTACAAAGTCTTCAACCAATCCTACTTCGGAGACGGCCAGATCATCGCCCAACGCGACGGCTACCCAGTCTGCGAAGGCCGCGAGACCTGGCGGTGGGACCCCGGAGAACTGGTGGCTGACCCGTACGTCATTCCTGTCCAACAGGACGCGCCCGACGGCCTCTACCCGCTCTACACCGGAATGTATCTAGAAGAGACCTTCGAGCGGCTGCCCGTCCTGGATGAAAACGGCGTCGAAATCAGCACCCAGGTGCACCTCACCGACATCCGCATCGGAGAAGAATGAACGCCCGCGTTCGTGCGCCGCTTGTGCTTTTGGGGCTCTTTTTGCTGGCATGGCTCCCGCGCACCGCGGCGCTCGATGCCTATGTCTCGCCCGACGAACGCAAATGGCTGGCCCGCTCGGCCAATTTTACCTACGCACTCAGCCAGGCCGACTATGCCCGCACCTTCCAGCGCGAACATCCCGGCGTGACCGTGATGTGGGCCGGCACACTCGGCCTGCTCAGCGTCTATCCAGAATACACCCAGCAGAGCCCCGGCTACTTTACCTGGGAACGCGAACACTTCGAAGCATGGCTGCAGAGCCAGACCCCCCACACCCCACTTGAGGTGCTGGCCGCCAGCCGACGCTGGGTGGCCCTGGGGGTCGCCCTGCTGCTCCTGGTCAGCTTTTTCCCGCTGCGCCGGCTGCTGGGCCACAACACCGCCACCCTGGCCCTGCTCCTGCTGGCACTCGACCCCTTCGGGGTCGCCCTCTCCCGCCAGCTGCACCCAGATGGGTTCGTGGCCAGCTTTGTCTTCGTCGCCTTCATCTACTTTCTCGCCTGGCTCTATGCCGGACAACAACGGCGCGATCTGCTGCTCTCAGGCCTTTTCATGGGGCTGGCCTGGCTGACCAAAACCCCCGCCGCCCTGCTGCTCCCAGCAGGAGCAGTGCTGGTCGCAGCCCAGGCCTGGCGCGTCTGGGCCTACCGCACCAAAGCCGGGCTGGCCGACCCCTACGCCGAAGAGCCCCCTTCCCCCCCCTCCGCCGCCCACACCCTCCGCATGCTCGGCACAGGCTTCGTCCTCTGGGCAGGGATCGCCGCCGCCACCTTCGTTTTGCTCTGGCCCGCCATGTGGGTCGACCCGCTCGGCTCCCTGCTGCGGATGGCCACCGAGATGGAAGCCTACGTGGAAGGACATGTCAACGCCAACTTTTTTCTGGGAGCCCCCACCCCAGACCCAGGCCCCCTTTTCTACCCGGTCGCGATCTTCTGGCGCCTGACCCCTGCCGTGCTGGTCGGCACAGCCGCAGCGTTCGTTTTTTATGCGCGCCGCGAATGGGTCTTCGCCGCAGTGCGCACCCGCCGCAGCAGCCGCGCCCTGCTCTGGCTGGTGCTCGTCTTTGTCCTCGCCATGAGCGTGCCCGCCAAAAAATTCGACCGCTATGTCCTGCCAGCCTTCCTGGCCCTGGATACGATCGCCGCCATCGGCTGGATGGCGCTGATCCAACTGCCCTGGCGCAGACAGGCCCGCCCATGGGTGCAGCGGCTGCGAACCCTCTCCCCCACCGCTGTCCTGGCCACAGCCATCTTCGGGCTGCACGGCCTCTTTACCCTCCTCACCTACCCCTACTACCTGACCTATTTCAACCCGCTGGCCGGCGGCAGCTACACCGCCCCCCAGGTGCTCTTCGTTGGCTGGGGCGAAGGGCTCGACGACGCCGCCGGATGGATCCGCCGTCAACCAGGCGGAGACCAGGCCCGCATCGCCGCCTGGTACGCCGACGGACCCTTCTCCTATTTTTCGACCGGCACCGCAGTGCCTATGGGCTACAGCTCCCCGCTTTCCTGGCTGGACACCGACTACGCCGTGACCTATGTCAACCAATGGCAGCGCCAGCTGCCCTCCCCCGCAGCAGTCGCCTGGTTTGCCAGCCAAGAGCCGGTCCATGAAGTTACACGGAACGGGCTGGTGCTGGCGCGCGTCTACGACCTGCGTCAAACACTCCTGCCCCCGTTTATCGACCTCAACACAGCGCCGGCAGCCGATTTTGGAGGGTCAATCCGGCTGGTCGGCGTCGACCTTCCCCAGCCACAGGTGCAGGCCGGTGCGCAGCAGCAGGTCACCTTCTACCTGCAGTCGCTCGGTGCGATCGAGGCCAACTACAATGTGTTGGTCCGGCTGGTCTCCCTCGATGGCAGCGAGCTCTGGCGCAGCGAGGGGTGGCCCTGGGGCGCGCCGACCGCTGGCTGGCCACCGCGCGAGCTGCGGCCAGATGGACACAGGCTGGCCGTGCCCGCAGATACCCCGCCCGGCCTCTACCCGCTCCTCCTCTCTTTTTACGACCCGACGACGCTGGCCCCGCTGCCCGCAGCTGACGCACGCAGCGGAGCTGCGCTGCCCAGCCCCCAACAGACTGTCGCCCTGCTCCAGGTAGTCCCCCCCCCCGACGAAACACAAAAAACGCCCGCCAGCACCGCTCGCTGGCAGCTGGGAAACAGCTTTGGGCTGGCCGCAGAACCTTTGCCTCCCACCGTGGAGGCAGGGGCCGAATTGGAGATTCGGTTGCACTGGCAGGTGCTGGAACACCCCCAGATGCGCTACACACTTTTTTTGCATCTGGTCGACAGCGACGGCCAGCTGGTTGCCCAGCAGGACCAGCCGCCGTTGGGCGAGTCGGCCCCGACCTACAGCTGGCAGCCCGGCCAACAGATCGAGACGCCCCTGCGCCTGGCGCTGCCCTCTGACCTGCCAGCAGGCCCGTACACGCTGCGCGTCGGGCTGTACAACGGCGAGGGCCGTCTGCCTGTCAGCGAGCAAGGCGAGGCCGTAGGAGACTTTGCCGCGCTGGCCGTCGTCGAGGTTCCCTGATGCGCGCAGCTGGCCTGAAGAGCTATCGTTTTGCGCTGATCGGGGTGGTCGCCCTGGTGGCGCTGGCAGGCTGGCTGCGCTGGCACTATATCCAGACCATCAGCCTCTACGTCGATGAATTCACGACGCTGTGGGCGGCACAGCGCACGCTGGAAACTGGGGTGCCTGTGCTGCCCAGCGGGGTTTTGTACACGCGCGGGCTGCTGGCCACCTACGTGACGGCGCTGGCCGGGTTGATAGCCGGGCTCGACTATACCACCGGACGCATGCCGTCGCTGCTCTTCGGCCTGGCCACGCTGGTGGCGCTTTTTATCGTCGGCCGGCGGGTCTGGCACGCCCGCGTGGGCTGGCTGGCTGCGCTGGGGCTGGCGCTGCTTCCAGAGGCCATCGTCTGGAGCGGACGGGCCCGTTTTTATGCCCAGCTTCAATTTTTCACCCTGCTCACCCTCTGGGCCGCCTTCTGGTCGCTCCAGAGCAGCTCACGCGTCAGCCTGGCACGGCGCCAGCTCGTGTTTGCGGGCCTGTTCGTGCTGGCCCTCTTTTCACAAGAACAGACTGTGCTGCTTTATCCACCGCTGGTGCTGGCCACGGTGCTCTGGTGCGGGCCTCGCTTTTTGTTCCAGCGGGCCGTCTGGCCCGCCCATGCGCTGATTTTGGGAAGTCTGGCCGTTCGTTTCGGCGTGGAGCTCGTGGGACAGCCAGGCTTTTTTGAAACCATCCAGGCCGAACGCCCCTATGTCGCCCCGCTCTTCGATGTCGCAGCCGCCTGGCCCGCCTATGCCCCGCTGCTGGTTGCCCCAGAGCGGCTGCCGTGGACGCTGGCCGGCCTGCTGGCCCTCGGCGCTGCACTGGCTGCGCTGGCACGTGCCGGCGGACAGCTCCGACAGATCTCCTGCGGCCACCAGGCCACACTCTTTTTTGCACTGCCCCTGTTTTTTGTGCTGGCTTTCGTTCTGACCCTGGCTGGCGGCCAGTGGCGCGAAACCCGCTACCTTTTTCTGGTCCAGCCACTCTGGCTGCTGCTGGGGGCAGCCGGTCTGATCGGGGTCGTGGACCGGCTCTGGACAAACGAACGCTGGCGCAGTGGCGTGACCGTCCTGCTGACCGCCCTGCTGCTGGGGCTGGGCTGGCCAGCCGCCGAGGCCGTGCTGGGTCGCCAGGTGGAAGGCTACGACCGCGTCTTCGAGTATGTGGCGGCCCAACGCCAGCCCGGCGACATCGTGCTTTCACCGCAACCCCCCGCCTGCGCCTTTGTCCTGGGCACCCCGTGCGACTACTATGCCGTCCAGCGGGTGTATGAAGAATTTGTGATTGGCGCGCAGGGAAAACAGGTCGACCGCTGGTCAGGAGCAAAGCTGCTCGCAGAAACCAGCCAGCTGCAACGTGTCGTCGCCACAGCCCCACGCGTCTGGCTGGTGACCGACGCCTTTCGGCTGGCCACCCGGTACGAAAACGATTTCCAACAGATGGTGGTAGAACAGTTCGACCCCGTCTTCAGCGAACGGGGGGTGATCGCCCTCCTGGCCCAAGGCTGGCGTGCCCCCCCAGCCTACGTGGCTGAAACCACAGCTCCCCAGCCCTTTGGCCGCCTGACCTTGGCTGGCTGGCAGGCAACCGCCGCCCAGGCCGGCCAGCCGCTGGCTGTCGTGCTCCACTGGCAGGCGACCGCCACGATCGACAGCCAGCTCAACAGCTCGCTGCGGCTGGTCGCACCCGACGGGCGCACGGTTGCACAACAGGATGGCCCCCCAGCTCGCGGAATCCTGCCCACCTATCTCTTTTTGGACACCGTGCTGCCTGACCCCAAAACGCTGGAGCTGCCCGCCAGCCTGCCTGCCGGCCGCTATCGGCTGGAAGTCGTCGTCTACGATGTCGCCAGCGGCAAAGTGGAGGCCGGGCCGTCAACGATCGGGGAGCTCGACCTCATGCCGCAACCAGATACAACACACGATGGCGTCGGTCTGGCCGATCCAGCGGGAGCGGCGACAACGACTCAAAAGGAGCGGCAACACGCAGCGAAACGGGCAGCTGTGTCGGCAGCGGGGTGAGTGCACCGTAGCTGAGCCGTTTGATCGCGCGCACAAGCCTGTTGTCGCGGCGGAAACAGCGCAGACGCAGCAGATGACGCCGCACCTGCGCCCGCATCGCCCCAAGCCGTGAAAGCAACTGATCCACCGGCAACGACCCGTAAAGTTCGACCGTTGCAAACCCTGCGTGGCGCAGCAGATCCAGCAGATCCGACACCGAGGGATAGGAGACGCTGAGCGCGCCCGGTGCAAAATAGGGCCAGTCCGGGTTGCTGGTCGAGAGCAGCAGGCGCCCTCCAGCAGCCAGCAGGCGCCGACACTCGTTCAAAAATGCAGCAGGGTGCGACAGATAGTAGATCGCCTCAAAACAGAGGATCAGATCGAAGGAGCAGGCCGCAAAGGGCAGGCACTGCGCATCGGCTGCAGAGAGATCCACCTGGGTGTCGGCAGCACGCTGCGCCAATGCCAGCACGGCCAACGAACAGTCGCACGCAGCTACCGACCGCGCCACACCGCACAACAGACCCAGCCCGAGACCAGCCCCGCAGGCAATTTCAAGCACACGGCACCCGGCCGCCAGCTCTGCAGCCAGGCTGTAGCGCAGCACCATTCGCCCCAGCTGCTCATGGTTGAGCAGTGCACCCGGCGTCTCCGTAATCTCTAAAAAATCGTGCATGGCCAAAGCTCACGGGCGAAGCCCGGCAGCCATACCGTCTGCCCCCTGTCAGTAGGGCAACGTCGGGTTGCGGAGCCGGAGAGAGTTGAGAACCACAAAAATGCTGCTGAACGCCATGGCAGCAGCGGCGATCATGGGATTGAGCTGGGCGTGTGGCCCCCAAAAAGGCACCAGAACCCCTGCGGCGACTGGAATGGCCGCGACGTTGTAGGCGAACGCCCAGAACAGGTTCTGTTGAATCGTGCGCAACGTGCGCCGGCTCAGCGCAATTGCCTGCGGCACACTGCGCAGATCCCCGCGCATCAACGTCACATCAGCAGCCTCGATCGCGACATCGGTGCCTGTGCCGAGAGCCATCCCCACATCAGACTGTGCCAGCGCAGGGGCGTCGTTGACCCCGTCCCCCACCATCGCCACCACATGGCCGGCCAGCTGGGCCCGACGCACTGCCTCAGCCTTGTCGCCAGGCAAAAGCTCGGCAAAGACGCTGTCGGCCGTGTCCAGCCCAACCTGACGGGCAATCGCCCGGGCCGTCCGCCAATTGTCACCGGTCAGCATCACCACACGCAGCTTCTGGCGATGCATCTGGGCGATCGCAGCAGCGCTCGTCTCTTTGAGTGTGTCGGCCACCGCCAGCAGACCAACCACCTTTGCATCCGCAGCCACCACCATGACCGTCTTGCCTTCGTCTTGCAGACGATCGATCGCAGCCTGCCAGTATGCGCACGCAATCCCACGTTCGGCCATCAACGCCGGGTTGCCCAGCAAAACCTCTTCCCCGGCTACGGTTGCTTCGACACCCCGCCCCGGGATCGAGTTGAACTTCTCGACGGCCAGCGGGCTCGCCCCTTTTGCATAGGCCACAATCGCCTCTGCCAGCGGGTGCTCGCTGGCCCGTTCGACCGCAGCCGCCAGCTGCAGCAGCCGCAGCGCGCTCTCTCCTTCGGCCGGGAGCAGGTCGGTCACCGCTGGCTTGCCCGCCGTGATCGTGCCAGTCTTGTCCAAGATCACCGTGTCGATCGAACCCGCCTTCTGCAACGCCTCGGCGTTTTTGATCAAAATTCCCTGCTGGGCGCCCACCCCGGTGCCCGCCATGATCGCTGTCGGCGTAGCCAGCCCCAACGCACAGGGACAGGAAATCAACAGCACCGTGGCGGTAAAAATCAGGGCAGTCCCCAAGGCGCTGGCATGGCCGTAAAAAACAGCAGCTCCCCACAGATACCAGATGACCCCTACAGCCAACGCCAGCACAATCACCGCCGGCACAAAAACAGCCGAAATCCGGTCTGCCAGATCTTGGATGGGGGCCCGGCTGGACTGTGCGTCCTGCACCAGCTTGACGATCTGGGCCAGCAGCGTCTGTTTGCCGACCGCAGTGGCCTGAAATTGAAAACTGCCACTCTTGTTGAGCGTGCCGCCGATCACACGGTCGCCCGTTGTCTTGCCGGCTGGCAGGCTCTCACCGGTCAGCATCGACTCGTCGACCGTGCTCTGCCCCAGAACGACGACCCCGTCGACCGCAATCTTTTCTCCTGGCCGCACGATCACCCGATCTCCAACCAGCACCTCCTCGACAGGCACTTCGACTTCCTCCCCTTGGGCGCCGCGCACAATGCGGGCGGTCCGTGCCCGCAGCCCCAACAGCTGGCGGATCGCAGCCCCGGTCTGCCCTTTGCCGCGGGCTTCCAGAAACTTGCCGACCGTGATCAGTGTCAGAATCACCGCTGCCGACTCGAAGTAGACATGAAAATGCACTGTGTTCAACCCCAGCAGCAGAATTGCCAGGCTGTAAAAATAGGCGACGCTCGACCCGATCGTCACCAGCGTGTCCATATTGGCGGTGCGGTTCCGCAGCGCCTTCCAGGCGCTGACAAAATAGTCTCGCCCCAGATAAAACTGCACCACTGTCGTCAGTGCAGCTACCAGCCACAGGCGGCCAGGAAAATCAAAAGGCAGCCCTACCATCTCCGCCATGCTGAGCCCCATGATCCCGGTGCTCAACACCGCGCCGACCCAGACCTTGCGCTGTTTATCCGCAATCTCGGCAGCCCGCGCCGCCTGCTCGGCGTCCAGCTGCTCCTGTTCGCTGCCCTCTGCGGCGATGACCCGGTAGCCAGCGTCGCGCACTGCCCGCTTGAGATCGCTCAGCTCCACCATCGACGGCAGGTAGGTGAGCGTTGTATGTTCGGTCGCGTAGCTTGTGTGCACCGACAGCACCCCGTCCAGCCGCTGAAGGGTCCGTGTAATCGTATTGGCACAGTTGTTGCAGGTCATCCCGGCAATCGGCAGGTCGACCTGGGCCAGCGCAGCCCCGTACCCAATTTGCTGGATCCGCTCGATCATCTGCGCTGGGGTCGCCTGCTGAGGGTCGTAGGAGACCACCGCGCGCTCGCTGGCATAGGAGACGTTGGCCTCTTCCACACCCGGCATCCGCTTGAGGGTGCGCCCGACCGTGTTGGCACAGTTGGCGCAGTGCATGCCCACGATCGGGAGGATCAGCTCTTTGCGTTGCCCGGACGGGGCGGCGGTCACAGTGCTCATTCTGGTCCCCTAGACAGCTGGATACCCGATCTCGATCAGAGTCTGCTCGACTGCAGACAAAACCGTTTCGTTCTCTACCTCGACCGTGACCTGGCGGGTGGCAAGCTCGGCCTTGACCTGCTGCAAGCCAGCTACCAGCTTCAATTCACGTTCGATGGTCGCAGTACAGTGTCCGCAGGAAATGGCAGGAACCATGTATGTTTGGGTCGTCATTGCAGCCTCCTTGGGCGTTGAAAAACCATCCAACCGCTGGCAAGCTACAGCTTGCTGGTCGCCTTGAACACATCCAGAATTTCAGCGACGACCCGTTCCTGATCGGCCTGGCTGTCGCTGCGGAGGGCGGTCGCCACACAGGTCTTGAGGTGGTTCTCGAGGGTGAGCGCGCTGACCCGTTCGAGGGCCTGCTGCACGGCCTTGACCTGTTTGAGGACATCCATGCAGTAGGCGTCTTCGAGGACCATGCGTTCGATCCCGCGCACATGGCCTTCGACACTGTGCAGCCGGTTGACCAGATCTTGTTTCAATTTTGACTCGATCATTTTTTGTCGATCATTTTTTGTCGAGCATTTTTTGTCGATCCTGCTGCTTACCCCTCCCCCCCGGGGGGGTCTTTCTGACAAAAGTATACCGCGTTGCCCGGCCGCTGTCAAGCCCCTCTTCCTCGCTCTGCAGGGCAATCGCGTCTCGACCCTGCTCTTTCTCAATAGGATCGCCCTGCTCGCCTACACCCTCCTCCAGCGCCAGATGCAGCAACGGGGCATTCAACTGACCACCCGTCGTCTCATTCAGCGGCTGGAGCCTCTCACGATCATCGAGACCACCTGCTGGGACGGCTCCTCACTGAGGCGTCTGCCCCCTGACGACCCAGACCTGCTTATGTTGCTTGAACGAGTGGCTGACGCACTGGACGATCTTGTGAAGGCCGTCATTCCAGCGAATCAGCCAAAGGCGCTATCTGGCGCAACTGCCACGTCGCCAACGCACCTGTTGCCAGACGGCATGCGCTGTTGAGCCGGTTCGACCGGAAGGCGCCAGTCTGTCACCCTATAGGCGGG
>JAGWYN010000060.1 GCA_018969295.1 Chloroflexota bacterium | reverse complement strand
TTCCTAAATCCTGTTCCTCGAACCCCGTTTGCTTTCACCAGTATGGAGGGTCTTTGCCGCTCGACCAGTTCAGCTCCCTGCGCTCAGGAAGGCCCATACTACCTGATTCAGACACCCCAGTCAAATCCACCCAACCTCTAATTCCATTTTAATGCAGACGGAGGCAACCGTCGAGCGTTCGGGGCTGACCTGTCGCTGACAGAATCTGTCAGCCGGCTGTCCTCCAAGTTGTCAGCTTTCTGTCATTGTTTTTGTTCTTTTTTCGGGGTATAATAGGTTTGTGTGAAACCAAAGACACATTTAGGTTGGTCAAAATCGCCATCCCATTGTCCACCCGATCAGGAGGATCGACATTATGGCTTCTCTTTTTGAAAAAGTATCCGTGTTGATTTCTGCCAACCTGCATGCGATGGTCGACCAGGCATTGCGCAGCAACAGCCTGGCTGTCATCGACCAGTATGTGCGCCAGGTTGAGCAGAATCTGGAGGATCTTGAGGATGCGGCGGCGACCGTCGGCGGCGAGGCCAAGTCGCTCAAGCGCAAGCTGGCCGATCTGGAACAGCGCGAGAACGAGTTGGATCGAGCGATCGACGCTTTTCTGGTCGAAGGCAACGAGAACGCCGCTGTCGCTGCGCAGAGCCGGCTTAACAGCACGGAGCGGCTGGTCGCCACCTACCGTGAGCAGCTCAAGCGGCAGGAGGACGAGTTCCAGAAGTTGCTGGGTGCCAAAGTAAAATTGGAGGCACGGCTGGCCACGATGAAGCAGCAGCGTGAGGAGCTGCAGTCTCTGCTTGAGCTGGCCAAGAGCAAAGAGACCTCAGTCAAGGCCATGAAGAGCCTCGACGATCTGATGGGTACGGGCGACAGCGACATCGAACGGATCGCCGGCAGCATCCGCTCTCGGCTTGACAAGGCGACTACGGCCTCCGAGCTGCGTGCAACCAGCCTCGACAAACAGATGGACGACGTTCTTGAGCGCAGCGAGCTCGACAGTCAGCTGTCGGATCGCCGCAAAAAGCTGGGTCTGACCAACTGAGCTGTTTCTAGCAGCTGTTTCTAGCAGCTGTTTCTAGCAGCTGTTTCTGGAGGAGGCGGCGGGGGGCTGTGCCCCTGCCGCCCAGCTTTGCAAGCCCCCAGCTGGCCGGGGTAGCCCCTGGGCGCTGGCCAATCCATCCGCCCCATCGGATTGCGGACAAGGGAACCGATGAACCGAACACGCATTCTTTTTGTCTCTATTTTGGCTGTTGCGATTTTGATCGTCGGCGCCACCCTCCTGTTCACTGACCGGGGAGGGGGGGGTACTGCGCTGACTGTGCAGCGTCCAGAGACTGTGGAGCTGCGCATCCTGGCTTCGCTCCCGGTCGAACCCTGGGTGCGCAGTGCGGCCGATGCGTTCAACCGCAGCGAACGCACGGTAGACGGTGTGCCGGTGCGTGTCCAGATCGAAGCTGTCGACGGGCTGACTGCCCTGGGCCGCTGGGATCGCAACGAGTTCGGCGCGCTCGAGGCTGGCCAGAGCCCCGACTCGCTGGCAGAAGCGGAGCGCCAAGCGCTCGACAATTTCCCGGTCGCCTGGATCCCGGACAGCCGCTATCTGGTCGAGCTGGCCAATGCGGCCTACAAGGAGCGGCTGGGCCGCGATGTTTTTTTGACCGACGGGGAATACCGGGCTCGCCCGATCGCCATCAGCCTCTTTACCTGGGGGCTGTACGCCAGCCGCGCCCAGGTGTTGGAGGCGCGCTACGGCGCGATCGGCTGGCAGGCCATCCACGACGCTGCCACGGCTGCGGGCGGCTGGCCCGAGCTGGGGGGGGAGCCGGGGTGGGGTTTTTTCAAGCTGGTTGTCCCCAATCCTTCTCGCAACGTCGGCGGGCTGGCGGCGATGATCGCGGCGGCCGGCGAGTATTATGGCCGCACGGACATCGCGGTAGAAGATGTGGTCAACCCTGAGTTTCAGCGCTGGCTCAAAGATCTGATGGGGGCCGTGACCGATTTCAGCAGTTCCAGCGCCTACACCGCCGAGGATTTTGCGCTCTTCGGCTACAGTGTCGGTGACGGCGGTCAGCTGCTCGAAAGCGATCTGCTCCAGAACATGCAGGGCATTCTGACCCGATGGGAAGATCCGCTGAGCCTCTACTACCCGGAGTATCTGACCTGGTTCGACTTTCCGTTTTCGGTCTGGGTGGGGCCAGAGACGACGGCTCTGCAGAAGAATGGGGCGCTCGAATTCCAGCGCTTTCTGCTGGGCGACGAGCAGCAGAGTGCAGCGCTTGCCTACGGTCTGCGCCCTGCCAACCCCAAAATTGGGGTCGACGCCAACGACGCCAGCCTGTTCGCGCAGTGGGCGGACCGTGGGGTTTTGCCGGTCGTCCCACGCACGACGGCGATGCGGAGCCCCGACCGTGAGACACTGCTGGCGCTGCTGCGCTGGTTTGAACTCAACGTGAAGCAGTGAGGCAGGGGAGCATCATGAACAAACCTCTGCCTCGCCGCAAGAACCAGCGTGCTGCCGCCATCGCTGTTGTCGTCTTTTTGGGATTTTTGGGCTGTGCTGCCGTCTTTGCCACCCAGTGGGTCTGGGGGGTTGTCACCTCGTTCTGGGACTCTGCGGAGCCAGCTGGCTGGGAGTCCACCAGCGCCGAGCTGACGGTGGCGGTCTCGCCGGTCATGGCGCCAGTGCTGGCCGATCTGGCGGAGGCGTTCAACGAACAGGGACGGCGTGCTGCCGACGGCCAGAGCCTGGTGGTCACGGTAGTCGCCTACGACCCCGAAGAACTCGTCGGGGCAGCGGCCCAGTCCACTCCCCCTTTCCAGGCGATCTCGCCCGACAGCAGCCTTTGGCTGGCGCAGCTGGAACAACGTTGGGCAGAGGGCGATGAAAGCGTCTCCCCCGAGGGGGGTGCGGCGATCCCGCTTGCGCAGCGGCGCATCGGGACCCAGCTTCGCTACGCAGTCAGCCCGATCGTCCTGGCAGCCTGGGAGGATGTTGCGCTGCGCCTCGGCTGGCCCGACCGCCCGGTCAGCTGGCAGGATGTCCAACGGCGGGCCACCCAGGACCCCAATTTCAAATGGAGCCACGCCAGTACCCGACACGCCAGTGGGTTGCTGGCTGTGTTGGCCGAGTTTTATGCCGGTGCCGGGCTGACACGCGGGCTGACAGTCGCTGCTGCGACCGACCCCGCCACGCTGGCGTACGTCCAAGCGGTCGAAGGCACCGTCCGTTTCTACGGAGAAAACGAAGACCAGGTGGTCGAACGGTTGCGCCAGCAAGGCCGCGAGTTCCTCGACCTCTTCGTGGCCCAGGAGAGGCTGGTCATCGACTGGAATCGCCAGCACCCGGAGCAGCAGCTGGTGGCGCTCTACCCGGCAGAGGGGACCTTGTGGACCGACCATCCGCTGGCTCTGCTCGAGCTGGGCCAGCGCCCCGGCGAACCGGGTGTGACCGCCAATCAGCGCCAAACGTTCCAATCGTTTGCCGACTACCTGACCAGCGAGCCCTCTCAGCGCCAGCTGTTGGCGGCCGGCTACCGCCCTGCCGACCTGAGCATTGCGCTCGACGAGCCTGGCAGCCCCTTCGCCGACACAATCCGGGTGGATTGGCGCCAACCGCAGACGACGTTGCAGATGCCGCCGGCAGAAGTGGTCGCTGTGGTGAGCGATTTCTGGTATTACACCAAGCGTCCGACCAATGTCTATCTGGTCGTCGACACCAGCGGCAGCATGGAGGGTTCCAAACTTCGCTCGACCCAAAACGCGCTCAAATCGTTTCTGGAGCAGATCCGCGGCAGCCGCGACCGAGTTGGGATCGTCGAATTTGGCAGCGATCTCAAAAGCTACACGCAGCTGGCCACGCTCGACGACGCTGCCCGCCAACAGCTCAACCGGCAGATCGACCGCATGAACGCCGACGGCGGGACAGCCCTGAACGATGCTGTCTATGCTGCGACCACAGCGCTGCAGCAAGAAAACCAGGCAGACGCCATCAATGCGGTGGTGGTCATGACGGATGGGCTGGAGAACCAGAGCCAGCGCAGCCTGCGTGATCTGCGCAATCTCCTGGCCGGCACGCCCGAGCTGCCGATCGTCGTCTTCACCATCGGGTTCGGCGAGGACGCCGACACCGCTACACTCGAAGAGATGGCCCGCATCGGCGGCGGCCAGTACCGCCGTGCCAGCGAGGCTGACCTCGACGAGTTGTATCGGATCATTTCCACCTATTTTTGAGCCAGCCATGTCTGATCTTCGTTCGCAGCTTCACAAAGAGGCCCGCAGCAACATTCTCCAGTATGCGCTCTTGCGCTGGGAGAGCGCTGCGGTGATCGCGCTGACCTTGATCGTCTATTTTCTGGCGCCTGGCCCGCTGGGGCTGCCCGGCGAGCTCTGGCTGCTGCTCGGGCTGGCCGGGCTGGGGCTGCTCGTCTACTCCAGCCTGACCGACGCCGAAGCCAACGCTCGGGTCCTGCTGACGGTCTTTCAGGAACGCTTCAACCCTGCCCACATCCAGGATGCGTCGCTGCGCAGGGAGGTGGAAGAGGCACTGGAATACCAGCGGCGCATCGAAGTGCAGGTGCGCGCCCAGCCAGCCGGGCTGATCCGAGATCGGCTGGAAGATGCTGCCAACCAGCTCAGCGACTGGATCAGCAACATCTACCAGCTGGCGTTGCGCGTCGACACCTATCGGGCCGACGACCTGCTGGCGCGCGAGCGGGCCTCCCTCCCCCAGGAGCTGGAGACCCTGCAGACACGGCGCCAGCGCGAACAAAACAGCAGCGTCCAGCGCCAGCTCGACCAGGTCCTCGAAAGCAAGGGGGCCCAGTGGCAGACCCTGCGTGAGCTGGACGCCCGCATGCGCCAGGCACAGTTGCAGATGGATCAAAGCACCACTGCGCTGGCCACCATCTACGGCCAGATCCAGCTGCTCAACGCCGAATCGATCAACCGCGGTGGCGCCGAACGGCTGCGCTCGGACATCCAAGAACAGGTGAAACGGATCGACGACCTGGTCGTCAGCCTCAACGAAGTCTACACCTACCAACACGATTCCCGCCCGAATCTTCCATCTGCGGACAATGCATCATGATCAGCAAGCTGTTTTTGGGGTTTATGGTTTTGCTCGTCGCCCTGGGAGTCGCCGGCTGCGGCGGCAACACCGGACGCGGCGAAGTGGTCGTCTATGTTGCTGTTCCCCTGAGCGGGTTTCAGGCCAACGGGGGCCAGACCATTCTGGGCGGGGTACGGCTGGCCGCAGCCGAGCTCAACAACGACGGCGGCCTGCTGGGCTACCAGGTCGTTGTGCGCCCGCTGGACGACGAGTCAGACAGCGCAGTGGCACTCAGCCGGACGGCAGAAGTTCGCCAAGCGATCGACAGCGGCGAAAACGTACTGGCGGTGATCGGCCATCTCAACAGCGGCCAGACCTTGGCGGCGATGGAGGTCTACCGAGATCTGCCTCTGGTCGTCCTCTCGGCGACCGCCTCCGAACAGAGCCTGACCGAGCGCCAGTACGACAATTTCTTTCGCGTCAACGCCAACGACAGTGTCCAGGCCAGGGTCAGCGCCGATTTTCTGGTCGACCAGCTGCAAGCCAAGACCGTCGCCGTGCTGCACAACAACACCGAATATGGCCGTGGGCTGGCTGCCAGCCTGGTCACCGACCTGGAGGGGCGGGGGACCCGGGTTGTCTTGCAGCTCGAGGTGGAGGAGGGGCAGAGCCTTTACAGCGAAGAAGTGACCCAGATCCAACAAGTTGTGCCGGACGCGTTGTTTTACGCCGGGTACGAAATTGAGGCGCCCTACCTGCGGGCCGCCCTGGTCGAGGCGGGGGTGAACCTGCCCATGCTGGCCAGCGACGGCGCCTTTCTGGGGGCCACGATCGACGAGGCCAACGGGACGGCGGAAGGGATGTACGTCAACGCCTTTGCGCCCAGCCCACGCAGCGTCGCCGACGCCCGCTGGGTCGAGGCCTACCAGGCAGTCGAATACCGCAACCCAGACACCTATTCAGTCAACGGCTATGTCGCCATGCAGGTGCTGGCGGAGGCGGCACGCAAAGCCAACTCGATCGAACGGGCCGCGGTCACCGGCAGCCTGCGCAGCCACAGTTTTGACACGCTGCTCGATACGCTCCGTTTCGAGCCGGACGGGGACCTGGTCGACCCTCAAATTTGGATTTACCAGGTGGTAGACGACGAATTCCAGCAGGTGGCGCGCTGATCCAGCCCCCTCCGCTCAGGTCCCTGGGAACGGTTGCAGGCAGGCTGCGCAGACAAAGACGGCCTCGCTGATCTCGACGACAGCGCCGAAGACATCGCCTGTGACGCCCCCCAGCCGGCGCTCGGCCAGGCGCAACACTCCCCAGCCGGCGAGCCCGGCTGCCGGTGCAGCCAGCCAAAGCGGCCCGTGCCAGCTCCCCCCGATGGCTGTCACCGCCAGCGGCAGCAGCCCGGCTGCCAGCAGCTGCGGCCAGGTCAAGGCCAGGTCCCAGCGTGCCGCCATTCCCCCCGGCCTGGCCGCTGGCCGTCGGGCCGCCAGCAGGAGCAGCCAGCGCGCCCACACCGGCGCTGCCAGCAGCACAGGCAGAGGTGCCCCAGCCAGGGCGCTGACCTTGAGCAGCAGCACCAAAACAGTGACAGTCACCCCAAAGCTGCCCACACGTGGGTCGCGCAGGATCTCCAGCCGCCGCTCCCGTCCGACCGGCGGCAGCAGCCCGTCGGCACAGTCCGCCAGCCCATCCAGATGGAGCGCCCCGGTCAGCGCTGCCCACAGCGCCACCAGCAGCACCGCAGTCGGCAGCGGCGGCAGCACCCTCCCCACCAGCAGCGCCGCCGCCGCCAACAGCCCGCCGATCAGCAGCCCAACCACCGGAAACCAGCCGGCTGCCCGGCGGTCGGGCTGCCAGCCCTGGCTGGGCACCGGCAGAGTGGTCAAAACCCCCAGCGCGCTCCACAGCCCCTGGCCGGCATTCTTCCAGACCTTTGCCAACGAGATTCGCATTTTCGCCCCCTTCGATGTATCATTGCGTTCTATAAAGCGACTGACCCTGTACCCACCACCAACATAGACAAACCTGGCGACCTTTGCACCATGACAGCTCCTGTTCCGCAACCACCTTCCTCTTCTGCATCCTACTGGCTGGTCGGTGTCGACGTAGGGGGCACCACGGTCTCAACCGTCCTGCTCGATGAACTGCTGCGGCCGCACGGCGAGCTGACCGTGGCGACCGACCTCAGCAGCCCCGACGCCACGCTGCTCAGCATTGTAGCGGCGATCCAGCAGACGCTGGCACTGGACACAGACCCCAGCCGCTCGCTGGCGGCCATCGGACTTGGAATTCCAGGGCAGCAGGACACGCTCCGCGGCATTGTGCGCATCGCCGTCAACCTGCACTGGTACGACTACCCGCTGGTCGACCGGCTGGTCGCCCGCTTCGGCGTTCCCTGCGTGATCGACAACGATGTGCGCGTGGCCACCCTGGGCGTCTATCGTTTCGACAATCCGGCTGGAGAGCAGGACCTGGCCTACATCAGCGTCGGCACAGGGCTGGCGACCGGTGTCATCCTGGAAGGCCGGCTGCTGCGCGGGCGCCACGGCCTGGCCGGCGAATTCGGCCATATGATTGTCGACCCCAATGGCCCCCCCTGCAACTGCGGCGCGCGCGGCTGTCTGGAAACCCTGGTTTCTGCCACCGCAGTCGTGCGGCGAGCGCGAGAATTGCTGGCCCTGGGCATGCCCAGCAGCCTCCGCGCCCTGAACCCGCTGACAGCACGCGGGGTCTACGATGCCGCCGCTGCCGGCGACCTCCCTGCCCAGCAGATCGTGGACGCCGTCGGCACCGAGCTGGCCCGCTCGCTGCGCAGCGTGGTGCTCGCCTACGATGTCGACAGCGTGGTGTTGGGGGGCGGCGTCACCCGGGCCGGCGAACGCTATCTGCGCCCGATCGTGGCCGAATGGCTGCGCCAGCAGGAGAGCTCTGCGCTGGCGCGGGCTGTTCTGCGCCCCGAGATCTTGCGCATCGCCGACCCCACGCGCAATCTGGGGGCCTGGGGCGCTGCTGCCCTGGCCGCCGAAACGCTCCACCCGACAGAAGGATAGTACCATGTTCTGCATCCACCGTGCGACCTTGCTGACGCCTGACCAACAGATCGATGACGGGGTCCTGCTCCTCGAGGCAGGGCGGATTCTGGCGGTAGGGGATGCCCGCAGCATTGCTGTCCCGGCTGCGGCCGACTGTTTCGACGCCGGCGGGCTGATCGTAGCGCCCGGTTTTATCGACCTGCAGATCAACGGGGCGTTCGGCGACGACTTCACACAGCACCCTGCCAGCATCTGGTCGGTGGCTGCCGGCCTGCCCCGCTGGGGGGTCACCAGTTTTCTGCCGACAATCATCACCTCGCCGTTGGAACAGGTGGCCCAAGCCCAGGCCGTGCTGGCGGGCGGCCCCCCGGCCCACTGGCGGGGCAGTCTCCCGCTCGGCCTGCACTGCGAAGGCCCCTTTCTCAATCCGCAAAAAAAAGGCGCCCACAACCCAGCCCATCTGCGGCTGCCCACCCTCGACGCCGTCGCCGGCTGGACAGCCCAGAACCAGGTCAAGCTGGTCACCCTGGCACCCGAACTGCCCGGCGCCTTGCCCGTGGTGGAGGCTCTGGCCGCCAACGGGGTCGTCGTCAGCGCCGGCCATTCAATGGCGACCTACCGAGAAGCCAGCGCCGGCTTTGCCGCTGGAATCCGCTATGGAACCCATCTGTTCAACGCCATGCCCCCCCTCGAACATCGGGAACCCGGCCTGCCCGGTGCGCTGTTGCACACCCCCCAGCTGACAGCCGGCATCATCCCCGACGGCATCCACGTCCATCCGGCGGTCGTGGCCCTGGCATGGGCAGCCAAAGGAGCTCGCCGTCTGAACGTCGTCACCGACGCGATGGCCGCGCTGGGCATGGCCCCGGGCCGCTACCCGATCGCCGACCAGGAAGTGGTGGTGACTGCCCACCCCGACGGGGTCCACGAGGCCCGGCTGGCTTCCGGCACGCTGGCCGGTTCGGTGCTGACGATGGACGAAGCACTGCGCCGTCTGATCCGGTACACCGGCTGCACCCTTGGGGAAGCGCTGGCCACCCTGACCGCTACCCCGGCAGACCTGCTGGGCATCGGCCAGGAGCGTGGGCGGCTGCGGGCAGGTGCCTGGGCAGATCTGGTCTTGCTCACACCGGCACTCGAAGTTGTGGCCACGTTCGTCGCCGGCATCCCCTGTTTTCAGAGCCAGCCAGACTGAGCACCCGCCCGCCGATCGTTTCTACCGAGCAGAAAGGTTCACAATGCGTGTGGCAGATTCTTCCCTCTATCAGGAAATTCACCAGCAGCCCGCCGTCCTGCGAACCCTGCTCCTGCAGGAAAGGGCGGCGATCCAGCGGCTGGCCCGCGCGGTGCGCGACCGACGGATCGATTCCATCGTGGTGGCAGGTCGCGGGACCAGCGACAACGCCGGCCGCTATGCCCAGTATCTTTTGGGCGCCCACAACGGGCTGATGGTGGCGCTGGCGACGCCCAGCCTCTATTCGATCTACCAGCGCCCCCCCCGTTTCGGCAACGCGCTGGTGATCGGCATCAGCCAGAGCGGCAAAAGTCCGGACATCGTCTCTGTGCTCGCCGAAGCCCGGCGCCAGGGGGCCATGACCGCTGCCTTCACCAATTTCCCTGACTCCGACCTTGGCCGCCAGGTCGAACATGTGATCGCTTTGCATGCCGGCGAAGAGAGGTCGATCGCAGCCACCAAAACCTATACGGCGTCGCTGGCGGCCCTGGCCGCGCTGAGCGCCGAACTGAGCGAAGAGCCACAGATGCATGCTGCGCTGGCGGCCATCCCCGACCAGGTCGCTGACCTGCTCGCCCTCTCGCCCTCGATCGGCCTTCTTGCCGAGCGCTACCGCTATATGCGCGACTGCGTCATCCTGGGCCGTGGGTACAGCTACGCCACTGCCTTCGAGTTCGCCCTCAAGATGAAAGAACTGACCTACACCCTGGCCGAGCCCTACAGCAGCGCAGATTTTATGCACGGCCCGCTGGCCCTGATCGAGCACGGCTTCCCGGCCTTCGTCGTTGCCCCTTCCGGCGTTCTGCTGCCCGAGATGCAGGCGTTCATCCGCACCTTGCAACAGCGCGAGGCCGAAGTCATCGTACTCAGCGACGACAAAGAGACCTTGACCCTGGGACGCACGGCGATCCCTCTGGCGGCCGGGGTTCCGGAGTGGCTGGCACCGCTCACCGCCATCGTGCCCTGCCAGCTCTTCGCCATGCACCTGGCGGCTGTGCGTGATTTTGACCCGGACCATCCGCGTGGGCTGCGCAAGGTGACTGAAACCCGCTGAGGCACGGCTCCAGAGAGCGGATGTCACGGCAGCGGGAAGGGCGCTTCCTCGAGAAACTGCATCGGGTCCACGGCGACCCCGCCAATGCGCAGTTCCCAGTGCAGATGCGCGCCGGTGCTCAGCCCCGTGTTGCCGACCAGCCCCAGCACATCCCCGGCGGCGACATCCATGCCGACGCCCACCTTCATTTCGCTCAGATGCCAGTAGCCGGAGAAGACCCCGCGGCCGTGGTCGAGGATCACGGCGTTGCCGCGCACGGCGATCGGCTCCGCCAGCACTACCCGGCCTGGGGCCGGCGCGAAGACCAGCGTCCCTTCCGGCGCCCCGAAATCCTGGCCGGCATGAAAATTGCCGATATCAGCGACCGAATAGGTGCGCCGGGTGCCGAAGGGGCTGGTGGTCGGATAGTCCGCGCCGATCGGACGCTGAAAGCGCTCCAGCCAGAACCGTTCCGGGCTGACCTGTGACCAGACAGAAACCACCCGCTCTCGCTCTGCCTGAACCACCGGCGGGGTCAGCACATCCGCCTTTTCCTGGCTCACCACGATCTCCTGAGAGTCGTACGGGCCTGCCTCCACCAGGATCGAACGCTGGAGACGCAAAGGGACCCCGCTGGAGGTCGTGTAGCCGACCTCCAGCGGGTAGGAGCCTGGTGCCAGCAGGGCATCGACCGGCAAGAAAGCGGCCTGGCGCAGGCCCTCCTCCTGCAGCGGCTGAAAGATCAGAGGCTGGCCGTTCCAGCGGCCTTCGAGCTGCACCGGGCGGCTGCTGGTCACAAAGAGCCGCCCGGTGCGCCCCTGAACGAGCGTGTCCGGCATCTGCACGGACGTCACCGCCCCCAGCACCGCCGTCGGTGGGGGGGCGGACTGGGCTGGAATCTGCAGCGGCTGGCCTGGAAAGAGCCGGCGCGCCGCCGGCAGCCCGTTCAACGCTGCCGCCTGCTCCCCCTCGACCCCATACCGGCTGGCCAGGCTGGCCACGGTGTCGCCGGGCCATGCCCGGACGGCGACTGTGGCTCCTGCCAGCTCGACAGCCGCCGCGCTCCTGCCGGGCGCCAGCAGCACCTGGCCGACCCGGATCAGATTGGGGTCGTCGATGCCGTTGGCAGCGGCCAGTTCGGCGACAGTGACCCCCAGGCGGGCTGCGATCGTCCCGAGGGTATCGCCGGCAGCCACCGTGTAGCTTTCCTCTTGCGCACGCAGCGGGCCACTCCCCCCCACCACCAGAAGGCAGGCCAGCAGCAGACGGCAGGCCAGCTTATTCAGGCGCCCCATAGATGCTGGGTTTCAAAACCCCGATAAAGGGCAGGTTGCGGTACAGTTCGTTGAAGTCCAACCCGTAGCCGACAACAAACTCATTGGGGATTGCGAACCCGACCCAGTCGACCTGAATCTCGATCTCGCGGCGGTCAGGTTTGTCGAGCAGGGCCATGACCCGCAGCGAGGCCGGCTGGCGCTCCCGCAAAAGACGCATGAGATAGCCAAGGGTATGGCCGCTGTCGATGATGTCTTCGACCAGTACGATGTTGCGCCCCTCGATCGACGTGTTCAGATCCTTCAGAATGCGCACAATCCCGCTGCTGCTGGTGCCAGCCCCGTAGCTGCTGGTCGCCATAAAATCGATCTCGTGCGGGATCGTGATGGCCCGGATCAAGTCGGCCATGAAGATGATGCTGCCTTTGAGCACTGACACCAACAACAGATCCTGGCGCGCATACTCACGGTTGAGCATGTCCCCCAGTTCACGCACCCGTCTGCGAATCGACGGCTCGTCGACCAGCACCTGGGCGATGTCTTCGTGCAGGCTGACTTTGTCAAAGACGGCGTGGGGTATGCTCATAATTTCTTCTCCTCTTCACAACTGTTAGGGGGCGGCCGGCTGCACCTGGCGCAGCAGAAAGCTCTGGCCACCCACGGTGATCGAAAATCCGCTCTCCACAGTGGGTGCCGCTGCAACCGGGACCTGGTCGAGTGGGCCGAGCGGCTGCACCAGTTCGCCAAAGACCCACACCCTGCCCTCCGCTGCCGTCACCTGCCACCAGGCCCCGTCGGCCGAACGCCCAACAATCGGCAGGCGTGTGCCGCCGGGCACCTGCCCCAGCAGCGGCTGGCTGACGGCGGGGCCGGCACGCAGGTTGAGCAGCGCAGTCTGGACGATGGCTGTCGGTTCGTCGACCGCCTCGTCGACCGCCTCGTCCGTGCCTTGCACCTCTGGCCCGCTGCTCCCTCCTGACTTGAAGCGGGCACTCCAGGTCGCTGTCAGCGCCAGAAAGCGATCGCCGAACGCGCTGCTCGGCTCGATATAGCTGCCCTCTGGCCACTCGTTGAAGCTGTTGACCACGATCCAGCGCGGGTTGCTGTCGATCGCCGCCTGCCAGGCGCGCTCGTAGTAGGCCCCTCCCTCCCGGTCGGTGGCAAAGCCGGTGGCTGGCCGAATTTTGACGTCGTTGTACCCCGGCATCACCGTAGCGACCCAGAGCCGGTCAGCGCCCAGCGCAGAGCGCATCGCCGCCACGCGCGCGGCAAATTTCTGGTTGGTGGCGACCAGACTGGCAGGGGGGTTCCAGGTATTGCTGTACAGATGGTGGCCGTCAAACACGCTGAGGTAGCTGGTGTCGACTCCCTCGCTGATCCAGAGCGTGGCCTGGGCTGGGTCGACCTGGCCCCGAACAGCGGCCCACGTCTCGACGCTGTAGAAGGTTGGACGCCAGAAGAAGACCACCGGCCGCCCGTCGACACGCAGATACGCCGGGTGGTTGACGTGGACGCCGAGCAGATGAGCCAGCCCCCCTCTCACCCCCTCCACCCCCGGCATAAACGGCGAATCGCTTTCGAAAAGAACGGCGATCTTGAAGCTGCGGGCGGCAGCCTCGTCGAGCAGCGCAGCCAGATTGGGTTCGGTCTGGTTGGTCGCCCCGTCAGGCCCATACCAGGCCACGACCAGTGCGTCGATGCCGGCACGCTGCGCCTGTTCGATCTGCCGCCCCATCACGCTGCGGTCGCGGCTGACGTAGGGTTCAGCCGGCAGGTCGCTCAGCTGATCGTACGTCCAGGTCGCCTCGTCGAACCAGCTGTAGTAAAAGGCCAACACCAGCCGGTCGGCGGCAGATTGAGCAGGGGGCGCAGCGCCGACCGGCTGCGACATGGAGAGGAGCCCCCCCCCCAGCAGCAGTGCGAGCAAGGCGAGCCTCCCCCAGAGGAGAGGCAGGTTGGCTGGAGGCCGCAGCGCCCCCCGCAGCGATTGCACAGAATAGCCTTTTGACAACAATGTATCCTCCCCATGTTCGATCGTACCATGCCGCTGGGTGGGGGCAGAAACGCTACACACGGCCAGCACACCCATCTGCCCCGCGCACGGCCGCCATGGCCGGGAGTGCCAGCAACTCGCTCAGCATCATCGCTGTAGCACCCCAGACCTTGTGCCGGGCGACCGCAAAATAGGGGACTTCGATCGACTGGTCGCGCACGCTCCAGCACTCGACATGCTGGGCTGCCGGGTCGAGCAGCGTCCCCAGCGGCGCTTCGATCAGCTCAGCCACCTCGTACGGGTCTGGATAAAACTCTGGGCGGCCCTCGATCCAGGCGACCGCGGGCTGCACCAGATAGTTGCTGGCCGCCACGTAGATTGGGGTCAACAGCCCCAGCACCTGCTGCTGGCTGGCGTGCACCCCAATCTCTTCCAAGGTCTCGCGCAGTGCAGTGGCGATCAAGTCGCTGTCGGCCAGATCATAGCCGCCCCCCGGCAGCCCGATCTGGCCCCCATGCACGCCCGGGTACTCTGGACGCCGGATCAAAGGGAGAAAGATCTGGCCAGCATGAGAATAGAGCAGCACCAGAACCCCTCCCTGCCGGGCAGCGCTGCTGGCCGGGTCGGCGAGCTGGCTGCCCAGCCGTGGCCGCGGGGCCATCCGCTCCTGGGCAGTGCGTCCGGGCAACGTCCCCCGCAGGTCACAGCGGAGCTGGGATAAAAATGGCTCACAGAAGGACTTCGTTGTCATCGCATCGATCCGGGTGTGTTCACAACACGCGCAGAAGCAGCCCCTTCAAATACTCTCCCTCTGGAAAGGTGATGGCCACCGGGTGGTCGGCGCTCTGGCGCAGCCACTCGAGCACCTGCACAGGCCGTCCTGCATCGACCGCTGCACCGAAGACGACTTTCTGAAAGAGCTCAGCGCTGACCAGCCCGCTGCAACTGAACGTTGCCAAAAAACCGCCGGGGCGCAACAGCCGCAGGGCCAGCCGGTTGATCTCCTTGTAGCCGCGGAGGGCACGCTCGATCGCGCCCTGGTTCTGGGCAAATTTGGGCGGGTCCAGAATCACCACGTCGTAGCGTTCAGCCGGATCCTCCTGCCAGTCGCGCAGCACGGCGAACACATCGCCGGCGATGTTGGCGGTCAGAAGGTCCGGGTCGTAGCCGTTGCGCCGCAGGTTCTGTTCGGCCAGGGCCAGGGCATCGAGGCTGCTGTCCAGGTTGGTGACCTGGCTGGCTCCCGCTTGCAGCGCGTGCAGAGCGAACGCGCCGGTGTAGCTGAACGCGTTGAGCACTCGTCCACCTGCACAATAGGCCGCCACCCGGCGCCGGTTGGCCCGCTGGTCTGTGTAAAAGCCCGTCTTTTGGCCGCGCAACAGATCGACGGCGAAGTGCATCCCCGCTTCTTCGACCTCGACCAGCCCCTCCGGCGGGTTTCCTGCCAGCAGCCCGCTGGAGGGTGGCAGCCCTTCCAGCCGGCGGGCAGCCATGTCGCTGCGTTCGACGACGCCTTGGCAACCGGTCATGGCCAGCAGTTGGTCTGCCAGCTCTTGCTTGCGCCGGTCGATGGCCAGGGTCCCTGCCTGCAGCACCAAAAAATCGCCCATGCGGTCGACTGTCAGCCCGGGCAGGTAATCGCTTTCGGCGTTGACCAGCCGCAGCGCGCTGCACCCTTGCACTTCCGGCAGAGAGGCCCGCAGTGCCAGCGCGCTCTGCAGCCGTCGCTGCCAGAACGCTGCGTCGATCGGCTCTGCTGCCTCCCAGCTCAGCAGGCGCACCTGGATCTGGCTGCGGCGGTTGAGATAGCCGCGCGCCAGCCACTGGCCGTCGGCTGCGCAAACCTCGACCACTTCTCCGTCCGGGAGCTCCTCCGGCAGCTGGGCGATCGCGCCGCTGAAGATCCAAGGGTGCTGCTGCCGCACCGGCCTCTCCCGCCCAGGGTTGAGGACGACCCGTCCTTGTTGGTCACGGCCTTGTTGGTTACGGCCTTGTTGGTTACGGCCTGTCCGCTCTCTCATCCAAACCTCCGAGCTCCCCCCATCTTTCGTCGGACTTTCGATCGGGCGCTCCTGGCGGCCCTACTTCCCATCCATATTCGTCGATCTGGATGCATCTGTCGGGCAGTTCGATCACCTGTGTGACGGCATCGTAGTCGAAGGGCTGCTGTCTCCCCTCTGCCACCGTCACGATCCCCTGGGCGCGCTGCCCCTGGCGGGTGGTAAAGCGCAGGCGGTAGCCGCGGCCGATCGCCCAGCGGGCCAGCGCTTTGACATCGGTTCCCATAGAGAGCTTCAACCTGCTGCAACCCGCTGGTGGTGCTGCTGGAGGCTGCGGACCCGCAGATCCTTCTGGCGCAGCGCGCGGATCCCGTTGACGACCGCGGCGGCGGCCGACAACGTTGTGATCAGCGGGATCTCCAGGCGGGTGGCCAGCCGCCGGATGCGTGCCCCATCCTCGCGGGCATGCGCGCCGAGGGGGGTGTTGATGATCAGCTGGATTTTGCCGTCGCGCATGGCATCGAGGGTGGTGTACTCGGGGGCCTCGCGGCTGCCTTTCTCCAAGATGGTCACCGCCAGCCCGGCGCTGGCCAGGAAAGCGCCGGTCCCGGCAGTGGCATAGAGGGCAAAACCCATCCGCTGCAAGTCACGGGCCAGCTTGAGGGCTCCTCCCTTGTCGTAGTCGTTCACTGTGATCAGCACGCCGCCCTCCAGCGGCAACCCTGCGCCGGCGCCCAGCTGACTTTTGGCGAAGGCGTGTCCAAAACTCGACGCATGGCCCATGACCTCGCCGGTCGAGCGCATTTCAGGCCCCAGAAGCGCGTCTATCCCCGTAAACTTCTTCCAGGGGAGCACCGCCTCTTTGACAAAAAAGCCGTCCAGCTCTGGCGACTGCACAAAGCCGATCTCGGCCAACGTCTGGCCAGCCATCACGCGCGCGGCGATCTTGGCGAGCGGCACGCCGGTGGCTTTGCTGACAAAGGGCACAGTGCGGCTGGCCCGCGGGTTGACCTCGAGCACGTAGACCACGTCGTCTTTGATCGCATACTGGACGTTCATCAGCCCGCGCACCTGCAACGCCAGCCCAAGCTTTTCGGTGTACTCGCGGAGGATGCTCAGGTGGTAGTTGCTGATTTTGTAGGGGGGCAGCACACAGGCACTGTCGCCGCTGTGGATGCCCGCCTCTTCGATGTGCTGCAGGATCCCGCCGATCACGACCCGGTCGCCGTCGCAGACGGCGTCGACGTCGACCTCAAAAGCGTCCTCCAGAAACTGGTCGATCAGCACCGGCCGCCCTTCCACCACGCTGATGGCTTCGGCCATATAGCGGCGCAGGTCCAGTTCGCCGTCGACGATCGCCATCGCACGGCCGCCCAGCACATAGGAAGGGCGCACGACGACAGGATACCCGATCTGGGCGGCCACGGCCACGGCCGCTTCGACCGTGCGCGCCGACCCATGTTCGGGGGCCGGGATATCCAGCCTGGCCAGCAGCGCGCCGAAGCGGTCGCGGTCCTCGGCCAGGTCGATGGCGTCTGGGGAAGTGCCAAGGATCGGCACCCCCGCCTCCTGCAGCGGGCCGGCCAGGTTGAGCGGGGTCTGCCCGCCAAACTGGACGATCACCCCTCTCAGCTGCCCGCTGCCAGCGCCTGTGTTTTCGCGATCCACGATGTTCAGCACATCCTCCAGCGTCAGCGGCTCAAAATAGAGCCGGTCCGAGGTGTCATAGTCGGTGCTGACCGTCTCCGGGTTGCAGTTGACCATGATGGTCTCGTAGCCAAGGTCGCTGAGCACAAATGCGGCGTGGCAGCAGCAGTAGTCGAACTCGATCCCCTGGCCGATCCGATTGGGCCCCCCCCCCAGAATGAGGATTTTGGGCCGGCGGGTCGGTGCAGCTTCGCTTTCGCTTTCGTAGCTGCTGTACAGATAGGGGGTGTAGGCAGCAAACTCGGCGGCGCAGGTATCGACCTGATGATAGGTTGGGGTCAGCCCGGCTGCGTTGCGCAGCTGGCGCACCTGCAGGGCGGTCAGCTGCAGGTCAGGCTTCTGGGCGTTGACCACGCGAGCCAGCTGGCGGTCACTGAACCCCATCCGCTTGGCCTTGCGCAGTGTGGCAGGGTCCAACGTCCGCAGCGACCGCTCAAAGGAGGCAATCTCGGCGATCTGGGCGACGAACCAGGGGTCGTAGCCGGTGATCTGGGCCACTGTCGTCTGGCTGTCTCCGGCCAGCAGCGCCTCATAGACCGCAAAAAGACGGTCCCGGTTGGGGATCCGCAGCAGATCGTGCAGTGCAGTGGCGCGGTCGTAGCCCTTGTAGCTGCCGTCGGGGTCGCGCTCCAGGAGACCGAGTCCGTCGCGGCCGATCTCCAGACTGCGCACAGCTTTTTGCAGCGCCTCCTTGAAGGTGCGCCCGATCGCCATGGCCTCGCCCACCGATTTCATCTGCGGGCCGAGCTCGCGGTCGACGCCCGGGAATTTTTCGAAGGCCCAGCGCGGCATCTTGACCACGACATAGTCGATCGACGGCTCGAAGGCGGCCACGGTCTGGCGCGTGATGTCGTTTTTGAGTTCGTCCAGCGTGTAGCCGACCGCCACCTTGGCGGCCAGCTTGGCGATCGGAAAGCCGGTCGCCTTGGAGGCCAAGGCAGAGGATCGGGAAACGCGCGGGTTCATTTCGATCACGACCACGCGGCCGCTGGCCGGGTCGACCCCGAACTGCACGTTGCTGCCGCCGGTTTCTACACCGACAGCGCGCATCACCAGCCGCGCCTGGTCGCGCAGCCGCTGATACTCCTTGTCGGTCAGCGTCTGCGCCGGCGCCACGGTGATGCTGTCGCCGGTGTGGACCCCCATCGGATCCAGGTTCTCGATCGAACAGACGACGACAAAGTTGTCGGCGGCGTCGCGCATCACCTCCAGCTCGTACTCTTTCCAGCCGATCAGCGACTCCTCGATCAACACCGTGTGCACGGGGCTCTCCTTGAGCCCCCACGCCACCTTCTCGTCGAACTCCTGCGGGGTAAAAACCGTGCCGGCACCGCTGCCGCCCAACGTAAAACTGGGACGGACAAAAATCGGGTAGCGGCCGATCAGCTCGCGCGCGATGCGGTGCGCCTCCTCCAGGGTGCGGGCGACGCCGCTACGCGGGGATTCCAGCCCGGAGGCGGTCATGGCGTTTTTGAACAGCTCGCGATCTTCTGCCACCTGCATCGCACGCAGATTGGCACCGATCAGCTCGACCCCGTAGCGGGCCAGGATTCCTTGCTCGGCCAATGCCACGCCCAGATTGAGGCCGGTCTGCCCCCCCACCGTCGGCAGCAGCGCATCGGGCCGTTCGTGGGCGATGATCTTTTCCAGCACCTCGACGGTCAACGGCTCGACATAGGTGGCGTCGGCCAGCTCCGGATCCGTCATGATCGTAGCCGGATTGGAATTGACCAGCACCACCCGATATCCCTCCTGGCGCAGCGCCTTGCAGGCCTGCACGCCAGAATAGTCAAATTCACAGGCCTGCCCGATCACGATCGGGCCAGACCCCACGATCAAAATCGACGAAATATCTGTGCGCTTTGGCATAGTCCCTGAACACGCTCCCCCACTCTTTTTGGCTGCCCGGCGGGCCCGTTGCACCCCGGCGTTTGGAGCAGTATCGCACACGATCGCGCTTTCGTGCCATCCAAGAGAGGCGAGTTGGCAGGTATTGAGGGCGGGTCGGCGGGCACTCGGCTCCTGAAACGCGCTGGGAACCGTCGGCGGCAGGGGTCAGCCAGCCAAAAGCCGCTCCAGATCCAGATCGGCCAGCACCGGGCGGTGGTCGGAAACGCCGTCGGCGGCGGTCCAGATCGTGCAGCCAGTCACGGCAGGGAGCAAGGCGGGGCTGGCAAAGAGATAATCGATGCGGGCAGGCTCGTCACCGGCAAGGAAGGTGGCAGCTCCTGGGCTGCCAAAGTGCCGGTAGAGATCGACATAGCTCGCTTTTTCCATGGCGTCTATCAGCTGGAACGCTCTGTCGCCGGGGGGGGGAGGATCCGCTGCATCCCAACGGCTGACCGCATTGAAATCCCCCATCACCAGATGGGGGCGATGGCGGTCGCGCACCAGCCAGGTGCGCGCCACACGCAGCTGCACCCAGCGCGCAGCTGCATCCGTGTGGTCGAGGTGGGTTACATAGACAGTCAACGTCTGGCCATTGGGCAGGAGAATACGCCCTTCGAGCAGCCCGCGCGGCTCGAGGCTGGCCAGCAGCCCCTCTTTGTCTTCTTCTTTGGCGGTGAGGTGGTGGGCCGAGCTGGCAAGGATCGGCCAGCGGCTGAGCAGGGCATTGCCGTACGCCGTGGGCGGCATCTTGTGCTCTGCGGCCCAGCGCAGACACGGGCCAAAGACAAAGTGCATCCCCAGGCGGGCTGCCAGGGCCTCCAGGGCTGGGCCGGCAGCGCCCGCTACGACCTGAGGATAAAAAACCTCATTCAGCCCGACCACGCTGGCATCGAGTGCCTCCAGCACATCGCCGATGGCGGCCCAGTTGGGCTCGCCCGCTGCTGTACGCCAGCCGTGGATGTTGTAGGTGACGACACGCATGGTTGCAGTCTAACACGGGCGGGCGCTCGTCTGCAATCTCTCTGGGACACTTTGGGTCTACTTCACGCTGGGGGCAGGTTTTTGGCAGCGTCCCCCATCTGGTCAAAGCGTCCGCTAAGGAAGGCGGCACGAACTGGCAGCAGGTTTTCGGCGCCTTGCCGGGACCAGCGCATACCAGGAGCGCTGAAGCGAGCCTTGAATTGCTTTGCGCCGCTTTCGACCATACCCCTGCCGATGGGCCATTCTTCTTCGCGCATCTGGAGATAGTTCATACGCTGATGGTGGGTACGAAAATCGCCTGCCGCCGTGTTGAGTTGCTCTGCGTTGACAGCCCCTTTACGTGCGGTCTTCTCCAATTCGTCGGCAATCTTGTCGGCGTGCCCCTGATATCGCCACGTTCAATCGCCAGCCCTCCTATACGGCTTTCAATCAAACGCCCCTTTCCACCCTTGTAGCGCATCTCTGCTCCGCACTTCTCGCATGTTGGCGTTGCTACCGGCTGTTGGCTCTCTTAACCTGCCACCATCACTGCCGCCACCTCCTGCCCAAAGCGTTGTCGCAGCATGAGCACCTCGTCTTCGATTTGCGTCAGATTCAGTGTCTTGTTTTCCTCATCCCATTCCAGCGCCTGCTGGATCAATCCCTCTGCCACTTCTCTCAGCTTTGCTTCTTTTTGGGTGAGCGTCAGTTTCATGTGTCCTCCTTTTTTCGCCCATCACACTACTACATGTAGCCCGAAACAACCTGGTATTTAGGTGACAAAAAATTTTCGCTGACAGGTCTATTTGAAGGGTTTGGCCATGTATCGCACCACCGCCTAAGCCTGAGGTGCGGCTCCAACCAGACTGTTTGCTTATTTCAGACCACGTGTATTAGACACGACAAGCTCCTTTGGAGCCCCGACCGTAAGGGAGGGGAACACTGAGCGGCGCGCATGGTAGAAGGTGCGTTCGACTCCCCAGCGCTATGTCAGCACATGGAAACCTGACTGACTGCGCAGGATCACGAGATACGATTTCCAGGATGGCATCGGGATTCTTGCG
>JAGWYN010000018.1 GCA_018969295.1 Chloroflexota bacterium | reverse complement strand
TCCCCAGAGTTATCCACAGCTGTGGATAACTCTGGGGAAAAGTCTATGTCTTTCTGGGCGACAACGGCTTGATCTGTCGACAACTATAACAGAAATTGTACAGCTGATTTGCAACGAAGATTCCTTCCTTAAAGTTCTACGCTTTTTTCATCCCCCCAACCAAGACAGGTTGCGTCCGATCGCCTACAGAGCGCCATATCTTGCGTAGAACAGATGTGCATGGCTCAAAAACCCTGCCAAACCAAACATAAAGGCACCCAACTGGCTCGATCGGGCCTTGGCAATTCTACCCGGCTCTGTTACACTCTAAAAAGATGCCAAAACAAAGTTAGCCCCCACGGTGAGACAGTGCCGACTGTGGCAGAACAACGTTGTGGGCTCTGGAATGACCGCCGGATGCAACACTGCTGCATCCGGGCAGAAGGGCGAGCACCGGTCTGCTTGCCCTTGCCGTAGGAATTTGTGCCAAAAACGAATGAATTTTTGCCAAAGCGTATTGCTGTTGCATGCGCTTTCTTTGTCCCTGACCAGGCAAGGCGTGCCAGGGTCTGTCGGAACGCGGCTGAGAACGGAAAGTACCAAACAGGCTTGCTGGGAGGGCACAGACCATTGAACACAACATCACAGCCAACCGGGTACAGAGGGTGGGTGGAACGTGCAGACCGGTTCAGGCAGAAGACAGCAGCCAACCGAACAGAAACTTTTTATCAGGTATCCTTTATGGACAAACCAGAAACCGACAGAGAGCGCGGCAGTCTGTTGCTTTCATCCGACCCAGGCCTGCCGACACCCACCGGGCAGGGAGGACAAAAACGGGGCGAACCGCACACCCCTGAAGCCAACGCAGAGACGCTGCTGGCAGCGTCTCTGCTGGAGAAGGTACCTGTTCAACCAGACGAGCCTCTGCCTGCCGTCGATCCGCACACCGCCTGGCATCAGCTGTTGAGCGAATTTGCCCTGGAAATCCCCTCCAACCAGTTGGA
The DNA here is from genome assembly GCA_018969295.1 of Chloroflexota bacterium. GTDB lineage: Bacteria > Chloroflexota > Anaerolineae > Caldilineales > Caldilineaceae > Caldilinea. Next base: position 76,404 of record JAGWYN010000018.1, on the reverse strand, counting down.
TGCCTGGATCCAGGCCAGCGAGGTGTTGCATTACGAAGATGGCCATTTCATTGTGGGGCTGCCGAACGCCTATTACCTGGACTGGGCACAGGATCGCCTGCGCCCCCAGATCAAACGAAAGCTCGCCACCATCTTGCAACGGAGTTCGATCGATATTACTTTTCGCGTGGCACCTGCCCCAACAGCTCGGGATCTGTCCCCGGACGGGCCCGCCCCACTTTATGTCGATCCACGTGAGCGTTCCCTGGTCACCGCAGGGCCAGTCCCTGCTGAGCTGACCCCTGCTGAGCTGACCCCTGCCGATCTGACCCCTGCCGAGCCGGTGCTCGGACCGATCAACCCCAAGTACACCTTTGACGCGTTCGTGGTCGGCAAACACAACCGCATTGCCTTTGCAGCGGCCGAGACCATCGCGCGTGACCCTGGCCAGCGGTTCAACCCGCTCTACATCTACGGGGGCGTCGGGCTTGGCAAAACCCACCTGCTCAGCGCGATCGGAAACCAGCTGGCGGCACAGGGCTACACGGTACTCTACAGCTCGGCAGAACAGTTCACCAACGACCTGGTGAATGCGATTCGCAACCGATCCACCGAACCCTTTCGTGCCAAATATCGCGAGATCGACGCGTTGTTGCTGGACGACATTCAGTTTATTGTGGGCAAAGACAGCACGCAAGAAGAGCTTTTTCATACCTTCAACTACCTGCACAGCGCCGGCAAACAGGTCATCTTCACCAGCGACTGCCCACCGCGCGAGTTGGCCCGGCTGGAGGAGCGGCTGCGCAACCGCTTTGAGGGTGGGTTGATGACCGACATTGTCGCTCCTGATTTTGAGACCCGGGTGGCCATTTTGCAGACCAAGGCTGAACGACAGGCGATGCGTGTGCCCTATGAGGTGCTGATGCTGATTGCCGACCACATCAAAAGCAATGTGCGCGAGCTGGAAGGGGCGCTCAACAATGTTTGGCTCGGCGCCCAGATCCATGCACGGGCGCTCGACGTTGGCCTGGCAGAGAGTCTGCTTGGCTCGCTGACCCCGCGGCGCTCGATCTGTGCGCCGGTCGCAGCCATCGAACGGGTCGCCGAATACTTTGGTCTGACCCTCACAGACTTGACCGGTCGACGCCGCACCGCTGATGTTGCCCATGCCCGCCAGGTCGCCATGTATCTGCTGCGCGAGGAGCACCAGCTCTCTCTGCCGGCGATCGGGGAACAGCTGGGGGGCCGCGACCACAGTACAGTCAGCTACGGCATCGACAGGATTCTTCAGGAGCTGCAGCAGAGCGACAGCCTGCGCCAGGCCATCCTCCGGCTGCGAGAACAGCTCTCACAGGGATGAAAGGGTCTGCTGACACGGGTGGGCACTGTGTGCTGCAAGCCCGAGCGACACCTATCTGCACAATCGTTTGCACGATTCCGCTCTCTCCTGTAAACTACAGGATCAGATGGCTACAAAATCTAAAAACTGTATGGCCATGTGGGTGGAATGGGGCGCCCCAAACATTGTTTTGGGGGGCAGAAGAGTGGTACTCTGGAGTCGTTCATGAGCACAACCGGGCGATCAAAAGCCCTGGAAACGACCCTGATCAACCTAAACAAACGGTACGGTGAAGGGACTGTCATGCGCCTTGGGGATGCCTCTGCGTTGCAAGTGTCGTCGATCCCGACCGGCAGCCTGAGCCTGGACCTGGCGCTGGGGATCGGCGGTGTGCCGCGCGGGCGGATCGTCGAGATCTACGGGCCAGAGAGCTCGGGCAAAACCACCCTTTGCCTGCATGTGATCGCCGAAGCCCAACGCAGCGGTGGCATCTGTGGTTTTGTGGATGTCGAACATGCCCTGGACCCGACCTATGCGGCCAAGATTGGGGTCGACACCGACAACCTCTACGTCAGCCAGCCAGACACCGGCGAACAGGCGTTGGAGATCACTGAAGCGCTGGTGCGTTCCAATGCAATGGCTGTGGTCGTCGTCGACAGCGTTGCGGCGTTGGTTCCACGTGCTGAGATCGAAGGTGAAATGGGAGACAACCACGTGGGCTTGCAGGCTCGCCTGATGAGCCAGGCGTTGCGCAAGTTGACCGGCGTGATCAAGGCCAGCAACACCTGTATGCTCTTTACCAACCAGCTGCGCCAAAAAATTGGTGTGCTCTTCGGCAACCCGGAGACAACTGCAGGCGGCCTGGCGCTCAAGTTTTATGCCAGTGTTCGTCTGGACGTGCGCCGAATCGAAAGCATCAAACAGGGAGAAGAAGTGGTGGGCAACCGGACACGGGTGACCGTGAAAAAAAACAAGGTGGCCCCCCCATTCCGCACCGCAGAATTCGACATCCTGTACGATGAGGGGATCAGCGCTGCGGGTGACCTGCTCGACCTGGGGGTTGTCTTCGAGATTCTGAGCAAGCGAGGCTCTTTTTACCGATACAACGAAGCGTTGATTGGGCAAGGAAGAGAAGCAAGCAAGGAATACCTGCGCCAGAACCCGGCGGTCGCTGCCGAGATCGATGCCTTGATTCGGGGCAGGGGTGGGCTGCCGCCGCGTTTCAGCGCAGACAGGGAATGATCTGTTCTCGCCCAGCCGTTGCCATACAGTTCAAAGAACAAAGCTGCCTGCCGGGGTGTCGTGGCGCTGTAGCATCTGGCTGCGGCGCGTTTTTTGTTTGGAAAAATTTGGTCTTACCAGGCTTCATTATGGCCTGACAACTACTGCATACGATGGAAGATTGAGGTAATCACCCTATGGAAAACGTCTTGTTGACGATCGCCCTGGTGGTCCTCTTCACCCTGATTGGGGCTGGCGTTGCCGGCTACCTGGCCTTTTCCAAAGGGCGTGAAGCTGGCATCAGGGGAGAGAGAGAACGGCAGGAGGCTGCCCGTCAGGGCGCCGAGGAACATGCAGCGCGCATCATCGCCGAGGCTGAAACTGCAGCCAAACAGGCGCAGCTGGCGATCAAAGAAGAAGAGGTCGTGCGGCGCAAAGAGATGGATGTCGAAGCCGCTCGACGGCGCAGCGAGTTGGAAAAGATTGAAGAACGGCTGCAAAACCGCCTGGATACGGTCGAACGCCGTCTGCAGCAGATCGAAAACCGCGAACGCAAGTTGAATCAGCGCGAAACCCGCTGCAACGAACGCGAAACACGTCTCTCCACGGTGGAGGAGGAGTGGACGGCTGAATTGCAGCGAGTCGCCAATCTGTCGACCGAAGAGGCCCAAAAAGTCCTGCTGGAGCGTGTCGAAGCACACACCCGGCAGGAAATGGCGCGCAAAATCCGTGAAGTCGAAGCACAGACTGCTGAAGAGGCAGACCGCCGCGCCCGCGAAATCATCACCTTGGCCCTCGAACGCATCGCCAGCGACCATGTCAGCGAATTTGCTGTCAGCAGCGTGGATCTGCCCTCCGATGAGATGAAGGGGCGTATCATCGGCCGCCAAGGCCGCAACATCCGCGCCATCGAACAGGCACTGGGGGTCGACCTGGTGGTCGACGATACCCCAGAAGCGATCATCATCAGCAGCTTTGACCCGATCCGTCGCGAGGTGGCCCGCATGGCGCTGAGCAAACTGGTCTCCGACGGCCGGATCCACCCTGCACGGATCGAAAAAGAGGTCGAAAAGGCCCAGCAGGAGATCGAACGGATTGTGGTCGAAGCGGGCGAACAGGCGATGCTGGAAGCAGGTGTCTCAGGGTTGCACCGCGAGGTCCAAAAAATTCTGGGACGGCTCAAGTTCCGTACCAGCTACGGTCAGAACCAGCTGGCGCATGTCATCGAGACTGCCAAAATCGCCGGGGTGATCGCCGCAGAGCTCCACGCCAATGTCAAGATCGCCAGGATGGGGGGGCTTTTGCACGACCTGGGCAAGGCAGTCACCCACGAGATCGATGGACCCCACGCAATCGTCGGCGCCGAAATCGCCAGACGCTACAACGTCCCCGAGGTGGTCCTCAACGCCATCGCCTCACATCACGGCGAGGTCGACCCTGAATCCATCGAAGCGGTGATCGTCGCTGCAGCCGATGCGATCTCCGGCGCCCGGCCAGGGGCCCGTCGAGAATCCCTGGAAACCTACATCAAACGGGTCACCGAGCTTGAAGAGATCGGCAACAGCTTCAAAGGGGTCCAGCAGACCTACGCCATCCAGGCAGGCCGTGAGATTCGGGTCCTGGTTCGGCCAGAAGAGATCGACGATCTGGCTTCGATCCAGCTCAGCCGCGAGATCGCAAAAAAAATCGAAGACAACCTGCAGTACCCTGGTCAGATTCGGGTGACCGTCGTCCGCGAGACGCGTTCGGTCGAATACGCCAAATAGACCGCAGGCCCGTTCCCTGTTGGTGGGCAGAGGCCCCGCTCGCCAACAGGCCCCCTGCCCCCAAGCAGCCCGTAACCTTTCTCCCTTCTCCGACGTCTTGATTGATTGTCGACAGAACAGCTTCTTTCTGCAGCGCGCTCTGCAGATTGGGGCTGTAATGGGGGCCAGGCTGTAGTGGGCACTGGCCCGTCATCCACAATGCAGTGCGTTTTTATCCAGGAGGGGGCTTTTCACATGGCGGAACTCATCAAGGTCTCTGCACAGTCGCGTTCCACATCGGTGGCCGGAGCGATTGCAGGTGTCATGCGCGAACAGGAGTACACCGAAATCCAGGCCATTGGCGCCAGTGCGGTCAACCAGGCCATCAAGGCTGCCACCATCGCCCGTGGCTATCTCGAACAAGATGGGATCGACCTGGTTTTGGTTCCCAGCTTCACCGATGTCGAGATCGAGGGCAACGAACGCACTGCGGTGCGCTTTGCTGTTTTTCGCCGGCCGGTCACCCTGGCTGTGGCGCGGTGACTTCCCCCCTGACACAAAATCGGCTGTCTTTCCCTCGACCGCTGTCTCGCAGCGGTCGAGGGAAAGACAGCCAAAGAGAGGTCAGCTCTCTTTCTCCCCCCGGGGACGGCGGCGGCGCCGCCGCCGCCGGGCAGCCTGCTCTGCGCTGCCTTCAGAAGGCTCAGGCGCTTCAGGGGCAGCAGGGTCGTTCTCTTTGCGCCCACGCCGTCGGGACGCTTCTGCTCGGACCCGGGCATTGTCTTCCTCGGCGCTGGCCCGCCGTTTGACAGTGCAGCCGCCACAGGTGCTGCAGCTGTTGCCGCTGGCAGTTTTTGTGCTGATCAGCTCGTGGATCCCGACTTCCACCAACGCATGGTTCTCCAGCATCACCGTCACTGACTCTTTGAGGGGATGGATGTGGCGTACCCGCCCGCCGCCGTGGGGGGTCAAAACCTCCGCCCCGACCTTGGGCATCTTCTTGTTCTGCTCCCGATAGAGATCGTCCTCGTAAGACAGACAGCACAAAAGCCGACCACAGACGCCGCTGATTTCATCTGGGTTGAGGGGCAGCTGTTGATTTTTGGCCATGCGGATGCTGACCGGCGTAAATTCACGCAGCCAGCTGGTACAACAGAGCTGGCGCCCACACTTGCCAACCCCATCGAGAAGCTTGGCCTCATCGCGCACCCCAATCTGCCGCATTTCAATACGGGTGCGGAAGATCCGGGCCAGATCCCGCACCAAAGCCCGAAAGTCGATCCGATCGTCGGCGGCAAAATAGACCAGCAATCGTCCGCCGTCAAAGCTGTACTCACAACGCAACAGCTTGATCGCCAGACGGTGGTCGCGCGCTTTGGCTTTGCAGACCGCAAACGCTTCCTGCTCCTTGTGGAGCCACCGATCGCGCTGAACCAGATCCCAGGCCGATGCCCTGCGCACAATTTGCTTCATTTCGCCGACCACCTGGTCTTCTTTGATCAGATGGGGCGGCTCGACAACCTGGGCGACTTCAGGCCCATGGACCGTATCCACCACCACATACTCCTGCCTGCTCAAATCCAGCAGACCGGCAGGGTCAAAATGGTAGACCTTGGTAATCGTTTTGAACTCCACTCCGACAACAATTGGCATCTTTCCTTCATCCTTCTCCCCCTGCTGCCAGCAGGATCCTCTCTGAATATCAGCGACGCCAGCCTCAACCAGAACGGTGAAGCACTGGCAACTTGACCAACAACACATCGAGCGCCAGCCGTAGATTGGCCGTGTGGCGCAGCGCAGCCTCCACTCGCTGGAGAGTCCCCAAGTATTCGTGGACAGCCCGGGGCTCAAAAGCGTGCGCGTGTGCTGTCAGACGCGGCAGCTGGTCGACGTTGCTGCACGCGTCCGTACACTGCGCCTGGACCAGCAGCACATCACGCCACCAACTGCTCCAGAGCTCCAACAGTCCAAACAGACGCAGAGGGTCGCGTTGGGTGGCCAGCTGGCTGGCAAAGCGCAGCCGCTCCAGCCGTCCTGCCTCTACCAGCGTCCAGAGAGCCGCCAGGTTCTGGCTGCGCTCCTCCCGCCGTTCCGGCTGGTGGAACTGGTCGACAGCCCAGCCCAGTCGACCGCCCGCCAGCCGCGCCAAGAGCAGGGCATCGTCCGGTGGCACCTGCCAGCCAGCCTGCAGCGCATCGGCCAGCACAGCCTGATCGAGCGGGTGCAACGCCACGACCTGACAGCGGCTGACGATCGTCGGCAACACTTCATTGCGGTGACGGGCTGTGACCAGCAGCACCGCATGGGCCGGCGGCTCCTCCAAAGTCTTGAGCAGCCTGTTGGCAAAGGTCAGATTTGCCTGATGCATATCTTGGATCAGAAAAACTTTGCGGGTTCCTTCCAGAGGGCGCAGCGCCACCTCCCGGATCACCCCTTCTGCCTGTTCAGCGCGCAGCTCGCCTTTTTGACGCTCTACCACCAGTTCTCTGTCTGCCTTGACCGTCGGCTGCACCAGACGAAAATCTGGATGGTGGCCGGCGGCCATCAGCCGACAAGCACGGCACTGCTGGCAAGGTGCATGTACAGGGTCGCTGCAGAGCAGCGCAGCGGCAAAGGCACGGGCCAAAGCCGTTTTCCCGATCTGGGAGGCTCCTACCAACAGATAGGCGTGGCTCAACCGCACAGAGGATCGCCCCGACAGGGCACGTCGCAGCAGCTCTACAGCCCAGGAATGGCCGTAGACCGGCCAGCCTCCTGGGGGGAAACGCGCAGGAATGGTTGACATCTCACAAGCAGTATACCACAGCCAACGCGCATGAACAACCGTTCAAACCAGAGAACCCAGCTTGGCAGCTGGGTTCTCTAAAACGCCAAACCGAAATCTTCTTACTTGACGTCGACCTGAGCGCCTTCGGCTTCGAGCTTGGCCTTGGCATCTGCTGCCACTTCCTTGCTGACCGCAGACAGAATTGTCGAACCAGCCGTTTCGACCACATCCTTGGCTTCTTTCAAACCGAGGTTGGTCAAAGAGCGGACAACCTTGATGACGTTGATCTTCTTTTCACCGGCACTCTTGAGCACCACATCAAATTCGGTCTGCTCTTCAACCGGGGCAGCTTCAACCGCGGCGGCGCCAGCCGCCGCCGCCACAGCCACCGGGGCAGCGGCGCTGACCCCCCATTTTTCTTCCAACAGCTTGACCAGCTGCGACGCCTCAAGCAGGGTCAAGGCATCCAGTTGCGCAGCAATGGCGTGCAAATCAGCCATAAATCATTCCTCCAATTTGAACAATCAATTTCGTTTACCCGTTCTACAACGCCATCACATTCTCTGCACAGCATGGCGTCGCTGCGGTGCAGGCCAGGATCAGGCCGCTTCCGACTGCTTTTCGGCGTGGGCGTTGACCACACGCACCAGGCTTGAGCCAGGTGCGGCCAACATCTGAACCAGCTGACGCGCCGGTGCACTGAGCACGCCGAGCAACAAGGCACGCGTCTGGTCTTTGGTCGGCAGGTCAGAGAGCAACTCGGCCCCTTTGCTGTCCAGCACAGAGTTTTCAAGCAGAGCGCCAGTGATTTCGAGCGCTTTGGCCTCCTTGATCCAGCTTTTGAGCGCCGTAACGCTCCTGGCAATGTCTTCGCCGCAGAAAACGACCGCGTTGGCACCCGACAACAGCGCGTCGGGTGGGGTACGGCCGCTCTCAGTCAACGCTCGCCTCAACAGCGTGTTCTTGACAACGGTACAGGTAGAGTTGGTTTCGCTCAACCTGTTGCGCAACGACCGCAACTGAGCGACCTTGGTGCCTTGGTAGTGGGTGAAAACAATTGCCGACGAGTCTGCGATCAGTTTTTTGTACTGGGCGACCAACTCTTCTTTTTTCTGACGATTGATAGCCAATGGACATCCCTCCTTTCTTGGAGAATGATCTACACCATCAAAAACGCCCTTCCGCAGCAGCTGAAGGGCGTCAAAAGTCAATAACCTTCTGTGAACAGACCACAGAGGCTACTGCTCTTTTGCCTCGGCAGGCTGTCGAAACATTTACACCAGCACCTGCGGTCTTCAGCACAAGCAGAAGAAAGAATTCGATTAAAATCCAGTATACGGCAGCCCGATGGATCGCCCAAATCGAACGCAGGCTGCAGGACAATTCAGCCGGCACGCTCCAGCTCTTCGATCAACTGCCGAAGCTCATTCTGATCGAAGAGATAGCGTTCCTGACAGAAATGGCAGTCGATCACAGCTTCCCCCTCCGCCAGCAGTTCGCTGAGATCGCTGCGTTCGAGCAGCCCGAGTGCCTGTCGGGAGCGTTCTCGGCTGCATGTACAGCGGAACGTCAACTGTTCGGTTTCCAGCACTTCGTAGCTCTGTCCACCAAAGAGGCGGGCCAGCAACTGCTCCGGGGTCGTCCCCCCAGCCAGCATCTCGCCCAGGGGAGGCAGATCGTCCAGCTGTTCTGCCATCGCCTGCAGCAGCGCCAGGTCACCGCCGGGCAGCAGCTGCAACAACAGACCGCCAGCCACCACCAGCTGCCCCGTTCCATCCACAGGGGCACCAATTTCCACCATCGATGGCAGCTGTTCCGACATCATCAAATAGTATGTGAGATCGGTGTCCAGATGGCCTGTCTGCAGCGGCACAATGCTGCGGAAGAGATCTTTGAGCCGCAGATCCTTGGCCACGGTCAATCGACCCTGGTGGCCGATGGCCGCTGCCAGTTCATTGGGGCCGATCGGCAGCGGCAGCACCAGGGCTGGCTCTTCCAGGTAGCCACGCACATGGCCATAGCTGTCTGATTCGACCACCATCTTGCCGAGTGGTCCGTCTCCTTCGACTTTGAGTGCGACCTGCTGCTGTACTTTCAGCAGTGCCCCCAACAGCGCTGCAGCAGTCAAGCCATACCCCAGAGCAGCGCTGCCCGCCGGCGTCGCACGATGGCGTTGCGCCGCCTCGCGCACCAGACCGGTGGTCAGGCAGGCGATGCCACGAATTCCGCTTTCTTTGGCGAGCGCCCTCACCAGGTAGCTGTCCAAAATCGTTTTTCCTTTCCATTCTGCCGACGCAGCCAGCCACAGACCTTTCAACCAAAAAGCTTCAACCAAAAAGCGGAGCCCGATTGGAGGCTCCGCTTTTCAAGACCAAAACGTTCGTTCGGGATCAGCCGTTACTCACCCGCTGCTTTGAGAGCGGTCATCGCACCGATATCTGCCTTCACACCAGGCCCCATGGTGCTGGCCAGGGTGATGCGATGAATATAGTTGCCCTTCAGACCGGATGGCCTGGCTGCATTGATGGCTTCCATCAGGGCTCCCAGATTTTGCAACAATTTTTCGGTTGCAAAACTGCATTTGCCGATCGGGACGTGAATGTTGGAAGTCTTGTCCACTCGAAACTCTACACGCCCCAGCCTCGACTCTCGAATCACGCGCGGGAGCTCTTCTGCAGGAACGATCGTGCCTGTTTTGGGGCTGGGCATCAAACCGCGTGGGCCCAGCACCTTGCCCAGACGACCGACCACACGCATCATGTCAGGTGTGGCCAGCACCACGTCAAAATCGGTCCAGCCTTTCATGATCTGGTCGGTCAGATCTTCGGCCCCTACATAGTCGGCGCCCGCTTCTCGGGCCAGCGCCTGCCCTTCCGGGTTGGCAAAGACCAAAATACGCACAGTGCGGCCCGTACCATTGGGCAAAGTAACCACACCGCGCACCTGCTGGTCTGCATAACGGGGGTCTACCCCCATCCGCATGTGAACTTCCAAGGTCTCGTCAAATTTGGCGTTGGCCAGCCCTTTGACCATCGCCACAGCCTCGGCCGGCTGATGCGCTTTGACACGGTCGACTTTGCTCTGGAGAGAGACAAACCGCTTGCTATGTTTTGCCATGATCAACTCCTTGGTGGTGATGACGGGCAGTCAGCCCTCCCACAATTTGAATCTGTCTGCTTGCGGGCTGAACCCCAGACCCGGGGTGCCCCCTCATTCTACAATCGAAACACCCATGCTGCGCGCAGTGCCTTCCACCATGCGCATTGCACTCTCCAGGCTGACCCCTTCCAGATCTTTCAATTTGATCTCAGCGATCTCGCGCACCTGGGCCTGGGTCAGCTTGCCGGTCTTGTTCTTGTTCGGTTCGGCGCTCCCTTTGGGGATCCCAGCTGCTTTTTTGATCAGGTCACCCGCTGGGGGGGTCTTGAGCACAAAGGTGAACGATCCGTCGGTGAAAATGCTGATCTCTACCGGGATCACCTGTCCCATCTGCCCCTGAGTACGGGCATTGTACTCTTTGCAAAAGCCCATGATGTTGATGCCCTGCGGCCCGAGTGCCGTACCGACAGGCGGGGCTGGGTTGGCTTTGCCGGCAGGCAACTGCAATTTGACGATCGCTTTCAGTTTCTTTGCCATTTTTCACTCCTTCTGAGCCTGGTGAACGCCTCACTCCGACTGGCGATCAAAGATCGACTCCCAGCCCCAGCAAAAAAGATAAAGAGTCTTCAATTCGACCCAAAGCGGGCAGGCCTGTCGGCCAGGGCCGCCTCAGATATCACGCACCAATTGAATAAAATCGACCTCAACCGGTGTCTCCCGGTTGAAGAAGCTGACCATCACACGAGCCTTGCCCTTGTCGGGATAGATATCTTCGACGATCCCGGTAAATTCAGCAAACGGCCCACTCAAAATGCGCACAGGTTCGCCAGGCTGGAAACTGACTTTGATACGCGGGGCGTCAGACTCGATCCGCTTCATGATCTTGTCGATCTCATCCTGGCGCAGAGGCGTTGGTTTGTTGCCCATCCCCACAAAACCGGTCACCCCCGGACTGTTGCGCACCACGTACCAGCTGTCTTCGTCCATGATCATGTTGACCAGAATGTAGCCTGGGAAGACACGACGTTCGATTTCTCGCCGCACACCATTCCGAATTTCAATTTCGGTCTCCGTAGGCACGATGACCTCCAAAATATGGTCGGTCATCCCCATCGATTCTGCACGGTGCTCGATGTTCTTCTTGACTTTGTTTTCCATCCCGGAATAGCTGTGAATCACGAACCACTCGGCGTGCGGGCCCTCTGCAGCCGACACACTTTCTGGTTCACCTGCATTTTCTGGTGGCTTCTCCATCTTTGCTTCCTTTACACCTTTCTCCCCAGACGCCAGAGCCAAACCTTGCTTCTGGGCGTCTCCGCCACAGCCAGCCACCTTTGACCCATTCTGCTCCAATCCCTCGGCAGAACGCGATTCCTAGCCAGCCGTGCCCCGAATCAACAGGCCAATGATGAAAGCAAACAGTGAATCTACACCAAACAGCACAATGGTCGATACAATCGTCACCACAAAAACGATGGTCGACAGACGCAACCCTTCTTCTCGGGTCGGCCAGGTGACCTTGCCGATTTCTGCGCGTGTGTCTTTGAGATACCGCACCAGGCGATTTTCGGGCTTGGGCGTCGCAGTAGATTTGGTCATGTTTATCCCTGATTTTCTTCCCATAAATCCGAAAACGACCACCGGGCATTGTGCTCCGGTGGTCAATTTCAGGCAGGCGAGGCAGGACTTGAACCCGCAACCTGCGGTTTTGGAGACCGCTGCTCTGCCAGTTGAGCTACTCGCCTACGTTTACAGACTTGCACAACAGCATGGACGACCCGCTTTATCGCCTGGACAACAGGCGAACCGCTCTGATTGTACACACAGAGAGACAAGTCTGCAAAAATCTTACTTCAGAATTGAAGTGATGACACCAGCACCGACGGTACGGCCGCCTTCGCGGATGGCAAAGCGGCTGCCGGTCTCCAAGGCGATCGGAGAGATCAGCACCACCCCCATCTGGATGTTGTCGCCCGGCATCACCATTTCGACACTTTCGGGCAGCTTGATCTCCCCTGTGATGTCCATGGTGCGCATGTAGAACTGAGGGCGGTAGCCTTTGAAGAAGGGGGTATGCCGTCCGCCCTCTTCTTTTTTGAGCACGTACACCTCCGCCGAGAACTCGGTATGGGGGGTGATGCTGCCCGGCTTTGCCAGCACCTGTCCGCGCTCGATCTCTTCGCGCTGCACGCTGCGCAGCAGACAGCCGACGTTGTCCCCGGCCAGCCCCTGGTCGAGCAACTTGCGGAACATCTCGACCCCGGTCACCACAGTCTTGCGGGTCGGGGCCAGCCCCACGATCTCAACCTCTTCCATCGGCTTGATCGTTCCCCGCTCGATGCGTCCTGTCACCACCGTCCCGCGCCCCTTGATGCTGAAGACATCTTCGATCGGCATCAGGAAGGGCTTGTCGGTCTCGCGCACCGGGGTTGGGATGTACTCGTCGACCATGCGCATCAGCTCCCAGATGCAGGCGTACTCGGGGGCATTGGGGTCGCTGCTGCGCGACTCCAGCACCTTCAGCGCACTCCCGCGCACAAAGGGGATCTCATCCCCAGGAAACTTGTAGCTGCTCAGCAGCTCACGCATCTCCATCTCGACCAGCTCCAACAGCTCCTCGTCGTCCATCATGTCGACCTTGTTCAGGAAGACCACCATCGCTGGCACTTCTACCTGGCGGGCCAGCAGAATGTGCTCGCGCGTCTGGGGCATCGGCCCGTCCGGCGCCGCCACCACCAGGATTGCCCCGTCCATCTGGGCAGCGCCGGTGATCATGTTCTTGATGTAGTCGGCATGGCCTGGGCAGTCGACATGGGCGTAGTGCCGGGTTTCGGTCTGGTATTCCACATGCGAGATCGCGATCGTGATGCCGCGTGCCCGTTCTTCTGGCGCATTGTCGATCGTGTCGAAGGCCCGAAAGTCTGCCCAGCCCTTCAACGAGAGCACCTTGGTGATTGCGGCGGTCAAGCTGGTCTTGCCGTGGTCGATGTGACCGATCGTCCCCACGTTGACATGGGGCTTTGTCCGCTGAAATACTGCTTTGGTCATAAACCCATCCTCCTACACTGGTTCATTCAGCGTCGTTTTTTGGATAAAACAGTCGCTTGTTTATTTTTTTGATGGCGCATGGACACTGTCGAGTCAATTTCATCGTCAAGCTTGTCGAATCAAGCTCGTTCAGTGCAAGGCAAAAGCTGTCTGTGGACAACGGATCGCGCCAGTTGCCACAAGCTTTATAGTATACTTGAGCTGTGGTCGATTGCCAAATTGTGGACTTGACAAAAAACGAGAGCAGGGCCAACAAAAAAGCTGGCGGGCAACGCGCGTTGTCTGCCAGCTTTTTCTGACGATTCAGGCGAGCCCTTTGAGCACCTTTTCGGCAATGCTCTGGCTCACCGGCATGTACTTTTCAAATTGCATGCCAAAGCTGCCACGTCCGCTGGTCATCGAACGCAGGTCAGTGGCATAGCCAAACATTTCAGCCAGAGGAACCAGTGCTCGGACGATCTGCACATTTCCGCTGCGTGACTCCATCCCTTCGACCAGCCCTCGCCGCGACGAGAAGTTGCCGACGACATCGCCGACGTACTCATCGGGGACTGTCGTCTCGACCTTCATCATGGGTTCGAGCAGGATCGGGCCCGCTTTCTGGGTGCCCTCTTTGAATGCCATGCTGCCAGCAATTTTGAAGGCCATTTCGCTGGAGTCAACCTCATGGTAGCTGCCGTCGATCAGGGCCACCTTGACATCGACGACGGGGTAGCCGGCCAGGACTCCACTTTCCATCGCTTCTACCACCCCTTTTTGAACGGGGGTGATGTACTCGCGGGGCACCACACCGCCGACAATGCGATCCTCGAAGACAAACCCGCTTCCTGGCGGGTTGGGTTGGAGTTCCAGCCAGACGTGGCCGTACTGGCCGCGCCCGCCCGACTGGCGGACAAAGCGTCCTTCGATCTTGACCTGCCGGGTGATGGTTTCGCGATAGGCGACCTGCGGGCGGCCTACATTGCACTGGACCCGGAATTCACGCTTCAGACGGTCTACGATGATGTCCAGGTGAAGCTCGCCCATCCCCGAGATGACCGTCTGTCCTGTCTGGTCGTCGTACTGGACGCGGAAGGTGGGATCTTCTTCTGCCAGTTTGATCAGGGCATCGGTGAGCTTGTCCTGGTCTCCCTTGGATTTGGGTTCGACGGCGACCTTGATCACAGGTTCAGGGAATTCGATGGTTTCGAGCGTGATGGGGGTTTTGGGGTCGCAGAGTGTTTCGCCCGTATAGGAGTCTTTGGGGCCCACGATGGCTGCAATGTCTCCGGCGTAGACTTCCTTGATGTCCTCGCGCTTGTCTGCGTGCATGCGCACGATACGGCCGATGCGTTCTCGTTTGCTGCGGTTGGAGTTGTAGACGGTTTCGCCCGAGCGCAGCACGCCTGAGTAGACGCGCACATAGGCCAGCCGGCCGACGAAGGGGTCGGTGACAATTTTGAAGACCAGCCCGGAGAAAGGCTGTCTGGCGTCAGATTCGCGCACCTCCTCGATGCCGGTGTCGCTGTTGACCCCTTGGACCGCTGGCACATCGATGGGGCTGGGCAAGTAGCGAACTACTGCATCGAGCAGCAGCTGGACGCCCTTGTTGCGCAGCGCAGTGCCGCAAAGAATCGGGACAAGTTTGTTGCTGCAGACAGCTTTGCGCAGCGCTGCATAGAGTTCCTGGTTGCTGATCTCCTCGCCTTCCAGGAATTTGAGCGTCAGCGTATCGTCGGTTTCGGCGACGCGCTCGACCAGCTGCTCGCGTGCGGCGGCGGCGGCCTCGCTGTAGTCGGCGGGGATTTCGACGATGGTGGGCGAGGCGCCCAGCTCATCCGAGAAGACATAGGCCTTCATCGTGAAGAGGTCGATGACCCCTTTGAACTGGTCTTCGACGCCGAGCGGCAGCTGAATCGGGAGAGGGTTGGCGCCCAGGCGGTCGACGATCATCTCAATGGTCCGCTCAAAGCTGGCGCCAACTCGATCCATTTTGTTGACGAAGCAAATGCGAGGAACTTCGTAGCGGTCGGCCTGGCGCCAGACTGTTTCGGATTGGGGCTCGACGCCTGCGACAGCGTCGAAGACGACGACACCGCCGTCGAGCACACGCAAGCTGCGCTGCACTTCTGCTGTAAAGTCAATGTGGCCCGGGGTATCGATCAGGTTGATCTGGCACTCTTCGCCGGTGGTGCGGTCGGTCCAGGAGGTAGTGATCGCAGCTGCGGTGATGGTGATGCCCCGTTCGCGTTCTTGCACCATCCAGTCGGTCACGGCTGTTCCTTCGTGGACTTCACCCATCCGATGGATCCGGCCGGAATAAAAGAGAATTCGTTCTGTCGTGGTGGTTTTGCCTGCGTCAATATGGGCAATGATGCCGATGTTGCGCATTCTTTCGATCGGATATTCGTTCGCCATAAGTTCGTCCTTACCCATGCTCCAGTTTCACACAAAGTGATGCGGCGCCGATGCCGACAAATGAACCTCGCTCGGTCTATGCACGATGCATTGAGGCACCGTCGCAAAAAGAAGGGAGCAATTCATCTGCGGGCGGGCACCGCATCCTGCCAGGGCGACCCTGATTTGTGCGGATGACACCCAGTTGTCAGCGCTGATTTTACAACCAAATCAACCGCTGTGGGACTGCCTGTCGACGGTCTCAGTAGCGGAAGTGGGCAAATGCCTGGTTGGCTTCAGCCATCCGGTGTGTATCTTCGCGCTTTTTGATCGTTGAGCCTTCGTTGCGGGCTGCATCGATGAGTTCACCTGCCAGACGGGCGGCCATGTCGCGGCCGCTCCGTTTGCGAGCATTTTCGATCAGCCAGCGCATGGCCAAAGCCTGTCGCCGCGACGAGCCGATTTCCATCGGAATCTGGTAGGTGGCGCCGCCGACGCGGCGTGGCTTCACCTCTACCAGCGGCGTGGCATTTTTGAGTGCGTCTTCAAAGACATCCAAGCCGGACCGCTTGGTGCGTTCCTCGATCTGGGCGAGTGCATTGTAGACAATGCTGGCGGCCAGGCTTTTCTTGCCTCGTTCCATTACATTGTTAATAAACTTGGCCACGACCTGGCTGTGGTAGCGAGGGTCTGGCGTTACACTGCGTAATTCAGCACGGTTTCTTCGCATGAATCCACCTTTTTAACTATTTTCGGGTGCTCTTGGCGCCTTTAGCGCCCTTGGCTGCTGCGACAGGGGCGCCTGCCTTGGGGCGTTTGGTCCCATATTTGCTGCGCCCGCGTTTGCGTTTGTCGACCCCTTGGCTGTCCAGAGCCCCGCGCACAATGTGATAGCGCACGCCGGGCAGGTCTTTGACACGTCCGCCGCGCACCAGAACAACGCTGTGCTCCTGCAGGTTGTGTCCTTCTCCTGGGATGTAGGCAGTGACTTCGATGCCGTTGGAAAGACGTACACGAGCCACTTTGCGCAACGCAGAGTTTGGTTTTTTGGGGGTTGTGGTGCGCACCTGGGTGCAGACACCGCGCTTTTGTGGGTTGCCCAGCTTCATACGCCGGGTCCGGCCGGTCAATGTGTTCTGTGTGAAGCGCAGTGCCGGTGCTTTTTCTTTTTTTGCCACGTCTCTGCGGCCCTTGCGGACCAGTTGGTTGATGGTCGGCAAACGTCCCTCCAATTTGACTTGAATCGCACTCCTGCGAAACTTGATACGCGCAGGTGAGTTTGGAATACCCACGAAAAGAGACTATAGCATCAGGTTGTAAAAAAGGTCAAATCGACTGGCCCTTGAATGCAAACCAGAGCGGGTCACCCCAACGAATATGGAATCGGTGCCATCGTCAGGGTCTGGCCCTCCAAAGTGCGGTACTGCTTGAAGAGATCGGCGGTCAGGCAGGAATGGACCGGGAGGACGCCGAGCAGTCCCCCCACCTTGGCTGCGTGGAGCAGTGTGGCAAAGGCAGCTCCTTCGGCGTGGACAACACCATGCTCTTGAGAAATAGAGCGGATCCAGACATCTTCCAGCGGGGCGCTCCAGCCTTGCTCGGTCAGCAGCACCACGGCCCCAAAGGTCAGCTGCCCCTTGCGGCTGAGCAGGCTCTCCTTGGAAAGATGGACGGCACCGCCGTAGAGGATCAGATCGTTGCGTTCGGGGTGGATGGAGACCACCGGGCAGGCCACCACGGTGGCGATGTCGTCGGCGTGGCAGGCGCCGATTTCGACCTGCATCCAGTCGTAGAAAACGAAATTGCCTGGCCGGATCTCGTCGACTGCACCCAGATCGTCGAGCACGCTGCAGGCAGGGGTATCTCCGATCGAAATCTCAAGCCCCCCAAAGCCCTGTGTTGCCAGCCAGTTGCGGGCATCGTTGAGCCGGTCGACGGTGCTCTGGTAGGCTGTGGCGAGTTCAGCGGGGGAGCGGGCAGCGTAGGTGTTGCCGGCATGGGTCAGCAGGCCGCGCAAAGAGAGGGTGGAGCAGTCGGCAAGCGTCCTGGCCAGTGCAGTCAGCTGTGCACGATCGTTCCATCTGAGCCCGCTGCGCGCGTAGCCGGCGTCCACTTCAATCCAGATGCCAGCTGGGGCCGTCAGATGTGCGGCCAGAAATTGGGCGGCGACAGGGTGCTCGACGAGCAGTTGCAGGTGCACCCGCTGCGCCAGCGCGTTGATCAGGTGGATCTGGCGCAGATTGGCGGGAAAGGCAACGGTCAGATCGTTCCAGCCATGTTCGGCGAAGTAGTGGGCCATCTCCAGCGAGGAGACCGTAGCGGCGGTGACGCCGGCCTCCAGGAACCACTCTCCGACAGCAGCGGACTGGTGGGTTTTGAAATGGGGGCGAAAACGAAGCTGGTTGCGTCGCGCTTTTTCAGCCATGCGTGTGATGTTGCGTCGGGCGCGCATCACATCCAGAAGGAGGGTGGGCCGTTCAATGGAGTCATAGAATGGGGCCATCGTCAATGTTCCTCGCAGGAAAGTGTGTGGGTGAGCCTCAGGGAGCAGACAGACGAAAGCCCGGATCAGTGAATGGCTTCCGGGCTTTCGAATTGGTTTTGGGGGCTGCAACCCTGGTCAGATGGACGCTGTTTGCAGGCTACAAAACCAGAGTATTCAGTTGTTCGAAGAGGCCGAGCGATCAGCCACCGATCGAAATCGTGATGCTGCCCGTGTCAGTCGTGACAGAAGCGGCGACACCGAAGCCACCCAACGCGCCGTTAATGTAGCTGCTGACCAGGTCCATGAGCGGGCCGCTGACCATCATGCCATTAGCGCCAGCCGAAGTCAGGTTAACCGCTACCTGGTTGTTTTCGATCGTGACGGTGCCCATGACGTCGACGTTGTTGCCGCCCAGCAGCACGCCTTCTTTCATGGCGATGCGGGCATGCAGATGGTTGTCCGGTTCCAGCCAGACGGTGATGGCGTCGATCGGCTGGTTCGGGCCTGTGTTCTGGCGAAGAAGCTCGGTGAGGAAGCTGCTCAGCTGGGCCTCGCTCCAGGTCACCTGGCCGCTCATCAGGCCGGCCAGGCCGGCGTTCTGCCCTTCCAGCGCTGCGTCGACGCTGATGGGCACTTCACGATCAGGTGCTGCTACATCGCCCATGGCACAGCCGGCCAGGGCCGACATCATCAGCAGAGCGACCATTGCTACAACCCAAATTCTCCGGTTCAGCATAGAAACCTCCCTTTGTCGTGGAAATCCTGAAATATATTTTTTGGACTTTGCACAGTCCTCGTGATGGGAAATCTACAGCAGTATACTGCATCTTTCGCCATTCGCAAAAACTGTAAAAATTGATCAAACGATTGAACTGACAGTAGGTTCAAGCAACTTAGGTTCAAGCAACTTAGGTTCAAGCAACTTTCAAGCACTGCTGTCAGCCTGGATCGTTTTTTCTTTGTCTTTCGTGTCCGCAGTATACCAGGGGATGGGCACGATTGCAAGCGTTCAAAAACGGCGGATTCCTGACGATTCTGCTGCGGCAGGATCTGGTGGGGCAACCGTACCTGTCGCGCAGGGTGGGGCAGGCTGTTTTCGCCGAGAATCTAGCCGTCGAGCAGGGCAGCGCGCACATCGTCCAGAAAATGGGGGGAACAGACGTTCCAGCTGGAGGTCGGCATTGGTCAGAGAAGGGAAAGGGGGTCGATGTCCACATGCCACCCCATGGGGATCTCCAGCCCCCGCAGCACAGCGGCTGGGTCTGGGGCGCGCAGCAATAACTGCCAGCGATAGTGGCCTCGGTGGCGTTCAAAGAAAGCGGGGGCTGGGCCCAGCAGGTCGGCGCTCCCCACCAGCCCCAGGGCTGTCAGCCGTTGGCGGAGGAGCTCGGCCATCCGGCGGCTTTCTTGGCGGACTCGTTCGAGTCGGGTATCCCGCAGGAGCAGACGGGCCAGTCGGCGGAGGGGTGGATAGCCGTGTTCGCTGCGGAAGGCCAGTTCGCGCGCAAAAAAGCCGGTATAGTCGTGGCGGGCGGCTGCTTGGACGACATAGTGGTCGGGGCGATAACTCTGTACGATCACGCGTCCCCCCCGTTCGCTGCGGCCAGCCCGGCCGGCGACTTGGGTCAACAGCTGAAAGGTTCGTTCGCCGCTGCGAAAGTCGGGCAAAAACAGCCCAAGATCGGCTGCCACAACACCGACCAAGGTGACCAGCGGCAGGTCCAGCCCTTTGGCGATCATCTGCGTCCCGATCAGAATATCTGCCTGGTGTTCTGCAAAGGTGTGCAGGAGCTGTTCGTGGCTGCCTTTGCGGCTGGTTGTATCGGCGTCCCAGCGCAAAATGCGGGCCGCGGGCAGAATTTCTTGAACGGCTGCCACCAGACGTTCGGTTCCTGCCCCAAAAAAACGAATGCGTTTGCTCTGGCAGGCTGGGCACTCTGTTGGAACGGGCAGGGTGCGGCTGCAGTGATGGCAGACGAGACGTTCTGGTCTGTTCCCGTTTTGTGAGTGGTAGGTGAGGGGGATCGCACATTGTTTGCATTCGACGACATAGCCACAGTCGCGACAGAGGACAAAGGGATGGGTTCCTCGCCGGTTGAGAAAAAGGATGGCCTGTTCGTGGTTGGCGAGGGTTTCTTGCAGCTGTGCGGCCAGGCTGCGGCTGAAGAGACTGCGGTTGCCGGCACGCAGCTCCTGGCGCATGTCGACGATTTCGACCGGCGGCAGCTCCATGTAGCTGGTTGGGGAGTTGGCACGATGGCCGATCACCCGTTGTCCCATCTCCAGCAGGACAATCTCTTTGTTCTGAGCGGCCAGATAGGTTTCCAGGCTGGGCGTTGCTGAGCCGTAGAGAAGCAAGCAGCCGGTTTCAGCGGCGATGTGGCGGGCGACTGTGCGGGCATCGTAGAAGATCTGGCCGCTTCCCCATTCTTCTGCGTCTTGCTTGTAGGTCGACTCATGCTCTTCGTCGACGACGATCAGGCCCAGGTTGGGCATCGGGGCAAAGAGGGCGCTGCGGGGGCCGACGGCGACCAGAAAGTGTCCTTGGCGCAGCTCTCGCCAGACATCATATCGTTCGCCAGGGGTCATCCCCGAGTGGATCACGGTCACCTGTCCTGGAAAGCGCCCGGCGAAGCGTGCGACGGTCTGCGGGGTCAGGGCAATTTCAGGGACCAGCACGATGGCTTGTTGGCCTCGTTGACGGACGTTCTCAATGGCACGCAGATAGATTTCGGTCTTGCCACTTCCGGTGACTCCGTGGAGCAGGAAGGTGGTGTGCACGGGTGGCTGGCAGAAACCCTGGTCGACCAACTGCTGCCAGACGCGTGTCTGTTCTGAGGTGAGGGCGGGGGGAGGGGCTGTTGGAAAGGTGCGTCCAGCCAGCGGGTCGCGAAAAAAGAGTTCTTCGTGGAGGGTGAGGATGCCGGCGCTGGCCAACCGGCGCAGCTGTTCCAGCGAACAGGCTGCCCGTGCGTTCAACTCTTTGCGCCAGAGTGCTCCTCCGGCGTCGATCAGGGCTTCTACCACCGGCACGTACTGGCTGGCCCCGCGCAAGGTGAGCAGCAGTTGGAGGGCTGCCTGCGGGTCGAGGGCCAGAGCAACACGCTCTTGCGCGCGATTCTCCAGGACCCCCTGTTTGGCTAGCTGACGAATTGCTGCCGGCGTGCGCAGCGCGCACTGTTGCATGATCTCGCTGTGATGGGCAGGTTGGCCGTCAGAGGCAAGAAGCCAGGCCAGCACGCGTGCCGGTTCTGTGGGCCGCCCGAGCTCTTGCAGCCGATGTCGAGCGTCGGCTGCAGGCAGGGCGAGTTGGATGCGCAGCTCGCGGCGAGCCTGTACGGCAGCTCCCTGGCTGTTCCTGCGGAACAGACCGGGCGGCAAAAGAAGATGCAGCGCCGAGGCAAACGGTGCAACATAGGTTTCGGCGATCCAGGCGGCCAACGCAATCTGTGACCTGGTCAGCACCGGTTCAGGGCGGGCCAGCCGCAGGATTGGCCGGGTCTGGACGGGGGCTGTTGCTGTGCGGCGGAGCACGACGGCTTGAACTTGCTGGGCACCGAAGGGGGCCCAGACCAGGTGTCCAGGCTGAACCACCTCTTCCAACTCAGGCGGCAGATGGTAGTGGTAGCTCTGGAGCGTTTCGCCCTCTTCTGGCGAGGGGGCAGGGAGGCTGGAGCCCTTGAAAAAGGCTCGGCGAATCGGCAGATTGACGACGGTTTCGACAAAGACCATAGCTTTGGGCTAACGGGCACCGTACAGCCACTCTTGGGCGAAACCAAGCACCCAGGCGAGCAGCGCTGGCAGGAGGCCCACCCAGAGTTCTGTTCCAGCCAGCCCCAGCCAGGAGCAGCTGCCCGCCCACAGGAGTGCTGGCAGCAAGCCCAAGAGGGCTCCCAACAGCGGCAACAGCAGACCGCGCAGCCCATATTTGCGGTCGAAGTAGCCGTAGGCGCGGGCAGCATGCCGCTGCATGGTGAGCAGGGCGCCGCAAGCAGCGCCCTGCGCCCCAGCCAGGGATGCGCCGAGCACCAGCGGTCCATATTGAACCCAGGGAGTATCGGTTCCAGTCCAGAAAAAATCAGCCAGGAAATTCAGCCATTCCTCCTGAAACAGATAGCGGCTGAGCAGGGTCAACCCGGCCAGCCCTGCCCAGCCGCAGAGGTAGAGGGTCAGCCAGCGTCGGTAAAGGGCAGAATCGCTCTGTCTCTGGCGGGCTCGCTGGAGAATACGGCGCACCTGCTGCAGATAATAGTCGACTTCAGCGGTGCGTTGGGGGTCGCTCTGGAGAATCTGCTGGGCCTTGTGCAGCAGGGTGCGTCCGCGCACAGCGGTGTCGTGGCTGTCCGGCAACGTTGCGGCGATTTCGCCGAGCATGGCATGGATTTCCTGAGCCAGAGCGGCTGTGTTGCTCTCCCCGGCGCGCGGCAGCAGCGCAGATCGCAGGCTGCTGCGTGTCCCGCCGACAGCCATCGTGCCGGCAGGCAGGGTGCCGGCAGGCAGGGTGCCGGCAGGCAGGGTGCCGGCAGGCAGTTCGACCGCAGCGGCTGCTGGCCGTCGATAGCGCTGTTCGGCGGGTACCAGCGCGGGCATTGAGCGGTCTGGGGCAGATGCCGAAGCACCGTTGGCAGATCCGACGCTCTTTTGGGGCATCGGTTCAAGGGCAGGGTGCTGGCTCTCTTGGAGGAGGGCCGGGGGGGGGAGGGCTGGCTGCGCGAGGGCGGGCAGCTGCTTCTGGCTGGGGTCTGGCAGCGGAAAATCAAGATGGGTTCCTGTGTCGACGACAGCGACCATCATCTCATCCAGCAGGGCATCGGCGCGCTTCACCAAGGAATCCCCATTTTCGGCTGGGGCCGAAGCAATCTGAAAAGAGTGGGGGGTGTTGTGGTTGTCAGCGTGACTGTGCTTTTGCAAATTCAAAACGTCGCCTCCACCGGACGTTCTCTTAACCGATTGAAAGATGGTATCATGCAGTTCTCTGCCTTGCCAATCTGCCTCTTTGATGGGGAGAGGAACGGCAGAAAGCTTGCAGCCAATTTGACAGCCCAAAAAGCAGACACGTATAATACTGTTTTGACACTGTTACGAGCGCTTGTCTATGGGAGTAGGAGCAGAAAATTTATGGCCACCAAACGAACCTGGCAACCGAAAGTCCGCAAACGATTGAAGACCCATGGGTTTCGCAGCCGTATGGCCACACCGGGGGGACGCAATGTGCTCAAGCGGCGTCGGCTCAAAGGCCGTGCCCAGCTCACGGTGAAATTGACCAATCGGAAATCGGTCTGATCCGACCTGGCGGGCACTCCTTGCTGGCCAGGGCAGCGATGTAGGCAGCGTATACGCAGTGCTGTGAAAAGAGTCTATCGGGTCCGTTCTGACCAGCGGTTTCAGGAAATTCGCCGCCACGGGCGTTCCTACAGCAACGCCTGGTTGGTGTTGTGTCTCCTGCCCAACCAGCTGCTTTACAGCCGTTTTGGTGTTGTCGTCAACAGCCGTCTTGGCAACGCTGTGCGCCGCAACCGGGTCAAACGGCGTCTGCGGGAGATCCTCCGCCTGCGGCAGAGAACCATTCAGTCGGGATGGGATCTGGTTTTGATCGCCAGGCAGCCGGCCCGCAGTGCGGGGTACTGGGAGTTGGAAAGTGCTTGTACCCGTCTATTGGAGCGGGCACGCCTGTTTTCGGATACAAACCTGGCGGATCCTGTGTTGTCCGGCAGAGAGTCCGGCAGAGAGTCCGGCAGAGAGTCCGGCAAGGCGAACCGATCGCAGGCAGAGGCTGGCTGAAAAAATGCGCAGATGGGTGTTGGCGGCCATTCGCTTCTACCAAAAATTTGTATCCCCTCTCTTGGGCAACAACTGTCGTTTTTACCCAACCTGTTCGGCCTACACCTACCAAGCGATCGAAAAGTATGGTGTCGGCAGGGGTGGCTGGATGGGAATCAAACGGATCGTGCGCTGCAATCCATGGAATGAAGGTGGGTTTGACCCTGTGCCCTGAACCGTGCGCAGGAGGAGCCTCAAGGAGAAACGTTTGTGAAGCAAAAGTATTGGATGATCGCCGCCCTCCTCTTGATTGCGTTGAGTCTGGCGGGCTGTGGCGTTCCCCACGAAGGAGTTGATGTCACCCAGATCCAGCCGGAAGGGCTCTGGCAGACGTTTGTGGTCTGGCCGCTGGCCAATATTTTGATTGGGATCGACACATTTTTAAAAGAGGCAGGGGTCAGGGACAGTTGGGGATGGGCGATCATTCTTTTTACACTGGCGATCAAGCTCATCACGTTTCCTCTCAACCTCAGCCAGATCCGGGGGATGCAGGCACAGAAGGATTTGCAGCCCCACCTGGCGGAATTGCAAAAAAAATATGGCAAGGATCGGGAGCGGCTGGCTCAGGAGCAGATGAAGCTCTACAAAGAAGCAGGGGTCAACCCCTTGAGTGGTTGTCTGCCTCTGGTGATTCAGATGCCGATTTTGTTTGGTCTTTACGCAGCGTTGGTGGCGGTAGGTCCGATGTTGCAAAAGGCTGGATTTTTTTGGATCCCGGACCTCAGTTTTCCCAATTTTTCGTTGGGGATGGGCTGGGTGCCTGATCTGTGGAATGCAGGGGACTATGCGACGTTGGTCGCCTATTTGATTCTGCCCGTTTTGTTGGTGGTGTCGCAGCTGGTCATGCAGAAATGGATGACTCCTTCTGTCGGGGATTCTGAGCAGGCCAAAATGACTCAGAATATGAGTATGCTGATGACCCTTTTCTTCGGCTATTTTACGTTGCAGGTGCCGGCGGGTTTGAGCCTGTACTGGGTTGCGAGCAATCTGCTGCAGATTGGCCAGCAGTGGACGGTCACCCGTTATCTCCTGCCAAAATCTGCGGTAGCAGTTGCCGCTGTCAGCGGGGCAGAGGTCACAGCCAGTGACGCCCTGTCTGCCAAACCAGCCAGTGCGTCGTCACCAGCAAAGCGTGTCAAAGCCAAAAGGAAATAGCCGATGTCTGACGAACTGATCTTCACTGGAAAGAGTGTCGAAGAGGCTGTTGCAGAAGGCTTGCGGGTGTTGGGGCTGACCGAAGCAGAGGTCAAGGTGGAGGTGGTGGCCCGCGGCAGCCGCGGGCTGTTTGGCATTGGCAGCGAGCCCGCCCAAGTTCGTCTGGTGTTGCGCCCCTCTTTGTCGCAGCCTGCTCTCTCGGCGGAGGTTGCGGCTGAGCGCCCCTTGCCTGCTCCTTCTCTGGAAACGGTGGCTCCTGCCGGTACATTGGCAGCTGTCAAGCCCGACGAAGGGAGGGAGGGGGAGGAGATCTCTGTGCCAGCGTCGCTGGAGAGCTCGGTGGCAGATGTTGTGCAGGGGCCTGTCTCCACACAAGCCCAGGCGGAACAGGCCAAAGAAATCGTGGCGGTCACCGCAGAGGATGAAGCGGTGGCCCAACTGGCAGTCGAGCTGTTGAGTCGGCTGGTGCAGCTGATGGGCTTCGAGGCCACGATCGCGGCTGAGTGGCGTGCCCCCGATGCAGACAACGAGCAGAGCTATCTGTTGTTGGATTTGCAGGGCAGGGAGTTGAGCCCGTTGATTGGCCGGCGCGGGGAAACGCTCAGCAACTTGCAGTATCTGGTGCGGTTGATGCTCAACCAGCGTCTGCACAGCTGGAAGAACATTGTGGTCGATGTGGAAGGCTACAGACAGCGTCGAATCGACCATCTATCACAGCTGGCGCTGCGTCTTGCAGAGCAAGTAGCCCAAAGTGGGCGGCCGCTGGCACTTGAGCCAATGGCTGCCAACGAACGGCGGATCATTCACCTGACCCTGCGCGACCATCCTGATGTCAGCACGGAAAGCAGCGGTGAAGGGGAGCGCCGCAAGGTGCAGATCCTGCCGAAACGTTGAGCAGACAGATAAGGGTGCGATGAACACAACATGTACGTCTGCTTCAGCGGTGGACATCCTGTTGATCGGCAATGTCACGCGTGACCTGGTCGACGAACGGGATTTTGGTCGGTATCGGCTTGGCGGTACGGTCACCTTTGCTGCTGTGGTGGCTGACCGGCTGGGGCGGCGGCCTACGGTGCTGACACGGGCAACTCCAGAAACTGACCTGAGTGCATTCCCTGCGTCGACCCGACTGATTGTGTTGCCGACGGCCACAACGACGACATTTGCCAATCTGTATACACCGCAGGGGCGGGTCCAGTATTGTTATACCCCGGCTCCGCCGATCGGTGTCGACGATATTTCCTCTGACCTGCGCCATCCGGACATGGTGTTGTTGGGGCCGATCGCCAACGAAATTGAAGGAGAGGTTGCCACAATTTTTGCGGCTGAAACGTTGGTGGCTGCGGTTCCCCAGGGGTGGATGCGTCGTTGGGATGGGGATGGCCGGGTCCATGCCCGGCATTGGGAAAACGCTGGGCAGATTCTGCCCCATCTGGATGTACTGATTTTGTCGCTCGAGGACATTGACTACGAGTGGGAGCGGCTGGCTCCGGCGTTTGCGCATGTACCGTTGGTGGTTGTGACCGAGTATCGAGATGGGTCGACTGTCTTTCATCGCCAGCCAGACGGCAGAATTTTGGAGGCCAAGATTCCGCCGAGACCGGCAGTGGAGGTAGATCCGACAGGTGCTGGCGATATCTTTGCCACAGCTTTTTTGATTCGGCTGGAAGAGACCCGTGACCCGGTCGAGGCTGCCCGGTTTGGCAATGTGGCTGCTTCCATGAGC
Organism: Chloroflexota bacterium; assembly: GCA_018969295.1. Classification (GTDB taxonomy): domain Bacteria; phylum Chloroflexota; class Anaerolineae; order Caldilineales; family Caldilineaceae; genus Caldilinea. The sequence goes on along the minus strand of JAGWYN010000018.1, from coordinate 49,644 downwards.
GTCGAACACCCAGGGACGACAGGGGTGCCTGCGCGGCAGGCAATTTTCGACTATCTCCAGAGCCATCCTTTCGAGCCAACGTTGGTTCAGCAGTCAAAATTTTAGACGTTTGTCGTCGGTTCTGCGAAGAGACAGCAGGATCTGCCGGCGAGAGGGGCTGCTCAAACTGCGATGACAGCGCGAATCTACTGTTTTGCCAACCAAAAGGGGGGCGTGGCCAAGACGACGACGGCGGTCAATCTGGGTGCCTATGTGGCAGCCAGTGGGCGTCGTGTGCTTCTGGTGGACACGGATCCCCAGAGCAATGCGACCACTTGCCTGGGGATCAACCCGCGTACCCTGTCTGCCAGTCTGTACGATGTGTTGATTGAGGGAAGGGCGGTGCAGGAGGCGCTCACCCTTACAGAGCGTCTGAACCTGGATTTGTTGCCCTCCAGCACCGACCTGGCGGGTGCTGAGGTGGAGATGGCCGGGCTCCTGGCGCGAGAACGGCTGCTGGCGCGCAGCCTTGCCACGGTCAGCGACAAGTACGACTACATTTTTATCGACGAGCCACCGAGCCTGGGATTGTTGACGATCAACGGGTTGACAGCAGCGACCCACGGTGTGATCATACCGGTCCAGTGCGAATATCTGGCGCTGGAAGGACTCAGCCTGTTGCTCAACACGGTCCGTCAGGTGCGTGAGATTCTTAACGATCGGCTGGTGATTGCCGGTGTGGTGTTGACCATGTACGATGCCCGCACCAATCTCGGGCAAGAGGTGGTGGATGAAGTCAACCGTTTTTTCCCGAAGGAAACGTTTCAGACGATTATCCCGCGCAACGTTCGGCTCAGCGAAGCACCTTCCCACGGGCAGACAATTTTGAGTTATGCGCCGATGAGTGCAGGCGCCATGGCCTATCAGGCATTGGCACAAGAGTTCATCCAGCGTGTCGAGGGAGCGCATGCTCACATGCCACAGCCATCCTCTGCGCGCAGTTGACCTACGGAGGAGTCCGCATGGTGGCTGAAGGCAAAAAAAGAGGGTTGGGGCGTGGGTTGGGTGCGTTGATCATGGACAGCGAGCGGAGAGCAGCCAGCCCAGAGGGGGAGATGGGAGGGGTTCAGCTTGTGCGGACCGACCGGTTGGCACCGAACCCGCGCCAGCCGCGCGCACAGTTTGATCCGATGAGCTTGCAGGAGCTGGCAGATTCAATCCGTACGCACGGGATTCTTCAGCCGCTGGTGGTCACGGCAGATCCGGAGGGGGGCGCTTGTTTCTGGCTGATTGCAGGGGAGCGTCGCTGGCGGGCTGCGCAGCTGGCGGGGGTGGAAGAAGTGCCTGTCATCGTACGCGAGGTCTCGTCTCAGCAGCTGCTGGAATGGGCGCTGGTTGAAAATGTCCAGCGTGCCGACTTAAATCCTTTAGAGGAAGCGGCGGCTTTCCAGTCCTTGATGGTGGAGTTTGGCCTGACACAGTCGGAGGTCGCCGAACGCGTCGGCAAAAGCCGTCCAGCGGTCGCCAACACGCTCCGTCTGCTCGGTCTGCCAGCCCCTCTCCAGCAGGCGGTTGTCGACGGGCAAATTTCGGCCGGCCATGCGCGGGCGTTGTTGGGGTTGCCTGACTCTGCCGCGATGGTCGAACTTTTTTTTCAGGTGATCGAGCGGGATTTGACCGTACGCCAGACTGAAGCGCTGGTCCGCCGATTTGCTGCGCCGCCGCCTGCCCAGGTGGCGGCCGTTGAACTGCCGGATGCGCTGCAGAGCTACTTCCAGCAGATGGAGAACAGGTTCCGCTCTGCTTTGGCCACCAAGGTGACGCTCAGCCGGAATCCAGATGGGGCTGGCCGCCTGGTCGTGCATTTCTACAGCGACGAAGACCTTGAATCGCTCTACCGGCTGATCGCTGGGGAAGAGAATGGTTGACGCTGCGCCGGCGCGGCTGGCGATGCGTGCGGTCGACGAACGCTCGATCGGGTTTTTGGTGGCTGGCGCCAGCCAGATTGCCGAACACAAGATGATCGAAGCCATCTGGCGACAGCCTCCAGCGCTGGGTGCGCGCGATGTGGCTGGCGCGTATGTGGCCGCCCTGTTCAGCCACAATCCCCGCCGTGCGCGCCGTTTTGCCGATCGACATGGCATCGTTCATGCCGGCGATCTGCTGGCCCCGCTGTTGGAGCGGCGAGAGGTCCGGTGTGTCTATGTCGGCAGCCATCCCCGCCACCATGCAGAAACTGTGCGTGCGGCGTTGGCAGCCGGCAAACATGTGCTTTGTGAGCCGCCGTTGAGCGAGGACCTCGAGGAGAGCCGTGCACTCGAACAGATGGCGTTGCATCGGGGGCTGATCCTGGCGTTGAACTACAGTTGGCGTGCGGGTGGAGCGGTTCAGCTGCTGCGTCAGCAGCTCTACGAAGGCACGATCGGCGAAGTATTGGGGATTCAGATCGACAACACCGATGCGTTGCCCCCCGATCGCCAGGGCTGGCGCCTGCGTCCTCCCTTTGGAGGGGTGCTCTGGGATCGGTTGCTGCGCGATGTGGATCTGTTGGCGTTCTTGTTGCTTTGCTCTCCAGCTGCTGTGCACACCCATTCGTTGCAGAAGTTGTGGGGAAGCGGCAGCGAAGAAGAGGTGATGAGCGTGGTGCGGCTGCGTGGGGGGCCCCCTGCGCTGGTGCACGATTCGTTTTTGTGTCCGCACGCACCGACCTGTGTGACCATTTGGGGCAGCCTGGGGACCCTGCGTGCCGTCTCCTGCCAGGTGGAGAGCACAGTCTGCCAGATCTGGCTGCGGCGGGGCGCCACAGAACTGCCGTTGGCCTGGGCACCGATCGATGTCTATCGGGCTGGGGTCGCCCGTTTTTTGGCTGCGGTTCGTCTGGGCGAAGCGCCCCTGGCGACTGCGCTGGATGACCGCCGTGCGGTCGCGGCGGTTTTGGCTGCACAGCAGTCGTTGAGCCAGGGGCAGGGGGTGGATCTCCCCCTGATTCGGTGAAGCGCTGCGCGGCGTTGTGCCCAAGATGGGCAGGGAGCCAGATTAGTTTTGGCAAAAGATTGTGCTAAGTGTGTACTTGTGTTAGAATTATCCTCGCCCGGACCTGACCCATCAACTGCTTGTCAGAGTCCAGAAGAGAGCCCGCAGAAAACGCCAGGTGTGGAAGGACGCTGTGGTGACGACAATCCGTCTTGACGAATATTCGACGACACCTCTTTACAACATCAAGGCTGTGGTTCAGTCGACGAACATCAGCCCGAGCACGCTGCGTGCCTGGGAAAGGCGCTACAACATGTGCCGGCCGCAGCGTTCAGAAAGCGGCTATCGGCTCTATTCGGACCGGGACGTTGCGATCATCCGCTGGCTGAAGATGCAGGTCGATGCGGGCATGGCAATCAGCCAGGCTGTCACCTGGCTACAAAATCTGATCGACCTTGCCCCGACTGCCAGTCAGGCGCCTACGCTGCCAGAGCCAATGGGCAGGTTGCTGGGAGAGGGTGCGCAGCCCCACAGGTCATCGGAGCCTGCGAACGTTTCGGTGCTGCAGCAGCGTCTGCTGCAGGCGCTGCTTGCCTACCACGAGGATGCTGCCGAGGCGGTTCTGGCGCATGCTTTTGCCCTCTACTCGATCGAGCAGGTTGGCGAGCAGGTGATCATGCCGGTTCTGGTCGAAATTGGGGATCGCTGGCATCGAGGCCTTTTGAGTGTCACCCGCGAGCACTACGCCACCAACTATTTGATTCAGCGGCTGGCTGCTCTGTTGCGTACGGTGCCCAATGCGACGAACACACCGCTGATCTGGGTCGGCTGCGCTCCGGGAGAGCAGCATGAAATTGGGGCGATGCTGCTTTCGATCTATCTGCGCCGTGCCGGTTACACAGTTCGTTACCTTGGCCAGGATCTGCCGGCGGAAGATCTGGTGGCGGAGACGAAACTGGTCAAGCCGGAGCTGTTGCTTTTCAGTGCGACGACGGTAGAGGCTGCGAACAAGCTGCATTCCCTGTGTGAGATGCTGGCCGATCTCGACCCGCCGCGGCCGATGATTGGGTATGGCGGACGCGCCTTCAACCTGCGTCCTGAACTGCGCGATGAGATAGCGGGGGTCTATCTGGGTGCAACTGCTGTCGAGGCTGTGGAGAGCATCGGCGACCTGCTGTCCGACTTTCCCCTTCGCCGGGTCATGCGAGCAGGTTGACGATGGGGCGCGAGTCGATCATGGAGCGGGGGGCTGCCCAGCAAGCATTTGAGGCAGAGCTGGCGCAGGTTGACCAGCTGCTGCACGCTGCGGTCGCGGATCTGTTTCCTCCTTTCAGCCAGCTGGTGGCAGCACAGGCGGGCGGCAGCCTGCGTCGGGCAGCCATCGTGTTGGCTGCGGGGATGGCCGAGGAAGAGAGCCCACGTCTGTGCGAGCAGCGGGTGGCGCTGGCTGCCGCCTTGGAGATGCTGCACCGCGCGCTGGCGGTCCATATGCGGGTGGGCAGCACATCCAAACCGACTGCCCCGAACCTGACCTTGCTGGGGAGCACGATCCTGGCTGGCGACTACTGCTTCAGCCGTGCGGCAGGTCTGGCGGTGCGCACGGGCGAGGCGGCCGTGGTAGAAATTTTTGCGGATGCGCTGAAACGAGTGAGTGAAGGGCATCTGCGTCAGCGTTTTGACGGTGCTCTGGAGCCTTACGACGAGGACAGCGAACTGTTCAGGGCAGGGGCCACTGCTGCGATGCGGCTGACACGGGCAGCAGAAGAGACGCAGCAAGCCATTTTGGAGCTGGTCGCTGGCCTGGCTGCGCGTCTGAGTGGGCAGCTGCTGTTGCCATCCCACGCTTTGACGCCAGCCCAGCTGGGCCGCTGGCAGGTCCTTTTGCAATGGTGGTCAGCGCACCCAGCCGCAGAGACCGCTTGAGACGCCGGTCGCGAGCCCCCCTTCGTCCATTGCTCGCCTGTCTGCTAACAAATCTCCAACAATTTTCCAATCACTGTTTAATCATGGGTTGGTAGACTGTGCTTCAGCAAAAAAATTGCGGTGAGCGGCTGGCCCCTTGATGAGAAAAATCTCATGTTTTGGGGGCTAGACAACGGCGCAAAAGTATGGTTTAATAATTGCAAAGGTTTTGTATCAGATTTTCCCCTCTTTGCAGGTTTTGAAAAAGGCGTGTAAAGGACTTTAAGATAAAATGTCCAACAAATGTCGAGTAACCATCTAAGACGCAGCCAGCAACCGATCCATGTGGAACCAGCGTAGTCAAGGAATAAGGGAGACAACCATGAAAATTAGCCCGCGTGAGCCTCAGAGTATTTCGTTTATTGCCCCAGCGGTGGCTGCGCCGTCGACTTTGCTGGGGGGGCGCGTGGCCAGTGTTCCTCAGATGCTCACCGCTTTGCGCGAAGAAGACCCGGCGTTCGACAAAGTGATTACGGCCCGACGGGTAGAGCGTGGGCAACTGATTGCCTCGGTGGAGGCAATGGGGTCGCGCATGTATGTGTTGATGGCTGGCAAAGCCAATCTGCTTTGCACCAACAGCGAAGGGCGTCGTCTGGTGATTGCCACCTTGGAGCCGGGAGCAATTTTTGGGGAAGGTGCGCTGGACAGTTTCAGAGAGCCCAATGTATTTGCTGAAGCGGCAGAGGAGTGCCAGGTCTGGATGATTCCAAACAGCGAGGCGCGCAACATGACGATGCAGTATCCGATTCTGGGGTGGGGGATGTTGCAGACTTACGGTGCGCGGCTGATGCAGGTCGAGAACAACCTGGAAGATGTGGCGTACAAGAAATTGCCGGAACGTCTGGCGGCGCTGTTGATCGATCTGGACCAGGACGACAGCGGTGTGATCAAAGGGGTCAGCCATCAGGCATTGGCCGATCATTTGGGCACCTACCGCGAGACGGTGAGTGCCATCTTGCGCGATTTTAAGCGTCAGGGGCTGGTCGAGTTGGGCTATCGGCGCATCAATCTGGTAGATGCTGAGACGTTGCGCGAGGTAGGCGGCCTGTGGGAGTGGTGAGCAGCGCCTGTCCGAATCTGTCTGAAGCTGCGGAGAAGAGATCAAAGCTCTGCAAAGAGATCTTCTCCGCAGAACCTGCCTGGTAAAAAGAACCTGCCTGGTAAAAATTCCCCCCCCCAAAAGAGCGACAATTTGTTGTGAGATGAGTTGACTTGACAGCCATCCTCTGCTATACTGTTTTATAGGTTAGGGACCAAATCTGTTATAGGGCTTTTCCACTTTCCTTTCAACAAATCCCTAATTGTCTACGACAGCTGTTGTCCACAAGGAAAGACTTGTTTACTCCCACCAGTAACAGCGAGTTGCTGCACATTTATTTGTAGGCCGAACTGGTCGCTGCTGCTTGAGAAGTCGAAGAGGGCAATTCCCTGTTGGCAGGAACAGAGCAGTGTTGCATCGGCAAGCGGCTGACCTTCAGTGCGCCATCCTCAATTGGAACCAGTTTGGGCTGGTATCCGTTGGGTTTGCATACGATTTTTCGGGTGTTATCACCCGCAGACAATTACGGGATAGAAGGATGATTGGATATGCTGGATGAGAGCATTCCCCTGGAACAAATGACGATTGGTCAGTTGGAAGATCTAAACCTGGAGGAGCTGCGCGACATCGCTCGCTCAGCCAATGTGACTGGCTACACCCGTCTGAAGAAGTATGACCTGGTGATGCGTCTGTTGCGTGCCAGCGCAGAGCAGGCCGGGTTTATTTTTGGCGGGGGTATTTTGGAGATTGTGCAGGACAATATTGGATTTTTGCGGAGCGACCATCTGCTGCCAGGGCCGGAAGATGTCTATGTGAGCCAGAGTCAGATTCGACGGTTCGGGCTGCGGACCGGCGATCTGGTGATCGGCCAGGTGCGCCCTCCCAAAGATACAGAAAAGTTTCATGGATTGTTGAAGGTCGAAGCGGTCAACGGCCTGGACCCGGAGGAAGCCAAGAAGCGTCCTGTCTTTGAGAAGATGACCCCGATCTTTCCCAACGAACAGATCTTGTTGGAGACCCGCCCCAATGTCATTTCGACCCGTATGATCGACCTGCTCTCGCCCATCGGGCGTGGCCAGCGTGGTCTGATCGTCAGTCCCCCCAAGGCTGGGAAGACCACCGTGTTGAAGCGGGTTGCCAATGGGATCACCTCCAATTACAAGAACATCCATCTGATGGTTGTCTTGATCGGCGAGCGCCCCGAGGAGGTCACCGACATGGATCGTTCTGTCGAGGCTGAGGTGGTGAGCAGCACTTTCGACGAGCCTGTACAAAACCATGTGCGTGTCGCTGAAATGGCCCTTGAACGGGCAAAACGGCTGGTGGAAGGCCGCCGCGACGTGGTCATTTTGCTGGACAGCATCACCCGTCTGTCGCGCGCCTACAACCTGACGGTCCCCCCTTCTGGCCGCACGCTCTCTGGTGGCATCGACCCGGCTGCCCTCTATCCCCCCAAGCATTTCTTTGGGGCTGCACGCAACCTCGAGGAGGGTGGCAGTTTGACGGTGATTGCCACCTGTCTGGTCGACACTGGCAGCCGGATGGACGATGTGATCTACGAAGAGTTCAAAGGGACCGGCAACATGGAACTCCATCTGAGCCGGAAGCTGGCTGAACGCCGGATTTTTCCGGCCTTCGACATCGAGCGCAGCGGCACGCGTGCCGAAGAGAAGCTGCTGGACGCCGAGACCCTCTCCAAGGTCTACACCTTGCGCCGGATGATCGATGCCATGGGCGGCGGCGGCGAGGCCATTTTGCCGATCATTGAACGGATGAGCCGGACCCGTGACAACCGGGAATTTTTGGAAACGTTGACCAAGCGCTAGATCGATGCGCGTTTTTTTGTGTACGAAAAACCTACGATTCAACGACGATCCCGGTACAAGCTGCCGGGATCGTTTTGTTGGGCAGGGGAAACGCACTTTGTGCGCTTGGCAAGCTCTCTGCTGTGTGCTATTATCAACAGCAGTTCTGCTCTTCAACGGTCTAGCGGGACATGCTGGACGGTTCGTGTTCAAAGACAGATTTCGTCGGCTCTGTTCAGCCATGTGTGAGGGTGTCTGTATGGAAAAAACTCAGGTTTTTTTGGATCGTCCCTCGCCTGGCTGGAAGCTGCTCATCTGGAGATTGTTTATATGACACAAGATGCCAAAGTTGGATTTGGCGACACTCCCGTGCGAAGTAGCCCGTCGACCCCCCCCCTTGACCGCCGCCGCCCAGAGCCCAACGATCTCCAAACGCCAGAGTACCCCTCCTCCCTCTCTTCCAATATACAATCCAATGTACAAATCGTTCAACCGAAACCCTACGGAGCTTCCAATCCTCGGCTGCAGGATCTGGCAGATGCGCTGGATGGGGCGGTGTTGGGCGCTGCGGGTGCTGTGCGTCAGCTGTTGACCGACCAGGTGACACCCCTGAGGCTGGCAGGGCATGTTGCGGTGTTGTCGATTGCGGCGGTTGTCTTGCTGCTGAGTCAGGTCTCTCTTCCAGACTGGCAGTTGCGTTTTGAGCCGACGCCGGGTGCGCAGCTGATGTCTGGGTTTGCCAGCGCAACGCTGGCAGGGGCGCAGACAAAGTCGCTGGCCAGCGACTTTGAGAACGACTCGTTGCGGCCGAATCTGGTTTTGAATTTTGCCGAACAGAGCTCGCAGGCTGCGCTTCCGCAGGGTGTGCTCCCGGAAGCTGCGGTGCCCGAAGTCCGCTACTATACGGTGAAGTCCGGCGACACTGTTTTGGGGATTGCTGAAAAGTTTGGGCTGGCCCCTGAGACTTTGATGTGGTCGAATTCGTTGATCGAACAGAACCCTGATCTGCTCAAGATCGGGGATCAGCTGCGCATTCTGCCGCTCGACGGCGTGCTGCACGTTGTCAAGCGGGGGGATACGCTTTCCAGCATCGCCGACAAATATTCGACAGAGATGCAGGCGATTGTCCAGTATGCGGCGAATGGGATGGCGAGCGCCGAGGCGACCTTGCCGATCGGCAAAGAAATTGTGGTGCCGGGCGGCACCAAACCCTATGTGGCCCCGGTCGCTGGTGGAAGTTCAACGGCCTATTCGGTTTCCCGGCCGCCGGGAGCCTTGGCTGGTTCTGGCAACTTCAGCTGGCCGACTGCTGGCTATGTCAGCCAAGGCTATTGGGGGGGGCACCCGGCGATCGATGTCGCTGGATGGCTGGGGGCTCCGGTGACTGCTGCCGACGCTGGCTATGTAATCCTGGCGGGTGGCGGCTGGAACAGCGGATATGGCAACTACGCCATTGTCGACCACGGCAACGGCTTCACCACTCTCTACGCCCATTTAAGCACAATCTTTGTGCAGCCTGGTGCCACTGTCAGCCGAGGTCAGCAGCTGGGCACGATGGGCAACACGGGCAACAGCACTGGGCCTCACCTCCATTTCGAGATTCGCTACAACGGCGTGCCTTACAACCCGACCAGCTATCTGCGCTAAAGGCTGCTCTTTCGACCGGGCTCCAAGGGCGAACGCCTGCCCTGAAAGCCAGTCGAAAGAGCAGCGGCAGAGATTATTCGTGGATTCCACCTTCAGTCAGCCCACGCGGGTCGAGGATTCGGTCCAATTCGTCGGGGCTCAGTTCGGTTTCCTCCAGCGCTACTTCTTTGAGGGACCTGCCCTCTGCGTAGGCGCGTTTGGCAATTTTGGCGCCTTTTTCGTAGCCGATGACTGGGTTCAGTGCGGTCACAAGAATCGGGTTGCGCCCGACCAGCCCAGCGATGTGTGCTTCGTTGACCGTAAAGCCGGCGATGGCGCTGTCTGCCAGCATGCGGCTGCCATTGGCCAGCAGGGTGATGCTTTGCAGCAGGTTGTAGGCGATCACCGGCAGCATGACGTTGAGCTGAAAGTTGCCCGACTGGCCGCCGATGGTGACTGTGAGGTGGTTGCCCATGACCTGTGCGCAGAGCATGGCGACTGCCTCTGGGATCACCGGGTTGACTTTGCCGGGCATAATGCTGGATCCTGGCTGCAGGGCAGGCAGGGCAATTTCACCCAGACCTGCGATCGGGCCGCTGTTCATCCAGCGCAGGTCGTTGGCGATCTTCATGAGGCTGGTCGCCACGGTGTTGAGCTGGCCGCTCAGCTCCACGGCAGCATCCTGGGTGCTGAGCGACTCAAAGTAGTTGCTGCTGGCGACCAGCGGCAGCCCTGTCCATTCGGCCAGCTGGTTGGCAATGGCCTTTCCAAAGGCTGGATGGGCGTTGATGCCGGTGCCGACGGCTGTCCCCCCCTGTGCCAGTTCGGCCAGACGGGGCAGCGAAGCAGCAAGCCGTTCGCTGCCATGCTGGATCTGGCTGGCCCAGCCCCCTAGGATCTGGCTGACGCGGACCGGCATGGCATCCATCAGATGGGTCCGTCCTGTGGTGACGACGTGGTCGGTGGCTGCGGCCTTGGCGGCCAATGTTCGGTGCAGATGGGCCAGCGCCGGCAGCAGTTCTTCGTGGACAGCCAGATAGGCACTCAGGTGGATGGCGGTTGGGATCACATCGTTGCTGCTCTGGCTCATGTTGACATGGTCGTTGGGGTGCACCTTGCTCCCCAGCCGTGCAGCCGCCAGCGAGGCCAGCACTTCATTGGTGTTCATGTTGGTGCTGGTCCCCGAGCCGGTCTGGAAGATGTCGAGGACAAATTGTTCGTCGTACTGGCCCTTGGCCACTGCGTCGGCGGCCGCCTGAATGGCCAGCGCCATGTCTGCTTCCAGCAAGCCCAGCCGCTGGTTGACAGCCGCTGCTGCACCTTTGATCAGCGCGAGCGCTCGGATGAAGGTGCGTGGGAAGCGGAGGTTGCTGACCGGAAAATTTTCGACGGCGCGCTGTGTCTGGGCGCTGTAGAGGGCATTGGCAGGCACTTGGATCTCGCCCATGCTGTCGCGTTCGATGCGATAGGTTGGTTCTGCCATACAGGAACTCCTTGGTGGATGGTGCGGTTTGTGCGAAATAGCTGATCGGCGGCCAACAGCCGGCTCTTCTCTTGCAGCCGGCTGGAGAAGCTCTTCTTCTTTTTGGATTGTAGCATCTTTCTCCAGGGGGTGTGAAACGAAGCAGGATGTACTGTACAGCCCATCGGGGCGACTGTTCTGGGGATTTGACAGGCTGCTGGTGCTTGCCTACAATCAAGGGAGCGAAAATTGGCTTCTGTGGGACAGCGTGGCAATGAATGGCAATGAACGGCAATGAACGGCAATGAACGGCAATGAACGGACGAATTCTGGTCGTCGAGGATGACCGCCGCATTCGAGATCTGTTGCGGCGGGGGTTGCTCTTTGAGGGCTACACGATCGATACTGCTGAGGACGGCGAAACAGCGTTGCGGGTGGCACGTGAGATGGTGCCCGATGCAATCATTTTAGATGTCATGTTGCCCAAGCTGGATGGCCTGGAGGTCTGTCGTCGGCTGCGCAGCGCCTCCAACGTGCCGATCCTGATGTTGACCGCCCGTGACTCGGTGCAGGACCGGGTTACCGGGCTGGATGCCGGCGCCGACGACTACATGGTCAAACCGTTCGCTTTTGACGAACTGCTGGCCCGTCTGCGCGCCCTGTTTCGGCGCCATCGGATGGAAGTGGCTCCAGAGGTCTACCGGTATGCGGATCTGGAACTCACCCCACGCACGCGTCAGGTCCGCCGCGGCGGCGACGGGGTCGAACTGACCGCCAAAGAGTTTGATCTGCTGGAGCTGTTTATGCGCCACCCTGGCCAGGTCCTGACCCGTGAGGTCATTTACGAGCATATCTGGGAATATGACTTTGGTGGCGAAAGCAATATTATCGAAGTGTATGTGCGCTATCTGCGCAGCAAGTTGGAGGCGGGTGGCAAGTCGCGTCTGCTTCAGACTGTGCGGGGCGTCGGCTACGCGCTGCGTGAAAATTGAGGAAAAAGTATGAACTCCAAAGAGCGGGTGGCTGCAACCTTGCGCCGCCAGACAACCGACCGCACGCCTGTCGATTGCTGGCTCTATCAAAAGCAGTTTGTCGAGCTGCTGGCCGCTGAATATGGGCCGCGCGAGCAGTTTCTCGATGAATTTGGCGTCGATCTCTTTGTCGGCTTTGTGCCCTATCCTAACCAAACTGGTCGGCTGTGGGATGTACAGGCGCTCTCTGAGTTTGACCCAGGGGACCCGCGCGACCCGCGCTGGCTCACCCATTCAACCTGGAACTATGATTTTGCTGGGTTGAATGTCTCTGAGGCAGTTCGCCAGCAGGGCGACAAACGGTTCATCCTGGCCCATGTCTGGGGGATTGTCGAAGGGACCAGCCGCATCATTGGTATCGAAAACTGTTGGATGAATCTGGGCGCCCAGCCCAGACTGATGAACAGCTGGTTCGACCGCTACGCTGACTGGCTGTGTGGGCTGGTGGGCAGCCTGGCGGAAGCTGGCGTCGACGGGATCACCCTCTCCGATGACTGGGGCTCCAATCAAAATATGCTTTTTTCCCCGCGCATGTGGCGTTCGATGATCGCTCCCTACGCCCGCCGGGTGGTGGAGCACGCCCATCGCATTGGGCTCTTTGTCAACCTGCACAGCGATGGCTACATCATGCAGATCCTGGATGAGCTGGTCGACATCGGCTACGACTCGATGCATCCGGTGCAGGAGAGCTCTGGGATGGATCCGCAGACGGTCAAAGAGCGTTACGGGGATCAGATTACGATTTACGGGTCTCTCGATGTGATCGACGGGCTGCTTGCCTACGACGGCCCAGCCTTGGAGGAGTACATCACCCAGCGCTTTGCCATTTATGCGCCGGGTGGCGGCTTTATCTACAACACGGGCCATTTTGTCCAGCCTGACATTCCACCCCGGCGGCTGCTGAACGCCTACAAGGTTGTGGCCCGGCTGGCTGCACAATACCACACGCCCTAGCACAGGCGGGCGTACGTCCATCGGTACTTGTGCTGCGCCCGCCTGTACTGGCAGAAGCTCTGGACGGTCAACGTTTTTCGCTGCCCCAGAAGGAGGATGTCAATGTCAGAAGGGTTGCGCTGTGTTTTGTCCTGGAGGCCCGGGTTGCAGAGTTCAACGCTCTTTTCCGATCCCTGGCAGCTGCTGGCCACTTTTCTGCTCACGGTTTTGACAACGGCCACGCTGTTGGGCGCCTCTACAGCGGGGGATGTACAGGCCACCGATGCAGTGGTTCTACAGAAGGTCGCCGCAGGCTTCAACCAGCCTGTTTACCTCACCCATGCGGGGGATGGGTCGGGGCGGCTTTTTGTGGTCGAGAAAGCTGGGCGGGTCAAAATTATTGAGGCTGGCAGCGTACGCGAAGAGCCCTTTCTCGACATCACCGATCGGGTCGGCAACAGCGGCGAAGCTGGGTTGTTGAGCATCGCCTTTCCTCCAGAGTACGCCGACACAGGCTATTTTCTGGTCTACTACAACCATCGCGACAAAAATTTGGTGCAGCCCGAAGCGGGCGACCAGGGCACCAATGATGGGTTTGACACGGTGGTGGCACGTTTTCGTGTGACCGCTGACCCCAATCTGGCCGACGCTGAGAGCGAAGAACGCATCCTGCTGCGCAACCAGCCCTACACCAATCACAACGGTGGGCTGATTGTCTTTGGGCCCGACGGCGCTCTGTATATTGGGCTGGGGGATGGGGGCAGCAGCGGCGACCCATTGGGGGCCGGCCAGGATCTGTCGACCTGGCTGGGCAAAATTTTGCGAATCCAGGTAGGGCCGACGGGCACCTACCATCTGCCACCCGACAACCCGTTTGTCGGGCAGGACAATGCCCAGCCAGAAATCTGGGACTGGGGGCTGCGCAATCCCTGGCGTTTCAGCTTTGACCGCCAGACTGGCGACCTTTGGATTGGGGATGTCGGCCAGAATCAGCAGGAGGAGATTCACCTGCACCCAGCCGGTGAACCTGGTGGGCTGAACTTTGGCTGGAACTGTTATGAAGGCGAGCTTCCTTATCGTTTGACCGAGCGCTGCACAGCTTCCTACCAGCCGCCGATCCTGGTCTACCCGCGCGAGGAGGGACGTTCGGTGACTGGCGGGTATGTCTATCGGGGCAGCCGTTTTTCCAGGCTCAGCGGACGTTATTTTTTTGCCGACTATGTGCAAGGTCGGCTCTGGAGCATCCAACAGAGTGGGGACAGCGGTTGGACGCCCAAGAGATTGGAGCTCGACAGCACAGAGGGGATCGTCTCTCTGGGGGAAGATGAGGCCGGTGAGCTTTATTTGCTTGGTTTGGGCAGCGGCACCGTCTACCAGATTGTCGAGCAGATTGTCGACGTCGAGCCCTACACCAGCTACCTGCCGCTGGTCAGGCGGTGAGCAGCCCATTTGAGCAGCCGATTGGGAATCACTGGCGTGTCTGCCCCAGGATGACCCTGTTTTTCAGGTTGAGCGGGGTTTCTGTCCGCAGCTCTTGCTGGAACTCGGGCAGCCAGACCGAGAATTTGCTGCCGACATTGAGCTGGCTGTGTACCGTGATGTGTCCGTTGTGCGCCTGCACAATCCGTTGGGCAATGCTGAGTCCAAGCCCGCTGCCTCCCAGTTCCCGGCTGCGGGCTTTGTCTGTGCGGTAAAAACGTTCAAAAATGGCAGCTTGCTGTTCTTCGTTGATGCCGATTCCGGTGTCGGTCACTGCAACACAGACCCATCCGTTGGACACTTCCAGGCTGAAGGTGACAGTGCCTCCTTCTGGGGTATATTTGACGGCATTTTCTGCCAGATTGGTGAGAACCTGGCGGAGCCGTTCACGGTCCCCGCGCACCAGGGCCTGGTCTTCGCTGCCCAGACGGATCTCCAGGGCATCGGGGCGTCCTTTGTAGTGTTCGACCAGCCGTCGGCTTTGCCGGTAGACTTCCAGCAGCATGGTATCCATCTCGACCGGCCCCATCTGCAGCTGCAGCGCGCCGCTGTCTGCCTGCGCCAGCAACAACAGGTCGCCGATCAGTTTGTTCATGCGTCCGACTTCGGCCTGTACCTCACGCAACGACTCCTGCAGCAGTGCGGAGACCGCTGCCGGGGGCAGCGCCCCATTGGCGGTGGCAGCCATCCGCTGCAACAGCTCAACATTGCCCTGAATGGTGGTCAGCGGCGTGCGCAGCTCATGGCTGACATCTCCCAAAAGTCTTTCTTGCGACTGAAAGAGCTGCTGAATGCGGTCCAGCATCGCGTTGAAGGTGGCAGCCAGCCGGCCCACCTCGCTGGCGTTGTCGCGAATGTCGATGCGGTTGCTCAGGTCGTGCGTGCGGGTGATGGCGTTTGCGATTTCGGTAATCGTGTCGACCGGGGCCAGGGCCCGGCGTGCCAGGAAAGCGCCGACGATGGCAGCCAGCAGCAGGCTGATCATCGTGCCCAGGATCAGATAGCGGTTGACCTGGGTCAGGGCGGTCAGTGCTGTTGTGACAGGCAGGATCAGCTGGATGCCCCCCATCAGCTGACCGTTGACAACCAGGGGAACTGTATAGACCAAAAAAGATGCGCCGTCGGCGGCGATGTAATAAAAACGATGATCCTGGCCGGCGACGAGCCGGGGCACGGTCTCGGCATGGCTGGGGACCGGCAGATCTCCCAGGTTGTCGCTGCGTTTGAGGACAGCTCCATCCAGATCCAAGAGCTGGGCCCCGACCGACAGAGCAAAGAGTTCGACCTGGGGAAAGAAGAGGTTGTCTGCCCGGCTGCGCAGGACCAGCACATCTCCCTGGAACTGCTGGGCGACTGCGGCGGCGATATTGCGGGCTTGGGATGCAGCGCTCTGTTCGAGTTGAAAGCGCAAATTGGCAGCCAAAGCCGAATAGACCGCCACGCTGAAGAGGATCAGGGTCAGCCCGAGCAAGGCGGTGTACCAGAGGGTCAGGCGCAGGCGAATGGTCATCAGGTAGAGTATACACCGTGAGGGGCGTGAATTCAACACGGTGCTGCGAATGGCATCGACGGAAGCTGCTACGTCGCCTCTGGCAGGCGCACCAGCAGATAGTCCATCAACCCAGCCAGTGTGCCGACCTTGCCGTAGTCTTTCTCGGGAATTTCCACCCCTACTTCCTGGTCGAGTGCGATCAAGAAGTTGAGAAAATCGAACGAGTCGATCTCGAGCGTTTCGCGGAGATCGTCGTGTGGGCGCAGCGTGCTGAGATCTGCCTCTGGTGCCAGCCCATGCAGCTGGCTGAGCACGATCTGGCGCAGCTCTTTGGGGCCAAAGTTTTTTACAGCGTTCATCAAGAGGGTCTCCTTTCTCCGCAGCTAGGCAGCGAAGAGCGCTTCGGGTGCTTGCAGCAGCTGGTCGAGCGACTCCAAAAATTCAGCGCCGGTGCGGCCGTCGCTGGCGCGATGGTCGCCGGCCAGTGTGGCATGCAGGACCGGCCGCACGCCGAGCATGCCCTTTTCAACCCAGACTTCTTCTGAGATCTTTCCGAACCCCACCAGGGCCACCTGGGGTGGGTAGATGACGCCAAAGACCTTCTCGACGCCCAGGTCGCCCAGGTGGGTGACTGTGATCGTGGCGTCGGTCAATTCGGAACTGCGCAGGCGGCCCGAGCGCGTGCGCAGGATCAGGTCGCGCAGGTTTGCCATCAGTTCGTCGGCCCCCTGGAGGTCAGCATGGTGGATCGCAGGTGTGACCAGTCCTCCCTGGCGCAGCGCGATGGCAAAGCCGATGTGGATCCCTTCGGCGATCTGCAGCGCGTCTTCTGTCCAGTAGCCGTTGAGCTGTGGTACTTTGACCAGTGCTTTGGCCACTGCTTTGATGAGCAGAACTGCAGGCAGCAGCCGATTCTGGATTGGGCGCTTCAGGTTTTCGGCTTCCAGCCAGGAGAGTGCCCGTGTCATGTCGATGCGGCACTCCAGATAGTAGTGGGGGATGTCGCGATTGGCACGGGTCATGGCCAGCGCGATCGCCCGTCGCATTCCGGCCTGAAAATCAGCTTTGCCGGGCGTGCCCTCTGCGGCAGGCAGGGGAGGGGCTGTCTGCCGGGCGGCACGTTCGATGTCGTCTTTGTCGATGGCCCCATGTGGGCCGCTGCCCTGGATCTGTGTCAGGTCGACACCCAGTTCGGCAGCCAGTTTACGAGCCAGCGGCGAGACCCGGATCCGCTGTTCGGTCTTTTCGACTGCGGGGGGAGGGGCATTCTTCTCGGGCTGGCCAGGGTGGGCTGCTCCCCCGTCGATCCAGGCCAGCGGCGCTCCGACCGGCACCTCTGCTCCTTCTTGGACAGCAAAATTTTGGATGAGGCCCTCCTCGAAGACTTCTACTTCGATGTCTCCTTTTTCGGTTCCGACCACTGCGACGACCTGGCCGCGTTTGACCAGGGTCCCTGGTGCGACCTTCCATTCGAGCAATTTGCCTGACTGCATGTCTGCACCCAGGCTGGGCATTCGAAATTCAGCCATGGTTCACCATTGCTTTCACAGCAGCCACCAGGCTTTCCACCTGTGGGAGTGCGGCATCTTCCAGCTGGGGGGCGTAGGGCATCGGCACTTCTGCGCCACAGAGCCGTTGGACGGGCTGGTCCAGTTCATAGAAGGCTTGTTCCATGATACGGGCACTGATTTCAGCGGCAATGCTGACGCTGCGCCAGCCTTCGTCGACGACCAGCACACGGTGGGTCTTGGCCACCGAGGCCATGAGGGTGGCGTCGTCAAGGGGGCGCAGCGTGCGCAGGTCGATGACCTCGCATTCGATCCCCTCCGCGGCCAGGAGAGAGGCTGCTTCCAGGGCTTTGACCAGGGCCATGCCATAGGCGACGATCGTCAGGTCGCTGCCGCTGCGCCGCACCGCTGCCTTGTCGATCGGGAGTGGGCCAGCGTTGGCTGGCAGCTCTGCCTTCAGGTTGTAGAGCAGCGAGTTCTCAAAAATCAGCACAGGGTTGGGGTCGGCCAGTGCGCTTTCCAACATCCCGCGTGCATCTTCCACGGTGGCGGGGGCCAGCACTTTGAGACCTGGGATATGGGCGTACCAGCCGTCGAAGGTATGGGAGTGCTGGGCCCCTAGCCGCTTGCCGCCGCCGGTCGCCATGCGGATCACGATCGGGACGGGGAAGTGTCCGCCCGACATATGCAGCAGGGTAGCAGCGTTGTTGAGGATCTGGTCGAGGGCCAGCAGGCTGAAATTGCAGGTCATGATTTCGACGATCGGGAGCATGCCGGCCAGGGCGGCCCCGATGCCGGCCCCGGTGTAGGAGGATTCGCAAAGGGGAGTGCCGAGGATCCGTGGTTCGCCGAGCTCATCCAACAAGCCTTTGCTCACGGCGAAACAGCCGCCGTAGCGGCCCACGTCGGCTCCCATCAGAAAGACCCGGGGGTCTCGTTCAAGGGCGGTGTGCAGGGCTTCGCGCAGGGCCTCGCGGTAGGTCAGCGTGCGGGTTTCGCCGGTCGGCGGTTGTGGTTCGGGCAGCGTATAGCGGGCGGCTGGCGTCTCCTCTTCGGCATAGACGAACCGTTCCAGGTCGGCGACAGGCTCCCAGGTGCCAGCTTCGGCGAAGGCAACCCCTTCTGCGATTTCCGACTGGACCTGCTGTTCGAGATCGGTGAGGTCTTCTGCGGAGATCAGGCCGTCGGTGTGCAGTTGGGCGCTGAAGCGGGCGATCGGGTCCTGTTGGCGCCAGCTCTGCACCTCTTGTTTGTCTCGGTAGAGTTCGGCGTCGAACATCGAGTGGGCGCGAAAGCGGTAGGCGCGGCACTCGAGCAGCTGGGGGCCGCCGCCAGCTTTGATGCGGGCCACAGCCTGTCGGGCCGCCTGCTCGACTGCCAGCACATCCATTCCGTCGACCGCATGTGCTTCCAGCCGATAGGCGGCGGCTTTTTTAGCAATATCGGGTTCGGCCTGGTGCAGTTCCAGCGCTGTGCCCATGGCGTAGCGGTTGTTTTCGCAGACGAAGAGCACAGGCACCTGCCAGAGGGCGGCCAGGTTGAGCGACTCATGAAATTCTCCTTCAGCGACTGCGCCGTCGCCGAAGAAACAACAGGTGATCCGGTCGAGCGACTGCAGCTTGTCGGCCAGCGCCATCCCGACTGCCAGGGGCAGGTGGCCGCCGACGATCGCATTGCCGCCGTAGAGGCGGCTTTCCCGGTCGAACAGATGCATGGAGCCCCCGCGCCCGCCGGCACAGCCCTCCTGTTTGCCGTACATTTCGGCAAAAATTGCCCCGGCGCTGACCCCGCGCAGCAGAGCATGGGCATGCTCGCGATAGGTGGCCACGACCGCGTCTGCCGGCGTCAGCGCCTGCAGGGTGCCTGCTGCGATCGCTTCTTCGCCGTCGTAGAGATGCATGAAACCACGAATTTTGCCTGCGCTGTACAACTCGTAACATTTCTCTTCCAGCCGTCGAACGCGCAGCATGGCATGCAACAACTGCAGCCCATGCTCTCGTTCGACGGCAGCTCTCTTGCGGCTACGCAACGGTTGGCGTTTCACGGCAACACACTCCTTGCGGCGTCGGTCGCGCCGCTCTCAGCCTCTTCGGCAGACCTTTCCAGCGTCGACAGATCTCCTTCTGGCAGCCCGAGTTCGCGTGCCTTGAGCAGGCGGCGCATGATTTTGCCGCTGCGTGTTTTGGGCAGGTTGTCCTGGAATTCGATCAGCTTGGGGGCTACGGCGGAGCCCAGCCTGGCGCGCCCCCAGCCGATCAGCTCCAGCCGGAGCGTCTCACTCGGTTGAAAAGCGGGTTTGAGCGATACAAAAGCCTTGACCACTTCGCCGATCACGGGGTCTGGCACCCCGATGACACCGGCCTCGGCCACCGCCGGGTGGGTGAGCAGTGCGCTTTCCACCTCGAAGGGGCCGACCATATGGCCGGCAGTTTTGATGATGTCGTCGGCGCGCCCGACAAACCAGAAATAGCCTTCCTCGTCCTGCCTGGCCAGATCCCCAGAAATGTACCAGCCATCGACAAAGCAGCGGGCGTAGCGCTCCTCGTCGTGCCAGTAGCCGCGAAACATCGAGGGCCAGCCCGGGCGCAGGGCCAGGTGGCCTTCGACGGTGGGGCTGTCGACCACGCGCACATGGCCGTTCTCGAGCAGCTCGACGATCCTTGCTTCGATCCCAGGCAGCGGGCGCCCCATCGACCCAGGGCGGATCTCCATCGCCGCATAGTTGGCAATCATGATGCCGCCGGTCTCTGTCTGCCACCAGTTGTCGTGGATCGGCAGATGGAGCCTGTTGACTCCCCAGTTCACAGCCTCGGGGTTGAGCGGTTCACCGACGCTGGCGATGAAGCGCAGGTGGCTGAGGTCATACTGTTGGCGTGGCTCCAGATCCATGCGCATCAGCCGCCGGATCGCAGTGGGGGCGGTGTACCAGACGGTGACCTGTTGTTCTTCCAGGATCTGGTACCAACGGGCGGCGTCGAACTCGGCCTCGTCCACGATCAGGGTGACGCCATGGCAGAGGGGGGCGCTGATTCCGTACGAGGTGCCGGTGACCCAGCCTGGGTCGGCGGTGCACCAGAAGACATCGTCCGGGTGCAGGTCGAGGGCATAGTGGGCGCTCATATAGTGGAAGAGCACGGCCTGGTGGACATGAAGTGCCCCCTTGGGCTTGCCTGTGGTGCCGCTGGTGAAGTGCAGCAGGGCGTTCTCTTCTGGGGCGGTCGGCGGAATCGTGAACTGGGGGGAGGCTGCCGCCATCAGCTGGGGCAGCGAGAGCACAGAGCTGTCCAGGTGGGCAGGGACGTCGGTCAACAGCACATACTCCAACGTCGGCAGCCGCGCCCGCATTTCGGCGATTTTGCGTTGTTGGAAGAGCCGTTCGGTCGTGACCAGCACCCGGCCGTCGCCAAGGGCCAGACGCTGCTCGATCGGCCCGGGGCCGAAGGCTGAAAAGAGCGGGCAGAGCACGCAGACCTGTTTGAGTGTGCCCAGCACGGCGATATAGAGTTCTGGGATCCGGCTGGCCAGCACGAAGATACGATCTCCCTTGTTCACCCCCAGTGTGCACAGCACGTTGGCAAAGCGGTTGCTTTGCTCTGCCAGGCTGGCATAGGTAAAATCGCGCACCTCCCCCTCTTTGCCTAGCCAGCGCAGGGCCAGATGGTTGCGACGGGGGCCGCTGGCATGGCGGTCGACCGCTTCATAGGCGATGTTGAGCCCCTGCCCGTCGGGCAACCCTGTCAACGCCCGATGGACTTGTGCCCAGTCAAAGGTGCGACAGCTCTGTACATAGTCGACAAGATTGGGGGATACCTGCAGCGCAGCAAGTGATTTGTGGATCGGTTGCCATTCCATTGCGCTACCTCCTCCGGGAAGAGGGTACCATCTCGATGCCTTATCTCTTTACAGTGTAGCAGAGCCTGGCTGACCGCTGAACGGTCAGATGGCCAGGTTTTTCGCAGCAGGATGGGTTGGGGAGGGGGACAGCGTTGTCCGGCGCTGTCTACGGAGACAGCGCCGGACGCACCCTCACCCTGGCAGTGGCAGCCGCTCTGCCACGGACGGGAAGGGGGGAAACTGCTTGTGGGGTTCGCTTTGATACCAGTATGCGGTGCTGGACAGATCGTCGGAGCGGTGGTTGTTGTGTCCGTGTTCGAGGGTAACCTTGATGCTCTGGCGAAAGTGCACAGGGTCTTCGATGTGAAACCGATAGTAGGAGGATTTGCCGCTCCAGTTGGGGCCACCGGGCAAGGTCAAGCCATGGTAGGGGCTGTCGTACTTGACGGCCGGGCAGTAGGCCGTGTTGAAATAATCTTCTGTGCCCGTGCCATGCAGCGTGGGGGGCCATTCTTCGCCGTCGATGAAGATCATGTCGTCGCCTTCACCGTACCAGTTGAAGATTCTAAAAAATTCCAGCCGCTCTTCAGGGGTCGCTGCCCGGGCCTCCTCGCGGGTCTGGGGCCAGACTTTGTCGGCTGGCCAGGAAAAGGCATCGCCGGCCCGCAGGTTATGCACGTTGAAGTTGCATCCGACATAGTGGCCTTGTCCTTCTGCTTCCAGCAGAACGTAGTTTTCCTTGCCGCCAAGATTGCGGCCGCCAAACTCAAAGGCCAGGTTGCGCAGGGTGTCCTCTGGCGCCTGTGCGAACAGCGAGTTGTTGGCCTCAAAAAGCTGGCGAGTCTCTTCGAGCAGCGCAGCCATCTCCTCCTCGCGGAGGCCTTGCGTCGGATTTTCCCGCCGCCACTGCGCGTGAAAACGGCCCATGTCCGCTGGAATCGTTGCATGCAGTTCGTAGTCGATATAGTAATAGAAGTTCATCGGCACATCGGCTTCGTTGTGCAGAAAAAATTCTGCCCGTTCTCCAAAGGGCATTGGGAACCAACAGTTGAAGCCGCGCCCGTCGGCGGGGCTCATCTGCAGCGGCAGGGAGGAAAAATTGACCGTCTGGGCATGTCCGACCCCAAAAAAATCGCCGAGGGGCACTTCAATCGAATCGTTGCTTTCGTTGTCCCAACGGGCACGCAGCACAACCCGGCGCAGATAGTCGTCCTGTCCACAGGCGTGTGTGCACCAGATGTGGTTGATACAGCCCGCCCCGACAATATCTGCCAACACCACCGTCTGGCCAGGATGGACCACCCGATAATCCAGGTTGCCTCCTGTCCGATCCCAGCTAGACACACGGCGGGTTGTGACGTTGCGGATTCTCGCCAGTTCCCCGAGGGGACTTCCCTTAAAAACACTCATGGTGGGCTCCTTGTCAGATGACTTCCAGAGATTCAAAGTTGGGCAGGGGAGGAAAGGGTGCGTGGGGTTCGACCTGGTACCAGAACGCGGTGGAAGCGATATCGTCTTGCAGGGCAAGGTAGCGCGGTTTGCCATTCAGGCTCATCCGCCAGCCCAGGGCTTGGAGGGTGATGCGGCACTCCTGTTTGAAGCGGACAGGGTCCATCACATGCCAGCGATAGAGTCCAAAGCGGGTGTTGGCTTTGTTCAGTCCGTCGGGGATGAGCACCTGTGGCATCCCGGAGAAGGGGGAAGTAAACACGCCGTAGTGTCCTGGGGGCTGTTCGAACCCCCAGGCGCCCCCAAAATAATCTTCTGTGCCTGTGCCGCAGATTGTCGGGTAGGTTGTATCGCCGTCCAGATAGAACTTGATCTCTCCTTCGCCCCACCACAGGTTGTTGTTGACGCCCCATGCCATGTAGACGCCGACATAGTGTCCCTGGCCGCGCACCCCATCCAGGATGGTGTACACCTCTTTGTAGGGCAGCGGGTTCTGTCGGCGAAATTGGGCATGAAAATAGGCTCGGTCGGCTTCCACCTCGGTCAGGGTGTAGTTGATCTGATAGAAGAATCCTTCGATAGCCTCTGGCAGCAGATTTTCGACCGTAATTTTTGCCCCGCTTCGGAAAGGCATTTCCCAGTAGCTGTTAAAGCCGCCGGCAGGATTGACTGCGACTGGCAGGGAGCGGACATCGGCCCGTTCGCACCAGCCCATACAGAAAAAATCTCCCAGCGGCACTTCTACCGAGGGGGTCTCCTCGGCATCCCAGTAGATCCGCAGGATCAGCGCTCGCCAGAATTTGGGGTGGACGGTGATCCAGATCTGTTGAATCGCGCCGGAGCCGTTGATCTCGGCGAGTGTGACGACGCTGTCGGGCTGGACGGTGATGCAGGGGGAGAGTTTCCAGCCGTGTCCGAGTTCGCGCGCGGCAACTGCGCCGGTGCCTTCCGTGGCCATCCCGCCTTTGCCCTTCTCTCCGGTGAAATTTTCAGCGCTGATCGAGCGGGTTTCGGCGTTGGACACTCGGGCCAGGTTTCCCAGGCCCAAACCCAAACCGTTGTAGGGGTACGTCATGGTGTTTCCTCCAAATTCAAACAAAAATTGGGTATGGCCGCTGTGGATTGGATCAGATTACTTCCAGCGCGTTGCGGTCAGCCAGTGTGGGGAAAGGCAGGGCAGGCAACGTCTGGTACCAGTAGGCGACGGAGCTGATGTCATGTTGTCCGGGCAGGTAGCGCCCTTCTGAGCGCCACCCCAGCGCTTGGATCGTCACTTTCAGATCGCTGCGAAAGGTGATGGGGTCCATGACATGCCAACGATACATGGCATGGCGATGCTGGGACTGGTAGGTGCCGTCCGGGCGCAGCACCTGATGCATGCCCACGAAGGGGGTGGTGTAGGTCGTGTATTGGCCGTTCAGATCGAAGTTGTAGGCGCCACCGAAATAGTCCTCGGTTCCTGTGCCGCAGATGGTGGGGTATTCGCTGTCGCCGTCGATGTAGAATTTGATCTCGCCTTCTCCCCACCAGCCGTTGTTCTGGATCGACCAGCCCATAGAAGTGCCGACATAGTGGCCGCGTCCGCGCACGCCGTCCAAGATGACATAGGGTTCGAGATAGGCCAGTGGGTTGCATCGTCGGAATTGGGCGTGGAAGTAGGCAGCCTGTTCCGGCACGTCGGTCAGACAGTAGTTGATCTGATAAAAACAGGCTCCTGCCCGTTTGGGATTGCGGTTTTCCAAGGTCAGCCGGGCCCGTCGTCGAAACGGCATCTCCCAAAAACAGTTGAGGGCGCGATTGGGGTTGACGGCAACTGGGAGTGAACTGATCTGTGTGATTGGCCCTTGTGTGGGCCGTTCTGGGTTTTGAAAGCTGAAGGGCATGGCAAAAAAGTCGGTCAACGGGCATTCGACTGCGGGCAGGGCTTCGTCTTCCCAGTAGATCCGCAAAATAAAATCCCGATCCATGATGCTGCCGCCGAACCACATGCTTTGAATCGCGCCGGATCCAGCAATGTCGGCGAGCACGACCGTATCTGTGGGGGGGATCGTGACATAGGGGCGGCATTTCCACCCTCGGCCCAGCTCGCGCGCCGGGCCATCTGGCTCTGGGTCTGCCATTGCGCCGGCGCCTTTGGCGCCGGTTGGATTTTCAGCGCTGATCGAGCGGGTTTCTGCTTCGCTCAGCCACGCCAGGTTCCCCAAATGTCTGCCAAGACCGTTAAACTGCATGGTTTCACTCCCCTTCGCTGGAATGCACAAACAAGAGAGACTGTTTCAAGAAGATGGTTGTGGCGGTCTATGAGCCGCCGGCGGGTGCAGGGTGCTGGTAGTCTACCGGTTTGAAGCAGTGGACCTGGCTCTGCCCGTCCAGTGTGACGATCGGGGGTTTGGCCTGTCGGCAGACCTCGCGTGCATAGGCGCAGCGCCCTGCAAATTTGCAGCCTTTGTATCCGTATTCTTTGGTTTCCAGATCGGGCAGACGCACCACCTCGTTCCATTTTTCGCCAATTTTGGCGACCGAATCGAGCAGGAGTTCGGTGTACGGGTGGGAGGGGGTTTTCAGGACTTTGGCAGAGGGGCCTGACTCGACGATACTGCCGCGGTACATGATGGCGATCTGGTCACTCACATAATAGGCTGTCGAAAGATCGTGGGTAATGTACAGGATGGTGACTTTGAATTCATCGCGCAGTTTTTTGAACAGGTTCACGACATTCATGCGCATCGACGCGTCGATCATGCTGACGGGTTCATCGGCCACGATCAGCTCTGGGCGCGGGATCATCGCCCGCGCCACGGAGATGCGTTGCAGCTCACCTCCTGAAAACTGATTTGGATAGCGTCCGACCACTCGTTCTGCGGAGAGGCCGACGTTGACCAGCGCTTCATCTACGGCTCGATTGGCTGCGGCCTGGGTCTGTGCCCCCAAAATGTTGCGTGCGGTCTCAAAGAGGTAGGTATCTACAGTCTTGCGGCTGCTGAAACTTTCAAAGGGGTTTTGAAAAATGGGCTGCGCCCTGCGCCGAAAGGCTTTGAGCTGGGCCCCGTTCAGCTGTCCTCCCGTCTGCATCCCGTCGATCAAAATTTCGCCGTGGGTTGGCTGGATCAGATGGAGCAGCATACGTGCCAGTGTCGTTTTGCCCGACCCGGACTCGCCGACGATGCTGAGAACCTGTGGCTTGCCGCGTTCCAGCGCCAGATTCACGTTGTCGACTGCGGCGATTTTGGTCTGCCCCAGCAGCCCTCCGATCCGATAAATTTTGCTGACATTTTTGATTTCGAGAAATTTGTCGCTCATGTGGTCTCCCTTTCCCCGACCAGTGGGATCTCTGTGACCCACTCGTGTTTCAAACAGGCGGAAAAATGTCCGGGCGCCACTTCTACCAAGGGGGGCTGTACTTGCCTGCATTGGTCGTCGGCCAGGTGGCAGCGTGCGGCAAAACGACAGCCTGGCGGGGGGGCGAGCAAACTGGGCGGGCGTCCGCCGATGCCGAAACGTTGGGTATCATCTCCCAAACGGGGCAGCGAATTGATCAACAGCTGGGTGTAGGGATGTCGCGGGCGTTCGAACAGGATGGCTGTCGGTGCGATTTCCACGACCTGACCTGCATACATGATCACCATCCGATCGGTGATCTGGTAGTGGACACCCATGTCATGGGAGACGAGGATGAAGGTGTTTTGCAGCTGTCTTTGCAGATTGACCAGCATGGTCAGGATGCCGCGTTGCACCACGACATCGAGTGCGGTGGTGGGCTCGTCGGCCAGGACGAACCTGGGGTGCACAAAAGTGGCCAGGGCAACGATGACGCGCTGGCGCATCCCGCCGCTGAGTTGATGGGGGTAAGAATGGAGCACTTCGACCGGGAGTTCCAGCTCGCGCAGGTACTCGGCGATGCGCCCTTGCAGCTGTTGTTTGCCCAGGGCACGGACATCGGCGCGCAAATAGGAATCAAAAAATTGATCTTGGATGCGCACCACCGGGTTGAGCACGCTCATGGAGGCCTGCGGGATGTAGGAGATGTGCTCCCACCAGTAGCGGTGGAACTGAGTGGAGGGGATGACCTGGCGTTCTCCGACCTGCTCGATTTCCATCTCGATCGACCCTTGGGTGAGTGCCAGCGGGGCTTCGACATTGCCGTAGATGCCCTTCATCAGGGTCGATTTGCCGCACCCAGATTCGCCGGCGATCCCCAAAATTTCGCCGTCAAAGATATCGAACGAGACATTTTCGACGGCTTTGACGGTCCCCTGCACCGTCTGGTAGTGCAGACAGACATTTCTGACACGGATCATTGGCGGCCCCTTCTCGTTGCAAAATAGTCAGACCAACCGGTAGAAATCAAAAACAGGCCGATGAAGAGCAACATGATCGAGAGGATCGGTGACAAAATCCACAACCATTTCTCCAACAACAAGGCCTGGTGCTGCATGGCCCAGTAAATCATGGTGCCCAGTGTTGCATCCTTCAAGCTGGCGAGGCCAATGATGGCCAGCCCTGATTCGGCGGAAATGGCCACCAAAATGGTGTTGATGAAATTCGCCAAAGCCCATCCGAGCATGAACGGCAGAATTTCCCAGACAATGATCTTCAACGTATTCTCGCCTGAGGCCCCGGCTACGTTGATGAATTCACGTTCGCGCAGGCTCAACGCCATGGCCCGCGCCTGCCGTCCTGGCCAGGGCCAGTTGAAGACCACCAGGACGCCGGCGATGATCAACAGCGATGATTTTCCACCCAGCAAGGCAGAGATCAGAATCAAAATAGGCAGGGAGGGGACTGCAATCACTACATCCATCAACAACGTCAAAACCCGGTCCGTGATTCCCCCCACAAAGCCAGAGAAGATGCCGACGAGCACACCGATCACGGTCGCTGCTGCGGATACACCCAGGCCGATCCAGAGAGAATTGCGAATTGACCAGGTCAGCAGCCAGAAAATATCCTGGCCCAGATTGTTTGTGCCCATGATGTGTTCTGCGCTGGGCGGTAAATTACGGAAATAGGTGTTCCAGGCAGTGGGGTCTTCAGGGGCAAACAAGGGCACGAGCAGGCCGAGCACCGAAAAGATGCTGACAATCACAATTCCTACCAACAATCTTGGCTTAATCAACCGCACGATTCACCTCATGATGTCTGTCCAAATTGACTGGCACCCAGCGGGCTGTTCTTGTCTGTTTGGGCGGCTCTCTCACCCAGCGCTTGTACAGAACAGACAGAATGGCTCGAACTATTTATAACGGATGCGAGGGTCGATGAACGGGTAGATCAGATCCAATACCAGGGTGGCTGTGGCGACTGCAACGATCGAAATGCTGATCGTGCCCAGCATCAGATTGTAATCTGAACCCAGAATGGCTTTGTAGATCAAACTTCCTACACCGGGATAGCCAAAGAGGATCTCTGTGATCAGGGCGCCGCCGAAGACCCCGCCGATGCTCAACGCCAGCACAGTGATCTGCGGCAAAATGGCTGTGCGCGCCACATAGCCCAACATAATTTTGTGGTCGCTGACGCCACGCGAGCGGGCATACTGGACAAAATCCTCCTCTTTGGTGTCGATGACCATCGCTTTCATGCTGATGATCCACCACCCCAGGCTGACCGCCACAATGGAGACCAGGGGGAGGAAGGAGTTGTAGGCAACGCTTTGGAGCCATGGCCAGGAGCCAGGGGTGCCGCTTACCTGAAAGACAAAGGGAAAGATGGGCCAGATGTAGGCAAACAAAATGACCAACAGCAAAGCCAAAATATAATATGGGATCGGGTAGACGATCATGGCGCCAGTTTCGATCAGTTTGGAGAGATTTTTTTTGTTGTAATAGCCGGCCAGCAGGCCGATCAGATTGCCCAGCAGCCAGCTGGTCAACAGGGCCGTGAGGAGCAACCCCAAAGACCAGGGCAGGGCGCGGGCGACCAGCATGCTGACGGGGGTTGGGTAGTAGGAGAGAGAGGGTCCGAAATCCTGGGTGAGGATGACCCGACTCAGGAACGAAGAGTACTGTTCCCAAAGGGTCCCTTCCAAACCGAAGAGTTCGGTAAGTGTTTTGCGCATGCTTTCGACCAGCACGGGATCCATCGTCGTGCCCTGCGAGAGCAGTTTACCCATCATTACTTCGACCGGGTTGCCGGGCACAAACCGCGGCACAAAAAAGATGATCGTAACGCCGATCCAGACGACCAACACATAGACCATCAACCGGACAGCCAGGAATCTGACCACTGCCATTGTCCTCTCCTCCTTCGACGGAGCCTGTCCGCTGCAGGCTGGTGGATGTCGGGTCTGCTGCGCCCTGCATCTTTGGGGTGCAGGGCGCAGCAGACTTTGCTCAAAAGCCGGGGTGCTGTCCGCTCTTATTGCTTCGGTTCGATCTGAGCGACAATGTACTTGAAGTTTGACCACCACCACCACGGGCCTTCGTAGTAGTTGTCGGCGGTCGGGTAGTTGGTGAAGTAGGTTTCGTTGACCGGCACAAATTTGGAGGTGCCAAACATCGGAATCCAGTGCATTTCGAGGGCCATCTGCATCAACAGATCTTTGCTCAACTCGACGTTGCGCGGGTCGTCAGAGGTGACCTTCTCCAGTTCGTCCAGGATGCGTGCGAGCTCGTCGCTCTTGTGGCGATGCTGGTTGCCGGGTGCGGGCTGCCCAGTCTCTACGATGAACTTTTGGTGCCAGAAGGAGACATTGGGGTAGATGTCGGGGCCGATGGCACAGCCTGGCCAGTAGGAGCCAGCCTGGTACTCCCCGGTCGAGCTGGCATTCCAGAACGAACCGCCAGTCATGGTGTTGACCGAGGCGTCAACCCCAAATTTGCTCCAGGAATCGGCCACCGCAAAGGCCAGGCGTCCTGACTGCACTTCAAAGTCGACTGGAGCGTTGATGGCGATCGACCAAGGGGTGCCATCGGGCAGCAACCATTTCCCTTCGGCGTTGCGGGTAAAGCCTACTTCTTCCAGCAGCTTGGCGGCCTGGTCGACGTCGTACTTCCACCAGCCTACGCCGAACAGGTCGATGAGTTCTGCTTCGGTTGTAGGCAGATCGCCTCCCACCCCCTGTTCGTTGAAGATCTCGGCCATGGCTGTGGCGAAGGTGGGATCGAAAGGCTTGTACCCATCGGGCAGTTCCATCGCCAGCAGACGCTCCACCAAGGGTTTGTGGTAGGCATTCTGCACGGCGGCCACTGGCGGTACAGCCAGGGGTGAAACACGCAGCATGCCGGCAAACGTGCCCAGCGAGACATTTTTGATATCGGTGGCGAGAGCCAATGCCCAGCGGACCTGCCACTGATCATACGGGAACTGCGAATTGTTGAAGGCAATCCCGCGCTCGCAGGGGTCGTCGAAATCGGCGTAGGGGAATCCGGCATGCCATGCCCGGACGGTGTCGCTGCGATTGTTTAGCACTTCCATCGATTCTGGTGTGATGTCTTGCAGAATGTCGACGTCGTTGTTGATCATCGCCAGAATGCGTTTTTCTTCGGTGCCGACAAAGTTCCAGAGCAGATATTTGGGGCCTGGCTTGCCTGCTACCATGCCGACCGCGGTGCGTTCCCAGTCCTCGCGCAGCTCCCAGAGCGTCCAGTTGCCGTTCGGGTCGTGTTTGCTGTACTTGTACTGGGCGATGCAGGTGGGGGGGAAAGCGACAAAGGTCGTCGGGTCCTGGTTCTCCCAGATGTGTTTGGGCACTGGCCAGAAGCGTGTGGCGTCCCAGATGGTGGCGCCCAGATCCTTCGAGAAGCGTGGCTGGGAGCGGTTGGTATCGATCACCACCGTGTACTTGTCGACGGCACGCACATCCTTCAGGTAGTCGATCGACCAGCCATGGATCGGCAGCTTGTCATTGGTCAGACCCAGCTGGAGGGTGTAGACCACGTCGTCGGCGGTGAACTCGACCCCATCGTCCCAGTAGATGCCTTCACGCAGCTTGACCTCGAAGCTGGTGTACTCTTCGTTGAGCGCTTTGGGCATCTCCGCAGCCAGCGAGGGGAACTGTTCGCCTGTGGTCGTGTTGATTTCCCACAGATTGTCCAGACAGACCTCGTGAAAGCCACGCCCCATGTCCACACCGGGCGCGTACGGGTTGAAAAAGTCTGGGCGTTCCAGTGTTCCGCCCAAATTGTCCAAGATCAACGTCTCACGGCGGGGTGTGCCGACAAACGTCATTTCGTCGCCAGCTGGTGCTGCATCGCTGCCTTCGGTGGCTGGCGCCGCGGCACCAGCGCAGGCACTGAGCACAGAGATCAGAACCAACAACAATGCGACGGTCAGAAATTTCTTCATAACTTTGCTTCTCCTTTGTACAGACAAGTACGTACAGACAAATAGAGTGAATCCCACAAACGCATAGCTCGACTGCTCGACCGCGTTTCGACACAGTTTGTCCGGGGAATACAAACGATGCCTGCTCAGATGCTCTCCATCACCTCCTTTCCAAAGCTGTCCGGACAGTGTTCAGCCTGCCTGCCGCGAAACAATTTTGTGCCATTTCCAAAGATTGCTGTGCTGGCAATTTTTGGAAAACATGCCAAAGCAAACGACCTGCAAGGCAGGCTGTTACACAGAGAGAAAGCTCAATCGTCATCCCAGCGCTGTTCATGAGAATTTTCCTGCGGCTGGCTCTGGGCCTGCTCGCTCTCCTTGCGCTTTGACCCGCAAGATTGACGAACCACCATCCGTGCTGGGAGCACAACCTCCCGTGGCGGCCCTATGTAGGTACCCAGGATCCGATCGATCAGCAGCTGTGTCACCTGCTGGCCCATCTCATGTTCGGGCTGGCGCACCACTGTCATGAACGGGTGCAGCTCGGAGCCGAGGCCAAAATCATCGACGCAGACCAGCGCCACCTCCTCTGGGACACGCACCTGTGCTTCGCGCAGGGCACAGGCAGCGCCTGCTGCGATCCGAGGGCCAAAGGCGAAAATGGCGTCCGGGCGCGTCTCTTTCAGCAGCCTGTGCGTCATGTTGTAGCCGTCGCGCGTTCGCCACCCTTCCAGCAAAATCAGTGAGCGGTCAACCTCCACTCCGGCAGACTGCAACGCCTCTTGGTACCCGGCCAGCCGGTCTGCGCCTTGAAAAGAAGGCATCGGTGGGCCCAAGGCCGCAATGCGCTGGTGTCCGAGGCCGATCAGATGGCGGATCAGATCGATTGTTCCCTGTCTGGTGTCACAGCGCACCAGATCGTAGGGGTACCCTGGCTGGGGGTTCAGGATCCGGACGGCTGGGAGATTGCGCCGTTCCAGCAGAGATGCGTACTCCTCTGAGGAGAAGACATGTTGGAGAACCAGCCCATCAATTTTGCGTTCGATCAGCATCTGCATGTAGCTTTTTTCGCGCTCGCGGCTGTTCCAAGGATGCGAGCTGCAAATGACCACATTGAAGCCATGTGCATGGGCCATGTCTTCGACACCTGTCGCCAAATTGGCGAAAAATGGGTTCACAATGTCGTAGATCAGCAGCCCGATCGTTTTGGTGGGTGCTCCACGCATCGAACGGGCCAACAGATTGGGCAGATATTCCAGGTCTGCCACTGCCTGTTCAACCCGTTTGCGTACCTCTTCGCTGGCATAGCCTTTGTTGCGGATCACTCGTGAAGCAGTGCTGACCCCTACACCGGCACGGTGGGCTACATCTTTGATCGTCGCCATCGGCGCTCCTCAACGGTCTGATTTTTAGAACGCTTGAAATTGGGTCTGCTCAAAGCTCCCGTCCTTTTTCATGGCTCTTTTTGGCAACGTTGCCACAAAGAGTTCAATTTGGGGAGCTGTCCACCGTTCGCCCGTCGGCTGCTCCCAAAGAGCGTTGTAGACGGGAGTGGGTTGTTTAGCGAGCAGAGACCAATTTTTTGTGGTAACGTTGCCAGAATAGCATGCTTTCTTACAGTTGTCAATCCCCCCGGAAAGGGAAAAAATGCTCTTGTGGGGCCGGACATTTTTTTACACGTGAATTTTGAACTGTTAAAATAGAGTTGAAATTTAATGTAACCGTCATCTACCGCCAAACTCACAGAAAGAACTCCACATTTTGTTGTCACGCAAACCAAAAAGGTTGATGGCGTACCTGGCCCCGGAGACATCGTTCCCGGCGCCAGGAATGACGAATATGCTCGTGGATGCAGTGATGCGGATGACCACCTCCCCTGCTCGCAGGCATTCCAAGCAAATTTTGCGTCAATTTCACCAAGAGCGCCCATCGACACGATCCAAGCTGCCCCGTCAGTGGTTCAAAACGGGGGAGACACCCCCGTCGACAGATGCCAAACTGGCCAAACGCAAGGCACAGGCACAACAACTTTTTTTGATGACAACAGGTTCCTTGCTTTTTTCCTCGCTGGGTGCCTTGGGGGTGCCTGTTTTTTATTGGCTGGGTGGAATTTTTTTGACAGTGCTGGCGGTTCCCGTTTGTCTGCTGGGCCTGCGTGACTTGTCGCGTGGGAATATCAACATCAACGTGCTGTATCTGGTGGTCATGGGGGGAATGGTTGCCACTGGCAATTTTTGGGCTGGCAACTTCAGCATGTTCATCTACGCTATCGCTGAAAAGTTGACCCTCTTTGCAACGGATACCAGCCAAAAAGAGTTGATCGATGTCTTCAAAATCCACCCTGATTTTGTGTATGTGGTCTGCGACGGTGCAGAGATTCGGCGTCCCTTCAACACGCTGCAGCCGGGGGATGTCGTGGCAGTGCATGCGGGGGAAATGATCCCCGCCGACGGCAGCGTGGTGGCTGGGATGGCGACCGTCGACCAACATGTCTTGACTGGCGAGGCACAGCCGGTCGAAAAAGAACCGGGTCATCCTGTATTTGCAACCACGGTTCTGTTGTCTGGCTGGGTGCATCTCAATGTAGAAAAAGCTGGCAGTGAGACGATTGCGGCGAGGATTGGCCAGATCTTAAATGACACCACCGATTTCAAATCGACAGTCCAGATGCGTTCGCAAAAGTTGTCAGATCGGAGCGTTTTGCCGACCTTGATCTTGGGGGCAGTCAGTTTGCCGATTGTGGGTGTCAACGGAGCGCTGGCAGTGGTCTCTGCCCATTTCAAGGCCAAAATGAATGCGACCGCTCCGCTGAGCGCCCTGAATTATTTTAAGAAATCCTCCAAACAGGGAATTTTGTTCAAGGATGGTCGTTCGTTGGATCTGCTGCACGGTGTTGACACCATCGTTTTTGACAAAACAGGCACTCTGACCCAGGAGGAGCCCGAGGTATGGCAGATCCATCGATTTGAAACCGAGCTGACCGAACAGACGATTCTGCAATATGCAGCTTCGGCGGAGGCCAAACAGACACATCCGATTGCCAGAGCCATTTTGAGTGCTGCTCGACAGCAGGCGTTGGAACTGTTGCCGATCGACGATGCACAGTACAAGGTGGGCTATGGCTTGCAAGTGGTTATCCAGGGCCAGGTTGTGCGTGTGGGCAGTTTCCGATTTATGGAAATGGAACAGCTGCCCATCTCTGCAGAAATCCTGGAGCAGGCAGGGCAGGCCAGCCAACAGACGCACACCCTGGTGTTGGTGGCAATTGGTCCAAAGGTGGTTGGGGGGATCGAGTTGGCCGCAGCGTTGCGCCCTGAAGCCATTCAGGTTGTGCACCAACTGCGTCAACTGCCGCAGATCAAAACGCTTTACATCATCTCTGGCGACAACGAAGCTGCTACCTGCCAGCTGGCGCAGAAACTTGGGATCGACCACTATTTTGCGGAGACGCTGCCGCAACACAAGGCAGAACTGATCGAGCAGCTTCAAAAAGAGGGGCGTTCCATCTGCTATATTGGTGACGGCATCAACGACTCCATTGCCCTGCGCAA
Organism: Chloroflexota bacterium; assembly: GCA_018969295.1. GTDB lineage: Bacteria > Chloroflexota > Anaerolineae > Caldilineales > Caldilineaceae > Caldilinea. Next base: position 15,256 of record JAGWYN010000018.1, on the reverse strand, counting down.
AGCGCAGGTGTCAGTTTCTCTGCGTGGGGCTTCTACCGTGGCAATCGATACGGCACAGATTGTGCTGATGGATGGCCATCTCCAGCAGCTGCCACTTTTGTTTGAGATCGCCCAGAGTTTTCGTAGAAATATCAATTGGATGTTTGCGGTCACGATTGCCCCGATGTTGGTGGGGATTGGCAGTATTTTTCTCTTTCACTTTGGGCTGGTCCATATTTTGATCATCAACAAAATTGGTCTTGTCGGGGCTGTTGGGGTTGCCATGTGGCCAGCCTGGCAGCCTCTGCCCTCCCACGCTTCTCCTCTTCTTCAAATGGATCCAACCCATCATGAACCCAAATCCAACTGACAGCTTTCCGCTCCACTGGCAACAGCCTGAAGATTCTCAAGAATTTTGGCTGTTTTATGGCAGTTATCTGCCGGAACCTTTCACGCCGCTCGAAAGTGACATGATTCTTGCCACATACATTGCAGGATTCGACCAGGCGTTTGTCTCTCTGCAAGCTGGCAGGTACCGTGTACGTTTTTTCAACGGATATTGGTACGTCAATGTCAACCAAGTGCCAGTCTTTTCCTTGGAGGAAAAAGAAAAATGGAAGCAGGAGACGTTTGCAACGATTTTGGCGGAATATACGACATCGTCTGTTCCTCTGACTGAGTGGGCCCTGCAGTGGCCGGCAGAGGTCAAGCACCATCTGGCGGAGATGGATCGTTATGATTTCAGCCAGCCGCTGCCGCAACTGCTCTCCTATTTGGAGGATACGCTGGCCCGATGTGCGCGCATCTCGTTTCTGCACATGCGCCATCAGGTCCTGATGTTGATGGCGGTGTACGAATTCGAGAATTTTTACAAGGATCTCTTTGGCAAAGAGGGGCCCTCCTTTCATCAGCTGTTACAAATCCAGGAAACCTATGCCCTGCGCAGCAATCGGCAGCTCTGGCGTGTAAGCCGTCAGCTCTATAAGGACCCGGCCAGCCGAGAACGAGTGTTGAACAGTTCAGCCGATGAACTGCTTGCCCTGCGTGAAACCGCTGCGGGGCAGCCTCTCTGGGCGTCACTTTCTGCCTATCTGGCAGAGTACGGCAAGCAGAGCGAATCGATGTTTTCTTTGCGTTCTCCTGCCTGGGTCGAGGATCCGACCCCTGTTTTGCTGAATTTGAAGGCGTTGTTGGCGCAGCCTGAACGAGATTTGGATGCAGAATTGCGTCAGAAACAGCAAATCCATTGGGAGCTGATCGCTTCTGTGCGTGCTCAGCTTGCTTCCTACCCAGAGCCAGTTGTCCAGCAGTTTGAACGGCTGTTGGAACAGGGACAGAAAGCTGCGTACATTTTGGACGAGCATACCTACTGGATGGAGCTGGCGCTCAACCATCACCAGCGCCAGATTGTGCTTGCTCTCGGAGAGGCTCTGCAGAAAGAAGGTCGATTGACAGCGGCAAGCGAGATCTTTTTTCTGCACCTTGCAGAGGTGCGAGCTTTGACGACAGCTGCCGCTCTGCCGGTCGATATTGGCCAACGGCAGGCAGATCTGCACCGCTTTCGCCAGCTCAAACCGCCTCCTTTTGTGGGCACGCCGCCAACAGGCCACCCCCCTGCCAACCCTGTCATCGATGTGATCTCGCACCATGCCCTTTTGCAAAGACCGGTGGCTCCGACAGAAGATCCACAGGCCCTTTCCGGGTATGCAGCGTCACCTGGCTGTGTGACGGGTGCCGTCAGAATTTTGCGCTCGATCAACGAAGTGAACAAGTTGCAGCCAGGGGATATCCTGGTGACTGCAATGACGACACCGATCTGGACATCGGTCTTTATGAATGTGGTGGGAATTATCACGGACAACGGTGGGATGCTGAGTCATGCAGCCATTGTGGCGCGCGAGATGGGGATCCCAGCAGTGGTCGGGACTGGGAAGGCTTCCAGGATGTTGCAGGATGGGCAGATCGTCACTTTAGATGGTACAGCCGGTCAAGTTCGTATTCTTTAGACACAACACAGGAGTTAAAAAAACTATGAACGTTGAAACTCATCGCCTCTCTGTCAACCGGCGCCAATTTCTTCAGATGACAGGGGGCACAGCTACGCTGTTTTTGTTAAGTGCATGTGGAGCGGTGGTTGCGCCGGCTGCCCCGACCCCTGCTGGCTCTGCTTTGACCCCCAAACGGGGCGGCACGCTACGCATCGCTACGCCGGACGATCTGACCGGTTTTTACCCCAATCGACTTGGACAGTCTTTTACGGATGTGCGTGTGGCGGATATGCTGTACGAAACGCTCATCCGGCGTGCAGAAGCAGAAGAGGGGGTGCCGCTCTACCCGGTGCTGGCGGAATCCTGGGAGGCCAACGAAGATGCCACCCTGTATACCTTTCATCTGCGTCAAGGGGTCACATTTCACCATGGTACGCCTTTTACTGCCAAAGATGTCGAGCACACGTTCAATCGTCTGCGCGACCCAGCATTTCAGGGTGTTGTAAGCGGATTGGATGCCATCGATCAACTGGTTGTCGTCGACGACTTTACGGTTGAATTCCATTTGAAGTCCACCAATGTGACCTGGCCCTACAACATGGGGCAACAAGGGCTCAAGATTGTACCCCATGACCGTACAGACGAAGAGCTTGCCGAGGAACCTGCTGGCACAGGGCCGTTTGTGGTTGCGGAGTGGGTTCAAGGAGAACGGATCGTAGGCAAACGCAACGAGAAGTACTGGGATCCAGAGCGGCCTTATCTCGATGAGCTGCAGATGCTGATACTTCCAGAAGCCACTACGCAGATTGCGGCGTTGATGAGTGGGTCGATTGAACTTGTCCAGAGTGTCGAACGCGAAAATCTGGCTTTGTTGGAAGGTGCCGCCGATGTTGTCGTGTTGGAGTGCCGTCAGGGGCTCTACCCGGTGTTTGCCATGCGTGTCGACCAAAAACCATTTGACGATGTGCGTGTGCGTCAGGCTGTCAAACATGCGGTGGACCGGGCAGGCCTGGTCGCGGCCATCTTGCAGGGGCGGGGTTCAATTGGGAACGACCAGCCGATCGACCCAGGCTCCCCGTTTTGGGCGAATGTGGAACCGCTGGCCTACGATGTGGAAAAAGCCAAAGCGCTGCTGGCGGAGGCTGGCTACCCAGAGGGTCTGGAACTTACCTTGCACACCTCTGAATTGATGGATGGCGGCCCTGGTGTGAACGCTGCTGCGGTTGCACTTCAGGAAATGCTCAAAGCTGCTGGGATCACGTTGACCATTGAAAATGTTCCGGGTGCCTCCTATTACGCGGAAGCCTATCTGCAAGTGCCTTTCTTTACCTCTTGGTTTCCGACATTCAGTGAACCGGACGCAATTTTGCCGTTGGCGTACATTTCGACCGGTGCCTACAACGAAAGTGGCTGGGGGGATCCGCAGGTCGACGAGTGGGTGGCGGCTGGGCGAACCGAGCTGGACCTTGAAAAGCGCAAAACAATCTATGCAGAGATTCAACAGCGGATCAGCGCAGAAGGGGGGGTGTTGATCCCCTATTTTGCGCCCTATTTGCAGGCTGCATCGACGCGTTTGCAGGGCCATTTCCCGGGTCTGCGTCTTGTGTTCCGGGATCTTTGGCTGCAATAGTGTGCGGTGGGGAGAGCAGCCTTTGCTGCTCTCCCCGCACCGTCCAGTCCTAGATGGGGAAGTGTATGGTGCAGTTTGTGGTGCGCCGTCTGCTTTTTACAGGGGGGGTGTTGTTTTTGATTTCGTTGGCCATCTTTGTGGTGACCGAAGTGTTGCCTGGAGATGCTGCCTATCTGGTGCTGGGCAAGGATGCGACTTCGGAAAAGTTGGCGTTGTTGCGCAGCCAGATGGGGCTGGATCGCCCGCCATCTGAACGTTATCTGGGGTGGCTGGGTGGTATTTTGCAGGGTGACTGGGGAGAGTCGATGATTTTGCGCCGTCCCGTCTGGCCGCTGTTGCAACAGCGTCTGGCCAACTCTGCCAGGCTGGCACTGTTGGCCTGGCCTTTCAGCGTTCTGTTGGGCGTCGGCCTGGGGCTGGCAGCAGGGTTGCATGCCAACCGTTGGTTGGACCGGACCATCTCTGCACTGGTGTTGTTTGCGGTGAGTATCCCTTCATTTGTCCTGGCAGTCCTGCTGATTCTCTGCTTTTCGATCTGGTTGCAGTGGCTGCCGGCCGCCAGCATGCTGGCAGCAGAGAGCGACTTTTGGAGTTCGCTGCGTTTTTTTATCTTGCCCACGCTGGTGTTGACCGTCATCAGTTCGACTGAGGTGGTCCGAATTGTGCGTCTGAGTGTCATTGACGTGATGCACCAAGACTATATTCGTACGGCCAAAGGAAAAGGGCTGCCTGCCCACACCTTGGTTTGGCACCATGCGCTTCGCAATGCCCTGCTGCCTGCCATCAGTGTATTGGCACTCAACCTGGCTTTTTTGCTGGGAGGGGTCGTCGTGGTTGAAAGCGTTTTTGCCTATCCAGGAATGGGACGGTTGCTGCTCCAGGCAGTTACGCAGCGCGATCTGCCGTTGCTGCAGGCAGTGGCTTTGGTGTCAGCAGCGCTTTTTGCGCTGATCAACCTGGTGGCAGACCTGCTTCTCTTCTCTCTCAACCCGAGACTGCGCTCCTTGTAGGCAATTTGTTGTGCAACATCCTGTTCTGACCCCACATCTGCCGCGGTTGCGTTCATTTTTGGGCGTCGTCGATCCGGTCTCCCTGTTCTCTCTGGCTGTGGTCACTCTGGCTGTCGGCGTTGCCTTGTTCGGGGAATGGATTGCTCCCTACCATTTTTCGGCACAAAATTTGACCAATTCGTTGCAGCCTCCTTCCTGGCAACATCTCTTTGGCACCGATCAATTTGGCCGTGATATCTTGAGCCGGGTGATGGTGGGGTGTCGCAGCATCGTGGGGTTGGCGACTGCTTCCTCTTTGCTGGCGGTGATCCTTGGGGGAGGCAGTGGGATGATAGCGGCCTATTGGGGAGAGATGGCCGATGAAGTGTTGATGCGCGCCACCGATCTGTTGTTCTGTTTCCCTTCGATGTTGCTGGCCCTGCTCATTGTCAGCGCCCTAGGGTCGGAGATGGTCTATCTGATTTTGTGTATCGGTGTGATTTTTGCACCGGGTATTGCCCGCGTGGTGCGTGGGGTGGTCATCGACCTGAAGACGCGTGAATTTTTGGAGGCGGCCCGCATGATTGGCTCTTCGGATTCCCGCATTCTGCGTCGAGAGATTCTGCCCAATCTGTTTAACTGGTTGCTGGTCGAACTCACACTCTATTTTGGCTACGCCATTCTGCTCAGTTCGAGCTTGGGCTTTTTGGGGTTGGGGGTGCAGCCCCCATCTCCTGATTGGGGGGCGCAGATCAGCGAAGGGCGCGATTGGTTGGTGGCTGCACCCTGGATCGTTCTCTTTCCTGCGCTGGCCATTTCGACCCTGGTCGTCGCTGTCAATCTGCTGGCTGACCGTTGGATGGCAACGTTGAGGCGTTGAGCACACTTTCTGAAACGAGGAACACATGGTCGTCTGGTTAGGTCAAAGCGATAATCTGGCCACCTTGGGTGGAAAATCGGCCCAGCTGAGCCGACTCTTTCCGCGCTACCCCATTCCATCTGGGTTTTGTCTTCCGACAGACGTTTTTGAGGAGTGGGTGGCCCAGGGCTCGCCCGGTCAGCTGCCAGCGCCCTGGCAGGCTGCTGTCGCCGATGCCTATCAGCAGCTCTCCGACGCTGTGCAGCTGGCCCCTCTTCCGGTCGCTGTGCGTTCTTCGGCGGTCGACGAAGATGGCCAACGTGCTTCTTTTGCCGGTCAATACGAGAGTTTTTTGAACATTTGCGGGGTGGAGGCGCTTTTTACAGCGATCCTCTCCTGTTGGCACTCAGCTTTTGCCGAGCGAGTCCAGCACTACCGCCGCGGTGCACAGACCCCTCTGGCCGTGCTGGTTCAACAGCTGGTGCCGGCAGACATGGCGATGGTTGCCTTCAGCCGTCATCCGCTCACGCGGTCGCCTGAGGTGGTGATCAATGCGGTTTGGGGGTTGGGACAGGGGCTGGTAGATGGCAGTGTGACCCCTGACACCTATGTGGTCTCGCCTGACCAGACGCTGGTTCAGCGCACCATCGGCGCCAAGGAGACGATGGTGGTTCGGTTCGCAGCCGGGATCAAACAGGTCCCGACCCCGCGTTTGATGCGGGGGCAGGCAGTCCTGTCTGAGGCACAGATCCAGGAGGTCGCTCAGCTGGCCCGCCGTCTGGAGGGAGAGATGGGCTGGCCAGTAGACGTGGAGGCCGCCTACTGGCAGAATCGGCTGTATTTGCTGCAGTGCCGTCCAATCACCGCTTGACACCCTTGGCGTGACCAAACAGCTGTGAACTGCCTGTTGTTGCCGTACGGCGGCTTGACGCCCTGTCGCTGGCAGGAGCAGTTCGTTACACCCAGTTTTCCGGCGTATATTCTCCGAAGACTCCCCGCAGCGTGTCGCAGATCTCTCCCAGGGTGGCATGGCTTTCGACCGCTGCCACGATCAGCGCCATCAAGGGGGCCTGTGGATCCTGGGCGGCCTGGGCCAGGCTGGCGAGAGCGCTCTGGACTGCCTGTGGGGCGCGTTCTGCCCGCAGTGCGGCCAGTGCTGCACACTGCTCCTGCCGTACGCTTTCATCGACCCGCAGCAGCTCTCCGTGCGGCTGTTCGCCGGTCTGGAAACGGTTGACACCGACCACGACCTCACTGCCTTTTTCGACCGCACGCTGGGTGCGGTAGGCGGCATCCTGGATCTCGCGTTGGATGTAGCCTTCTTCGACTGCGGCCAGCGCGCCGCCCAGCTCGTCAATCCTGGCGATATACTCCTCGGCGCGGCGTTCGATCTCGTCGGTCAGCCATTCGACATAATAGGAACCGGCCAGCGGGTCTACTGTATCGGCGGCCCCGCTCTCGTAGGCAAGGATCTGCTGGGTGCGCAGAGCGATCTCGACCGATTTTTCGGTGGGCAGTGCCAGTGCTTCGTCCCGGCTGTTGGTGTGCAGGCTTTGGGTACCGCCGAGTACGGCAGCCAGCGCCTGCAGGGTGACCCGCACGATGTTGTTGTCTGGTTGTTGGGCGGTGAGGGTGCTGCCTCCGGTCTGGGTGTGGAAGCGCAGCTTCCAGGAGTCTGGGTTTTTGGCGCCGAAGCGCTGGCGCATGATGCGCGCCCAGAGCCGGCGGGCTGCACGGAACTTGCCCACTTCTTCCAAAAAATTGTTGTGGGCGTTGAAGAAGAAACTGAGTTGGGGGGCAAACTGGTCGACATCCAGCCCGGCTGCCAGGGCCTGCCGCACATATTCGATCCCGTTGGCCAGTGTGAAGGCCACCTCCTGGACCGCAGTGCTGCCTGCTTCACGGATGTGGTAGCCGCTGATCGAGATGGTATTCCACTTGGGCACGTTGCCGGCACAGTAGCGAAAGATGTCGGTGATCAGCCGCATCGACGGGGTTGGCGGGAAGATGTAGGTGCCGCGCGCAATATATTCTTTGAGGATGTCATTTTGAATGGTGCCGCGCAGCTGGTGGGCAGGGACCCCCTGCGTTTTGCCGACGGCGATCACCATCGCCAGCAGCACGGCAGCCGGCGCGTTGATGGTCATGCTGATGCTGACTTTGTCGAGGGGGATGTCGGCGAGCAGGGTTTGCATGTCGCGCAGGCTGGAGATCGAGACGCCGACTTTGCCCACTTCTCCCTCGGCAAAGGGGTGGTCGGCGTCGTAGCCGATCTGGGTGGGCAGATCGAAGGCGACGGAGAGGCCGGTCTGCCCCTGTGCGATCAGGAATTTGTAGCGCTCGTTGCTCTCTTGGGCGTTGCCAAAGCCGGCGTACTGGCGCATGGTCCAGAGCCGTCCTCGGTAGAGGTTGGGCTGGACCCCACGGGTGAAGGGGTATTCGCCGGGCAGCCCCAGCTTTTGGGGGTACGCGTCGTCGCCGTCGGCAGGTGTATACACTGTAGAGACGACCATTTTTTCGTCGCTGGTCGTGAACGGTTTTTTGCGTTCGCCGAAGCGGGTGACCAGCGGTGCCAGGGTCTCTGCTTCCCAGCGCGCCTTTTGCTCTGTCAGGGAGGATGGATTGGGTTCTGCCATATTTTTTCTCCACAATCTGCCGCACATTGGATGGAGGCCCTCCCAGCTGTGGGGGGGCCTGAAGCGCGTCGCTTACATTTCGCTGCGCCCGGCCAGGGCCCGGCCCAGGGTCACTTCATCGGCATATTCGAGATCTCCCCCCATCGGCAGCCCGCGTGCCAGTCGGGTGACCCGCAGCCCCAACGGTTTGGTCAGGCGGGCAATATACATGGCAGTTGCCTCCCCTTCCAGGTTGGGGTTGGTTGCCAGCAGCAACTCGCGCACCGGCGGTTCACTCTGCCGGATCCGCTGCAGCAGCTCGCCAATTTTCAGATTTTCCGGGCCAATCCCTTCGACAGGGGAGATGGCTCCGTGCAGCACATGGTAAAGGCCGGTGAACTCGCGCGTGCGTTCGATCGCCTGGACATCTAGTGGTTCTTCGACCACGCAGATCAGCCCGGTGTCCCGCTGGGTGGCTGCGCAGATGGGGCAGGGGTCCTGGTCGGCGATGTTGAAACAGACGCTGCAAAAGAGTGTCCGTTGTTTGAGCTCTTCCAGGGCGCGGGCCAGTCGGAGTGCTACGGCTTCGTCGTTGCGCAGCAGATAGTAGGTCAGCCGTGTCGCTGTTTTGGGGCCGATCCCAGGGAGCTGGGTAAAGGCGTCGATCAGCTTGGAGACCGGCTCGGCAAGTGGTTGCATGGTGGGTTTCTCGTCTCCGGAGAGGCTGGCACGGCTGGGATCTCTTCTAAAAAAGGCCTGGCGGCAGGCCAAGACCGCCGGTGAGGCTGCTCATCCGTTCCTCTTCGAGCCGTTTGGCCTGGCTGAGGGCATCGTTGAAGGCTGCCAGCAGCAGGTCCTGGAGCATTTCGACATCTTCTGGATTCACCACTTCGGGTTTGAGGGTTACGCTTTTGAACTCGCGGCCGCCGGTGACGACGATCGTCACAGCACCGCCGCCGGCGCTGACGGTGAGCTCTTCTGTCGAGAGCTCGGCCTGGGTTTTTTCCATCTCTGCCTGCAGTTTTTGCATCTGCGACATGATGTTGCCCATGCCGCCGCCGCCGCCGAACCCGCCGCCGCCAAATCCGCTGCTGCCGAACCCGGGACGTCCGCCGCCGCTGCGTTTTTTGTTCATGGTGTGCTGTCCTTTCTGAAGGAGTGCTGTGGGTGAGCAGAGACTGTGCTGCTCGGAAATTGAGATAGATGGTGTCGACGGCTCACGATCGTGTCCGTTTTTCTGTGGGGGGGGAGGCGACGGTATTGGGGGTGACTTGGGCACCCAGGTCGCTGACCGCATATTCGACCAGCGGGTCGGGGCCATCGGTCGGTGGGGTCTGGGCGGTTGTCACGACCCCGGACAGGAGTGCTCGTTCGCCGAGCTGGCATTCCAGGGAGAGTTCGCGTCCGAGGAATTTGGACAAGGTGGTGGATACGCCGGGCAGCACGTCGAGTTTAGCGACCAGGCTGCGTGAGAATTCGTTGTTGCCGAAAGCGAACGCAGCCCGCTGGTCGGCGACGGCGACATCGCGCACGGCCTGGAGGGCCGCGTTGACCTGCTGCCCATTTTGTGTGCGCACCTGGGCCAGAAACTCTTTCCAACGCGACCAGAGACGACGGGTTGCCTCGGTGTCGACGGCAGCGTCGACGGCAGCGTCGCTGCGCGGCGTTTCGCCGGCTGCGGCCACCGGCAGAGGGGAGGGGGTGTTCGCTGCTGGCCGGGTCTGGCTGCGAGTGGCTGGCGGGAACTGGCTGTTCGCCGCCAGCGGCGCAAAAATTTCGCCCTGTGTCACTTCGATCAGCGCCATCTCGAGCGGCAGCTGCGGTTGAAAGCCTCCTTTGAGTTCGGCGATCGCGGCACTGAACCGTTTGATGGCATGGATCGTGGTTGTCGGTTCCAGCTGCCTGGCCTGGGCTGCCAGCTGCCGCACGGTCTCAGCAGGCAGATCGTCCAGCAGTGCAGGGTCGTTGGTCATCTGCAACACCATGATGGCACGCAGCTGTTCGACGACCTGCTGGCAAAATTCGGGCAGGCTGACCCCACCGGCCATCAGCCGGTGGATCAACGCCAGGCCCTGGCGAGCATTGCGGGCAGCCACTGCATCCAGAAAATCGAGCACAGTCTGGGTGTTGACGGCCCCCAGCACCTGTTGGACCTGGGCCAAAGAGACCTGGTCGTGGCCAAAGCTGAGCATCTGGTCAAGCAGGCTGACGGCGTCGCGCATGCAACCTTGGGCGCTGCGGGCAATCATGAGCAGCGCCTCTGTTTCGGCCTGGAACTCTTCTTCGTCGGCGATATGCTGCAGATGTTGGGCGATCTCGGGGGCGGGGATTCGCCGGAAGTCGAAGCGTTGGCAGCGGCTGAGCACCGTGGCTGGAATTTTGTGTGGCTCGGTGGTGGCCAGAATAAAACGGGCATGTGGCGGGGGTTCTTCCAGCGTTTTGAGCAAAGCGTTGAAGGCGCTGCCGCTCAGCATATGGACTTCGTCGATGATATAAATTTTGAAGCGCCCTTCGCTGGGGCGAAAGCCCACCTTGTCGCGCAGCTCGCGGACATCGTCCACGCTGTTGTTGGAGGCAGCGTCGATCTCGACCAGGTCAATCATACGTCCTTCGGCGATTGCCCGGCAGGTTGCGCAACGGTTGCAGGGGCGCTCGCTTTCTGGCGCGCCGCAGTTGAGGGCCTTGGCCAGGATGCGGGCCGTGCTGGTCTTGCCGGTGCCGCGTGGCCCGGAGAACAGATAGGCGTGGGCAACCCGATCGTCCCGCAGCGCGTTCTGCAACGTGCGGGTCACGTGTTCCTGGCCGACGACTTCGTCGAATGTCTGGCTGCGCCATTTACGATAGAGTGCAGTGGACATGGATCCAGTGTACCATTCAACTGGGCGGAGAGCAAAGCAACGATTCTCGGCAGGGGGACAGTTCGGCTGGAGGGGCTGTTCCTGGTGTTGTCCTTTCAGCCAAGCAGCCGCTCGGTCAGACCGCTGTAGCGAGCGGCCACCTCGTGGTTGTTCACCGCCAGCGCCAGTGCACGCGGCTGGCCGACCAGCACGACCAGCTGCCGTGCCCGTGTCACGGCCGTGTAGAGCAAGTTGCGCTGCAACATCAGCGCGTGTGCGGTGAGCAGTGGAATGACCACCGCTGGAAATTCGCTGCCCTGGCTTTTGTGGACGCTGATCGCGTAGGCGTGGGTCAGTTCATCCATTTCGAGAAAAGCATACTGGACTGCCCGCCCGTCGAACCGCACCGTGGTGGTATGCAGGATCGAATCGATCGCTGCGATCTGTCCCATGTCGCCGTTGTAGACATCTTTGTCATAGTTGTTGCGGATCTGCATCACCCGGTCGCCGACCCGGTAGATATGGCTGCCGAGCATCCGTTCGGCGCGTCCTGCCCCCGCCGGGTTGAGTGCGTTTTGCAGTGCGCTGTTGAGTGTAGCCACCCCTGCTGCGCCCCGATGCATCGGCGAGAGCACTTGGATCTCTGTCGTGGGGAGACCGAAACGGCGCGGGATCCGTTCTGCCACCAGCTCGACACAGAGCTCTGCCGCCCGTTCGGCCTCTTCGGTCTTGAACAGGAAGAAGTCGCTCCCCTTTTGGTTGTCGACGACCGGCAGTTCGCCGGCGTTGATGCGGTGGGCGTTGGCGATGATCCATGAGTCGGCAGCCTGACGGAAGATGGTCTGCAGGCGGATCACGGCTGTGCGGGCCAGACGGGGGTCGGCGGGCTTTTCCAGGGCGACGATCAGGTCTTTGAGCACGTTGCCGGGCCCGACGCTGGGCAGCTGGTCGATGTCGCCGACGAGCAGCAGGTGCATGCCAGAGGGGATCGCCTTGAGCAGGTGGTTGGTCAGCACGAGGTCGAGCATGGAAGCCTCGTCGACGATCAACAGATCTCCGTCGAGCGGGTTCTGGTCGTTGCGTTCGAAGGTGAGCCCTTCGCCGGGTTTGAAGGCCAGCAGGCGGTGAAGGGTCTTGGCTTCTGCGCCAGTGGTTTCAGCCAGCCGTTTGGCGGCGCGGCCGGTAGGAGCGGCCAGCAGCACGCGGCAGCGTTCATGTTCGCACAGATCGAGCAGGGCACGCACCGTGGTGGTCTTGCCGGTGCCGGGCCCGCCGGTCAGCACGGTGACACGATGGGTGAGCGCAGCCTGGACAATCTGACGCTGTTGGGGGGCCAGCGGGAAGCCGTTGTGCTGCTCGGCCCGGGCGATCGCCTGATTCCAGGCCGTCTGGGTGTAGCGCTGAAAGACAGCCAGCCGGCTTTGGGATTCTCCACGCAGCAGGCGGTGGATGCCTCTTGCCACACCGACCTCGCTGTAATAGAGCGGGGTCAAGTAGTGGATCTGCTCTGTGTTCAACAGCCAGCGGGCTTCGTCGAGGCTTTGTGTGGCCAGCAGCTGTCCCTGGTGCGCGACCAGTGCTGGCACGCCTGTCTGGCCAGCCGGCGGCGTCAGCGCCTCGCCCCCGGCTGTCGGTGCAACTTTGATCTGATCTTCCTGCCACATGCGGGCCAGCCCGATCCCGACGCGGTCGGGTACAACGTCGAGCAATTCAGCTGCTTGTTTGACCAGTTCGGATGTAGGTAGAAAGACATGTCCCTCCTCGCTTGCCATATTGAGGGCATAGGTGACCCCAGCGGCGACCCGTTCTGGCGCGTCGTCGGCCATGCCCAGCGCGCGTGCGATCTTGTCGGCGGTCAAAAAACCGATGCCAAAGACATCGCGTGCCAGCCGATACGGGTCGGAGCGCACGACGGTGATCGCGTGGTCGCCGTACTGTTTGTAGATGCGGGTGGCCAGGCTGGTGCTGATGCCGTTGCCCTGCAGAAAGAGCATCACCTCTTTGATGGCGCGCTGCTCGGCCCAGGCTGTCTGGATCAGCTCGACTCGGCGGGCACCGACGCCGGGTACTTCGCCCAGCCGTTCGGGGGTCTTTTCGATCACGGTGAGGGTCTCCAGCCCAAACTGTTCGACGATGCGGCGAGCCGTCACTGGCCCAACTCCCTTGATCAACCCACTGCCCAGGTATTTCTCCATGCCGGCGATCGTGGCTGGCAGCACCGGGCGAAAGGTTTCCACCTGGAACTGACGGCCGTACTCCCCGTGCACTGTCCAGCGTCCGGTCAATTCGACGGATTCCCCGACGTTCAACCCCAGCATGTTGCCGACCACCGTCACCTCGCGCCCTGCGCCAAAGAGGCTGGGGCCAGAGCGTTCTGGCAGCACTTTGGCCACTGTGTAGCCGTTCTCCTCGTTGTGATAGGTAAGGCGTTCGACGACGCCGCGCAGTGTATCGGAGCCCATTGTCTGGTTGCTCAAGGGGCTCTGCTGGAACGCTCTTCCACCCAGTAGCGGTAGGTGGCCCGTTCGGTGGTCACGGGCGTCAGACCGCTGACAGCCACCACGGCATGGTGTGTCCCATCCATTCCAGCCAGATCGACCGTGCCGTTTCCGGCTGCATCCACCGTCACTGGGGTGACCCTGACCAGCCGTTCGTTTTCAAATTCCAACAGCTGGACCAGCCAACGTTGAGGAAGAAGATTCTTGGTCAGCACCCAGCCTTCGCTCAGCCAGCCGGTCACATCGCCGTCGAAGTTGTCGACGAAGCCGATGGCGGGGAGTTCGACTGCATCGAGGAACCAGCCCTCGGTGTTGACTGCATCGTCGGTCACATAGCTGAAGCGCAGCCAGAGTGGGCCACCCGCAAAGGCCCCCAGGTCGTAGATCTCGCGTACCCAGCGGTCCGCTTCGTCTTGGGCGCTGCTGCCTGTGTAGCCTGCTCCGAGCGCGTTGCCGGTCGGGTTGTCGGTGCGGGTGCGCTGGCCAGCCAAAATCTGCCAGTGTATCCTGTCGCTGCTGGCCTGCACGTATGCGTAGTCGTAGTCTTCCTCGATCTGCCACCAGCTGTCGACGGTCAGGGTAACGGGCTGGCCCGGTTGCAGCGCACTGAGGTCGAACAGGCGTGTCAGGCGAGAGTTGGCATCGTCGCCCCGGTTGCTCCACCAGAGGTGGCTGTGGCCAGCGGGCAACGCAGCCAGATGCGCGGTGGTCGTACCGGCGAAGTGCAGGGTCCACTCCCCTGGGGTGCGAAACACAAGATAGTCAGTGCCATAATTGGCAACCTCTCCCGCCGTCATTGAGAGCGGCAGGTGGATCTGCTGCGCTGCCTGGTGTTCTGGCAGTTCGATTGCTTCATAGCCGTAGCGTCCATAGACATCCAGCGCAGCCGGGTCATCTACCCAGTTGGCCACTACCCAGTCAGCGAAGAGCGTATCAAATGGGGTCTCCACGGTGTGCTGGGCCAGTGCCCGGCCAATCCCGGCGGCACCGTTGGCCTGTTCTGCCACCAGGGTGCGCAAAAAATTGTCGCCGAAACGCTGTGCCAGATAAGCGACCCACAGATAGGAGGCGCCGTAATGGGGAGCGCTGGCTCCTGGAGTGGCGCTCCAGGCTGTCAGGGGCAGGTCTGGGTCGGCCAGAAAGAGGGTTGCAAAATTGACCTCGGGTGCGTAGCCGGCCAGCTCCTGGGCATACTCGCTCAGTCCTTCGTTGAGCCAGAGATCTTCGCCCCGGTCCTGGTTCCAATGAATCATGTGTTGGAATTCGTGTGCCAGCACTGTTTCATAGGGGGTGTAGTCGCGCAGTTGGTTGAGCCAGTTCAGGTTGATGAAGAAGATCTCCTTCTGGTTGGAAAAGGGGTTGACTGTCGTTGGGTATTTGTCGGCGCTGTAGAAATAACCGGCAATTCCTGAACCGAGCTGGGTGGAGTGCAGCACATGCAGCCGCGGGTCGTTGTCGACACCTGGGCTGGCTTCAGATCCGAACGCTGCAACCAGAGCCGGGTAGATGTTGTCGGTAAAGCGGTCGATCGAGCGGCGCAGGGGGCGGCTGTCATAGGATTGGCCCTCTTCGACCCAGACATTGGCGACTTCGGTCTGATAGACCAGCCTGGCTTCGATCTGGATGTTCTGTCGGGCATCTGAGTTGTGTACCCAAAATTGAACGGTGTCGCCAGTGTGGTAGGTGGCTGATTTTTGTGTGGGGGGAGCGGACGCTTGGGCGTCGGCGGGTGGAGGATGTAACTCTGCGACCAGCTGCACTGGGTCTCGGTGTGGCAGCTCGGCTTGCAAGAGCTGGTCGAGTGTGGCCAGCGCCTGCAATCTGGCTGCGGGCACCGGCGGGGGCGCTGAGGTAGGCGCTG
>JAGWYN010000059.1 GCA_018969295.1 Chloroflexota bacterium | reverse complement strand
CAAAGTCCAGGGTGCGCGAGTTGAAGAGGTGGTGGATGCCCTGCCCGCGCAAAAACGCCCACTTGCCCGGGCTGGCTGTCGCAAAGACCTCGGCGCCCAGCAGCCGGGCGATCTGCACCGCGGCCTGGCCCACCCCGCCCGCAGCGGCGTGGATCAGCACCCGTTCCCCCGGCTGCAGCTGGGCGACCTCCACCAGCGCATACCAGGCCGTGAGGTAGGCCAGCGGCAGCGTAGCCGCCTCCCGGTCGCTCAGCCCTGCCGGAACGTGTGTCAGGGTGTGGGCGGGGAGCGTGGTGCAGGTCGCAAAGGCCCCCTCCAGCCCCGCCAGCCCCAGGACACGGTCGCCGGGGGCAAGATGCGCCACCCCCTCACCCACGGCAGTCACCACCCCGGCCAGCTCCAGCCCGAGCCCCACCTCCTGGGCGCGGCGGATGCCCAGCACGCTGGCGTAGTACTCCTGGAGCATACCGAGCGTGTTGAGCAGATCGCGCAGGTTGAGGCCGGCCGCCTTGACCGCGACCTCCACCTCGCCCGGCCCAGGCTGCCGCCGCACCGCCGGCACAAAGTGCAGCGCATCGAGCGAGCCGTATTCGCTCAGCTGCAGACGCACGGGGTGGTCAAGGTCTGTCACAGTGGGTTCTGCGGGGGAGCGGACAAGATGGGCCTGGTAGCGAACCCCGGCGCGCCAGGCCCGCTCGGTGCCCCCTGCTTCAGGGGCTGTCCGCAGCTCGCGGGCCAGCAGGTCGGTTTGCAGAGCGACGCCCGGCTCCAGATCCACCAGCACGCAGCGCAGCCGCGGTTCCTCCAGGGCCAGGGTGCGTCCCAGCCCCCACAGGCTGCCCCCTACGGCCGCCACCTCGGGTTTGGAGGCAACCTGGCCGGCAACCGTCTGGGCTCCAGCGGTGACCACCCAGAGCCGCAGCTCCAGGCTGGTCGCCAGCAACACCTGACTCAGCGTCAGCAGCGCTGTGCATGCCTGGAATGCCTGCTGGGGGGCCGGGCGTTCTTCCGGCGCAGCTGCCGGCTGGAAGACCACGCCCACCGACGTGTGGCGGGCAGCGATCTCGCTGACCTGGCGCTGGAGCGCCTGTGCATCCGCTGTGCTGTCGAGCCGATGGGAGGGCGCCATCCAGCCAGCGGGCTGTTCTGGAACTGCTCCCACCCAGAGCCAGCAATCTGGTTCGGGGGCAGATGCAGCTGAGGCCGGGGCGGGCCGCCACTCCAGCGTGTGCAGCCACTCGCGGCGCAGCGACTCCCCGGCGATCGCTTCGGCGCTGGCCGCACGCATCTGGAAGCCGCTGACGGCGAGCACGAGGCGCCCCTGCTCGTCGAAGAGCTGGATCTCCCAGAGGGGTGTCGAGCCGGCGCTCTGGCCTGCACGCTGCGTCACATGACACCACCAGCTGTCACCCACTGGTCGGCGGCAGAGATGGAGCTCTGCCAGAGCGAAGGGCAGGCCTCCAGCCTCCGGTGCGGCGGCAAGACTCGCCGCCTGGAAACAGGCGTCGAGCAGGCCGGGGTGGAGCAGATGGCCCTCCCCCTCCTCGACCAGGCTGGGGCGCGCCAGGCGTGCCAGCACCTGGGGTACGGCCTGCGCCGGAGCAGACCAGCCCTGGGCGATCCAGCGGAAGGTCGGACCCAGATCCAGCTGCGCTGCGGCCAGGCGGGCATCCAGCGCAGTGAGGTCCACAGGCTCTGTGCAAAGCTGCTGCAGAGCGGCCAGCTGCCTCTGCGCAGGCAGGGCCTGCAGCGGAGCGACACGTCCCGAGGCATGGGTGCGGAGCTCGACCTCGTTGTCTGTCTGGGCGGACGCAAAGCTGACCAGCGTGAAGGGCCGCTGTACAGCCCCGGGCTGTTGCTCAAAGAAGAGCTGCACGGTGCGCGGCTTTCCCTCCGCCAGCACCAGCGCGCTGGGCAGCACGAGGTCGGTCAGCGAGAGCTGCTCGCCAAAGTTCAGCGCTGCTGCGCTCAGCGCCATCGCAATCTGGCAGGCGCCGGGGGAGACCAGCTCCCCATAGACCCGGTGTTCGGCCAGGAAGGGGAGCGACTCGACGCTGAACTCCCGTTCGTAGAGAGTCAGCTGCTGCTGCGGGAGCGGGATGACCTTGTCGATGAGCGGGTGCGGCGACGCGGGGGCGCGGCCGGCTGGGCGGCTCTGCACCCAGTGGCGCTGCCGCTGGAAGGGATAGGTGGGCAGCACGACCTTGCGCCGGCTGTAGCCACGGTTGAAGCCCTCCCAGTCGATGGCGCTTCCCCGCACGTAGAGCGCACCCAGGCTGCTCAGCAGCTGCTGCCACTCCCCCTGGCCAGGGCGGAGCGAGGGCAGCAGAGCTGTTCTCTCTGCTTCCTGGCCACTGCTCCCTGTTCCCCACTGACCACTGGCCACTGACCACTGACCACTGGCCACTGACCACTGACCACTGTCCCCCCCTGCCATGCCGAGCAGCACGGGTTTGGGGCCGATTTCGAGGAAGATCTGGATGCCCTGGCTGTGCAGCGTGGTCACACCGTCGGCGAAGCGCACCGCTTCGCGCACGTGGCGCACCCAGTAGTCAGGGGTGGCGATCTCGTCGCCCGCCAGCTGGCCGGTCACGTTCGAGACCAGCTGCAGGTGGGGAGGGTGGTAGGTGACCCGCTCCGCCACCCGCCGGAACTCCTCCAGCATCGGCTCCATGAGCGGGGAGTGGAACGCGTGCGAAACAGTCAGCCGCTGGCTCTTGACCCCCTCGGCGGCAAGCAATTCGCTGACCGCCAGCACCGCATCACGGCTGCCTGAAATGACCACGCTGGCCGGGCCGTTGATGGCTGCAATCGACAGCTCATCCGAGTAGGGGGCAATCGCCTCTCGCACCCTGGCTTCCGCAGCCAGGAGCGAGACCATCTCCCCTTCCTGAGGCAGCGCACCCATCAGCTGCCCGCGCGCTGCCACCAGCGTGAGCCCATCCTCCAGGCTGAAGACCCCGGCCACGCAGGCTGCGGCCAGCTCGCCCACGCTGTGGCCGAGAAGGACAGTTGGCTCGATGCCCCAGCTGCGCCAGAGCTGCGCCAGGGCATACTCCAGGGCGAAGAGGGCCGGCTGGGTGTTCTCGGTGCGGTCGATGTGCTGCTCCGCTGCCTCTTCTGTATAGCCCAGCAGTTCCAGCAGCGGCGCTTCCAGCTGCCCGGCCAGCAGTGCGGCGCAGCGGTCGATGCTCTCCCGAAACACAGGCTGGGTGTCGTAGAGCTCCCGCCCCATGCCGCTGTACTGTGCGCCCTGGCCGGTGAAGAGAAAAGCAACCTTGTTGCGGGCAGGAGCCACAACGACCCCGTCTTTCAGCCCGCTGCCTGCTGCCAGCTGGGCCGCCGCCTCCTGTGCAGTCGCAGCGATGACCGCCAGCCGGTGGTTGAAGTGGGCCCTCCCGGTAGCGGCTGTGTAGCAGATCTGCGGCCAATCTGCAGCAGGCTGGCCGTTCAACCACGCTGCCATCCGGACATGCAGCGCTTCCAGGGCTTCGGCGCTGCGTGCGGCCAGGGTCAAAAGCTGGTAGGGACGTTCCACAGCAGCCTGTACCTCGGCAGCAGCAGGTGCCTCCTCCAGCACCACAAAGGCGTTGGTGCCCCCAACCCCCAACGAATTGACCGCTGCCCGCCTCGGGGAGCTGCTTTCCCAAGGACGCACCTCGGTGTTGACATAGAAAGGCCCGTTGGCAAAGTCGATGCGCGGGTTGGGACGCGTAAAGTGGAGCGTCGGGTACAACGTCCGGTGCTGCAGCGTCAGCACCGTCTTGATCAGCCCGGCGATCCCAGCGGCCGCATCGAGATGGCCGATGTTGGTCTTGACCGAGCCCAGCGCACAGAAACCCCGGCGTTCGGTCGCAAAGGCCCGGCGCAGCGCATAGGTCTCGATCATATCGCCCAGATGGGTGGCGGTGCCGTGCGCTTCCACAAAGCCCAGGCTCTCCGGATCCACCCCGGCCTGGCGGAATGCCTGCTGCATCACCGCACTCTGCCCTTGGGGGTTGGTGGCCCAGTAACTCATCTTGTCGCTGCCGTCGTTGCCGAGCGCAGAACCTCGAATCACTGCGGCGATCGCATCTCCGTCGGCAAGTGCCTGTGCCAGCGGCTTGAGCACCACGATCCCCACCCCACTGCCAAAGAGGGTCCCTTCGGCCTGCGCGTCGAAGGCCCGGCAGTGGCCGTCGGGGGAGAGCACCTCGCCCGGCGTGTACAGATAGCCGCTGTGGTGCGGGACGCGCACGGTCACACCGCCCGCCAACGCCAGCGCACACTCGCCGTTCAACAGGCTCTGGCAGGCCAGATGCACTGCCACCAGCGAGGTCGAGCAGGCAGTCTGCACCGTCACGGCCGGCCCGCCCAGGTTCAGTTTGTAGGCGACGCGGGTGCAGAGATGGTCTTTGTCGTTGCCGATATGGCCACGGCTGGTGATCGGGCCGATCAGTGCTTCGTTGACATGGCTTTCTGAAAGCAGGTAGGAGCCCATCAGGCTACCTGCACCGCCAAAGACGCCGATAGGACGGCGGCTGGCCTGGGCCGGGTCGGCCGCATAGCCGGCATTCTCCAGCGCTTCCCACGCACACTCCAAAAAAAGCCGGTGCTGGGGGTCCATCAGCTCGGCGTCACGGCCGGAGTACTGGAAAAACCCGGCGTCAAAGCGATCTATCTCGTCGAGCACAGGTGCAGCTCTGACGTAGTGGGGGTGGTCGAGCCATTCTGCCGCCACCCCTGCCTGTCGCAGCTCCTCGACGGTCAAGGTGCGAATCGACTCGACCCCCTGCTCCAGGTTGCGGCGGAACGCATCGACCGTGTGTGCGCCGGGAAAACGACAGGCCATCCCAATGACGGCAATGGCGCGTGCATGGGCCTGCACCGCACCCGGGCTGTCTGGTCGAACATCTATCTTGGGTGCTTCAGACATGGTGTACTGCTCCTTGACAGGCCAGAAACTGTCCATCTACATGGCGTGCAGATCCATCTTCGATCAATACAACCATCTGCTATTGATTTGCCTGCGGACGACGATGGGCGACCCGTGCGACCCGTGGAATCGCTGGCTGGCCCTGATCACGCTTTTCTGCATCGAGATACGCAGCCAGACTTGCTATCGTTGCTGTTTCAAAAAATTTTTGCACCGAAATTTCGCTGCCCAAAGCTGTCCGGACACGAGAAATCACCTGCATCGCCGACAACGAATGTCCTCCGAGTACAAAAAAGTTATCGTGAATGCTGACATGAGGCAGACTGAGTACCTGCTGCCAAATTTCTGTCAGAAGAGTCTCCGTACGGGTGCGTGGTGCCACATCCTTCTTGGAAGAGGCCAGATCGGAAGGTTCCAGTGCAGGCAGCGCCTGGCGGTCCACCTTGCCGTTGGGGGTGAGGGGCAGGGCATCCAGCCAGACAAAGGCACCAGGCACCATGTAGTCGGGCAGGCGGCTCTGCAGATGGCTGCGCAGCGCTGCGACCCGCTCTCCGTGGGCAGCCGGCAGCAGCCCCAGCGCCGCCTCCACCAGATAGGCGACCAGCCGCTTGTCCCCAGGTGCATCCTCGCGGGCCACCACCACACACGTCTGCACGGCCGGGTGGCTGCCGAGCACCGCCTCGATCTCCCCCAGCTCGATGCGGAAGCCCCGTATCTTGACCTGATGGTCGATGCGGCCCAGATACTCGATGTTCCCGTCCTGCAGCCAGCGGGCCAGGTCCCCGGTCTTGTAGAGCCGGCCCGGGCCAAACGGGTTGGGGATGAACCTCTCCGCCGTCAACTCAGGACGGTTCAGATAGCCCCGTGCCACCCCAGCCCCCCCGATGTACAGCTCTCCGCTCACCCCAACAGGCACAGGATGCAAATGGCTGTCCAACAGATACAGCTGGGTGTTGGCGATCGGGCGACCGATCGGCACTGTGTCCCCTCCTGACTGCTTGGAGAGATACACACAACAGCCCACAACCGTCTCGGTCGGCCCATACTCGTTCACCAATCGCACAGACGGTGCATGCTTCCGCCAAAATTCCACCTGTCTCTCCAACAGTGCTTCCCCACCGATGATGTACGCCTGGGTTCCACCCGCAGCCACTTGTTCATCCAACAAATGGCTGAGTGTTTCCAGATGTGCAGGCGTAATCTTGACCAGGCTGTACGGCTTTTCTACCTGCAGCAACGCACAGAGTCCTTCAATCTCCTCTCCCTTGGGGACCAGCACCACTTTCCGTCCCACCAGCAGCGGCGTATACAGACTCGTGACTGTGGCGTCAAAGCTGATCGAGGAGTGTACAGGCGCGCCCTCTCCCTCGGAGACTGCGTACGCTTCTACCGCCCAACTCAGATAGTTGGTCAGCCCTCGATGCTCAATCTGCACCCCTTTGGGTCGGCCCGTCGAGCCAGAGGTGTAGAGCACATAGGCCAGATGGTGGGGCTGTACAGGGCTGTGCAGATTGCTCGTGGGGTTCAGCGCCACAGCCGGCCACTCCCGGTCCAGGCAGATCACCTGCGTCTCTGCCACTGGCAGGACTCCGAGCAGCGACGCCTGGGTCAGCAGCACAGACACCGCTGCGTCCTCCAGCATGAAGGCCAGCCGCTCCACCGGGTACGTCGGGTCGAGGGGGACGTAGGCGCCGCCTGCCTTGAGGATCCCGAACAGTCCCACCACCATCTCCAGCGAACGCTCCACGCAGAGACCCACCAGCACGTCCGGCCCCACACCGAGCCCCTGGAGCGTGTGCGCCAGCTGGTTGGCCCGGGCGTTGAGCTCGGCATAGGTCAGCTGTTGTTCTTGAAAGACCGCAGCCACCGCCTCGGGCGTGCGGGCCACCTGCTCCTCAAAGAGCTCATGTAGACACCGATCTGGCCCATAGTCGACAGCCGTTCGGTTCCATTCTTCCAAAAGCAGCTGTCTCTCTTCAAGATCGATCAGGGCCAGCTGCTCGATCGGCTGTTCGGCGTCTGACACAATGCTCTTCAACAAGACCCTCAAGTGGTGGGCCATTCGCTCTACAGTCCCCGCATCAAAGAGATCCGTGCTGTACTCCCACACCACTTTCAACATCCCTTCCACTTCTTCCACCAACAACGTCAGATCAAACTTCGCTGTCCCCGTGTCGATATCGGTCACCTCAATTTGCAACGGAGAAGCAGGCACCGTCTTCGGCCCCTGCTCGACCGACGTCAGGTGGGCGTTTTGCAACACCAGCATGACCTGGAACAAAGGCGTATGGCTCAAGCTTCGTTTGGGTTGCAAGGACTCTACCAATAGATCAAAGGGCATGTCCTGATATTTGTAAGCGGCCAACGCGTTCTCTTTCACCTGTTGCAACAATTCCAGAAAGGTGGGGTTGCCAGCCAGGTTGTTGCGCAGCACCAGCGTGTTGGCAAAAAAACCGATTAAAGGTTCGAGTTCGCGGCGGGTACGATTGGCAATGGTAGTCCCCACCACGATGTCCTTCTGGCCGCTGTAACGCGCTAGCAGAATAGAAAAGGCAGACAACAA
Organism: Chloroflexota bacterium; assembly: GCA_018969295.1. Taxonomy (GTDB): domain Bacteria; phylum Chloroflexota; class Anaerolineae; order Caldilineales; family Caldilineaceae; genus Caldilinea. The sequence goes on along the minus strand of JAGWYN010000059.1, from coordinate 13,927 downwards.
CGTCATAAAAAGGGTCGCACCCGCACGCTCACCCAAGTCGACCAGTTGGCAGTACAACGTTTTTTCGATGACAGCTCGATGTTGTGCGCCTGCAAAGCTCTGAACGGGCGGACGGCTGCGGTCTGTCGGCAGTTCCAGAAGAGCCGGTGCAGCTGCAAGCTGACGGCGCCAATAGTCAAGCGATCTTTCTTTCTCCACATCGTTCCAACGGGCACGCTGCCACTGGGAAAAGTCCGCATATTGGATCGGAAGCGGCGGCAGCGGAGAAGATTGGCCCGCAGCATAGGCTGCATACAATATGCTCACCTCACGCAGCAACACCCCCATAGACCAGCCATCGGCAATGATATGGTGCATACTGAGCAGCAGAAGGTGGTCAGAAGGGGTCAACCGCAACAACGTGACACGCAGCAGAGAGCCTTGTGTCAGGTTGAACGGCAGGCGCGCATCTTCGGCAGCCCGCCGCAAGCCAGCTACCAATGGATCGGATTCGCCCGAAAGGTCCTCTTGCCGCAGACAAACGTCAGACGCAGCCGCAATCACCTGATGAGCGACATGGCGAGGGAATGCAGTCCGAAAGACCTCATGTCTGTGCACAACCTCGTTCAAGCTGCGCTGGAACACAGAAACATCGAGCATGCCGGTCAGACGCATCGCCGTTGAAATTGTGTAAAGACCACGGTTCTCAGTCAACTGGTCGAGAAACCAGAGCCGCTGCTGGGCAAAGGAGAGCAGCAGCGGCTGTTCTCGCGCCGCAGGCAGGATCGGGCTGTACGGTGCGTGTTCGGCCAGCTGCCGGGCACGCACCTTTTCCAACAACAGGGCACGCTGTTCTGGGGTCAGCTCGGCCAGACGCCGCCTCCATTCGCGTTCTGTATCTTCTTGTCGGGCAGGGGGTGTCATCGTCCGTTTCCTTCCTTGTCGGTGCCCAGCTCCGAAGTCTCACCAAATTCAGCCAGAAGCTGCAGCATTTCCTCATCCCCCTGCTGGGCCAACAGTTCAATCTCGACCCGTTCCGCCAGTGCCGCAACAGTTTGCTGCGCAAAAAGCTGGTCGAACGGCAAAGAGACCAGAAGTTGTTCTTGAATACGGTTCATCACCTGCACAGCCCGCAGCGAATGGCCGCCCAAATCTCCAAAATTGTCGTAAACACCGATTCCCGCCGGACTGAGTTCAAGCACATCCCCCCAGATCAACACAAGGGTCTCTTCGGTCGCCGTGCGCGGGGCCACATACACTGTTTCAGATCGGTAGGTTGCCGCTTCAGGCGGCGGCAACGCACGCCGGTTCACCTTACCGCTTGCCGTCAACGGAAACATCGCCAGCGGCACATACAACGCAGGCACCATATACGCTGGCAGCTTTTGCATCACACAACGACGGATCGCCCCAATGTCCAGCTTTGCAGGCTCGACTGTCTGATTTTGAGGCACCAAATACGCGACCAGCTGGTTGTCGCCTGTTGTCTCAGCACGCGCCACCACCAAGGCCTGGCCGACATCGGGGCAGGCCTTGAGCGCCGCTTCCACTTCTCCCAGCTCGACACGGAACCCCCGAATCTTGACCTGAAAATCCTGACGGCCCAGATACTCAAGGGTGCCCTCGGAAAGATACCGCGCACGATCGCCCATCCGATACAGACGCTCTGCACGCCCTGGCTGGGCAAAAGGATTGGGCACAAAAGACTCGGCGGTCAGCTGCGGCTGGCCGCGATAGCCGCGCGCAAGACCTGCACCCCCTACGTACAGGTCACCCGGAATCCCGACAGGAACAATTTGCCCATACCGGTCCAGCAAATAGATCTGCGTATTGTCGATCGGCCGCCCGATTGGCAGACCCTGCACGCCCTGCCTGAGACCCCCAGCACGGGTGTCATAGCAGGTCACATCCGCAGCAACTTCTGAAGAACCGTACAAATTGAGGAGCCTGGCCTCCGGCATCTGCGCATAGAACTTTTCACACAGTTCAAAGGACAATGCCTCCCCACTACAAACCCAGATGCGCAGCTCAGGCAGCCGCTGCTGCAAGTCAGGGATGGAATCCAGCAGCGTACGCAACAGCGACGGAACCAGCACAATTCGAGAAACCGCATGTTCGGCAAGCTGTTCGACCAAAAGCCTGGGTTCCTTGACGACCTGGTCAGGAATGAGAAGGCTGGGCACCCCACGCAGCAGCGGACCAAAGATCTCCCAGACCGAGTCGGCAAACGAAAGGGCTGTTTTCTGACAACAGACTTCTCCAGGAGCAAAGGGAAATGTTCGCCACATCCAGTGGAAACGGTTGACGGCTCCACGATGCGGCGCTTCTACGCCTTTGGGCTGGCCTGTCGATCCAGAGGTGTACAAGACATAAGCCAGCTGATCGGGCGTTGCCGGCAGCGCAGGGTTGCCGACCACAGAAAAACGGGCAGTACGAAGAATTTCTTCCAACATAAGACAGGGGAGCGTGCCCTCCGGCACACGGTCGACCAGCGGACGCTGGGTCAGCAGCAGCTCTGCACCCGTATTGGCCAGCACATAAAGCAGACGTTCGGTCGGTATCATCGGATCCAAAGGCAGATAGGCGGCACCTGCCTTGAGAATGGCTAGCAAACCAGCCACCATCTCTGGAGAGCGTTCCGCCATCAGACCGACCGTCGATGCACGGCCGACCCCACAGGCAATCAGATGATGTGCCAGACAATTTGCAGCGTCGTTCAACGCGCGCAAGGTGACCCGCTGTTCACCCTGGATCAGGGCAATACCCTCCGGGTTGGATGCCACCTGCGCTTCAAACAGTTCATGAATACAGTGCTGCGGGTAGTCTGCCTGCGTCGCATTCCACTCCACCTGTATCTGCTGTTGTTCGGCTGGGCGCAACAAGGGAAGCCGGGTCACGGCCTCCCCGGGAGTGGCGACGACAGCAGCCAACCACGTCTGAAAATAGTGTATCAACCGCTCAACAGTCTCCCGATCAAACAGTTCCGTGCTGTAGTCCCAAGAGCAGTTCAGATCGTCATTGGCTTCGAGCACGTTGACTGCCAGATCGAAGGCCGTGGCAGTGTGGGGCGGAGCAAACAACGTTGCCTGCAATTCAGCCATCTGGGGCAGCGAAAGAGGACGGTCCAGATTGAAAGTGACCGTGATCGCCGGGGGACGGCTCCTTGCTGACTGGGCATTCAGCTTTTCATACAGCCAGGCAAAAGGATATTCCTGGTGTTCAAAACCGTTGAGCAGCTGGGAACGCATCTGCTCCAGATAGGCTGTAAATGGAATGCTGGCGTCCAGTCGACTGCGAATGGGCAACAGATGGGTGCCATACCCCACCATCGTCTCGCTGCCCGCCCAAAAACGTCCCCCGACCGGTATCCCAATCACCAGATCTTCCTGTGCAGTCACCCGGTGCAAAAACGCAGAGAAGACCGAAAACAGCGTCATAAACAAAGTTGAACCCTGTTTTCGAGCCAGCCGCTTCACAGCGTCCGCCAACTGGCGCTCGAGTTGCCACACCACACGACCGCCGCCAAAATGGGTCGTCGTCGGACGAGGTCGATCCGCTGGCAATTCCACAACCGGCAATGGCTCTGCCAGCTGGGCAAGCCAGTAGGCCTCGTGCTCAGCCATCGCAGGGCTCTCTTTCTGTTGAGATTGCCAGGCCAGGTATTCACGAAATTGCAGCGGCGGATCCAGGCGGGGCAACACGCCTTTTCCCAGCCCAGCATAAAAATGGCCCAGCTCCTGCACAAGGATCGACCACGACCAGCCGTCGCTGAACGCATGATGGGCACGCAAAACCAAGATGTGCTGTTCCGGAGCAAGCCGCAGCAGCGCTGTGCCGAGCACAGGACCAGTCGCCAGATTCAACGGATGCTGGATTTCCTCCTGCAACCAGGCCGACAGCGCCTGTCGACGTTCAGATTCGGGCAGAGGAAAAAAGTCAATCAACGGCAGTTCCACCTGCCAGTGGCGCCAGATATGCTGCTCTTGCCCGTTGCCATCCAGGGTTGTGCGCAGCGCTTCATGGCGATCGACCATCTGCTGCAAAGACCGCTGGAGCCAATCCACACGCAAATGCCCTTGCAATTCGATGCAGACACAGTCCTGGTAGGCAACCGCTCCCGCTTCGCTCAACTGTGCCAGCACCCAAAGCTGCTGCTGTGCTGCATTCAACGGCAAAGTATGCAGCACAACTGGCTCCACCAAAGCTGGCTGCACAGCTGTGGACTCAGGCAGAAAACCACCTGCACGCAACTCCCCGACACTCTCTTTGACAGCCTCTATCAACATATCCACATCGTCGTCTGTATGCGCAACCGACAGAAAACAGTTGCGCCCTTCCCAGACAAAAATTCCCCGCTCCAACAGGTGATAGAAAAAAAGATCTAGATTGTTTTTAAAGACAAAACGGAAAAGCGATCCAAATTGAACGAGGTGGATAGGCACCTCTTCTGCCTGAAACCAGTCGTTGAGCGTATTGACCAGACGGGCGGTCCGTCGGTTGAGCGTTGCATAAAGCGTTGAGCCGTCCGCTTTCAAACGCAGCAGCACTGCACGGGCTGCCGCCATGGTCAGCGGATGTTTCATAAAGGTTCCCGCAAAAAAAGTAGTTTCTACAGTCGGGTATGAGCCATCCCCATAACGCCAGAAGCCGCCGTCGATACAGTCCATCCAGGCAGAACGTCCTGCCACCAGCCCGATCGGCAGCCCTCCCCCCACAATCTTGCCGTACGTCGCAATGTCCGCTGCTACCCCAAACCAGGCCTGCGCTCCACCTGGATGAATCCGAAACCCAGTGATTGTCTCATCAAAAATCAGGGTGACCCCAGTGGCGTCTGTCAAAGTACGCAGCTGACGCAAAAACTCTGCTGGCTGCAGATCGGGGCGACGACTCTGCACAGGTTCGACCAGCACAGCAGCCAGTTCCTGTGCGCAGCCTCGGATCACCTCGAGCGATTGCGGGTTCCCATACTCCAACACCAGGGCGTCGGCAAGAAAATTCTGCGGGATGCCCGGAAAAATCGTCACTGCCCCAGGTTTTTCGTTGCCAGCCTCTGCAATGCCCAGGGTACTTTCGGCATGTCCATGATACGAACCGCTAAAATAGACGATCTTCGATCGCCTGGTTTTGGCCCGCGCAAGCCGCAGCGCCGTCATCACAGCCTCTGTACCCGAATTGCAGAAGGTTACCCGCTCCATGCCAGTCAATTCACAGACCAGCCGGGCCACTTCACCCGCCATTTGCGTGGTCGGGCCAATCCCCAACCCTTTCTGCAGTTGTGCAGCGACCGCTTCCGCCACAAAAGCAGGTGTGTGGCCAAAGAGCAACACACCAAACCCCATGGTGATGTCCAAATACCGGTTGCCATCTACATCCCAGAAAAAAGCCCCCTCCGCCCGTTCACCCATCAGAGGATAGAGCATTTCCTTGATCGACGGCCGAAAACCAGCCGAAGCACGGTTGTCAGCAAGAACATGCCGGCTGGCCTGCGTCAGTTCTTTGGAGGTGCGCGTGCGGCGGGTATAGCGTTCGACCAACAGAGCAAGATGCTGCTGCTGACGAGCCGTCAACTGTACCCCCTGGATCTGTGGTTTTTTCCACGCAGCAAAGACCTCCGACACAGCAGGTGCCGACACAGCAGGTGCCGACACAGCAGGCACCGACACAGCAGGCACCGACACAGCAGGTGCCGCAAGGCTCGCCTGCCGGGGCTGGGAGCCCGCCAACAGCTCGAGCTGCTGCGCCATCACAGCAAGCTGGTCGCGTAAGATGCGCTCCAGAGCCCCATCTCCCCCTGCGACAGGCTCTGTCCGGTTCACCCCACCAACCGTAGGAATCGCTGAACCCCTGTGGGGATGGCTCTCCGGTGCCAATTCGACGGCCCCGGCTTGCTCCACTTCCCTCTCGAATGTCGCTGGCGGAAGCTGCACATCCAAATACTCAGCCAATGCAGCAATCGTGGTCAACTCCCCAAAAAACTGGCGCATGGTGAGTTTGACACCATATTTCTGTTCGATCTGGTGAACCGCATTCGCCAGCACAATCGAATCGGCTCCCATCTCCAGAAAAGGGAGCTCCCCTCCAATCTCGCTCGGGGACAGTTGAAGGGTGCTGGCCATCAGCCCCACCAGCTCCTTTTGCAATTGCGCACGGCGTTCCGGGTGATTCGCTGCACCGTTCAAGCTCCCTGCGTCCAGCTCAGTTCTGAAACCTGTTCCGGGGCGGGCAAGGGTCCCCTGTGTCTGGTTGCTCATCAGCAGCTCTCTTTCATGAAGCCAATATCGTTTTCGTTGAAATGGGTAGGTGGGAAGAGACAGACGGCGCAACGGTGCCTCGCGATCAAACGCGTGCCAGTCTATCTTGACACCCTGCGTGTACAATGCCGCCAGGCTGTTGAGCATCGTTTCCCAGTCCCCTCTGCCCTGGTTCAACGAGGGCAGGCAGAGTGCATTCGGTGCGCTCTGCCGGGCAAGGGCTGTCAGCACAGGTTTGGGGCCGATCTCCAAAAGAATGTGTCCCCCCTTCTGCAAGGTCTGTACCCCGGCCATGAAATGCACTGTCTCACGCGTCTGCCGACACCAGTACGCAGGATCTGGCGTCCAATCGGGAGCCAACAGGGCACCCGTCTGATTGGAGACCAGCGGAATGCGCGGAGAGCGCATTGTAAGCTTGCTTGCCAGACTGGCCAACGGTCCCAACATCGGCTCCACCAAGGGAGAGTGAAAAGCATGAGAGACATTGAGTACCTGCGTTTCAATGCCCTCTGCCGCCAGAGCCGCTGCAATGGCTGTGACCGCTGCCGTACGACCCGAAATCACCGTATGCTGCGGCCCGTTGATTGCAGCGATCGCCACATCCTGTTCATGGCCCCGAAGGGCTGTTTCCACACGTGTCACAGGGGCAAAAACAGCCACCATCTTTCCCTGCTGGGGCAGTGACTGCATCAGCCTCGCCCGTTCAGCAACGAGCTGCATCCCCTCCTCCAAGCTGAAAACGCCGGCAACACAGGCGGCTACATACTCGCCCAGGCTGTGCCCCAACAGAGCAGCAGGTTCGATCCCCCAGGATCGCCACAACTCGGCCAGGGCATACTCCAAGGCAAAAAGGGCAGGCTGCGTAGAGATCGTTTCATGGAGCAGCGAAGACGATGCAGCGCCCTCCTCAGGATAGAGCAGAGAGAGCAAAGAGAGACCCAACTGGTCATGCAGCGTTGCTGCACAGCGCTCCAAAATCATACGGAAAGTCGGCTGCGTTGTGTACAGCTGGCGCGCCATGTTGACATACTGCGCACCTTGTCCTGTAAAAAGCAGCGCAACACTGGCCGGTTGGCTGCGCAAGGACTCGCCGTTGTACACGCCGAAGGCACTCGCATCAGCAGACCAGGCAGCCAGTTTTGTGCTGGCTTCCGCAGAGGAAGCTGCAACCACGGCCAGCCGGTGCGAAAAATGGCGTCGCCCACTGTTGGCAGAAAACGCGATGTCTGCCAGCGGCTCCGGTGTCCTCTCCAAAAAACGCGCATAGCTGACAGCCAGGTCGGCCAGCGCAGAGGTGCTTTTGGCACTGATCGTCAAAATGTGGAGCGGACGTTCGGTTTGTGCTCCTGGCAATGTCGGCGCCGCCTCAACGACGATATGAGCATTGGTGCCCGTCAGTCCAAACGAACTGACCCCCGCCACCCGACGCTCACCTGGCCAGGTCATGCCAACCGTCGGAATCTGCACAGAAACCCTCTCCCACGCAATCTGTGGGTTGAAAGGGCTACAGTGGATTTGAGGGGGAATGTAACGATGCTGAAGAGACAAAATCACTTTGATTAGCCCGATGACACCAGCCGCCGCTTCCAGATGACCCAGATTGGCCTTGGCCGATCCAACCACGAGCGGAATCTGACGACGACCAAAGACTGCGTCCAACGCCTCGACTTCGATCGGATCGCCCAACGGCGTACCGGTCCCATGCGCCTCGACATAAGCCACCGCATCCGGCTCGATTTTGGCATTGGCCAATGCCTGCCGAATCAACGACTGCTGCGCAAGACCATTCGGCACAGTCAGACCGCTGCTGGCACCATCCTGGTTCACAGCCGACCCGCGCAAGATCGCCAAAATCGGGTCGCCGTTGTGTACTGCATCGCTCAAACGCTTCAAAACCACGATCCCACACCCTTCTCCGCGCCCGTAGCCATCTGCATTCGCCGCAAATACCTTGCAACGACCATCTGCCGCCAAAGCATGGCTCTGCGAAAGCGCGACAAAAGAGGAGGGGGTCAAAATCAGGTTGACTCCGCCAGCCAGAGCTGTGCGACATTCGCGGGCCCGTAGACTCTGGCAGGCGAGATGCACGGCGACCAACGACGAAGAACAGGCGGTGTCCACAGCCAGGCTCGGTCCATGTAAACCCAAGAGATACGAAATCCGGCCAGCCGCAGCATTGAGCGTATTGCCCGTGATGCTGTAGGCCTCCAGAACAGTATCTGCAGCCACTTCCCGTTTCACAAGCTCTGCATAGTCGTTGCCTGAAATGCCGATAAAGACGCCGGTCGGTTCCCCCTGCAGCCGGTTCCAGACCAGACCTGCCCGCTCTACAGCTTCCCAGGCAACCTCCAAAAGAAGACGCTGCTGCGGATCCATCCCTACTGCCTCGCGCGGCGAAATCCCAAAAAACTGTGGGTCAAACAACTCGACCGCCGTCAAAAACGCGCCACACCGGGTGTTCGTCTTTCCCGGGGTGTCCGGCACAGGGTCGTAGAAGTCATCTATCAGCCAACGCGTCGCTGGCACCTCTGTGACCACATCCAGACCCTCAGTCAGCAGCTGCCAGAAACTGTCCGGGTCGGCTACCTGTCCAGGCAGCCGACATCCCATCCCAACCACTGCAATCGGTTCTTCTGCTGCTGCCAACCGAGCCTTGAGCTTCTGGATGGTCAGCACAGAAGACTGCAACGACGACAACAATTCTTCTGGAGTAGGATTCGACATACTTTTTTTACCCCTTCTCGTCCGCCTGCAGGTTCAATGCCTCTGATTCACTGGCGATGATCGCCATCAGCTCACTGGCCGAAAGCTGACGAACATCGTCTGCATCGAGTGGCGACAACGGTCGAACGGTGGATGCAGAGGACAAAATCGGCTCAGCCAGGGCACTGTCCGCTGCCAAAAATAAAACTTCACAAAGCAAAAATTTTGACAGCCGATCGACTGTCGGATAGTTGAACGCCAACGTGGCGGGGAGTGGCTGGCCAATCAGCCTCTCCAACCGGTTCTTCAACTCCACCGCCATCAGCGAGTCCATCCCAAGGTCGGCAAATCCCTGCTGCAGATCAGGCAGGCTGGCTGCGGCAATCACCTGGCGTACCTGCTCCTGGATTTCTGCATCGAGCGCTGGCTGCCGTTGGGACAACGGCAGCTGCTGAAGTCTCTGGATCAGACTGGAAGGTTGGCCCGTTTGTGTCTGTTCGGAAACCAGAGGGGCCACACAATCGAGCAAGGGCTGTGGACCTCGGGTTCGGTAAACACTTTGAAACAGCGGCCAGTCAACCTCCACCACCACCCGCTGCGCCTCCTCTGCAGCCAGCAAAGTCCCCAAAAAGGCCAGTGCCCGCGCAGACGGCAGCGAGAGGACCCCTGTACGCGCCAGCTGTTCTTGCAGCGTCGAAGCCAGAGAGTCTGCCCACGGCCCCCAGTTGATGCTGAGCCCAGGCAGCCCCAACTGCTGCCGATAATGTGCCAACGCATCTAAAAACCGATTGGCCGCACTGTAATGGGCTTGCATGTTGGAGCCCCAGATGGAGGCAATCGACGAAAACAGCACAAAAAAGTCCAGCTTCATTTCTGCTGTGAGCTGATGCAGCACCCAGCCGCCGACAACCTTGGCACGCAGTGCAGCGTCTATGTCCTCGGCAGTGAGCGTACGAAGTGGCGCAAACTGTGCTTTCCCAGCTGCATGAATCACACCGCGCAGCGAACTTCCAAGACTTGCGAACAATGCCTGCATCGCAACAGGGTCTGCTACATCCGCTGAAACAACCTGAATCTGTACTCCCTGCCGTTCTATTGCCTGCAGCACATCTCTGACGGCGCGGTCTGGCTTATGGCGGCCCACAAGCACCAGACTGCGCGCCCCTTGCCCTGCCAGCCAGCGAGCAGCCTGTATCCCCAATACCCCAAGCCCCCCTGTGATCAGATAGGTCGCATCTGCTGCCAGCAATGTCAATTTTTTGGGAGCAGATGTTTCTGCCTGAACCAGACGCAGCACATACCGCTGCCCACCGCGCAACGCCACCTGATTTTCGGCATCCCCCGCTTTGATGGCATCCCACAGGTGCACAGCCTCGTTGTCTGCTGCAACAGCTGCCAAATCGACCATCCCCCCCCACAGTTCAGGGGATTCCAACCCGATAGTCAACCCCAGCCCCCATAGCGGTGACTGCGCCAGACCCATCCCAACATCCCCCTGCCCATCGATCCGATGCACGTCGCGCGTTACCACCCACAGACGTGGCAAGAAGTGTCCTGGCCCTGCCCCCTCCAGCAACCCCTGGATCAAATACAACAAGCTGGTGCATCCCCTGCCTGCCATGTGTGCCAATACCTGCGAAGAAGAAGCCGCTGTCACTGTGCAGTCCAGCCCCCAAAGGTACAGAATCCCCTGTACCGGAGTTGGCACCGTTGCCAGCAACTGCCTCCAGTGATTGGAATCCTCTGGGTTCACTTGCCAGCTAGGAAATTCACAGTCGCAGACCGCAAAAGTGCTGCCCACAAACACGAGCAGCGGGGAGAGCCCCTGCCGCCGCAAATGCACAGCCAATTCTTCTCCCAAACCCGAGCGATCCGCCAAAATCATCCAGCAGGCAGCAGTTTCTCCGGCACTCCCCACATCCCTGCGCTGCCCAGAAAACAAAGAGGGAATCCACGCCATTGTGTAAAGAGAATTTTGCGCCTGATTGAACCACTCTCGGTGATGCTGCTCCGCACGCAACGCATCCAGGATCCTGCTCACCAAGGTGACATCCACAGTCTGCGAAGAAAAACGTGCAGCAATCCGCTCTGCCAGATTTTTATCCTCCACCCAATCAGCAGATTGCTGCATGACTGACAGCGAACGCTTTTCTTCTGCCCAGTAGCGCTGCCGCTGGAAGGGGTAGGTGGGCAGTGCCACCTTGCGCCTTCCGTACCCGCGGTCAAAGCCTTCCCAGTCGATGGCGGCCCCCCGCACGTAGAGCGCACCCAGGCTGTCAAGCAGCTGCTGCCACTCCCCCTGGCCAGGGCGAAGCGAGGGCAGAAGAGCTGTTCTCTCTGCCTCCTGGCCCCTGCCCCCTGTTCCCCACTGACCACTGGCCACTGACCACTGGCCACTGTCACCCCCTGCCATGCCGAGCAGGACCGGCTTGGGACCGATTTCAAGCAAGATCTGAATGCCCTGGCTGTGCAGCGCGGCGACGCCGTCGGCGAAGCGCACCGCCTCGCGCACGTGGCGCACCCAGTATCCAGGCGTGGCGATCTCGTCGCCCGCCACCTGGCCGGTCACGTTCGCGACCAGACGCAGCACAGGCTTGTGGTAGACAATGCGCTCTGCCACCTGCCGGAACTCCTCCAGCATCGGCTCCATGAGCGGGGAGTGGAACGCGTGCGAGACGGTCAGCCGCTGGCTCTTGACCCCTTCGGCGGCAAGCAGCTCGCTGACCGCCAGCACCGCAGCCCGGCGGCCAGAAAGCACCACGCTGGCCGGGCCGTTGATAGCGGCAATCGACAGCTCGTCCGCGTAGGGGGCGATCGCCTCCCGCACCCTGGACTCTGCAGCCAGGAGCGAGACCATCTCCCCCTCCTGCGGCAGCGCGCCCATCAGCCGTCCGCGCGCAGCGACCAGCGTGAGCCCGTCTTCCAGGCTGAAGACCCCGGCCACACAGGCTGCGGCCAGCTCCCCCACGCTGTGGCCGAGGAGGATCTCCGGCTCGATGCCCCAGCTGCGCCAGAGCTGCGCCAGCGCATATTCCAGGGCAAAAAGTGCCGGCTGGGTGTTCTCGGTGCGGTCAATGCGCTGCTCTGGCGCTTCCCCGGTGTAGCCCAGCAGCGCCGGCAGCGGCGCTTCCAGCTGCCCATTCAGCAATGCGGCGCAGCGGTCGATGCTCTCCCGGAACACGGGCTGGGTCTCGTAGAGCTCCCGCCCCATGCCGCTATACTGTGCCCCCTGTCCCGTGAAGAGGAAGGCGACCTTGGGTGCTGTCTGCGCTGCCACACCCTGCTGCACTTTTCTATCTTCAACCTGCTCCAGTTGCCGCTGCAGGCTCTCCGCCGTGTCCGCCACCACGCTCAGCCGGTGGCTGAAGTGGCTGCGCCCCACATGGCTGGTGTAGCTCAGATCCCCCAGAGGCAGCTCGGGGTGGCCGGCCAGGAAGTCCACATAGCTGCGCACATAGGCTTTCAGCACTTCGGCGTTCTTGGCGGAGAGGGTCAGCAGTTGGAACGGACGCTCTGTCGCCGCTGGCGGGGAAACTGGCTGTTCTGGCGCTCCCTCCACCACCACATGGGCGTTGGTACCGCTGAAGCCAAAGGAACTGACCCCGCCGATGCGGGGCACCCCTGTCGGCCAGGTTTCGACGGCTGTGGGGACACGCACCGGCAGCGCCCCCCACTCGATGTGCGGATTGGGGGTGCGCAGATGCAGATGAGGGGGGATCAGCCCCTGGCGCAGCACCATCACCAGCTTTACTACCCCTGCCACCCCCGCTGCAAATTCCAGATGGCCGATGTTGGTCTTGACCGACCCGACGTAGAGCGGGTCGGTCCGTTCGGCAAAGACCTTTCCCAACGCACCCACCTCGATCGGGTCGCCCAGCGGCGTGCCGGTACCGTGCGCCTCGATGTAGCCGACCTCGGACGGCTGCACCCCAGCCTCGGCCAGCGCCCGGCGGATCACCCGCTCCTGCGAGGGGCCGTTGGGCACGGTCAGCCCGCCGCTCGGCCCATCCTGGTTGATGGCGCTGCCCCGAATCACTGCCAGAATGCGGTCGCCCTCCCGCTCGGCGTCGGCCAGCCGCTTGAGCACCAGGAGCGCCACCCCTTCCCCACGCACATAGCCGTCGGCTGCAGCGTCGAAGGTCTTGCAGCGCCCCTCCTCCGAGAGCATGTTGCCGTTGGCAAACATCTCGGTAAAGTCTGTGTCCACAATCAGGTTCACACCGCCGGCAAGCGCGGCACTGCACTCCTGCAGCCGCAGGCTCTGGCAGGCCTGGTGGATGGCGGTCAGCGAGGAAGAGCAGGCAGTGTCCACCGCCACGCTGGGCCCGGTCAGCCCGAACAGATAGGAGATGCGGCCTGCGGCAGTGCTGGCAAAGTTTCCGGTCGCCATGTAGAGGTTGCGGTCCAGCCCGCTGGCCTCCACCAGCTTCATGTAGTTGCTCGTGCCCCCGCCGATGAAGACCCCCACCTCCTGGTTGAAGAGCGCTGCAGGCACGATCCCCGCATCCTCCAGCGCATGCCAGGCTGTCTCCAGCAGCAGGCGGTGTGCCGGGTCCATCACCACGACCTCGCGCGGGGAGAGGCCAAAGAAAGTCGGGTCGAATTCGTCCACCCGCTCCAGGAAGGCGCCCCGCGGCGCAGAATGCCTGTCGGAGGGGGGCAGGTCGCGCTGCCGCTGGTCGGGGAGCACACGCACCCCGTCGAAGCCGGCCAGCAGCTTCTCCCAGAAGGCCTCCGGCGTCTCCACCCCGCCCGGCAGCCGGCAGCCCATGCCGACGATCGCAATCCCCTCGTGCAGCCCCGCTGCACGGGGCACGGGAGGCTGCTCACGCAGCGCCGCCGCGGGTGCGGCATCCAGCTGCAGCAGGTCGAGCAGATAGGGAACCAGCAGCTCCAGGGTCGGGTAGTCGAAGAGCAGCGTGGCGTGCAGCTGGAGGTCGAGCCCCTTCTGCAGCTTGTTGCGCAGCTCCACCGCCATCAGCGAATCCACCCCC
>JAGWYN010000119.1 GCA_018969295.1 Chloroflexota bacterium | reverse complement strand
TCGACAAAGCCGTGGGCAGACAGCTGCTGCCGCCAGCCCTCTGCGCTCAGCAGCGGGTGTCCCTGGCGCTCATCGGCGTAGCGCCACCAGCCGTCGGTCAGCCCAAAGGTCAGGTCCACCCAGCGGAGGCGCTCGGTCGCCTCGAGCAGCACCAGCTGTCCGCCTGGCAGCAGCAGCTGGCGCACGTGGGCCAGTGTCTGTCCCAGGTCGCACGTGGCGTACAGCACGTTGCCAGCAACCACCAGGTCCGCCTGGTATGGCTCAAAGCCCTGAGCTGCGGGTTCTCGTTCGATGTCCAGCGGTTGGTAGCGCACAAACGGATAGGAGGCGAACCGTTCTGCCGCCTTGTGCAGGAAGCTGGCCCCGATGTCTGTGAAGAGATAGTCGCTCTGGCTGGCGGGCAGGAACGGCAGCAGGCCTGCTGTGGTGCCGCCGGTCCCCGCCCCCACCTCCAGGATGCGCAGCCCGCGTCCAGCCGGCAGCTCCCCGCAGGCATCCTGCACCACTGCCTGCACCAGCCCATTCATGACCTGCGCACCTGCCGTCTCGGTGTAGAGGCGGGTGGCGTCACTGGTCTCTCCCCCTGGGAAGAGCAGTTCCAGCGCATCCTGGGTCCCGCGCAGCACCGCAGACAGCTTCGGCCCACAGCGTGCCAGCAAACGCAGTTCGGGTGTATCGCCGTACTCTGTCCTCAGCAAGGCCAGCAGGGCAGCCGGGTCGTACGGCGCCGGACGCTGCTGCACGCGCCAGCCGTCGGACTCTGGCTGGAAGATGCCCGCCTCAGCCAGCATCCCAAGCAGCCGTTCCAGCAGCCGACGATAGGTGGGGATGACGCCCAGGTGACGAGCGATCTGCTCGCTGCGCCACACGCTGCCCGGCTCAAAGTGAAAGCCTGCGCTGTCAAAGGCGACCACCACCAGCTCCAGACTCAACGCTTCCAGCGCCTGCTGCAGGTGCGCTGCTTGCTGGCGGCTTTGCTCAGGCACCTGCTGCAACACAGCCGCCAGCCAGCCCGGAGCAGCCTGAGGGGGCGAGGAGAGAAACTCCGGGGGCAGGCCAAAGTAGGGACGCAGCTGCCAGTCGACCGTGTAGAGCCACTCCTGCCACGCGGCACGGCCACGGATGGCGGCGGCAGACGCGGTGCGCATCTGGAACCCTGTGACCTGGGCGACCGTGCTGCCTGCTACATCCAGCAGCACGAGGTCGCAGCGGTCGGGCGCACGCTGGACGACATGGCACCACCACTCCCCCTCTGTGGCTGCGCGCTGCACGGCCACAGATTCCAGCGCAAAGGGCAGCAGGGTCTCGCCGGAGGTGTTGAAGAGCCCTGCCGCCTGGAAGCAGCCGTCCAGCAGGCCGGGGTGGAGCAGGTAGCCCTGTAGGCTCTCCACAGCAGGCGGCTGTGCCAGTCGAACCAGCAATTCCGGCGCCGCAGACGCACTCCGCCACGCTGCTTCCAGCCAACGGAAGCTGGGACCGAACGAAACCTGCGCCATCTCCAGCGCTGTGTAGAAGAGAGACAGGTCCACCGGCTGGCTGCAGCGCTGCTGTAGTGCGGTCAGGCTGGCTGATGGCTCTGTTGGGGTCTTCCAAGCCACAGCCCGCCCGCTCGCATGGGTGGCAGCCTTTTCCGACAGCACAACCGTTTCCGAACTGGTCGGCAGCAGGCTGACCAGTTGGAACGTATGGGCTGCCTGCTCGGCCTTGAAGAGCGCCTGCACACTGCACGACTGGCCCTCCGGCAGCACCAGCGGCTGGGGAAGGATGACATCTTCCAACTTCAGCGCCGTCCCCTCCTCCAGACAGAGCTGGGCCGCGTGCAGCGCCAGTGCAATCTGGCCGGCTCCTGGAGAAACGACCTCCCCATAGACCCTGTGGTCCGCCAGGAAAGGCATGGTCTCCACGCTGAACTCGGTCTCGAAGAGCACGGTCTGCAGGGCAGGCAGAGGGGTCATCCGGTCGATGAGCGGGCGCAGCGACGCAGCAGCCCGTCTGGATGGGCGGCTCTGCACCCAGTAGCGCTGGCGCTGGAAGGGGTACGTCGGCAGCGCCACCTTGCGCCGTACATCCCCCCGGTCGAAGCCCTCCCAGTCGACGGCAACTCCACGGACATAGAGCTCACCCAGGCTGGCGAGCAGCTGCTGCCAGTCGCTTTGGCCAGGACGGAGCGAGGGCAGGAAAGCAGTTTCCCCTGCCGAGAAGCCGCTGCCGCCCTCTGCCCTCTGCTCGCTGCCCACTGCCAGGGCGTCGAGACAGGGACCGGCCATGCCGAGCAGCACGGGCTTCGGACCGATTTCGAGCAACACCCGGACGCCCTGGTCGTGCAGGATGGCCACACCGTCGGCGAAGCGCACCGCCTCACGCACGTGGCGCACCCAGTACTCTGGCGTGGCAATCTCGTCACCTGCCAGCTGGCCGGTCAGATTGGAGACCAGACGCAGCACCGGCTTGTGGTAGATGATGCGCTCCGCCACCTGCCGGAAGTCCTCCAACATCGGCTCCATGAGCGGGGAGTGGAAGGCGTGCGAGACGGTCAGCCGCTGGCTCTTGACACCCTCGGCGGCAAGCGATTCACTGACCGCCAGCACCGCATCACGGCTGCCTGAAATGACCACGCTGGCCGGGCCGTTGATGGCTGCAATCGACACCTCAGCCGCATAGGGGACAATCGCCTCCCGCACCCGCCATTCCGTCGCCTGCAGCGCGACCATCTCCCCCTCCTGCGGCAGCGCTCCCATCAGCCGCCCGCGCGCCGCCACCAGATGGAGCCCATCTTCCAGGCTGAAGACCCCGGCCACGCAGGCCGCCGCCAGTTCCCCCACGCTGTGGCCGAGGAGAATGTCCGGCTCGATGCCCCAGCGGCGCCACAGCTGCGCCAGGGCGTACTCCAGGGCGAAGAGGGCAGGCTGAGTGTTCTCGGTGCGGTCGATGGCACTTATTACAGCATTCTCTGCGGCCGGCGCACAGCCCAGCACCTCCAGCAGCGGCGCGCCCATCTGCCCATCCAGCAGTGCGGCGCAGCGCTCGATGGCCTGCCGGAAAGCTGGCTCGGTCTCATAGAGCTCCCGCCCCATGCCGACGACCTGTGACCCCTGCCCGGTGAAGAGAAAGGCAATCTGCGGGGTCCCTTGCTGTGCCGCCACAACACCTCGCTGTATCCCCATTGCATCCGTGCCGACTGCGACCAGTTTTTCACGCAGTTCAGCGACCGACGCTGCCGTCACACTCAGCCTGTGGCTGAAGTGGCTGCGCCCCACATGGCTCGTGTAGGTCAGATCCCCCAGATCGAGCTCGGGATGCGTCTCCAGGAAATCAGAGTAGCTGCGCGCATACGCGGCCAGCGCCGCGTCGTCGCGCGCAGAAAGGGTGAGGAGCTGGAGGGGGCGTTCGTTGACTAAATCTGGCCCATCCACCTTCTCTGCTGCGGCGGGGGCCTGCGCCAGCACGACATGGGCGTTGGTGCCGCTGATGCCAAACGAGCTGACCCCGGCGATTTTCTCTGCCGTCCCCCACACAACCGGCGCAACCGGCACCTGAACAGGCGAGTGCTCCCAGTCGATGTAGGGGTTGGGGCTGTGGAAATGGACGTTCGGCGGTATCTG
>JAGWYN010000058.1 GCA_018969295.1 Chloroflexota bacterium | reverse complement strand
CCAGGCGTTGGTGGGTGTCAATTTCATCGATTACGAGTTCGATTTCCCAGCGCTCATGGTAAGCACAGGCCAGGTCGTGGGCTGGATAGCATTTCGGATCCAGGAGGGTGGTAATCAAACGATGCTTTTCCCCATAACCTGGCAAGGCTGGATCCTGAATGGTGTATTGGAGGACGCGCACCAAGAGGCGCAGGTCACCTTTGCGGCGTCGGCAGGCGGATGGGGGTGAGATAGGCCGTAAATGTACCGTCGGCAAAGGTCTGCACGGGTTTGAGGATCAGTTGACTGGGCACACGCGCCAAGATTTCGGCGCCGGTGGCGTGGGCTTGTGCCACCCTATCAAAATTATGGAAGCCGCGATCCCACATCAGCAACATCCCTGGACCTACCGCATGCAACAACCGAAAACCACCATGGCGTTCGCTGACATGACAGGGCCAGAGACCGGCATCGGTGACGGCATGGGTGCCGCACTCCAACACCCCGTCGTGTAGCCCGCCGCTTCGGGACCGGCTTTGATCAGCGCAGCCAACTCCTTTCGTTGCGTCTTGGTCAACTTGGACGGACGTCCCGCTGGTTTCTGATAGGACAAACTCGTCACACCGCGCCACAAGAAGGCGTTCACGTAATCGCGCACTGTCTGCGCCCCCAGGTCCAACATGGCCGCAACCTCGTCAACAGTCTTGCCTTCAATGATGAACAACAGGGCATGAATCCGCCGCACCAGGCGCACCTGCCCGCTTTGGTAGGCTTGCTGCAACCGCTCGACCACAGCTTGACGCAGATCACGACGAAGACGTATCCTGATGTCCATGAGAGATGCCTCCTTTCGAATGGGTTTTGTCACCCGTTAGGATCGCATCTCTCTGTTTTCTTATCAACCCCCCACTTCCAGAAATCGGCGACAATCACGAATCTTTTTCTGATTGTCTATAGCATCGAGACCTGTTATTACATCTCCAGCGCAAAGGGCACAGCGGCTTTCTTCAATCGGGCCGTGCGCACGCACTGGCGCATCGAAAACTCTGCCCACTGGGTCCTCGATATGGCTTTTCGCGAGGATGAATCCCGCCTCCGCAAAGACAATGGCGCTGAAAGCATGGCTATGCTGCGGCGGATAGCGCTCAGCCTGCTCAAAAAAGACAAAACTATCAAACTCGGCATCAAGAACAAGCGCCTCAAAGCCCCCTGGGATCATGACTATCTCGTTCACCTACTCACGCTCATGATGAATTGAGACGCGATTGCCCTGGGTGGAAGGGTACGTCCCAGATTTTCGGCGCGTTGCGTAGGGGCATGCGGTAGGCGGTGAGGATCGTTTCAGAGCGCCTGACCGACCGCCTCGCCGCCCACCGCATGCCCGTACAGGTTCCTAGAGCTTGGAACGCACCCGTATTTCCGGCCTCGCCACCGTCACCGTAGCAACTCACTCATGAAACGACTTCAGATCGCTCCGCACCTCGGCATAGCTGACATCGAAGGCCAGCACCTTGGGCTCTGGTTCCACGCCCCACCTGGCGCAGGCGGCCCGATAGAGATCGGGCCACCAATTCGCGTGCTCGGTCAGCCCCTGCTCCTTCCAGGAGGCCCAGTCGCTCACTGCATGTGACCAGCATTGATCGCCGTACGCGAGCGCTTCCTGTTGCGACGGCATATCGCTCACGTACCACTCGCGACCGATGCGGGCGTGGAGCACTTCGTCGGCCCAGTCGTAGTCCTGGAAGGTCAGCGCGAGCGCATTCCCCGCCTCGGCTGCGACTTCCCACTCGTAGCGCTTGCCTGTCCGGGGCATCAGGCCCTGCTCAATATACCAGAGCACCGCATGGCGCTGTTTGGGCGTGAGCTTTGTGTTCAAGCCGAGCGACCAGGTAAAGTCGGGGCGCACCAGTCTTGGCCAGTCAAGGTCCATCGCCACGAAGCCCACTTCACCCATGAGGGCATGGCGCGCCTCATCCCACAACTGGCGCGTCATGTCCAGGTAATATGGCCAGGGTTTGCCCTCGGTCTGGGCAATGATGCTGGCCAGCATTTCGGGCACATCGATCTCGCGCAAGCGTTTGAAGAAGAGCATCAGCACTTTGGGCTGGGCCGGCAACGACTCGTCGTTGACAAAGGCCTCGGCGTTGACGCCGCGGTTATAGTTGTCGGTGAAGCGTTCATCGCGCCGGGGCACCAGATCATAGACAAAAGGCGTGGCAGAGAAGCTGGGCGCCAGGTTCACCGGCACAGGCGCCACGGCGCCGTCGAGATCACCGGCAGCCGCCAGGCAGTCGTCCAGCAGCGCCGACCAGTCTGCCAACCGCTGCGCCGCAGCGTCATCCACCAACGCCGCGACCGCCTGCTCCCCATAGCGAACCAGGTCCTCCAGCTCGACCAGCGCCAGGCGGCAAAAGCGCACAGTCGGTGCGTCGGCCAGGTGATTGGTGGTGGCCAGATGCCGGCGAATCCCGGCCGTCAAGGCGGGGATTGCCTTGCCGTAGATGCCCAGCACGAGTTCCGCGGCGCCAGGCGCGGCCAGCAACTCGTCGAAGAAAAGCTGCAGCGCGGCATCTGGAATTTCTTCCAGCCCCAGGGGTGGCTGGCGCATTTCGGCCACGCGCGTGCGCAGGGCGGCGACGTGCTCCGCGCAGATGTAGGCATGGAGGCTGAACGCCATCTTGAGCTCATAGATCGGCTCGGCAGTCAAGCGCTTGACCATGATCTCATGGAGCCGTTTGAAAGTGTAGTGATAGCGTTTCAGCCGCCGCACACAGTCGTCTATCCCAAGACCGGGGCGGGTTGCCTCCTCAAGCGTGCAGAAGCCTGCCAGCATCGGCAGGCCCTTGTAGGGCGCATAATGTGTGTTGTTGCCGTTTTCCATGGATTCCTCTCTCTCTATCTTCAGTATACAATCTGAGAAAAGTGGCCCAGAAATCGAGTTTCGCCGAGAAACTCGGTTTCTTCCCATCTCTTGCCCTGACCTCAGGCTGGCATCACGACGGCCTGGCGCGGCAGGGTGCTGCGTCTGAGCACGGTGCAGCCCAGCGGCACCAAGGTGTGCTCACCCAACGCGACAGTCACGGGCGGTGCATCCCACGGTGTATCGCCAATTGTGGCATGGCGCCGGAACGTGCAGCCCGAGTCGGTCTGGGCTGCATCCAAGATCGGCACGGCATATGCCTGGCGCAGATCCTGGGGGAGCACATCGAAGTCGTGGAACGCGGGCAAAGGATAGCCCTTGATCGCACACAACGTGTGTTCGATGGGCATGGCGTACTGGAGCGGCCCGCGCCGCACGGTGTATTCGCCGTTGGGGTTGCAGACGAACTCGAACTGGGTCGCAAAGACAAGCGTGATTTCGTCGCCGGTGCGCCAGTGTTTGCTCAGGCGTAGATAACTACCTGCCTGCCGGATTTCTGCGCCGGCGGCTGTAACCTGGTAATCTGTGGCCCAGGAGGGCAGACGCAGGAGCAAGGCAAATGCGCCGGCGTCTGCCTGGCGGATGACAAACCGGATCTCTTCCGTGAATGGATAGTCCGTCTGTTCTTCGATCACAACCGTTCTGCCCCCCACCTGTGTGGTCAGCACGCAGGGGCCATACAGGTGGGCCACGAGGGCATCCTCCGTGGTGCTGCGCAGCCACATGCGGCTGACATAGTGGGGCATAAAACGGACCGCATTGGGGTTGCAGCAGACGGCGACATCCTCGTGCGTCGGCGAGTATTTGAATCTGCCAGCATGCTGCCAGTGACGCTCTGGGCTGTCCTGCCACAGCGCAGCCAAGGTTGGGGAGAACTGGTAGAGATCGGCGCTGTAGGTGTCCAGATCTTCTGCCAGCGCGCGGAAACGGTTCTCCTTGGACATGTAACAGATTGCGGTGCCGTTGGCCAGCCGGGCGCCTTGCCCGGCATTGAGCGCAATGTTCTCGGCCCAGTCACTGTAGCCAGCTACCCCAAACTTCTCTGCGGCGCTCAAGAGGCTGTTCATCAGCTCGAACATGGTGCAGTATTCATAGCCTACGTCGGGGAGTGGCAGGCCTTGAATATCCTCGTCACCGATGAGCGCGCCGCTGGGTACGATGTAGCGAATCAACTTGCGAAACGTGTGGGCAACGCCTTGCGCAGTGTATTCGTCGCCAGTGACAAACGCAGACCAGAGGAGCGCCCGCAGGTGCTCGGCGGCGTGGGCTGCGTGACCGCGCAAGCCGAGTCCACGGTTGTGAAGGTGTTCCAGCTTCAGGTCATCGTTCTTGAAATGGCCAGGGACGCTGCAATAGTCGTGGTAGAGCCAGACGCCAAAGTCGCGGTAGGCGTCATTGCCGGTGATGGTGTACAACCACTCCGTGACGTCGACAAACATCAAGCCGTGGGTCATACCGGTCAGATAGAGGTAGCCTTGTTGCGGGTCGATTACAAAATAGCGGTGATGGGGTCCATACTGGGCCATGGTCAACTGCGCCGCGCGTTCGGCCGCCGTCAGCGATGAGGCGTCGCCAGCCAGCTCATAATGGGCAAGCAAGGCCAGCAGCGCCCGGCTCTGTCCCCACAACTCGCCATTCTCGCCCGGCGGATGGCGGTAGCGCGTCTCTTGGCGATAGATGCCGATATAACCGTCTTCATCCTGTGTCGCCTTCAGCTCTGCGATCAGCTGGTCTGCCAGCTGCATACCCGCGGGGTGGCGAGCAAGATAGGCCATTGCCGTCAGCCCGATCAGCCAATTGCCGCGTGTCTCGCTGTCCCACCACTGGATTTCGTCGGTGCTGGCACCGATCCGGTTCCGAAAAAGGTCGTTGGCCGCGTGGTCAGTCAGCTGGTGCAGATGGCCGGCGAAGCCATCCGTCAGGTCGCGCAGCATCTGCGTGCGCATCCACCCAGCCGGCTGCACAGCGCCAAAGCGCAGCGGCCGGAATGGGCCAATGCCGTTGTTCATCTGGTCCGTTGGCATATGTTGTCTCCTATTCGTCACGCTTCACTCGTTGCTCTTCCATTGGAGAGGCTGGCCAGCGCCCTGTTTTGCGCATGCACATTGGCGTCGGGCGTGAGCATGGGAATCTCGCAGCCGCCAGCGCTGAAAGACCGCGGCCCGCCGATAGCCATACAATGGCGCGTAGCGTAGCATTCGCGGAAGGGATCTGAAATTGCCTGGGCAATATCGCTGCCGAACTGCTCAAGCATGAGCATGTTCGCCTCAACCAGCACGCGATGATCCAGGTAGTATGCGCGCTGCGTCTTGCCCGTGCGGCGCACGGCAAAGGTCATAAAGATGTCGAAGTTGGGCGGTCGATCCACTGCTTCGCCGTTCAGGCACCGGGTCATTCGTTCGTACGCGGCCAATTCAGCCACTTTGTCCTCCCTTGAAAATGAGTTGTTTACATGCCACAGCGGTGAACCTTGATTCATCAACAACTCCTTGGGTCTTGCATCGTCATTTGTGATCGCTCAATGCCTATCCGAATAACTGGCTTCGGCCTCTGAACGGAAAGCAATATTCGGATAGGCACTTATTCACTGGTGCGCCCCAGGCCCAATGCCGCTATCGCTGCGGCCACCTGATCCTCGTCGGCGGTCAGGGCCATGCCCGTGTGCAGGCTCCACATTTCGCGATGGGTGATCGATGCACCCGGCGCCAGGATGGTGCGCGGCCCCTGCGTTTCCAGTTCGATGAAGCCCGGCATGCAGAAAATCTGGCTCGAGCTGCCACGATCGAAGTACCGTGCGTGTGGAGCGTAGGTCGCCTGCTTGACAAACAGTGTCTCTTCCAGGGCATACGCGAGCCAGCCGCCGGGGTTCGGAAAGCCGAATTTGAGCATTCCGGCTGCCATATCTGCCGTCACAAAGATGAACCGGTTGCCCCAGCGGATGTGGGGGCTGGCGATGTCGGTGAAGGGCCATAGGGCGATGCTGCGATTGGGCCAGGTGGCGTCCGGGTCGTCATAGGCCTGGGATTGGGGAGCGATGCCGATGCCGCCGGCCCGCAATTCGGTAATGGCCCAGGGCGCCGTCTCCACGGGCCAGAGGCCGCAGTTGGTCAGCGTGTGATCGACGACGACTTCGCTGCCGGTGCGGGCCAGTTCGATCCGCATGGACTTGCGGATGCCCGTCGGCGGCTCGACCGGCTGGACCACTTCGATGCTGCCAGCAGTCGGCGTGACCAGCACCGGGCCGTTGTCCGGCTGGTGCGTCCGCGCCGGCATCTGCGGGGCGTGCCAGAGGCGATGGCCACCGTACGCGACAAACTTCTCGTTGCTGCCGGGACAGTCGAGCGTCAGGTTCGGCAATTCGGCAAAGAGATTCGGTTGGCCGCGCAAGCCAAAATAGAGGACGCGGGGGCCGACCGACCGGGTAACAAGCAGCTCCACCGTGTCGTTCTGCAAGCGCACACAATCGAGATCAAGATGGCGCGTCGTCTCCATATGGCTCAGTCCTGTGGCTGGTCGGCCTTGACGCTCAACCCGCCGTCGACGACGTAGTTGGCGCCGGTAACGAAGCTGGCCTCGTCTGAGGCCAGGAAGACAAAGACACTCACGACCTCGTCGATCGTGCCGATCCGTCCGATAGGGTAGACTGCATCGAAGGCCCGGCGCGTCTGGTGCGGATCGGATTGGGCTGCAACCCACGCCTGAAGCATGGGCGAGTCGATCGTGCCTGGCGACACGCTGTTCACACGGATCCCATAGGGCGCGTAATCGATGGCCATGGCTCGCGTCAAGGCCAGCAGCCCACCCTTGGCGGTCGAGTAGGCGGCCATACCCTGCGCCCCCATCATGCCGGTGACGCTAGCCATCTGGACAATGCTGCCGGCCCGCGCTTCCAGCATGTACGGTAGCACTGCAGCCGAAGCAAGAAAAGCACCACGCAGGTTGACGCCAATCACACGGTCAAAGGTTTCCGCACTGGTCAAATGCACTGGCCCGTTGGCCATGACGCCTGCGTTGTTCACCAGTATGTTCGGGGGACCGAAGTGCTCGGCAAATCGCGACACTGCGCCGTTCACCTGGGCAGGCTGGGTGAGGTCTGCCTCCAGGCTGATGGCTTGCCCGCCCAGTGCAACAATTTCGGCCACTACCTGCGCACAGTTCGCCGCCGAGATGTCGAACACGCCTACGGCAGCTCCTTCCTGGGCAAAGCGCAGCGCCAGCCCCCGCCCGATGCCGTGCGCGGCGCCGGTGATGATGGTCCGTTTTTGCTCAAGCCTTCTCATGTCTTTTTTCCTTCGGTCACACATCGATCAAGGTATTGGCGCACGCCCGGTAGTACAGGTGGGCGCCAATGGATTCACGGCTTTTTTAGGCCTACCTATGCTCGTACTGGCCGCCGGCGAAGGGCAGATCATAGCGTGCCTCGATTTCAAGCAGGCGGTTGTATTTCGCCAGCCGCTCGGACTGGGTGATGGAGCCCACTTTGATAAAGTCGCCGGCCCAGCCGGTTGCGAGGTCAGCCAACCAGTTGTCTTCAGTTTCGCCGCTGCGGGCGCTGACGACGACCGCCCAGCCAGCCGCGCGCGCCAGCCGGCAGGCGTCGGCAGCCTCGGTCAGGGTGCCCACCTGGTTGACCTTGAGCAGAAGCGCGTTGGCAGCACGGAGTTCGACAGCCCGGCGAATCCGCCCTGGGTTGGTGCAGAGAAAGTCGTCGCCCAGGGTCAACGCACGTCCCTGGAGCACCGTGTTCAGGTCGGGCCAGGCGCCCCAATCTTCCTCGGCCAGGCCGTCTTCGATGCTCACAATGGGGTAGCGATCAAGCCAAGTCAGGATACGGGCGATCATGCCATGGCTTGCCAGCCGCGCATGGTCCAACAGGTAGTTGCCGTCCACATAGAAGTGACTGGAAGCCACGTCGACCGCCAGCGCAACATCCGCGCCCGGCCGCAGCCCGGCACGTTCGATGGCCGCGACGGCGTCGTAGAGCATGGCGTCGACATCCAGAAAAGGCGGTGCCAGCCCGCCTTCGTCGGCGGTGAGCGCGCGCATGCCGTACTTTTCGAGGCTGATGGCAGCCGCTGCCTGGTAGACGGCGTAGACCATGGCCAGCGCCTGGTCGACACTCTGTGCGGAACATGGCACGACCAGAATGTCCTGAATAGACACCTGTCCACCGGCATGTTTCCCGCCGCTGAACAGATTGACCGTCAGTTGGGGCAGCCGCGGCGTGGTACCCAGCAGGCTGGCAAAATAGGCAAAGAGCGGCGTCGCCCGCTCCTGGCTCACGGCGCGGGCGAAGGCAAGCGAAACGACCAGAATGGCATTGGCGCCCAATCGCCCTTTGTCGGGCGTGCCATCCAGTTCGCACAGGCACAGGTCCAGTTCGGCCTGGTCGGCTATCTTCCGGCCGGTTAGGGCGCTGCGGATCGCGCCGTTGACGTTTGCCACGGCGTGCCGGCAGCCAAGCCCGCCGTAACGGCGGCGGTCGCCATCCCGCAATTCCCGTGCCTCAGCGTGGCCCGTCGACGCGCCGGAGGGGACCGACGCGGTGCCGCTTGCGCCACTGCCAAGGGTGCAGGTGGCCTGGACCGTCGGGCGGCCACGGCTGTCCAGGATTTCGAGTGCATAGAGTTCCTCAATCGACGGCATCGCTGCCTATGCCTTTCACAAAGTCCTGGACCAGCACGGCTACCGTCGGTGGCGGCGCTGCCATGAGCGCAAGCGTCACCGCCTGCTGGCGCGTCCGCGCACCAGCCGCAAGATATTCGAGCGGCGAGCGACCGGCGACACGCGCCAGCAGGCAGCCCAGCGTGTGGCGGATCACCTGCTCTTCCAGCCCCACCTGCCACGGCACGTCACCTACGGCAGCCTGGTACTGCGCCCAGTACAGGAGCGCCGCACTGGCGAAGCGTGAACGATATGCCGGCAGATGATGGGCCTTGCTCAGAAGGTGGGTCATCGCAAAGCCGAGATCGAAGGCGGGATCGCCGAAATGGATCACCTCGTGGTCGAGCAGAACCAGGTGTTCGCCGTGGACCAGGACGTTCTTCGGGCTGTAGTCGCCATGCACCAAAGTCAGGCGCCGGGCACAGGTGCTGTCGATCAGTTGTGCGTAGAAGACTGCCGCTTCCGGCACCTGCGTTGCCGTGTAGCGGTAGTAGGGCTCCAGCCGCAGCGAGGCAAAATAGGACGTGTCGGCAAAAGCTTCGGCCACGGCCTCGCGCTGGTGATAGGCCCGGCTGTGAATCAAGCCAAGCAGCGAGCCGAACTGGGCCACATGGGCCGGCTGAACGTCTCCAGCCAGCAACAGCTGCTTCCAGTTCCAGTGTGGCTGGGGGACGGCCTCCATGATGAGCAGGTGCTGGTTGTGGTCTTCATGGACAAAGTCGGGAATTGCGCCTGCGGGCAGCAGCCGGTTCAGCCAGCGCAACCCTGCCGCCTCGCGATGGATGCGTTCTGGGCTGCAGAACCATTCCGCCTGGACACGGAGCTGCGCCAGTGCCTGCTTGGCGACCCAGGCTTCGCCGCCGGGCCGCACCACCAGCATGGTGCGGTTGGAGACACCGCCAGCCAGGGGACAGACGTCGGGCTGCTCATCCGGGGCAATGAGCTGGCACTGGCGCAAGTAGGCCACGAATGCAGCTGGCTGCTCGATGTTCAGCACTTCGCCACTCATGGGGCGATGAGCCCTTTGTCAAGCGCGCGGCGGAAAATCGCTACCGTTTCCGCCACCCCCGCGTCTAGCGGTGTGACGCTAAGGTCGCCCAACACGGCACGCGCTGCGCTGCCATCCATCGCTTCGGGATAGCCAAGTGACTTCTCGTCAAAGGAGATCTGTCCGCGACTCGCCGGCGCCGCACGCGTGATGGCCGCCACCACATCCGCCATGTGGACGACCGTGCCGCCCAGGTTGAAGGCACGTGATCCGTCAAATGGCACGTGCAGGGCAGCAATCATGCTGCGCGCTACGTCGCCTGCGTACTGCATATCAAAGTGACCGCCGTACGCGATGTGATACGGTGCGCCGGCGGCCGCAGCCAGCATTGCCTTGGTCGGGCTGGAGGTGAGTCCCTGGTCGCGGCCCGGGCCATAGACGACGTAGGGACGCAGGCCGATGCTGCTGATGCCGTGTTCGTGCCAGTAGACCCTGGCAATACCCTCATCAGCTTGCTTGAAGACGCCGTAGAGTGAACGCGGCAGCAGCGGTGCGTCGTCTGCTAGCGGACCTGGAGGATACTCCTCAACAGGGCCGTAGACGGCGGCACTGCTGGCATAGACCAGCCGGCGGTGACCAGCTTTGCGTGCCGCTTCGAATACGTTGACCGTGCCGACAACATTCACCTGTGCACCCAGCGTGGGATTGGCACGGCAGGCAGGAATCTGCAGAGCCGCCAGGTGGATGATGGTCGTAGCGCCCGAAGCCGCCACGGTATCAGTCACCGCCTGTGGATCGGCGATGTCACCCACGACAAAGCGAACGCGGGCGATATCTTCCTCCCCCATGATGAGTTGCATCCGATAGGCCTTGTTGGACAGGTCAAACACGGTGACCGCAACGCCAGCCGCCACCAGGTGGCGTACAACCCATGCGCCGATGCAGCCCAGGGCGCCCGTAACGAGTATGTGCTCACTGCTCATGGTTGCCTCAGCGAATCTGTTCACGTGCCCAATGGTCGCCCATGGCGCGCCGCCCCGCGGCCATCCCGTCCCCGCGCGATACTTGCCGCTGCACATCGGGCTGTGCCAGGCGATCCTCCCGCAGCGTAACGCCGTGCCCCGGCCCGCGCGGCAGGGCAAAGCGCCCGTGCACAGGCGGCGAGACTTCGCTTGCCAGCTCGGCAAAGACCGTGCCGTAGAGTGCCCGCGCCGATTCGACGAACATCAAGTTCGGTATATGGGCGCCGATGTGCAGGCAAACGGCATGGCAGACAGGCCCGGAAAGATTATGCAAAACTAGCGGCATGCCGAAAGCTTCGGCCATGGCCGCAATCTTGCGTGTTTCCCCTACCCCGCCGTTCCACAGCGGATCCGTCATCAGAATCTGGCTGGTGTGCTTCTCCAACCACTCCCGCAGTTGCCAGCGCGTCATCAGCAGTTCGGAGCCGACGATGGGAATGGGCGACCGCTGCGCCAGCAGGCGGATCTCATCCACATGAACCGCGGGCAACGGATCCTCCAGGAAGAGAATGTCGTAAGGCTCTAGCGCCCGCACGATCCGTTCGGCGCTCGCCCGGTTCCAGCGAAAATGACACTCGATGCCGATCTCCATGGCACTGCCAACGGCATCTCGGATCTGTTGTACCGGCTTCAATCCACGTGCGATGTCGTGGGGGCTGATGTATTGGCCAAGTGAATCTTC
Organism: Chloroflexota bacterium; assembly: GCA_018969295.1. GTDB lineage: Bacteria > Chloroflexota > Anaerolineae > Caldilineales > Caldilineaceae > Caldilinea. Next base: position 11,179 of record JAGWYN010000058.1, on the reverse strand, counting down.
ACTGAAGGGGTCAAAAGGCCAGATCTTCATGGCGCCGATGCCGTCACCTAGCAAGCTCCGCGCCAGCCCGCCGGCATCTTCGTGCCACCAGGCATAGTCACGATTCGCGCCAAAACCGATGCACGTGTTGTAGGTAGGGATCTGAGTTCGTGACTTCCCGCCGAGCAGCTGGTAGAGCGGCATGCCGCAACGCTTGCCGAGCAGGTCCCAGAGCGCAATTTCCACCGCCGACAGCGCCCGCAATTCGGCACCGCTGTACCCATGATACATGAGGTTATCCAACACAAAGCGCCAGAGACCTTCAATGTCGTCAGCATCCTGCCCCAGAAGCAGTGGCGCAATGGTGCCATGCAGCGCGCCGCGCGAGCCAGGTATCTTCTCCACGGTTTCGCCGAGGCCGATGAGGCCATCCTCGGTGTGAACGCGGACGTAGAGAGTACGCGGGTATTGAGGCCAATGCAGGCTTTCGATAGCGGCGATCTTCATGGACACTCCTCGACATGGGCCAGCGCTGTGTGCCTTGCACGGCCCGGCATGGCGCGTTTCTTCATCGCCACAGGTCGTCCTCGATCGGGGCAGATTTGATGAGATCCGTCAGGCGCAAGTGCCAGTCGATGCCCGCGCCGGGCCAACGGCGCTCGAGCCACGAGAAGTCCCACATGGTAATGGCGTAAGGCGTCTTGGCGTTCAGTACTGAAGCAGCCATGGTCATCCTTTCACGCTGCCGAGTGTGATGCCTTCGATGAAACTACGTTGGGCAAGTGCGAATACGATCAGAATCGGGAGCACCGTCATGACCGTGGCGGCCATGACGATATTCCAGCGGGCGATGCCAAAGCCTTCACTGAAGAGGGCAAGCCCCAATGGCAGGGTTCGCTTTGGCGCATCTTCGATGACGATGAGCGGCCAGAGAAAATCGTTCCAGTAGTGCATGAAGATGAACACGCCCAACGCGGCCAACGCCGGCTTGGAAATGGGCAGGACGATGCGCAGAAAAATCGCCATCTCCGACGCACCGTCGATGCGGGCGGCATCCAGCATCTCCGTCGGTATGCTTTTCATGTTCTGGCGCATGAGAAAGATCCCCCATGCCGTCACCAGCCCAGGAATGATCAGGGCCCAGAGCGAATCGTAGATGCCCATGGCACGCACGATGAGAAAGAGGGGAATCAACATGACGTGAAATGGCACCATCATGGTCGCGACGATCAGGAAAAAGATGGTGTCACGGCCACGAAAATCGAACTTTGCGAAAATGTACCCGGCGAGGGAACTGGTAAACAGGGCGCCGACGGTCACAACCACAGACACGGTGACGCTGTTGCGCAGGTAGGCGAAAAAGTCGATCCGGGTGACGACTTCGAAGTAGTTCTGCAGTCCCACCGAATTCATCGGGTAGAGTATAGGTGGATACGCGCGTGTCTCGGCGACCGTCTTCAGTGACGTGATGAACATATAGTAGAACGGGAAAAGAATCACGATCAGCAGAAAAATGGCAAAGCCGTTCCGCAGCAGTGCGAATAGAAAATCGCCTGCGCCTCCCGACGATGCTTTTCTGGCATGAGAATTCTCAATCGGTGTCGTCGTCATATCACGTCCTCACTCGCTACGCCCCATCTGGTATCCAATGAGGGTTCATGGTTTCGATTCGCCCTATTCCAAGGTGAGATTCCCTGATTCATCTCTATGGCAGCTGCGGATCTCACCTTGGAGTCACCTCAGAATTCGAAACTTTCACGCAGATAACGCATCTGGATGTAGGCAATGACGGCGATGACCAGAAACAGACACACGGCCAGCGCCGACGCCGAGCCCATCTCGAAGAAACGGAACCCTTCGTCATAGATATCGAGCATGAGGACCCGGCTGGCTGTGCCCGGGCCGCCGCCCGACATCAGCCATGGCTCGACAAAGACCTGGAAGCCGCCGATGGTCGCCGTCACAAACATGAAAAGCAGGGTCGGTTTGAGGAGCGGCAGCGTCAGATGGCGGAAGGTCGTCCACCGCCCGGCCCCGTCGACGGCCACGGCATTGTAGAGTTCTCGGGGGATACTGAGCAACCCTGCCGTGAAGATGACCATGCTATAACCGACCGAACGCCACACGGCGGTCGCGATCAGCACCGGCATCACCATCTCCTGCGAGCGGAGCCAGAGGAAGGGGCCGATGCCGACGAAGGAGAGCAGGTAGTTGAGCACACCTGTACGCGGCTCGTATAGCCAGGTAAACATCAGGGCGACGGCCACGACCGAAGTCACTTGTGGGGCAAAATAGATTGGCCTGGCGAGCATGCGCAGGCGCGTGCCGAGCGAGCCCACCAGCAGTGCCATGCCCAGCCCCAGCACGATAACGGTGACCATGTATGCGATGGCAAAGTAGGCTGTGTTCCACAGGCTGGCATAAAAGCGCGGGTCCTGGAGAATCCCGACGTAGTGTTTGAAGCCCACGAACTTCGTCGCACCGCCCATGAGCGGCCAGGTCTGCAGGCTGATGTAGAATGCAGCCAGGATCGGCAGCAGCGAGAAGATGAAGAAGTAGAGCAGGATCGGCGCCAGGCTTGCCCAGATGAACAGCAGCCGGCTAGAGCGGATGGTAGCCGTGCGCCGTGGCTTCGAGGCCACTTTCGCCTGCGTCGGGGTCGATTCTGCGTTCACCAGTTCACTCATGAGTCTCCAATCCCGTTGCGATGCGTTTCCGAGCCGATATTCGATCCCGTATCGGGAGGCCGGCTTGCCTGTCGCCCGTGTGTTGGGAACAGGCAAGCCGGAAGAGAAAAGAACCTACGAAGCTGCCGACTGGAGGATCTCGTTCACGCGCTGCTCGGCGTTGTTCAGGAACTCCTCGGCCGTAATCTCGTCGACCACGAGGCGCTCCAGTTCTTCGCCGATCGCGACGTCGATCTGTTCCCAAACCGCATTCTTGGAGTAGTAGATGTTGGCATACTGCAGGCCTTCGTTGAAGGCCTGGACCCACTCGTCATCCTTGAGTTCCTCGGGGATCTCATTGGTGATCGGGATCAAGCCGACGTTGCGATAGATCGCCTCATATTGCTCCGCTGCCGAAATCCACTGGAGGAAGCGCCATGCCTGCTCCTGCTGCTCGGGTGTAGCGGCAGCGCTGACCACCCAGAACCAGACGTATGCGGGAGCGACGCGGCCGGCCGGACCTTCGATTGGCTGGATCGCCTTGTACTTCAGGTCAGGATTCGACTGCTCCAGGTTGCTCTTCTGCCACGGGCCATTCCACATCATGGCGGTCTGCTCAGCGATGAACGCCGAATCGTGGGCGCCAAGTTCGGCATGGGTCAGCGAGCGGTAGACATTGGTCACTTCGAGCCCTTCCGGGGTATTGAAGGCTGCGGCCGTGCCGTCGTCGTTGAGAATCTGGCCGCCGTAGGCCTTCAGAATCGCGGACCAGTGCAGCACATTCCAACTGCCATCCTTGCTCGTCGCCAGGTCTATCCCAAACACTGAACCGTCGGGCGCATCCAGCTTGGCGTTCACGGCGGCCAACTCTTCGTAGGTGTTGGGCGGTTCGACGCCGGCGGCCTCGTACATGGCCGTGTTGATAATGGGCAGGTGAATGCCGATGTGCTGCACGTAGCCGTAGACCTTGCCGTCATAGGTTGCGGATTCCTTCATGACGGGCGGGAAGTTGGCGTCCAGATCTTCGAGCACCCAGTCGGGGGCGGGGGCGAGCGCGCCGCCGGCCAGCAGTTGGGGCATCCAAGGCCCATAGACACCCATGATGGTCGGCGGTTCGCCGGCGGCGATTGACGTGGCGATCTTGGTGTTGAGGTCGGAATGCGGCACCTGGCTGTAGACGATGCTCACGCCTGGGTTCTCAGCCATGTACTGGTCGGCCTGGGCCTGCAGTGCGTTGTTCCACGGCTCATAGGTGTGGCTCAACCAGCTCAGCTCAACCGGTTCACCAGCGGCGGCCGCACCACCTTCACCTTCGGCGGCAGGCGCTGAGGGCGCAGGCGCAACCGCTCCAGGTGCACAAGCGGCCAAGACGAGACTCAACAACATGAGGACGGCGATCCAGGCAGCACTGGACCCGATGCGGGTGCTTTTGTTTTTCATACCTTCTCCTGTTGGTAATCGAAAAAAACACGTGGCAGCTTGCACGTACATCTACGAGCAGCTACAATGAAAGTCAGTTCCATTTTAGCGATCTACCTGTACCTGCAGCAACTGAAAAAGTCTCCTATGAGTCTCGAATCTGTCTCACAGTTGGTGCCGGCTCAGGCCGCGCAAGCCCGTCGTGACGAGTTTAACCAGTGGGTGCGCAGTGCGCTGAACCATCTCTACGATGTGCCGTACCTTCAGTCCCATCCCCTGGCTGCGCTCGTGACCAGCACCACGACCCAGCGCGACCGCAGCCAACAATTGCGCGAGGTGTTGTTGAATTCCATTGACGCCATGCGACCGCTCTCCCCCGCGCAACAGGGATCTTCCGCCTGGCGTGCGTTTCGCATTCTCGAACTGCGCTACATCGAAGGGCTCAGCCCGGCCGATACAATGACGGAGCTTGCCATCAGTCGCAGCCAGTTCTTCAAGGAACAGGCGCGCATGGTGGACGCGATTGTCGATCTCCTGTGGCAAAAATACGGCGCCGCCAGCCCTCCCAACGCAGATGCAACGGCGGCGGACGGGCCGCGCTCGCGCCGCGAGGCAGCCTTCACGGAAATGGAACGGCTGCGCGGGCAATCCAAGTCCCAGACCGTGGACTTGGGCGAAGTTTTGCTGAATCTGCGCCCTTTGCTCGAATCATTGGCCGAAGTCAAGCACATCGAGATTCGTTATTCGCTCCGCCATGAACTCATGGCGGAGCGCGCTGACCGGGTGATGGCGCGCCAGGCAATTCTTGGCGCCCTGACCTATGCGTTGGACCTGGTGCCGTATGGGCAAGTGGACTTGAGCAGCCTGCACACAGAAACCGGCATCGGCGTGTTGGTGATGGCCCGTGCGGCCTCACCTGGCAGCACGGCGCCGACAGCGCCGGTGCGTGAGGATTTCGGCCTGGCCGTTGCACAGCAACTGATGGCCGCGATGAATGGCACGCTCATGGTCACGATGTCCCCGCAGGGTCACTGGCACGCCCAGCTCCTTTGGCAGCCAGCCAACTCAGTGACTGTCTTCGTTGTCGACGACAACGAAGGGTTCATCAGCCTCATCAGCCGCTACCTGGCAGGGAGCCGTTGCCGGGTCGTCGGCGCAACTACGGTGGCACTGGCAAAACAGTTCCTGCTGACAAATACGGTCGATGTGATCGTGTCGGATGTAATGATGCCCGATGAAGATGGCTGGGAATTTCTGGCCTATGTGAAATCGACGCCCCATACCGCTGGCGTGCCGTTTGTCGTCTGCTCCGTCCTGCGGGAGCCACAACTCGCGATGGCGCTTGGCGCCGATGCCTACCTTGCCAAGCCACTCACGCCAGAAGCGCTGCACGCGACGCTTGCCCGCTGGATCGAGGCTGCGCCCAGCCCGGCGAGAGGGCATCCAGGGTAGCCTGGAGGATCTGAATCACCGCACCAAGTTCAATGCCCTCCATCTGCTCAATCCGGATGGGTCCCATCACCTTCAGGTCATACCCATCCAGTCCCACGGCCGAGGCAACAATCACGGGGATGTCGGCCAGCGTCGGCTCCTGTGCCATCTGTTTCAGCACACCATAGCCGTCCAGAGCCGGCATGATCAAATCCAGAATCACCAGGTCAGGCTTCGTTGTCTGCATGAACCGCAGCGCTTCCGTCCCATCGCATGCTTCATGACAATCGCGTGGCAAGACCCGCCCGACCAGCATTCTGCGAAACATGCGCACGACCGCCGGATCGTTGTCCACAATCAGCACATGCTGGAGATCCGGCGCGGCTTTGTCTACGGCGGCAAGCAATTCGAGCCGATCGACCGGCTTGCGCAAGAACGCCTTGACGCCCTGAATGCCCCCGGTTGCGCTGGTGCTGGGCAGCGGGCAGCGGATCAACGGCGCCTTGCCAGCCGGGAAGTCGTCAGGTGGATCTTGATCGCAGAGCAAGGCAACCGGCCCGATCTCGGCAACAAACTCGCTGGCTTCGCCCCAGCTCGACGTCGCGATCACCTCGATATCCTCCAAGTAGCGCCGGAGCAAAGGTGTGGTTTGACCAGGGTTTGCGTTGACCAGTACGACGGACCGTCGCCCACTGGCCTGCGCCAGCGGCTGTTCGCGCCCGAGGATCGCGGTCAGTTCGGTCCCATCCTGTTTTTGCTCTAGTGGCAAGGTAAACCAAAAACAACTGCCCTCGCCCAGTGCGCTCTCCAGCCCCATCCTGCCGCCATGCAGGGCTACCAACTGCTTGCTGATGGGCAGCCCCAGGCCGCTCCCACTGTGCCATTCAGGACTTGGCTGTTCGGTCGTATGAAATTGTGTGAAGATCCACTTCTGATTTTCGGGCGCGATCCCGGGGCCAGTGTCGCGGACCTGGACACAAAGCTCCCCATCCTGGCGCACAATGGTGACTGTGATCCCGCCTTGGCGCGTGTGGCGGGCCCCATTGGTCAGCAGGTTCAGCAGCACCTGCCGGATACGCTGGCGATCCACCCAGACAGTTGGCAGGCCAGGGGCGACCTCAAGCCGCAATTCCAACCCCTTCGCCGCGATGTATTTGCGCACGATCTCGGCTGTTTCCTGCACCAGCGTGCCAAGCTCGATCTCATAGCGCACCAGCGGGATCTTGCCAGCATCGATACGGGTCAGGTCGATCACGTCATCTACGAGCGCCAGCAGGTGTTGCGCACTCCGATAGACCGTGTGCAGGTCGCTGCGATAGCCACTGGGCAGCGGTTTGCCACCATAACTTTCCGGCGACGTCACCATCATCTGGCTGAAGCCGATGATCAGGTTGAGCGGCGTCCGCATTTCGTGGCTGATATTGGTGATGAATTCCGTCTTGAACCGCTCGGCTTCATCCGCCACCCGCCATGCCGCGGTCAGGGCTGCATTTGCCTTGTCTAGTTGATGATTGGCGCGATCGAGCTGGATGTTCAACTCAAGCAGCCCGGCACGGTGTTCGCGCGCGCTGCGCGCCGTGCTCTGCGCCACTTCCCAGCTGCTGAGCGCCCACTGCAGGGCAGTGAACAGCGTCCGCACGGTAATCCAGCCCACGATGCCCAGCAAGACGCCACTCACGAGCACCGTCAGGCTCATGCTGCCCGTCAGCGCGCCAATCGTGCCGGCCTTGATCAGCCATGCCAGCACCAACGCCACAGCAAGCTCCGTGACCACCGCCGCAGGCCAGCCAATGGTCAGAATCGCCATCAGCGGCAGCAGCGCGAAGAAGATGGTCAGCTCCGCAAGACCAAAGGTGATCATCGTCACGGCGATGGTCACCAGGAGACACGCCAGCCAGACCAGCTGGGCAACCAGGAAATGACGTGCAACGAGGAGATAGGCCGCACCAGCGAGGGGCACAAAAAGCGCAGTGGGCAACCACATCTGTCGCCCAACGCTGGCGGGCCAGGTCGCAGCTGCGAAGAAGTGCCAGCCGAGATAGAGCACAGCAAAAATCACGATGAGGGTGCGCGAACTCGACTCGAAAAGCTCGCTGGCATAGTGCTCTGACCTGCCGTCGGCCAGTACCCGCCGTAGCTGCCACATGACACAAGCCTCCTCAAGCCAGGGTCAAACCATCATCCGCGGCGAGGGCGCCACCCAGTCATCGCTCACTCCACCTGCGGTGCATAACAGATCTGCTCCGGCCCCAACGCAGGGTAGTTGATCCCGAAGTGATCGGTCATCTGCCAGGTGATGGTCTCGCGGTCGAAGATGGGCTGGATCTTGCCACAGGCTGCCTGGGCGTCGATGCTCTGCCGGGTTTCGGCGTGGGGCACGTCCAACCCGCCTTCTGCCGCGCCGCTCACGCCGCCCGTGAGCACCAAAGAGTCGATTTTTGTGCATGGGTTAACACCTTTTAGGGGTGAAATCTACACCTCACGTTTACTATGGACGAAGTCTTCTGGATTTGTCAAATTGGACTACTAGGCAAAATGGATCTGGCAATCCAAGGTCAGCCTAAGCAGAAAATGAGGGAAAACCAACTGTAGAAGAAAAGACGTAGATTTCGGTGATCAAATGGTTCATGCGCACTTTTGATACTGCTGGCGAAGTCCGCTTGCGTCACGTCGCCGCTGATTCAGCCATCAAGCGGGCAAAAGGCGTCACGCAAATCTTGGTGCGGGCGGTTTCCAGAAACCACTCACCAAGCAGCATCCACGCTCACCGTCGTTACGGCGCAAGATGCGGTCGATACCGAGCCGTCGGTCCTCACGGCTCACGGTGGCAACTGAAGCCCCCCCTGCGTCCGGAAGAACGCATCCAGCCGCGCAACGTAGGCTTGATCCTGCTGCAAGCTATCATCTTTCCGCACCCAGTAGTGGCCAGCCTTGACCACGTCCTGTGCACGGGCGCAGGAGGCCGGGTCCAGATCGATCTGACCGAGCACCGCCCTGGCGGCGTCGATGACCCACGCCGGGGTGTACCATTCATCGGAGTCATACCCCTTGCGCTGGCTGACCGGGAGGGCCGGGACCGCTGCCAGCAACTCCGGCTCCTCGACCAGCCAATCGGGCAGCGGCCGCTCCCGTGCTTCGCCCAGGCTAGAGTCGGCGCTTGCGTCCGGCAGGGGCGGCGCCAGTTGGGCTGGCTGGACATCGTCGCGCTGCGGCGCCAGGTCCCGCTGGGCATCGGCGTTGATGCGCGCTTCGGCTTCGTAATGACGACACGAGCGCCGCACTCAAGATTGCCTGTTTTATAGTTTCTCCACTCTCCATTCGACGTTGCTGCCCATGCCGGCGCGCAGCCTGGCTGTGCGCTCGTCCTCAACCTTCGTTGCCTGTGCGGTCGCGTGTGTCACCAGGTCAGCCTCTAGGCGGGGCCGACGCTGCTACAGCCACCAGGCACAGCCGCTGTCGCCCGCCATGATTCAGCCTCCTTTGCTGCTTACGTCTCTTTAGCAAAGCCTACGCTGAATCACTCCCCAGTCAAATTTCAGACGCGATTGCCCTGAGATCTAGTCTGCAGGTCATTGACAGTTGATCCTAGATTTAGTATGATTGTCATGCACTTTGTATGACAATAGGAGAAGATCAACTATGACAACACAACTATCCACCGTGCAAAAACGAGGACAGATCACCATCCCGTCCGACTTGCGCGCCGAATTTGGGATCGAGCCGGGCGACCAGGTGGCCTTTGTGCGCACCCAGGATGGCATTCTCATTACCACGCTGGAGAACCAAAAGGTCGTCCGCTTGCGCCGTCTGCTGATCGAGATGAAGTCGATCTTGCAGGAACAGCAAGAGGTTGAGGGCAAATCCTATACGCTTGAGGAACTGATCGAAACGGGCCGTGACATTCGCGGCGAAATCCTCAAGGAGAAGCATCAGCTGGATGCAAGGGCATAAGTGGACTCTTCGGCGTCAGTCTACTCCTGGGGGCAAGCCTGGCGCACCCAAGACCGCGAGTACCACCTGCGACGCGGCAACAAACGGCATAGTGATCCCAGCTTTACGGTGTATAATGCGTGGCAGGCTGATATGCGCGTGAAATCGATCTCAACTGCAACGGCTTGCTCATGGAAAGAGGAGGGAGCATGGTCAGTCCCGCGATTAGCGTCCAACAGATCTTCGAGAAAATCCGCACCTTACCGAGTGAGGAGTTGTTCGAACTTGACAATTTCATCGAATTCCTGCGCTTCAAGACGCAAAACACGCCAGAAGCCGAGGCGCGCAACGGCATGCGTCACATTCATCTCCGGGGTATCCTCGCCGGTTACGAGATAACACCGGACATGCTTTCCGAAGTGCGACGCGACCTATGGCGCAAAGTTGAGCAGACCGAGGCATGAAACAATATGTAACTGATACGCAGTGTCTGCTGTGGCATTTGAGTGAGGATCGGCGGCTGCCTCAGCGGCGTCCAGCGTGTGCTTGACGCCGCTGAGGATGGCCGCGCGCAAGTGATCGTACCCAGCATCGTCCTGGTTGAGGCAGTGTTTCTGCTGCAACGGCAAAAGGTGAAAGATGATGTGCTTGCCCAGCTGTTTGAGCTATCCGAGCAGCCAGACGCCAATTTCTATGTGACACCGCTGGACCTTGCGGTAGTCAAGGCGTTACGCGCCTTTGGTCCGGCTGCTGTGCCTGAGTTATCTGACCGCATCATCGCGGCCACAGCCCTGGCACTTGGTCTGCCTCTGCTTACGACCGATTCCACAATTATTGATAGCGGTCTGGTCAGAACAGTAGACTAGCCCCAAGACCTTTCAAATAAGGGCTACCGCCTCGCGAAACGGTATTGTTGGCTGCGGGGAGCGAGCGTGTTCAGGCCGTTTGAGGTGGAACTTTGACATTTTACGTTTGACGACGCGTGGATTGGTCCGATTGCGGCGTTTGGGAAGCAGGTAGCGGACCAGATCACGCCACAAGCGCTGCAGGAGTTCAACCAGGAGGTGGCGTGCCGTCATCTGGAACTCGGCGATGGCGTCGCGGACGACTTCCAGCGCATGGACGAAGCTGAGGCGGTCAGGGTCGAGTTGCTGGTGCAGTGCGGCTTGGTGCATCAAAGCACGGATTACGTAATGGGCAATGAGCAAGGCATACAGTTCTTGGATCACGCCGACCAGTTTCAGGCTGCGGAGGGGGCGGCCCGCCAGGCGTTGGTGGGTGTCAATTTCATCGATTACGAGTTCGATTTCCCAGCGCTCATGGTCAGCACAGGCCAGGTCGTGGGCTGGATAGCATGATGCCGTCCAAAGGCTGCCACATTCGCCGGGGTGTCAGCCACATCTTCCACCGTGCCGTCGATCGCCATCAAGCGCAATCCAAACAGAAATGCCCCCGGCGTTTCGGCCGTGGCCAGCGGGCGGCAGATCTCATGAAACAACGCTGCCAACGGGCGTGCGCCCAGTTGATACCGCCGATAGCTCAACGCACTGGCCCCTGCCATCACATACTCCGGGTCCGGCCAGACATAGCGCAACCCTTTGCTCACTTTGCGCATCGCTTCGCGCTGCGACAGGTTGCTGTAGATATGCTGCACAATGAGCAGCAGGACGGTCAACACCATATTCAGCTTGCGTTCGCGTTGCCCCATGCGGCCTTCGCGGGCCAGCACCGCTTGGATGGTTGCCACTGGCAAC
>JAGWYN010000057.1 GCA_018969295.1 Chloroflexota bacterium | reverse complement strand
AGAAACTCCAGCAGCTGGTCGCCCAGCCCGTACTGCTGCATCGACGGCAGCACATTGACCGCCAGCGGCTGGGCGATCGGGCCGGCCGGGTCGTGCAGCGCGGCCACGTCGCGAAAATTGCTCTGCAGCAGCGCCGAGACATCCACGATGCGCTGCGAATAGATTGCGCCGACCACCTGCCCTTCCCGCTCGAGCGCCAGCTGCCCCTGCGGGTAGCCGGTGATGCGCGACACCAGCTCGTCTGCATGGGCGCGCAGCCCGTCGCTCCAGCAGGCCTCTTCGAGCGCCAGCAGAGCCGGCAGGTCAGCCAGCTCGGCGGTGCGGATCTGGTATGCCCGTTTCTCGAACCCCTCGATCGGAAGGTCGGGATCCAGGACCTTTGACAACCAACTGCTCGCCTCTATGCCCTGCCTCCTGACCACTTCTTCACATCTTCGAAACCAGGCCAGAGTGGGGAAAAAGCCCGCCGCAGCCAGAGAGAGGATAACCTGCTCGAGCGCAGCATCCACGTGACGCTTCCAGAAAAACTGGCCAGCCTGCTCATCGGCCCACTCTTGTTGCAGCAAAAACAGCTGTAAGGCTTTGTGGGAAGGATTTGAAGGGGTCATTGGCAGATCTCCACAGTCTTTCAGGATCGGTTTCAGAGGGCGCAAGGCTCTCTGTCAAAAAAATTGGAAACAGCTCTACGAAAGAACAGGTCCTATTGTACAGAAAAAACAGGTGCGTGGGTTGCCGAACAGTCAGGGATCAGAGTCAGGGGTTTTTTTCGGAAAAGTCAGGTTTTTTTGTCGGAAGTGAGGCGATGTGCGCGAGAGTGCGTAGGGAGGGCCTGTGAAATTGAGGCTGCTCAGGCAGCTGCGCTGTCACCGATCTCTGATTGAAACTTGCAGCGCAGAGGGTAGACAATTTGTCGTTTTTGTGGAATACTTGTTGACATGAGTGGTACACAATAAGATGAGGGCACGCATGGAAACATCAAAACTTTATCCGAGCTACACAATTTGTGTCGCCCAGGCGCTGAGCAGCTCGCTGCAGCCGCTCACGATCGACGATTTGCTCGCCCAGGTAGAGCGTCAGCGCCCGATCGGCAAAGGCGCACGCGATGCCATTTATCGGGCTGTGCGTGAACTGTACCAGGCGGTCCCAGTCGCTTCCAGCCAGATCGGCTGGCTCTCCCACCTGCTCCAAGGCAGCAGCTTCCGCCACCCGCTGACCGCAGCCGAGAGCCGTCGCGGCTTTCTGCTGCTGGATGAGCTCGAACATGCAGTCTTTTTTCCCCAGTTCTTTCAACAACAAAAGACCGAACTGCGCTGGATCGTAGTCGAGCTGATGGGAGGACAGACCCTCCATGCTGAAGCTGCGGTCGAACGCAACCAATGGACGCTGCGACTGGGTCTCCCCTTCGCCGAGTGGATCGACGCGCAGGGAGGACAGAGCCAGGACGATATTCTGATTCTGGTCGAAGATGCCGTGAAAGGCCACTACCGGTTCCGCCTGCAGCCGCACGAAAGTCGCGACGAAGGTGCCATCCACCAACAGAATCAACAGCTCGCCCTGGCCGCCGAAACGCTGATGAGCCATTCCCGCCGTACCGACAAAGTCATCCCGGTCTGGGAACTGGCTGCTCTCCTGGTCGGCCGCGGGCTCTACCACAGCCCGATCCCCCCCGATGAACTGCACAGCGTGCTGCACGAGTACAGCGCCCTGCGCCTGACCGACGACGGCGCTGGCTATTTCCTGGACCGCCAGGCCCCGGCAAAAAGTGAGCCGGTCGCCCAAAAAAAGAACAAAGCATACCAGCCCCCCTCCTTTGGCAACAAGAAACCAGGCCTCCCCTCGTCCCGACCCGTTTTTTTTGCAGACTCGACCGGACAAAGCGTCCCCCCCGACGACGATGACGACGGCGAGTTTTGTGAAGACTATGCAGCCTATCTCGAAGCCTTTCGGCTCTCTGAACTGCCAGGCCCCCCCCTCCTCCACGGCGAATACCATCTGCTCGAAGCTGAACTGGAGCTGTTGCTGGCACTCGAGGATGAGTTCGGACAGCTGCTCCCCGAACAGAACGACCGGATGGAATCGCTCGCCAATCGCCTGTTGATCGACCTGGATTCTCTGGAGATCGACGACGACGAAGAGGATGGTGGGGACGACGGCTTTGTCTTCTGGAAGAATTAAACCAGAGGGCTGCGGGATCTTCGCCCAGCCGCAGGCTGGCGTCCTTCCTCTCCCCTGGAGTCACCTATGAACAAACCGGTCAGCTGCCGCTATTTCTACGGCGACTATTTTCGCGGCAAACACAAAGAAGAATGCCGGCTCGTGGCAGCCAATGCCCACAACGCCCATCCCTGGAAACGCAGCTGCTGCGACAGCTGCCCGGTCCCCGCCGTCCTGGTCGCCAGCAATTCGCGCGATCTGGCCCTCGAAGCCAAAGTCACCCGCCGCTTCCTGAGCAGCCGGGTCGAGATCAGCTTTGCCGTCTGCACCCGCCACCTGGAAGAGTTGGCTGACCCCCGCTTCTGCCCCCAATGCGCAGCAGAACAACAGTCCGCCAGCCAGACCTAGCTCACTCAGATCCGACTGTCCAGTTCCGACTGTCCAGTTCCAACAACGTCGCCAGCAACACGCGCACCCCGTCGATGCACTCCGCAGCAGCCGTGTGTTCTGCCGGGGCATGGCTGATCCCCCCTTCACTCGGCACAAAAATCATGGCATACGGGCAGACCCGGGCCATGTTCATGGCGTCGTGGCCCGCGCCACTCGACATCGGTTGATGGCGAATCCCAAGCCGGCGACAGGCCCGCTCCACCACGGCGAGCAGCGCCGGGTCGGCCAGCACCGGTGCCTTGCAATGGCCCCTGGTGAACGCTCCCCCCTGCGCCTCTGCCGCAAGACGAAGCGCCGCCTCCGCTGCGTCCAAGAGCCGCTCGTCAAGCCCACGAATTTCTACATCGAGCAGCACACAGCCAGGAATCACATTGGGGGCACCCGGCTGCACGTCGACCCGCCCCACAGTGCCGACAATCCCCCAGGCGACAGCGATCTCACACACTGCGGTGATAAAGGGTGCAGCCATGACCAGCGCATCACGGCGGCGCGCCATACTGGTCGTCCCAGCATGGTTGGCCTGCCCGACAAAACGCACAAAGTAGCGGCGAATCCCCACGATTCCCGTGACAAGACCGACACCCCCCCCTGCACTGGCCAGCTGTTCACCTTGCTCGATGTGCAGTTCGACAAACGCGCCGACAGGCTGCGGCAGGCGGCTCGCTGCCACCGCCGCAGCGTCGAAGCCGCTCTCCGCCAGCAAAGCCCGGGTGCTCTCCCCCCTCCAGGCCGGACCCTCCAGGTCGGCAACAGCCAACGCGCCGACAAAGGCCAGGCTGCCCAGCGGGCTGGCCGCCGTAGTCGCCTCTTCCGCAGCAAAGTCAATCACCAGCAGCGGATGGCGCAACACCACAGACAGTTCACGCAACGTCCGCACGCAAGCCAGCGCCCCGACCACCCCCAGCGCCCCGTCATATTTTCCGCCTCCCGGCACGCTGTCAGTGTGGGAGCCCAACGCCAGCGCCGGAAGCAGTTCGCTGCCCGGCAACACCCCCACCACGTTGCCAGCCGCATCGATCCCAGCCTCCATGCCCAACGCCCGCATCTGCGCCAACACCCAGCGCCGGCCCGCCAGATCCGCCGGGCTGTAGGCCATCCGCTGCAGCCCAGCACCCGCCACCCAGCCGATCTCCCCCAACGCCTCCAGGTCGGCCATCATCTGCTCCCCGTCCAACGCCGCCAGGATCGCCTCCTCGCCAGACGTCCATCCCTCCACCATTATTTTTCCTCCCCCGCCAGCCCGCTCCCTGCCGCCCAGTCCACCTTCCCCTGACCCGGCAGCCCCAGATTGATCCGACCGCGCGCTTTGTCGACAGCAACGATCTCCACTTCGCGGATCTCCCCCACCTTCAGCCGCTCGCCCGCTGCCATCTGCGACCGATGGAGCAGCCCATCCTGCTTGACGCCGATGTCCACAAAGGCACCAAAATCAACCACGTTGCGCACGGTGCCCTGCAGCCGCATCCCAGCCACCAGGTCTTCCAACACAAGCACATCGCTGCGCAGGATCGGCGGCGGCACATCCTCGCGCGGGTCCCGGTCCGGGCGCGCCAGCTGACCCCAAATGTCTGCCAACGTCGGCTCGCCAGTTTGCAGTTCAGCGGCCAAGACCGCCAACGGCTGGCTGGCCCGCAGCCGATCCAGCTTCTCCTGCCGCTCGGCCCACACCGTCTTTGGTGTGATGTCTGCCCGTTTGAGCAGACTGCGGGCGATCGGATAGCTCTCCGGGTGGATGGCAGTGCCATCCAACGGTTCGTCACCGTTGCGCACGCGCAAAAAACCGGCCGACTGTTCGAAGGCTTTCGGGCCGAGCCCGGCGACTTTTTTGAGCGCCGCACGCGTGGGAAAGATGCCGTGGCTGTCGCGGTGAGCGACGATGCTGGCAGCCAGCTTGGGGCCGATCCCGGCCACGTAGGTCAACAAAGCAGGCGAGGCAGTGTTGACGTCCACCCCTACCTGGTTGACCACACTCTCCACCACATCGTCGAGCGCACCGGCCAACGTCTTCTGATCGACATCGTGCTGGTAGAGGCCAACACCGATCGACTTGGGGTCAATTTTGACCAATTCTGCCAGCGGGTCCTGGACCCGCCGGGCGATCGAGACTGCACCCCGCAGGCTTACATCCAGGTCGGGCAGCTCGGCACGCGCCAGCGTGCTGGCGCTGTAGACACTGGCGCCAGCCTCGTTGGTCATCAGGTAGTGCAGGGCTCGCCCCTGGCTGGCTAGCTGCTGGATCAAGCTGGCCACTACCTGCTCGGTCTCGCGCGAGGCAGTGCCGTTGCCGATCGAGACCACCGTCACCCCATGCCGTCCGACAAGCGCCGACAGCGTCGCCAAGGCGTCCCGCAGCTGTTTTTGGGGAGGATGTGGGTAGATCACAGCGCTTTCCAGCACCTTGCCCGAGGCGTCGACCACCACCACCTTGCAGCCGGTGCGAAAGCCAGGGTCGATGCCCAGCACCACCCGCCCCGCCAGCGGAGGCTGGGTGAGCAACCCCCGCAGGTTGGCCGCAAAGACCTGGATCGCATGCGAATCTGCCTGCGCTGCCAGCGTGCTGCGCACATCGCGCTCGATCGCCGGCAACAACAGCCGCCGCGCCCCCTCTTCAGCAGCCACTCTGAGCTGCTCGGCCCAAGGCGAAAGGGGATGTTCCGAAAAATTGCTCCGCACAGGCTGCTGCCAGTCCCGTTCCAAAATTTTCAGCGACACACGCAGCACTTTCTGCGCCTCGCCGCGGTGGATCGCCAGGAGTTGATAGGGCTTGAGCAGGTCGACCCGGCTCTGAAAATCGTAGTAAAGCGCGTAGAGCCCCTTCTCGTCGACACTGCCCTCGACCCGCTGCACCACAAGGGTGGCAAAGCGCAGCGCCTTCTCGCGTGTCTGGCGACGCACTTCGGCGTGGTCGCTGATCGTCTCGGCGACAATGTCGCGGGCGCCAGCCAACGCATCTTCGACCGTCGGCACCGCCTCGTTCAAAAAAGCCCGCGCCACCTCCGCTGGAAGAGCCCGCTCGCGCAGCTGGGCCAGGATCCGCTCCGCCAGAGGCTGCAGCCCACGTTCACGGGCCAGGCTGGCCCGTGTGCGCCGTTTGGGACGGTACGGCTGGTAGAGATCTTCCAGCGCAGTCAACGTTTCCGCCGCCAACAGCTTCGCCTCCAGCTCGGCTGTCAATTTCCCCTGCTCCCCGATCGCAGCCAGGACGGTCGCACGCCGTTCGTCCAGGCTGCGCAGCGAGGCCAGCCACTGCTCGATCGAACGAATCTCTTCTTCGTCCAGCCCGCCCGTCCTTTCTTTGCGGTAACGGGCGATGAAAGGGAGCGTATTCCCCTCGTCCAGCAGCTGCACGGTGGCTGCCACATGCCCCTCAGCCAGCCGCAGACGGGCGGCAATCCGCGCAGGATACGGAGCAGGCACCGCTGTGGTTCGTTCAGACATGAAAAGCGTTTCCCTCTCTGAAAAGCCGCATGGCGTCCAGCCAAAAGATGTCCAGCGCCATGCTACCACCGAAAGAACCAAACCCTCAACTCGACAGGATACAGCCGCAGCTTTCTCCGCCGGAACAGACAATTTTGCCCACTCTGCTCCCCTGCGCTATGCTTGAACCCGGTTGCCGGGACAGGTTCAACCCACTTTGCGACAAAACACGGAAATCAATCCTATGGACTCTCCAACGACCGCACAGCTGCACAGCTGGCTGGCCATCGCCGCCGAGCTCGCCACCACCTTCGCCCAGCGCGCCGGCGAACAGGACCGCACGGGCGCTTTCCCACATGCCAATTTTGCGGACATTCGGGCAGCCGGCCTGCCAGCCCTGCCCGTTCCCAGCAGGCTGGGTGGCTGGGGTGGCACCCTGCTCGACACCGTGCGCGTCACCGAAGCGCTGGCGCACGGGGACGGCAGCACCGCGCTCAGTTTTGTGATGCATCTGCAGACGATCGGCAGCGCTGCCGAAAGCGACGAATGGCCCCCCGAGCTCTTTGCCAGCCTTTGCCGCGCTGCGGTCGAGCGGGGTGCCCTGGTCAACGCCCTGGCCAGCGAGCCGGCGCTGGGCAGCCCGAGCCGCGGCGGGCGCCCCCAGACCACAGCCCGCCCCTGCTCTCGAGCCGACGGAAGCCTGGCCGGCTGGGTGATCGACGGCTGCAAAAGCTTTGCCAGCCTCTTCCCCGAGCTGGACTATGCCATCCTCGCCGCCGCCCTCGAGGACGGCAGCGGCGAAGTCGGACGCTTTTTGGTGGAGGTCGACGACCATTTTCAGGTCGAACAAGAGTGGGATGCGGTCGGAATGCGCACGACGGGCAGCCACACCGTGGCGCTGCGCGGGGTCGAGGTGCCCGCCAGCCATCTGATCGGACGCTCTGGCCAGGCCAAGGGGGGGGCCGGCAACGCCTGGTTTACGTTGGGGCTGAGCGCCGTCTATCTGGGCGTCGCCGCCGCCGCCTTAGAGTCGGCCGCCAGGTATGCCCTTGAACGGGTGCCCACTGCTCTGGGGCGCCCGATCGCCGAACTGGAGAGCGTGCAGCGCCATCTGGGCCAGGCCGCCTTGCTGCTGCACAGCGCCCGCAGCCAGGTCTACTACAGCGCCGAACAGTGGATGGCCTGCCCCGACCGCCGCCGCGAACTGACCCCGTGGCTGGCAGCCGCCAAGGTCACAGCCACCAACCACGCGCTGACCGCCGTCGACCACTGCCTGCGCGCCGCGGGCGGCGCCGGGCTGACCCGCCAGCTGCCGCTCGAACGCTACTACCGCGATGTGCGGGCAGGACTGAACCACCCCCCCAGCGACGACGAAGCAGCCCTGCTCTTCGGCAAAGCCGCCCTCCAAAGACAGCAGACACAACGTCGTCCAACACAGGAATCGCAGGTGCGCAGCGCAGCAGGCTGAACCTGCCGCGCCCCTGCGGCCAGTTTCCCCCGAGCAGCACCTGGGAAGGAACTCCCTTCAGGCCGTCGAGCATTTCAGGCGGTTTGACGAAAGAGAGCGTCTGCGCTATAGTAGTGCAGGATTCACCAACGACAAGATTTTTGAACGAACGAAGAAAGCCTGTTCCGGCTGCTGATGAACAAAACGAAATACTCGTCTACCTCGTTGAATCGTGTCACTCGTCCTGGAATTGCCTTTCAGCCAGACGCCAGCAAGTACTTTTACGCTGGCATCACCGCACTGGCAGAGATGCTGGCCCCCTCGCTCGGACCGAGCGGGGGCTCTGTGCTGAGCTACGACAGCACCCGCCGCAAAGTCGAGGTCATCGGCGACGCGGCGACCACCCTGCGCCGCATGATCAGCCTGCGCCCTGAACTCGATGTCGGCGCCATGCTGGCGCGCGGCGCAGTCTGGCGGCTTGAGCAGCAGGTCGGCGACGGCGGCACCACAGCGCTCCTGCTGATGCGGGCACTGGTCGAAGAAGGGCTGCGGCAGGTCAGCGCCGGGGCCAATGCCATGCGCATGATCGAAGGGATCCGCCGCGGCGCTGTAATTGCGCTGGCCGCGCTGCGCAGCCAGGCGCAGCCCATCACCGGCGAACGCAGCCTGGCCGCAGCCGCCCGCACCGTGATGCAGGACGACGACCTGGCCGCAGTGCTGGGCGAACTGAGCTATCTGCTCGGCGCCAACGGCCATCTGCAGATCGAGTCCTACGTCGCCCCCTATCTGGAACGTCAGTACCTGGGTGGAGCACACTACAGCGCTGAGATCAACAGCATGTATTTCTATTCGGAGCCAGAACGCAAACGCACCGTGCTCACCACCCCCGGCGTCGCGCTGCTCGACAAGCCGCTCCAAGAAGCCGAACAGGCGCTGGCGCTGCTCGAAGCCGCTGTCGGTGGCGGCCACAAAGCCCTGCTGGTCGTGGCACCCGACATCACCGGCCCGGCGCTCAACCTGTTGGTCGCCAACCATATGCAGCCCGCCGACAAACGCAAGCTGGCAATCCTGGGCGTCAAACCCAAGGCGGTCGGCGACGAACGCCGCTTTGCCCTCCTGGATCTGGCCGCAATGACCGGCGCATCCGTGCTCGGAGAGATCGGCGAACGGACCGCCCGTTCGGCACAGCCAGACGATATCGGTCGCGCCCAACGTGTCGAGTTTGGCGATAAAAACCTGGTGGTCACGATGGACAGCAGCCGCCGCGAGCTCGTCCAGGAGCAGATTGCCGACCTCAGCCGGCGTCTGGCCAGCATGGCCTACGACGAAGAGGAACGCCCGCTGCTGACCAAACGCCTGGCCGCCTTGACCGGCGGAATCGGGGTTCTCAAAATTGGCGCCTATCACCAGGCCGCCCGCGACCTGCGCCGCGCCCAGGCCGAACGAGCCTGGAAGGTTCTCTCCGCCGTGCAGCGCGGGGGCGTGGTCGCCGGCGGCGGGGCAGCCCTGCTCCACTGCCGGCCCGCTCTTGCCCACGCCGCCGCCGCTGAAACCGAAACCGATATCCAAACCGGGCTGGAGGTGCTGGGCCGGGCCCTGGCCGCACCACAACGCCAGATTCTGGTCAACGCTGGAATCGCCGCACCCGCCCTGCCGATCCAGCAGATCATCGAGCGCGGCGCACCCGCCGCCTTCGATGTGCTGCAAAACAGGATCGTCGACGCCCAGAGCAGCGGACTGCTGGACGCCGCCGATGTGCTCGCTGCGGTGCTGCAATCTGCCGTGAGCGGCGCCACCATGGCGTTGAGCACCGACGCCATCGTCTACCATCGCAAGCCGCAACAGAGCCTCACACCCTAAACACCCATGCCAGTAATACTTTCTTTGACCCAACACCAAGGGGCCCTCTGGGCCCTGGGCCCAGAAGGGCTCTTTCAAATCCAGCAGGGAACCCTGCTCTCCATTCCCCAGCCGGATGCCCAGCCTTCTTGCTGCTGCCATGACGGCGACCGCCTGCTGGTCGGAGGGGGGACCCACGGGGTGGCCTATACCACCGCCGACAACAGCTGGCAGGCCAGTTGGATGGATGGGAGCAACGCTCCGGTCGTCTGTCTGGCTCCGCACCCCGACAACCTGCACAACGGCATTCTGCTGGCAGGCTCCTCGGGAGGCGGAATTTTGCGCAGCACCAACCACGGCCAGCACTGGAGTGTCTGCAACTTTGGGCTCTACGATTTTGAGGTCATTTCGCTGGCCTGGGCTCCCCGTCAACCTTCTGGGATGTGGCCGCCCGTCGAGGTCGTCTTCGCCGGCACCGCCACCGCCATCTACCGCTCCCCCAATGGGGGCCGCGGCTGGAAACAGGTGGCTGCCACAGCAGCCCCCATCCTGGCCCTGGCTGCTGCCGCTGACTTTCACAGCGGCGGCACACTCCTGGCTGGCACCGAGGGCGCCGGGCTCTGGCGCTCCAACGACGGCGGCAACTCCTTCACCCCCGTCGCAGACGCGCCGCAGGTCGTCAACGCCCTGCTCGCCCGGCCCGACGGCTGGCTGCTCAGCGACACAGACCAGCTGTGGCGCTCGGATGACGGCCTCCGCTGGCAGCCGCTCGATTTCCCTCCTGCACTCGCCCTCCTCGAAACCCCAGAGGGGGTTCTGGCTGGCGGCATGGAGGGCGTTTTTTGGGTGACCAGCCCGGCCTGAGGGCCGCACCGCTGGCCGGCCCTTCAGGGCGATCCTCTTCCACAAAGCCCCCCCAGCTGTCGGCAGGGAGACGCGGCAACGCCTCCCTGCCAGCGGCTCAGGAAAACCCCATAAGCAGCAGGGCAATCACCACATAGAGCACAGGCACGAGAGAAATCCACAGCGCAACCTGGTAATGCTGCAAAAAAAAGGCGACCCAGCTCAACACGATCGCCAGCAAGGTCACCACAGGAACGCCGACCACCGCAAAAAATATACGCCAGGCTGTTGGGTTTTCTGTAGAGCCAGGAGCATCAAAAATCATCGGCGAAAACATGACAGCCACAGAAGAAAATACCAACAGCACGCCCAACAAAACCGTCATCCCACCGAGCACAAGCGCAGAACGGCCGCGCGTCTTGGTCAGAAAGCCCATCCGTTTCCCCCCCGTTCTTTGATTTCGTCTGGATCGATTCCCGCCAATCTATTATAATCAAACGAGGAAGGGTGGCAACCTGTCCAAACTTTGGCCAGGAGCGCCCGAATGGTTGACAAACGCAGACCAAAGACCGGTCGGAGGAATACCCGATGGCGACCATCGAATACTATTTTGAAAATGTCGAGCCAGGAGCTGTCTTGCAGCTGGGCAGCCGCACCGTGACCGCTGAAGAGATCGTCGCGTTTGCCCGCGAGTTTGACCCCCAGCCCTTCCACATCGACCCAGAGGCGGCCAGCCACTCTATTTTTGGTGGCCTCATCGCCAGCGGCTGGCATATCTGCTCCATGACCATGCGGCTGCTGGTCGAACAGTACCTGAGCCGGGCCGCCAGCCTGGGCTCGCCCGGCGTCGACCAGATCCGCTGGCTGCGCCCAGTGCGGCCAGGCGACACGATCACCGCCCAGGTCGTCGTGCTGGAAACCCGTCCCTCCCAAAGCAAGCCCGACCGCGGAGCAGTCAAGCTGCGCACCGAGGTCACCAACCAGCAGGGCGAACTGGTCATGACGATGGAAAACACCGGGCTGATGGCCCGCCGCCCCTGAACCACCCGCTCCCCAGGAGGTCCTATGCATCCCCGCCTCTGCTCATCCCCCCTGCTGGCCCTGCTGCTGGCCCTGCTGCTGCTGGCCCTCGCCCAGACCACCTTTGCCAGCGAACCGATCGTGCCGACCGGCAGCGCCACCGTCCCCCCTGCTCTGCCCGAACGGCTGCTGGCCGGCGACTTCGAATGCAAAAGCACCGGCTACTACGACGGGGAGGTGCCAGATGATCTGTGGGTCGACCGCCCCAACCGGATCCCCAACCACTGGTTCCTGACCTACACCGGCAGCCAGCCCGTCGTCGACAGCGCGCGCATCTATTTCGCCGAGAGCTGCGACGGCTCGGCCCACGTCGAGCGCATCTCGGGCGAAGACAGCGTGCTGATGCAGGCACGCGACATCGAATGGAGCCCTGAACCGGGCAAACCTTTCGACGCCAGCCTGTACCAGCAGGTGGAGGTCGTCAGCGGCACCGCCTACAGCCTCAGCGGCTGGATGCTCACCCTCTGCGGAGGCAGCAACACCTCCCCACGCAACGACTGCCCCGCAGGCTATTATATGGCCAAGTTGCTCGGTATAGACCCGACCGGCGGCACCGACCCAACCGCGCCGACCGTCGAGTGGGTCGAAAATCGCCGCAACTTCGTGCAGGCTGACGGCGTCACCCGCTATGGCTGGCAAAATCTACGGCTCGCCGCCACCGCAAAGGGACCGACCCTCACTGTCTTTGCCCGCATCCACAGCCCCTTCCGCTGGCATGGCAACCATGGATTTCTGGACGCGCTCAGCCTGGTTCAGGCCCCCACGGCCACCCTCACCGCCAGCCTCCCCGTGACCCACAGCGCAGCCATCAGCCTCCGCTGGACAGGCAGCCTTGGCCCCGATATTCCCCTGGCCGGCGGCACACACCGTCTGCGCTACGACGTCCAGTACTGGCACGACAACAACCAACGCTGGATCGACCTCCTTGAGGAGACGGAGGAAGAGAGCACAGGCTTTACAGCCCCCTGCCCGGGCAGCACCTACCGCTTCCGGGTCCAGCCGCTCGCCGAACAGCCCACAGGCACCGGCCTCTCTCCCAACCAACGCTACCCAGGCCTCTGGAGCGAACCGGTCGAACTGTTTGTGCCCGCCGCGGGGGGGGAACCCGGCACAGCCCCCCTAGCAGCGATGCAGCTCTTCCTGCCCATCGTCGGCAACCAGCGCAGCTGCTGACCTGCCGCGCGGCAAACCGCTTTGAACGGTTTGCCCGGCGGGCAGTTCGCTGGTAAAATCTGGAACCATGATGCCAGAACGCAATGCACAGATCGTCGCTAATTTGGAAGAGGTTCGCCGACGGATTGCAGCGGCAGCCCACCGGGCAGGCCGTTCTCCCACAGAAATCCAGCTGGTGGCGGTCAGCAAAACCTACCCGCTGGAAGACATCGTGGCAGCATTGGCTGCCGGCCAGGTAGATTTTGGAGAGAGCCGTCTGGAAGAGCTCTGGGCCAAGATCGAAGCCGCGCGCGACCGTCAGCTCCCCCCCCTCCGCTGGCACCTGATCGGCACCCTCCAGAGCCGCAAGACGCGTGAGGCGGTCGGCCCCTTCACCCTCATACACTCGGTCGACCGGACCAAAGTCGCCCAGCGGCTGAGCCACGACGCCGTCGCTGCCGGCCAGCGGCTCGATGTGCTGCTGGAGGTGAATGTCAGCGGCGAAAGCAGCAAACATGGCTTCAGCCCCGACGAACTGCGCACAGAGAGCGCAGCGCTGCTCGCCCTGCCCGGCCTTCAGATCCACGGGTTGATGACCCTGGCCCCCTACAGCGACGACCCCGAGAGCACCCGCCCCTTTTTCCGGGCCTTGCGCCAGCTGCGCGACGAGCTGGCCACCCGCTACCCACAGTCAGACTGGAGCGAACTGTCCATGGGCATGACCAACGATTTTGAAATTGCCATCGAAGAAGGTGCGACGCTGGTGCGCGTCGGTTCTGCCCTCTTTGGAGCCAGAACACCATGAGCGCACCGCTCCAGGGAACCAAAATTGCCTTCGTCGGCAGCGGCGTGATGGGCGAAGCCATGATCAAAGGGCTGCTCAGCCAGGGGTTGACCACACCCGACTCTCTGCACGCCAGCGACCCGTTCCAGGAACGACTCGACTGGCTCCAGAGCACCTACCAGATCCCAGTCACCCCAGACAACCGCGCAGCGGTACACGAGGCCGCCATCGTCGTGCTGAGCATCAAACCACAGTCGCTGGCCAAGGTCGGGAAGGATCTGTCCGGCCAGCTGCCCCCAGATGCCCTGCTGCTCAGCATCCTGGCCGGCACGCGCATCCGCACCTTGCAGAGCAAACTGCACCACGAGCGCATCGTGCGCGCCATGCCCAACACCCCAGCCCAGCTTGGCCGGGGAATGACCGCCTGGAAGGCCACCGACACCGTCTCTGCGCACCAGCTTGCACAAACCGCCAGCCTCCTGGGGGCGATGGGCGAGCAGCTGCAGGTGGACGAAGAAGGCTTCCTCGACATGGCCACCGGGCTGAGTGGCTCTGGTCCAGCCTTTGTCCTGCTGCTGATCGAAGCCCTGACCGACGCCGGGGTGCACATGGGCTTTGCCCGCCGCGATGCAGAAAAAATGGTGCTCCAAACCATCGACGGCACCGTCGCCCTGCTGCGCGCCAGCGGCCGCCACCCAGCCGAGCTCAAAAACCAGGTGACCAGCCCAGGAGGAACCACCGCAGCCGGCCTGTACACGCTGGAAAAAGCCAATATCCGAGCCACCCTCGACGACGCCATCTTCGCTGCCTACCGGCGCAGCCAGGAGTTGGGCAGCCTGAGCGAAACCAAGGAAGAACATGAACGCACTCTTTGAAATCCTAGCGGCCGTTCTGCAAATCTACAGCTATGTCCTGCTGGCTCGCGCCCTGGCCAGCTGGATCCCCAATCTGGACCCCTACCACCCGATCATGCAGTTTCTGTACCAGCTGACCGAACCTGTGCTGGATCCTGTTCGGCGGCTGATCCCCCCCCTGGGCGGGATGATCGACATTTCCATGATCGTCGTCTTTTTTGCGTTGGTGGTGCTGCAACAGATGTTGCTCACACTGGCTGCATGACCAAGCCACGCCTGCCCGCACTGCTGCTGGCGCTCGGCCTCCTGGCCGCCTGCCAGCCAGTGCAGCCGCCCTCCCCCAGCACAGAGCAGCCGGCCCCGGCAGCCCTGCTCCAGGCCGCCCTCCAGTTGGCGGCAGCCGAGCAAAATCTGGCGCCCAACCTGCTGCGCGTGCTCTCCGTAGAACCCGTCCAGTGGCCCGACACCGCGCTCGGCTGCCCGCAGCCCGGCATGCTCTACGCCGCTGTGATCACCCCAGGCTACCGCATCGTGCTCGCCGGCCCCGACACAACCTACACCGTGCACACCGACAGCGACCCCGAGGGCACCAAGATCTTCTGTGTTCAAGAGTGAGGAGCCAACCTTGACACTGGAACAGCCCCCCTTCTATCTTTCACGCCGCCGCTTTGAAGAGCTGGTCGCAGAAGCCATCGAGGAGATCCCAGAAACCCTCTGGCAGGTCGTCGACAACCTGGTCGTCACCGTCGAAGAGTGGCCCAGCCGCCGACATATGGAGCGGGTCAAGCTCTCCCCGGGCAGCACACTCCTGGGCCTGTACGAAGGGGTCCCGCTCACCAAACGCTCCTCCCACTATACCCTGATCTCCCCGGACAAAATCACCCTCTTTCGCGGCCCGATCCTGCAGTACTGCCCACTCGACGAAACCGCCATCCGCACCCAAATTCGCAGGACGGTACTACACGAAATTGCCCATCATTTTGGGATCAGCGACGAACGCCTGATCGAACTTGGAGCCTACTGATCCAACTATGACCAATTTTTTCTCCGCCGCTGAACCCAAAAGCACCCCCCGTGTAAAGGTGGAGCCCCCCACCACAGCCCATCTCTACGAAATTTTCGACCGCTCCGAAGCGATCGCCGCACTGGTGGTCGCACTCGACCCGCAGCAGCGCATGCTCTATGCAGAGCTCCTCTATTATGACCGCGACCGCTCTCTCGAATCGCTCCAGAGTGACATCTACAAACGTGCCCGAGAGGTGGTCCAGTCCAACTACCTCGGCAGCAACGGCATGGCCTCCGAACTGCGCGTCCTGGAAGCCAACGTCATCAACACCGAACAGGTCGAGCACCACAACCCCGAACCCACTTTTTCGCCCAGACGGCTCTACCGACTCTGGCACCTCGCTGCCGGCTACGGGGCTCTGCTGGGGCTGCTGTTGTTGATAGGGGTGCTCAACCGCATGGGGGGCCCTGCGGTCCCCTCCCCCACAGAGACGACTGTGGCAACAGCCCCGGCAGCAGCCCCGGCAACAGCCCCGGCAGCAGCCCCGGCAGCAGCCCAGAACGGAATCCCTGCGGCTGCGCTGAGCCCCCAAACCGATGGCCTGGCGGTCAGCATAAACGCCGACAACCGGCTGAAAGTCTCCATGCGGGTGCGCTCCAACCCGAACTACAGCACCGAAATCCTCACGCAGCCAGACCCGGAACGGGGCGAACCCGTCGGAACGCTGGGATATGGCGCAGAAGCCACCCTCTTGGGCGGGCCCACATGGCTGGCCGGAGAGAGCGACACAATTGTTTGGTGGTATGTCGAAACCGAAGACGGGATACGCGGTTGGACCCCAGCCAACAGCAGCGAATATACCCTGCTCACCCCAGTCGAATAGCGGTTTCCGGGCAGCCGCCTTTTGCGGCCACACGCGTCAGGATTCCGCCACCAACCGCAGCCGCGTCTGGTCCAGCCAGAGTGCCAGCTCTGTGCCCGCTGGCCACACACTCCCTGCCGAACGCAGCTCAAAGCAGAGCGGCTGATCCCCACCCGCCGCCGGCAGCAGTTCCACCCGCACCAGACTGCCCCGAAAGGTGCTGGCCACCACCCGCCCCACCCAGCGCACAGCGTGGGGGCTGGGCGGCTCGTCTGCCAACCTCGCCGCATCGGGCGGGATCAGCAGCCGCTGTCCTGCCACGCTGTCAGCGCAGAGACGAAACTGCCCGGCCGGCGTCTGCAGCAGGCCGCGTTCCAACGGGTCCTGGCGGACCGGCAGCAGGTTCTGAAAGCCCAAAAACCGGGCCACAAAGGTGTTGGCCGGCCGCTGATAGAGCGCAGCCGGGGTGTCGATCTGCTCGATACTGCCGGCCCGCATCACAGCGACCCGATCGGCCAGCGCAAAGGCCTCCTCCTGGTCATGTGTGACAAAGAGTGCCGTCGCCCGCAGCTGTTTCAAGACCCGCCGCAGCGTGCCAGCCAGCTCCTCGCGCAGCTGACGGTCCAGATTGGCGACCGGCTCATCCAAAAGCAGCAGCGCCGGGTTCGGGGCCAGCGTGCGCGCCAGGGCCACCCGCTGCTGTTCGCCGCCGCTCAACGCATCGACCGCTCGCCCTTCATATCCTCTCAACTCGACCAGCGCCAGCAGTTCGGCCACCCGCGCCCGCTGCTGAGCCGCCGGCACGCGTTGCATGCGCAGCCCATAGGCGATGTTGCCGGCCACGGTCAAGTGGGGAAAGAGCGCGTAGTCTTGAAACATCAGCCCAATCCTGCGTTGATGCGCAGGATGGCTGTTTACTTCTCTCCCCCCCAGCAGCACCTGCCCGCGGTCCGCCTGTTCCAACCCGGCGATGATGCGCAGCAGCGTGCTTTTGCCGCAGCCGCTGGGCCCCAACAGACAGACGATCTCCTCTGCCGCTGTCGACAGCGAGACCCCACGCAAGACCGCATGCCCTGCCACAAAGCTTTTGTGAATGGAACGCAGTTCGAGCATCAAAACTCTTCCTCCCCAGGCAGCCGCAGCCGCTCGATCAACAGCGCCGACGCTGCTGTCACCCCCATCAACAGCGTGCTCATCGCCAGCCCCTGCCCATAGTTGAGCAGCCCGGGCCGGCTGAATGCCTGGTAGATGACCATCGGCATCGTCGGCCAGTCCGGGCGGGCAATCAGCAGCGTAGCGCCAAACTCCCCCAGGCTGATCGCAAAAGCAAAGGCGGCGCCGACCAGCAGCGCCCGCGCCAGAAGCGGGGCATCGATCGTCCACCAACGGCGCCAAGGGCTGGCCCCCAACGTCGCCGCCGCTTCCCGCAGCCGCTGGTCCAGCGCACGCAGCGCCGGGAGCAGCGCACGCACGACAAAGGGCAGGGCGATCAACGAATGGGCGACCGGCGCCAGCCAGGGCCAGGCCCGCAGCGGGCCCATCGCCACGATGTAGCCAAAACCCAATGTGACGGCAGAAGTGCCCAAAGGCAGCAGCAGAAGCGGCTCCAGCACCGCAGCCCAGCGCGCGCGCGGCCGCGCCAGCATGGACGCCGCAATCCCCCCCAACGGCAGGCTGATCGCCAGCGTCAACAGCGCGTACAGCAGCGAATTGCGAATGGCAACGACCGGCGGCACAAAAAACGCGCTCTGGCGCAGGTTCTGCCCCAACGCCTCATAGTAGGCCCACGTCCCCCCCGGATCGCCCAGGGTAAAGCTGCGCACCGCCAGCGCCAGCAGCGGCGCAAACACCCCCACACAGGTGGCCAGCAGCGCAGCCGCCACCGCCAACCACTCCCAAAGCCCGGCCGGAGGACGCAGCCGGGCACGCTGCCGACGCAGCGAACGGCTCAACCGAGCCTGCAGCCGGGTGTAGAGCACCATCACCGAAAATGTAAAAAACAACTGCACCAGGCTCAACAGCGCAGCCAACGGCAGGTTGAAATAGTGGACTGTCTGGCGATAGATTTCGACTTCCAGCGTGGCATACCGGGGTCCCCCCAAAATCAGGATCACCCCAAAGCTGGTGAAACAGAACAAGAAGACCAGCAGGCTGGCCGCCAACACGCTCGGCGCCAGCAGCGGCAAGGTGACCGTCCACAGCACCTGCCCTGGACGTGCCCCCAACACCGCTGCCGCCTCTGCCAGACTGGCCGGCAACGTAGACCAGAACCCCCCCACCGTCCGGATCACAATGGCCACATTGTAAAAGACATGGACCCACAGAATCAGCCCCAGCGTCTGCTCGAGCCGCGGCAGCTGCCAGCGGGCCTGCAGCCAGCCGGTCACCAGCCCCTCGTCCCCGACCAGAGCCAGAAACGCCGGCGCCACCACCACCGCAGGCATCACAAAAGGCACCGTGAGCAGCGCACTCAGCAAGCTGCGCCCCGGAAAGGCAAACCGCCCCAAAAGCGCCGCCAGCGGCAATCCGACCAGCACGGTCAGCGCTGTCGAAAACAGCGCCTGCCAGGCTGTAAACCAGAGCAGACGCCAGATCCCCGGCGAATTCAACGCCGCAACAGCCTGCAGCGCGTCGGGCGCACTGAAGCTGATACGCAGAAGCGACACCAATGGATAGAGGTAGAAGCCCCCCAAAAACAGAATCGGCAGCATGTACAGCGCTGCCAGCCCCCCCCTTTTCACCTCCACACCGCGCTCAACGCGCCATCCGCTCTACCCAGGCCTGCACCCAACGCTCACGATGGGCCTCGATCGCAGCAGGCTCCACCACAACAGGGTCGGGGGGCCTCTGGGCAAACTGCACAAACAGCTCCGGCAACACTGCCTTCGGATTGGCCGGGTAGACAAACATCTGCAGCGGGATCTCGGACTGAAACTCCAGATCCAACATGAAATCAATCCATTTTTTCGCCAGCTCGGGCTGTGCCGCGCCGGCGAGCAGGCCGACAAATTCCACCTGGCGAAACGCGCTGCCCGGCAAAAAAAGATTGACGCTGGCTGGCTCGCTGCGTCCGTCGGCGGCATAAACCACATCGGCCGGAGGGCTGGTCGAATAGCTCAAGACCAGCGGGCGGTCACCGCTGCCGCCAGAGCCCACAGTGAAATGGCTGAAATAAGCGTCGCTCCACCCGTCGGTGACCAACAGGTCGTTCTCCTGAAGCGCCTGCCAGAACTCAAGAGAGCCCTCCTCCCCCAAAGTCCCGATCGTCGCCAGCAAAAAAGCCAGACCAGGCGACGAGGTGGCTGGGTTGGAGACCACCAACAACCCGCGGTAGGCAGGCTCCGTCAGATCCGCAAGCGTCTGCGGCAACGGCAGACCGGCAGCAGCAAACCACTCGCGGTCTGCGTTCAAGTTGACAAACCCATAGTCGACCGGCAGCAGCCGGTTCTGCGGGTCCATTTTGAGCTCGTCTGGGATCTGAGCCAGCAGCGGCGATGCGTAGGGGACAAACACCTCCGCAGCCAACGCCCGGCTCAACAATGTGTTGTCCACCCCAAAAAACAGATCCGCCAGCGGCGCCTCTTTGCTCAGAAGAATTTTGTTGAGCGCCTCACCGGCGTCGCCCAGCATAAGCACCTGAACCTGGACATTGTTTGCAGCCTCGAACGCAGCCAACACCTCCTCGCTGACCGCAAACGAATCGTGCGTCGCCAGCACCAGCGTCGCCGGTTCGCTGCCTGCCTCTTGCGCAGGCACGCCAACGGCCTGACACCCGGCAACCAACACCGCAAGCAGACACCCCAGAGCGACCGCCTTGAAGAACAGGCAGCTCCCCCTCCCCCACTTCGCCAGATGGACCATTCTTCTCTCCTTGCAAACAAAAAGGCTTTACCCTCTTTGGGTAAAGCCAGCCGAGAAAAACAGTCAGAGCACGCTGTATCGAATGTTTCCCTCCGCTGGCATTACCCAGATCAGGTTGATTGGGTCAGTGACAAAAAGGTCACCCTCTCAGCCCGGCTCCCCCGAGCTCCCCATACTCTATTTTCCCAAAAATATAACACCCTTCCCCAAAATCTAAAAATAGCCCGCAGCCCGCTCTGTGAAGTGATGGTTCCAACCGCTGGTGAGGATATCCCTGTTTGGCCCTTGTGGCTGAATCTGTGTCCCCAAAACGCCAAAACTGGCGTAACCTTGTCCGGCGCAGGGCGCGACCAAGAAGCCCAGGCGGCGCGCCTGCATCACAGCGAACATGTCACGCTCAATCAAGCCAGCTTCGATCGCAGATTTACGAACTCCCCCGATCATGGCCGTGAAAGTCTTCTTTGTGAAACCGTCGACAAAAGCTGCTCTGCTTGAATCTACATAAACCATGCGAGGAGACACGCGAACCTCATGATAGCCAGCCTGACACAGGAGAGGATATAGAGCCCTTCCCACATTCGCATTGCCGCCGGCGCGACCCACCAGAAACTTCGCCCCCCCCTTCCAGAAATTCAGAAGACAAAAGTTCAGGATCACTGCGAGCGGGCACAACGGAAACCGTTGACGCTGCTCCAGTCGTCGGGGGCGCTGATAAGCCGGAAGGCAGAGCGCACAAAGCTGCTAATGTTGCTCCACGACCCGCCCCGCAGCAGACGGAACTTGCCCGTCGCCAACCCCTGCAGGTTGCTGCCAGGCGACACGCTGTAGTCGCTGCCGTCGTACCGGTCGTTCACCCACTCCCACACGTTGCCGGCCATGTCTGGCGCGCCGTAGGGGCTGACGCCTTCCGGATAG
This sequence comes from Chloroflexota bacterium, assembly GCA_018969295.1. Taxonomy (GTDB): domain Bacteria; phylum Chloroflexota; class Anaerolineae; order Caldilineales; family Caldilineaceae; genus Caldilinea. Next base: position 2,208 of record JAGWYN010000057.1, on the reverse strand, counting down.
CTGCCGACGGGCGCCGTGTAGGTGTAGCCGTCGGCGAAGGTCTCGTCTTTCCAATCATACTCGCAGTTCACGTCGCAGAAATTGAGCCAGCTTCCGTCAAACTCGTCTCCCCACGGAAAGATGCGCCCATCTGTGCCACGCGCTGCCTTCTCCCACTCCGCCTCGGTCGGCAGACGGATGGCCGCACCGCTCGCTTCGCTCAGCCAGCGCGTGTAGGCTTTGGCCTCATACCAGCTCACACAGACGACAGGCAGATTGGGTGCGTTGAGATCTTCTTCCTCCAGGCAACGTGGCCCTTCCCACCCCTCATCACTGCGCACTTGCCAGCCTTCAGCGCTCCAGTAGCGCTCCGTTGCATAGCCGCCGGCATCCACAAACTGCTGAAACTGGGCGTTGGTCACCTCCGTCTGCCCGATCCAGTACGCATCCAGGGTCACCGTGTGCTGCGGCTGCTCAACTGCAAACCAGCTACGCTCACAGTTGCCGTAGCTGGCGTGGCACAGGGCCAACGCAGCATCCACTTCTTTTTCTGTGCTTCCCATCTCAAACCTGCCTGCCGGCACCAGTACAAAAACCATGCCTGTCACCGGATCTACGAACAGCTCCCCCGCCGTCTGTTCCAGCGCCAGCTGGACGGCTGCCGCAAGCGGCGCTGTATTTGCCAGATCCTGCACAAGCTCTGTCTCAGCGTTTGCGGCCGCAGTGTTCAGCTCTTCTGCCGCTTCTTTCCAATCTTCTTCATGCAGCTGGTTGAGCAGCGTCAGCAGATTCGGAATGCGCTGGCTGGCGACCACGCCCTCAGCATAGGCATGATAGGCGGCGGCCAACAGCTTTTGCAGCGCTTCGTTGCAGAAAAACTCCAGGATCCGGTTGACCCGCAGCAGACGCTCTTCTTCAACCTCCTTCAGCACCGCACAACCGGCTTGTCCTTGTTCAGACAGAGTATCGATGGTTCGAGTGTACAGGGCAAAGACAAAAAGATCACGGTAACCTCTCAAACTGTCGTCCTCGATCACCCCCAACCGGCCCTCCAGCACGTAGACGTTTTCGCCTTGAAACCCAGAAGCAGGCTGGCGAACAGGGAGGGCTGGAACGCGGGCAAAGACAGAGGCCGGCGACAGCAGGGTGCAGAGACAACAAGCAATCCAGAATAGGCAGCGCGCATGGCTGGCGGTATCTTGGCGCATCGAACAATCCCCCTTTCCGTACTTAGCCTGGATTGCGCACGTTGAAAATCGAATAGGGGAAATTACGTAAAAACGCCCCATCTGCGGCAAAGTCAGAGTATCGAATTCACGCTTTGCAGGAGCATCTTCACATGGGTTATTTTGCCACAAAAGAGTCTCATCTCCGAGTTACAGTCTGGCTGGTGATGGTTTCTGGTGATGGTTTCTGCGCTTGGCCAGAGTAACACTGGTATGCCAACATCATCAACATCCCCGTTGTTGGGTGTTGTCGATCATGCTCAATGCCGAACTCGCCTTGCCAACATCGCTGCTTTACCCAATCCACTGGATCGGACTGTTCGCGCGCCGGATCGGCCAGACCCTGACGCAAATTTTATCCCTTCTATTCGATTTCAACGTGCGAAATCTAGGTTTAAAGTGATATGATCGGGTCCATGACAGTTTCACCTTATCCTGGCGACCCATTGGCACAGTTTTTGCGGACACAGCATTGGGCCTGCGAACGCGCCGGCCAGTTTTTCTGGAATCTTCCGCAGGAAGTTACACCCGATCAGGCACTCCGCGCGCTGGCTGCCGCAGGCTTTTTTCCCACCCCTGCCCAGTTTCGGACGTGGGCAGCAGAGAGCAGCGGCCAGTCCTCCAACAGCCTGGAGCCCGGAAGCCCGATCGAGGGGTTCGAGAAACGGGCATACCAGATCCACACCGCCGAGCTGGCTGACCTGCCGGCTCTGCTGGCGCTCGAAGAGGCCTGCTGGAGCGACGGGCTGCGCGCCCATGCAGACGAACTGGTGTCGCGCATCACCGGCTACCCGCAGGGGCAGCTGGCGCTCGAGCGGGAAGGGCAGGTGGTCGGCGCAATCTATTCGCAGCGCATCGTGGACGTCTCGGCGCTGCTGCAGAGCAATTTTCGCGACGTGGCCGCGCTGCACGACCCGGCCGGCCCGATCGCCCAGCCGCTGGCGGTCAATGTGCTGCCGTCGATGCAGCAGTACGGGCTGGGCGACCAGCTGCTGGAGTTTCT
>JAGWYN010000118.1 GCA_018969295.1 Chloroflexota bacterium | reverse complement strand
ACACCTCCTGGTGGTCGAGCCGCTGGTGACGACAGCCGCAGCCAGCATCCTGGTGCTGCCCTGGGTCGTCTGGGCCTTCGAACGGCTGAGCCTGGTCAGCCTGCTGGCCAATGTCGCGATCGCGGCAGCCCAACCGCTGATCCTGCTTTGGGGCAGCGCTGCGCTGCTTTTGGAGCTGCTTCATCTGCCCCTGCTGGCCTCGGCGGCGCTGTGGGGGGTCTGGCTGGGGTTGGCCTGGACCGTACAGGTGGTCACCTGGCTGGCGGGCTGGCCCGGGGCCAGCCTGGCCCTCTACGGGTTGAGCCCGGTCGGGCTTGTGGCCACCTACGCGGCAATCTGCGGGTTGCGCTGGCGACAACCGCTGGCCAACGCCCTCTCCGCGCTGCTACGCTGGGGCAGCGCTCTGCACACAAAAGGGCTGCGCCCAGCCGCCGCTCTCCTGGCAGTCGGGACAGCGCTGGCCTGGTCTGCCGTGTATACCCTGCCGGACGGCCGCCTGCATCTCCACTTCCTTGACATCGGCCAGGGAGATGGTATCCTGGTTCAGACCCCGTCGGGCCGCAAGATCCTGATCGACGGCGGCAGCGATCCCCAACGGCTGCTGGCTGAACTGGGCAGAATTCTGCCCTTCTGGGACAGGACGCTCGACCTCGCTCTGCTGACCCACCCCGACAGCGACCACATGAACGCCCAGCTTGTCGTGCCGCAGCGTTTTTCCGTCGCTGCGGCCGTAGAAAGCGCTGACCAGGGGGCAGAAAGTGCTCTCTGGCGCCAGGCCATGCAGGCTCAGGGGGGGGTGGTCACCGCCCAGAGCGCCGGAAGTTGGCTTGATCTGGGGGACGGGGTGGCCTTGTGGGCGCTGTGGCCGCCGACCGACAGCGCTCGCTCGCTCTCCGACAACGAGCGCTCCCTTGTCTTAAAACTGGTCTACGGAAATTTCAGCGTGCTGCTGACCGGGGATGCCGGCCTGGCCAGCGAAACCCACTGGCTGCAGCAGGGGCTCCCGCTGGCAGCCACCGTGCTCAAGGTCGGCCATCATGGCAGCGACCAGAGCACCAGCCCGGCACTGGTCGCTGCCGTCCAACCACAGATCGCCGTGATCCAGGTCGGTGCCGACAATCGGTACGGCCACCCTGCACCGGCGGTGCTGGAGGCACTGCGCGGACGGCATGTGCTGCGCACCGACGAAGATGGAGCGATCGAGATCCTGAGCGACGGAACCCAGATGTGGATCCGCAGCCAGGCTGCTGTATACTCCAAGCTGGGGCTTCTCCCACAAAACTAGAGAGCGATCCATCCCGACAGCTGCGATGACTGTTCGGGGCTTTTGGGGTTGTGGGGAAAGTATTTATCTGTCTTTTTCGAGTGAGTAATCTGAAAGGAATTCCCACAGTGCGACCCAGATACCTTCTCCTTGCAGCCACTGTAGCGCTGGCCACCTTGGTGGCGATGCAAACGGCCTTTGCCCAGCCCCCTGTCGGGGGCGGGGTCTTTCTACCGCTGGTAGGCAGTGGGGGGAGCGCTCCCCCTGCTTCTCCCACCCCTGTCTCGCCCACCCCTTCCCCCGGGTCAGCAGAGCAAATTTTCCCCAGCGGGCTGGCGGTCGCTGCCCCGTTCAACGTGCTCCAGCCGCAGCCGGCTGTCGCAGGAGCTGCCCCCAACGCTTTTCTCCCGGCCTACCGTGCGATAGCAGACCGCATTCGTGCTGCGCTGCTGGCAAGCACAGCAGTACCGATCACCTCGGCGGTTCGCAGTTTGGTCCAGGGGTCTGGCGGCGGACGAGCCAACTGCTACGGGCCTCAGCTCGATTACGCCAATCACCCAGGCGGCGGCAGCGGTCAGCTGCCCGGCGGCGACCTGGGGATCTGGCTCGAATACGAACCCCAGCTCTGGTCTGACCCCAACAACAGCCCTTCCTACACGCAGACCTTGGGGCTAGGGACGACAGATGCCTACACACTCACCTACGGTTCGCCGGGGCACGCCTGTTCGGTGGCCCAACTCAACGGGCTGATGCGCGGGATCGAGGCGCAGTCAGAGGCCGCACTCACCCTGGCTGCTGCACTCGTGGCACAGGCTGCGCTCAGCGGCACTGCCGTGCTGACCGACGGCACCCCCGTCGACTTGACAGCTGCGATGAACAGCAGTTCGGGGATTGTCTTCAGCCAGGCCACGCTTTCGCGCACCGAAGAGGCAATCTACTATGCCCTTGTGCTGAGCACCGACGAACAGACGTTGACGGGCGGTGGCTCTGCGGCACACACCTATGGGGTCACGGTGACGCTTGCGCACGAACCAGACAGCAGCGCGCCCACCGAACGCTACCGTGGGCTGCTCACCTACCAGATCCTGGACAGCGACTACCGGGGTGGGCTGCACTGTCCAAGCAGCGGCCCGCCGCCCTCTCCGGCGGTGCCCAGCGGCTCGCTGGCCTACCACCGCAGTTCAGCCACGGACCTGAAGGTACAGGTGCGCCAGGCAACCTTCTGTGTGTCTGATGCGGCTGCCGCCTTCACGTCGGAGGGGCTGGCGCTGGCCGGCTGGTCGGACAACTACAACGCCTTCACCGCCAATTTCGACCCGAACGCTGCCTTTACAGAGACGGCGACCGTCAGCGGCACACTGACGACCGACCTGGCAGGAACCTACGCCTTTGCCTGGCAGGCGGGCAACGGTGACGGCTACAGCCGCGTCTTCAATGTCGGTGTCAACGACCTGAGCCCGATAAGCGGTGAGTCCTATTTCGGCTTTGGCCGACGCATCCAGCAGTCAAGCAGCCACAGCTACGTCCTCACCGACACGGCTGGGGTGACGAGCACGCTGCGGCCGGACGATGCGGTCCTCGCTGTAGAGGGCATGTTCTGCAACTGGGCCGGCCCGAGCACGGGTGGGGCGGTGCGCTTCCAGCCGTACGCACAACGTCAATTTGTACGGCTGAACGAAACCAGCGGTTTCTTTGAAGTGCCCTCTGGCGGCTCGGACATCCGCTATGCGCCGACCGACAGCTGTCTTTACAGCGCCACTGGCTACAACAACGCCGTAGATTTCTGGTATGACCGCACCCTCAACCGCGTGCGAGACGAGGTTTACACCGACCCACTGGCGGAGAGCGACAACCCCTTCGGCGATCGCGGGGTTGCTTCGGTCGCGGGGGCTGCCAACGATGCGGACGGCGCATTCGACCTGATGGACAGTGTGCAGGCCACCACAGACTACGGCTCGGTCGTCAATCTCCTGATCCACGGGCGCGGCTACGACCTGCCTGAAGCTCCTTAACCCCGACTGTGCGGGAGGGGCAGGGAGCTTGTCGTGTCTTGACATTCCCCCCTCCTCCCTCACGGTCAGGGCTCCAAAAGAGCTTGTCGTGTCCAGTGTCCCGTCAAGCCTGAAGTACTGCCGTGTGTCAGCACGGTCAGTATCCTTTGTGCTGGCGGTGTAAGTAGAGGGTTAGGCGCCTTCATTGCGTTGCTGGGGAGTGAGTTTGTCTTTGAAAAGGCCGCCCACATGTTGGAGCAATTGACATTGGTCCATGTCAGCCCCAATACATGTCGGAAAGAGACGGAAATGCTGGGGCAGTTGGTGGCAGCAGACGAGCAAACCACGTTAGCTGCGGCCTGGGCGGCCGATGCCCCGCAACTGCCTGCCGTCACCGAGCCGATTGTCGGTGATTGCTACGTGAGCATGGATGGGGTCATGGTCCATATTGAAGGCCAAGGTTGGAAGAACCAGTGGCTGGGCGCTATCTATACTGCCAAGGCGGCTCCGAGTAGCAAACGCCCGGAGACGCTGGAAGTGCGCACCCAACAGCCTTCGTTTTATGCCGATTTTGGTGACCTCCAGACCTTTGGCCGTCCTACGCCCAGCACCACGT